>CAVXNM010000001.1:0-10147 GCA_963763115.1 uncultured Gammaproteobacteria bacterium
CTCGTGGCTTCGGGCTCAGCCGCTTTCGCATCCAGGTGGGTGAGGATCTTCTCGATCACCAACGGATCCTCAATACACGCGATGATCCGTACCGCCCCACCGCAGGCCGGGCAGGTCTCGATGTCGATGCCGAAGACTCGCTTGAGGCTTTGCGCCCACGTCATCGCGGCGCGACGTTCGGCCGGTGTCGGCTCCTCTCTATCGTCGGTCGCAGCACGTTGACCGCACCTGCCCCGCTTGGCCGGTGTCACCCGCGCGCGGTGTTTGCTGTTCGGCGCAAACACCCCGTGGAAACGGGTGAGGTTGACTCGCGGTTTGGGCACCAGGGCTGCTAGCCGGGCGATGAAATCCAGCGGCTCGAAGATGACATGTGTGGTGCCATCGCGATACGGGGTTTTCAGTTGGTAGCGGACATTCCCGTTCGGGGTGAGTGACAGGCGCTTTTCCGCGACCGCCGGCCGGCTAATATAGCGGCACAGCCGCTCGAGCTTCTTGCGTTCATCCGCGCGCGCCGCGAGGCCGGCATGCAAGGAAAACCCGGCTACCTTACCCACTGGGTCATTAAACGGCTCGTCGCACGCCGACAGCGTCTGCAGCGTGAACACCTTGCGGCCCTGTTGTGGTCCGACGGCGATGCGATACGTGATTGACGAACCGAGGAGTTGATCCAGCGGCCCGGCCTCGAGGCCCTCGCCGACCAGATAGCTGTTCTCAGCGGCACGCGTAAGCCACCCCTGCCGTTCCAGGTACCGGCCGATGCGCAGTGCGAGAGCTTGCGTTAGCCGGGCGAGCTCGGCGGTCGTTGGCGCCTTCACCCAGCGGAATCGGAGCAAACCGCCGGGGTGCTCGACATACACCCCGTCAACGAACAGCATGTGGAAATGGATATTCAAATTCAGGGCCGAGCCAAACCGCTGGATCAGCGTGACGGCGCCGGTGCGGGCCGTCTTGCGGCTGAACCCGGCCTTCTTGATCAAGTACGTGGCAATGACGCGATACACAATGCCGAGCACCTTTCCCATGATCGCCGGGCGGCTAGCGAACAGGAAACGCAGAGGATACGGAAAGCTCAACACCCATTGGCGCACAGGCTGTTCGGGAAAGACCTCATCCACCAGCAGCTCGGCGCCTTCCGCCATGCGCCGCGCGCCGCAGCTGGGGCAAAAGCCGCGGCGCTTGCAACTGAAAGCCACAAGATGTTCCGCATGGCACGTATCACAGCGCACCCGCAGGAAGCCGTGCTCGAGGTGGCCGCACTGAGGTAATCCTCGAATTCCTGCTCGACATACCCTGGCAAGACCGTGCCCTGCGCCGCCAAATGGGCCTTGAACGGGGCGGGAAAGCCAAAAGGCGGCAACTGCAGATCAACTGGCCGCCACATCCCGGTCACAATATTCCGATTGTGCGAGAGAAGGCCAGGATAGGTTGTTGTCAACAGGTAGGTGGAACCACTGCGCCTAAAGTTGCGAAGTGCCGCAAAAATATCAGTAGAAGACAAGTGAACCAAGCAGTCGCGACACAGGACTACATCAGCTTCAGGCAGATCGTCACTCGTGACGTCAACATTGAGGAACGTCAGGGTCCCACTCATCGGACCACTCACTGGCGTCGGATCCACGCTCAGCGGACCGCCATCAGGGTCAATATTGTTGGCCAGCACGCTGAGCGGGGCAATTTCAGACGTGCTGTAGCTGTCTGCCACCGCCGTCGGCGGCTAATTGACACTGCCCAGCACATTCACTTCAGCGGCCGAGGTCCAGGGATTGCCATTCACCTCCGTGAAGGCTTCCAGGCGGATATACCGCCCGGTGACGCTCCCAAACAATACCTTCTTCTCCGTACTATCATTCGTCCACTTCCCCGTGGCCACCGGGACGCCCCACGTCTCCCCATCCAGACTGACCGACACCGCATAGTCCCCGATGGTCCCATTGAGCGAGCCATCCTGCCGCGGCAGGTAGCGGAGGCCGGTCACGTCATAGACCGCCCCTAAATCGATCTGGAGGTGGTGGGGATGGGGAGGGTCGCTCAGCGACCATTCCGTATGCCAAATGGTCCCCGGCTTGCCATCAAACGCATTCACACCCCGGCCATCCTCGCCCACAAGCTCTTCACTATCCACAGACCCCACCCAATTGGTTTGGGGAATGGGCGGATCCTCGACGATGCTGGACAACACACCCAGCACATTCACTTCAGCGGCCGAGGTCCAGGGATTGCCATTCACCTCCGTGAAGGCTTCCAGGCGGATATACCGCCCGGTGACGCTCCCAAACAATACCTTCTTCTCCGTACTATCATTCGTCCACTTCCCCGTGGCCACCGGGACGCCCCACGTCTCCCCATCCAGACTGACCGACACCGCATAGTCCCCGATGGTCCCATTGAGCGAGCCATCCTGCCGCGGCAGGTAGCGGAGGCCGGTCACGTCATAGACCGCCCCTAAATCGATCTGGAGGTGGTGGGGATGGGGAGGGTCGCTCAGCGACCATTCCGTATGCCAAATGGTCCCCGGCTTGCCATCAAACGCATTCACACCCCGGCCATCCTCGCCCACAAGCTCTTCACTATCCACAGACCCCACCCAATTGGTTTGGGGAATGGGCGGATCCTCGACGATGCTGGACAACACACCCAGCACATTCACTTCAGCGGCCGAGGTCCAGGGATTGCCATTCACCTCCGTGAAGGCTTCCAGGCGGATATACCGCCCGGTGACGCTCCCAAACAATACCTTCTTCTCCGTACTATCATTCGTCCACTTCCCCGTGGCCACCGGGACGCCCCACGTCTCCCCATCCAGACTGACCGACACCGCATAGTCCCCGATGGTCCCATTGAGCGAGCCATCCTGCCGCGGCAGGTAGCGGAGGCCGGTCACGTCATAGACCGCCCCTAAATCGATCTGGAGGTGGTGGGGATGGGGAGGGTCGCTCAGCGACCATTCCGTATGCCAAATGGTCCCCGGCTTGCCATCAAACGCATTCACACCCCGGCCATCCTCGCCCACAAGCTCTTCACTATCCACAGACCCCACCCAATTGGTTTGGGGAATGGGCGGATCCTCGACGATGCTGGACAACACACCCAGCACATTCACTTCAGCGGCCGAGGTCCAGGGATTGCCATTCACCTCCGTGAAGGCTTCCAGGCGGATATACCGCCCGGTGACGCTCCCAAACAATACCTTCTTCTCCGTACTATCATTCGTCCACTTCCCCGTGGCCACCGGGACGCCCCACGTCTCCCCATCCAGACTGACCGACACCGCATAGTCCCCGATGGTCCCATTGAGCGAGCCATCCTGCCGCGGCAGGTAGCGGAGGCCGGTCACGTCATAGACCGCCCCTAAATCGATCTGGAGGTGGTGGGGATGGGGAGGGTCGCTCAGCGACCATTCCGTATGCCAAATGGTCCCCGGCTTGCCATCAAACGCATTCACACCCCGGCCATCCTCGCCCACAAGCTCTTCACTATCCACAGACCCCACCCAATTGGTTTGGGGAATGGGCGGATCCTCGACGATCTTGAGAGGGACTATCGCGACGGTATACATGCTGGAGTTGACGCCCCCTTCATTACCACCCAGATGTACCATTCCGGCAGGGAAGGGAGCGCTGTAAAGACTAAAAGGTCCAGGCGTGCCTTCGGCGGATAAGTGTAGGGAACTATCTTCAAAGCCCATGTCGTCCAACCACAAGGGTTTAGTGACGCGATCGTCAAGTGCCACGTAAATGATGACATCTTCATTGACATCAAAGGTCAGGAATGGGTTCACGGTATCCAATTTGTCGTCATTGGCCGTTTTAATGTAGGTCGCATTCTGTAAATTCTCAGGTATGTCCGTGAACGTAAAGCTGCGGTCCACGTATTGCGTGGCTCCCAGGACCAAGCCGTTATTGATTACCTCATATTTCGTTCCACTGCCGGCATTGACATTGTTCACTATTCCACTGTACCCGGTTAAGCCATTGATCGTGATCCTAAATTCGCTGCCGACCACATTGATGATGACATATTGATTCTCATCATAATCAAAAGGATGACTCTCCCCATCCACGAACACCTCGTTCGGCTCGCTAAAACTTTTCACACGAAATTTATAATGTTCCATCTCGCGATTCAGTTCCTGGCACGTATTCTGTGTTGGATTCTCATTTTGATTCTTTATTACTTGAATGGTGCCTGCCGATTCCTTCACCTCGACTTTCACGTCCTCGCAGTCGATACCATCACCCAGGGGGCGGTGAAACAAAAACGAAGAATCCGCGAAGGGGTAGATATTCAATACGATGTTAGGGTCAGTGAATTCGGCAGGGTCGTGGTAGTCAGCCACGTCTATGGTGAAGGGCAGACCAAACACCCCACCATTTTTTTCCCAGCAATGCGTGCAAATAAGGTCGCTGGTGGGAATAACAGCCCCGGCTTTGATGAAGATGGGATACTTTTCTAAACTCACCTCGTACCCAGGAATGCTACTGCCTCCCGTGTACAATTGTCCCTGATCCCAATAGTCGATCCAACTGCCCTCTGAGGGAAAGATCACTGGCTTTTTAACATTTCCCTCAGAATCCCCCTCTTCATCGATCACGGAGACAAATATTTCCTCACCCAACCGGTGATGACTCAGGCTATTATCAGAACCACGTATGATGCTGTCTCCCGTTAGATGCGCTTCGACACTGTAGCTAAACAGATACGGCGTTAATTCACTATGGAGAGTGGCATAATACCGATAAATATCCACCGTCTTGTCATCATCCCAATGCCAGGGTAAATGTTCTCCAATCGTACATTGCGGATTGCCACAACCCCCGTTTTGCCCTCCATTCTCCATGATCGGACTTAGGGCGCCCAATTGCGCATATCGAATTAAGGAAAATTTCGTGGGTTTATCATCAAAAAATCCTCCAACTTCAATCCCCGGCGCCCCGTAGCCCGCCTTCGCCGAGTCATACATATGATTCATCTGTTTAGTTAGGCCATCAAAATTTCCGCTATAATCTCCTCCCCAGCCGGCAGAAAGCTTCGAGACGGGTGCATACCTTTGGGTTGTATTGTCATTTATTGAATCATTGGGACCTATGGGGCGGGCAAAAATAATCTTTTCCTTGTCAGCATACATACTGTCGGTGGTGGAATAATCAAAAATATCGGCGTAATAATACTTCCTGAAATCCTCGTTGGACATTTCGTTATTGATACTGGTCATAACCTTAGCACCCAAAGATTGGGCTCCGCGATCGGTCTTCCATCCATCAATGCCGAGAACTAATACTTTGTCCATTAGCATGTGCCACCAGTCTTTCGCGGCATCATTGGTAAAGTCGATATGCCTGCCACAAGGGGTGGTCCCCTTGCATTTCCACCACCAATGAACATCCCCATTGTCGACGGAATAATCTTGTCCTGCAGGTGGGGGACCGACAAAATCAAAGAGGGATTTTCCATTGCTATCGACGCATTCTTGGATCTCGGTATCGACGGAAGTCTCATTAAGAAAGCCCGTTAACCACAGCAGGACACGTACCTCTTCTTCGTGAAAACTGTCGATCATTTGTTCAGGGTCGGGATACTGTGTTGTGTTCCATTCGAAACTGTTGTAACAGGTGCTCCATGGACTATCGATGATCACCGCCCCTACAGGAATGTTACGACTTTGATATTGGTCCACGAGGTTGACGATACTATCTTGTGTATTGTGATTGTCTTCCCACGCCCACGGCTCAAACGCCCACCTGGGCGTAATGGGTGGAGGGCCGTCAAAGATCTCCTGTGCCCCAACAATTGAGACACCCAGCATCTGCATGGTGAGCATGAGCGAAGAGAGGACCAAAGCCAGCACGGCTCCACGCCTAATCTGTATTTTTTTTCTTTTCATGATGTCCTCCCTTATTATAGGTTTGACCGTGTGGTGTATAGTCAGTATAGGCCGTTTTTTCGGCGGCCATCAGTCCTTCCTCATCTGTCTCGGCACCCCGGGCGGCGGCCGATCCGATTCGCCAATCGCCTTTGAGTGGCGTCACGGCGCCCGAATCCACCCCGGCGACGGGTTCGCCGGCGCGCTTTTCCCCATAACACCTACCCTCTGGCCAACCGCCACCATGGCCACGCCGCGGACGTCACAGCCAAAGGGGGGCGTCGTTGGGTAATCCCCTTTAATCGAACATCCCTCGCTGGGGCGGCGCCCGGCATTGCGGCCGCCGCAAGACTTCGGGCGTTCGCATCGAGGTGGATAAGGATCCTTCCAATCAGCACTGGGTCTTCGATGCAGGCGATGATCCTGACCGCACCACCGCATTGCCGGCAAGTCTCGACCAACAGGTTTTCTCATGACACCACGTAGCAAGAGGCGCAATATACGTAGAAATACGTATTCAGATAGGGACGCCAATCATGACCGATTCTTGTTTCCTTCTAACATCCCCCGCTGCTCCTCCCACAACAACGGCGTCCCCGCCGCCAGATCGAACAGCGTCACCTCCGGAGGCAGTGTCTCGTCCAGGACGGCAGCGACGATGTCGGGCGCCAGCGTCGTCATGCTGACCATGCGGCTCACGTAGCTGTCGTCGATCCCCTCTCGCAGAGCGATCTCCTTCAGTGACTTGGCTTCGCCCGATTCCAACATGGAGAGCCACCGGTGCCCGCGGGCGAGCGCCAGGTGGAGCGGTGTCGGCGTGTTCCTTGTTCTCGCGCACCGGCAGGTAGTAGCGGTAAAGACGTCCGTTCTTCTTGCGGGTGAACCAGGGGGTGGTGCAACAGAGATCGCTCTGGACGCTTGCAACGCCGTAGCCGACACAATCATGACCTTGGCGGATGTCCGCAAGGTGGATCAATGGCGCATCGAGTACATCAGCCTGGGTGAAGAACCTACGGGCAATTTTCTGCCTGCTGGAGAGCTGACTGTCTAGACTCGCTTCGATGTAAAGACCGCTTGTCACTCGGACAAGCATCCTCAATCGCCTGAATGTAACGGATCGACTCTCCCCAATTGTTCCTTGTTAACTGGAGCCAGATCCTGCACGCACTGGCTCGGCAGCCAGTTGAGAAAATCCGAGTTCTAACCCTTTTGATTCTTTGTTAACCAGACGGCATTGAGATGAACGACTGAATACAATCATCGTTCATAGTCTTCAACTAGATGCCGTCATCCCTCGTCTGCAGCATGAGTGAATGGGCGATTCGACAGATATTGAGAACCATGAAACCCCCGGGCGGGTGACTCAGGCGCCAGGGCCCTATGGCGCTCCAGGCCGTCATGTGGGCCGGGCCAAGAGTAACCTTCCAAACAGATCAACTCCGCTTTGCAGCGACGGTACACCTTAGTAGCCCGTTGAGATGAGTGCATACCGCCGGCGCCGGTTGATGACCCTGGTCACCTGGTAGTCGCCGGCTTCGACTACCAGAAAACGCTCGCATTGACATAAGCGAACCGTCCTGCCCCGGGAATCGGGTCGCCCACCCTGACGTCCCCTTCATTCACGCGATTAATTCCGGCCAGGTGGTCGTGGTAGTTCTTGTTGAACAGGTTCTCGATGCCTCCGCGCAGCCGCCAGAGGCCGTCAGACCACTGGGTACGCAGATTGAGTATCGCCCAGCCGCTGCTCTTCTGTTCGTCGTTGTAGCTGGAAACTTCGTGCTGTTGCGCGGCTGCCCTTATCTCGGCGCGGTGCGTCCAGCGGCCAGTACGCCAATCCGAGTAAAGTACTCCGTTCAGCGGTGCGATGCGGTAGAGGTTGTCATGGGTAGTGCGGTTTTTGCCACGCACGTAACTCAGCGTACCGCCGAGTGCCACGGAAGACGTCGCCTGCCATTCCAAGCTGCCGTCGACACCGTATAGCTCTGCGTCGAAATTCTGGTATTCCAGCACCGGTTTGCCGTTGGCATCGAGGCGTGCGATCGGACTGCCCTGAATGTAATCGTTGACGCGATTGTAGAAAATCGATGGCCTGATGGAAAAATCGGCCGGCTGATATTCAAGGCCCAGGCTGATCTGGTGCGACACCTCGGGGTCGAGATCGAGATTGCCCAGGTAGGTGCGCCCGTCTGCCTGGCCGGCACTCGCCGAGAGCGGGGTCCAGAGATAATACTCCAGCAGGCTGGGCGAACGGGTCTTGCGCGCTACCGCCACAAGGTAATCGAGTGCCGGGTTGGCGGAGTAACGCCACAGCGCCGTGGCATCCAGGTGCAGGTGGTTTCTGTAATGACTGCGTGCATTGAAGGCGGCCCGGTCGGCGCTCGAGGGCGGAAAGCTTTTCGCTATATTACGGGTATCGCTCTGCACGTAATCCGTGCGCAGGCCATACTGGGCCCGCCAGTTGAGCGCCGGTTGTTGCTCCCATTCCACGAACAGTCCGGCGCGTTCGCGTGTGGCGTCGTGGAAGGTATCCTGTGTGGCCGATGTCACCACGTTGCGCTGGTAAACGTCGAGAGCATTCGAATAGCCCTCGACACCCATGCTCAGTTTTCCGCCCACGGCGGGTCGGGCAAAGGCCATCCGGAAGCCCGCGTCCCGGCTGTCGGACGGCGCCTGCATGCGCATGCCCGTGGCAGGCCGCAACGAGTAGTTGTCCATGGTGTGATTGATGTCATGCCAGTAGGCGCTGAGGTTGACTTCATAGATGCTCAGCGCGCCATCGTAGTTGAAGCGTACCCGGTTGGCGTTGTCTTTCACCATGTCCATGGGCAGGGCGGGCGTGCCGACATCATCGCTGCGGGCTGCGCCGACCTCAAGCGTGGTTCGCCCGTTCCCGGTCCTGGAGTCCAGACGCACGGCGCCGCGATTGGTCCGGTAACCCGTGTCCGCCACGCGCCCGTCGGCGAACTCCGTATCATTGGCGCGTGCCCAGCTGGCATCGGCACTCAATACGTAATACTCGTTGCCGGCTTCCAGACGTGTCGAGGCCAGCTTGCCCTCGTTCTCACCGCTGTAGCCTGCGCCTGCCTCGCCGCGCACGCCGGGCCCGTCGACGAAGAAGGCGGGATCGATGGAGCGCACCTTGACGGTGCCGGCGATGCTGTCGCCCCCGTCGCTCACCGGCGTGATGCCGGGCAGAACCACCAGGCTGTCGAGTTCTGATGGTGCGCTGTAGTGTAGCGGCGGATCCATGTGGTTGGGGCAGGCCGGCGTGATTTGCATGCCGTCGATGTCGACGCGCACGCGTTCGTTGAACAGGCCGCGCAGTTGCACGATCCCGGTCAGATCCCCGTTGCGCACGATGCTCGCGCCCGGGGTATTTTCCAGCAGTGCGCTGGTATCGGGTTGAGCAGGCGCAGGCTCCCGGGCAGGTGTGATGCGCGTGGCTGAGGGAATCGAATCGTCTTCGCGCGCCGTAGACTCAACGGTCTCCATGCGTTGGACCTCGCTGGCCCGCACGCTGAGGCCGTTGAGGGCAAGGAGCATCAGCAGGATTTGTCGATAACTGGCGGCATTCATTCGCAGGCGCTTCCTGGGGGAGCGTCGAATTCTACCGTCGGCAGCCCGTCGAATGAATGCGGCAAAATGTCGCAGCGGGATATTTGGGCGATGCTCAGCGTTCCAGGTGGAAACGTACCGGGATATCAACCCGGCTGATGATCTGCTCGTCACCCCTCCGCGCAGGGCGAAAACGCCACTTTCGTATTGCCTCCATCGCAGCCTGATCCAGAAGCGCATAGCCACTGGACTTCGCCAGCTCGAGCTCATCGCATTCGCCGTTCAGGAGAACCCGGGCGCGTACCAATACCTCACCTTCCATGCCCAGGCGGCGCGCCCGCGGCGGGTAGTCGGGAGGCGGGTTATACAGGTATTCAACCTCACGGGAGACCGGCGGCGGTGTCGTGGCGGAAACCGCCACCGGTATCGACGCTGACTCGGGGGATGTTGCAACCGTGAGGCTGTCGTGCGCAGCCGGCGGCATTTTTCGGGCAGTATGTGCGGGTGTCACCTGTTTGTGCGGCGCTGGGCGCGGCACGTGCCTGGCCGATTTTTTGGCTGCAATCGGCAGGGGATCCGCGGCGTGATCAGGCACCACGGATACCTGATGATCGGGGACAGCGGGCACTACAGGCACCACCTTCGCAGGGGGCGACGTAGTTATAATCACCACTCGCAGTGGAGCCGATGCGGGTGCGGGTGTGACGACTTGATCAATCAGCGCTAGAGCGA
>CAVXNM010000002.1:0-8044 GCA_963763115.1 uncultured Gammaproteobacteria bacterium
CCAAGTAAGTCGTCACCTCAGTTCGGGGCGATAACACCCCTGCCTGTATCAAAGCCCTCGACGAGGGGCTTTTTTCAACCGCCGTAACGCGGCTGGGGCTGAACCAACTGAACAAAATAAAGGGGACCGGAAACATTTTAGAATATGTATCCGGCCCCCATACTGGGTTACGCTGCGTAGAGCACATCCATCAGCGTTCGGAAGGATTCGAGCTTGAATTCCCTGAACATCACGCCGTAGCCATTGCGGTTGTGATGCATCACCATGGCGTTCAAGTGATAAATAATTTTTTTGCCGTTGATATCGATGGCAAAGGTCAATTCCACGATCCCCGGTACCGGCAGGTCGAGTCGTTCGGCGGCGAGGAACGCCCCTTCAAGGCCGATGTCCAGAATTTTGACGGGCAACAGACCCAGGGAACGATGAAAGACAATGGCCTCCAGACAGACCTGCTTGCGTGTACTCCAGCGGTGCTCCATGCTCACCTCCTGTTGCCCGTTTCAGTCGATAAGTGCCTTCCAGTGTCCATGAAGGATAGCTACGGCACACTACAGAATTGTGGCGTTTGTATGAAGTTTTCGTGAACCCGTAAAAACACCAAAATGCCACGTGCGTTTGTAAGATGCAGCCCGGGTCATTAAGTTCCGGACAATGACACACTCACCTGATGATCCTCACAGGCGTCGCGTGGTCATCACCCTTCATATGAAGATCCTCCCGCCTTTATGATAGTAGCAGCTGATCCACTGGCTGCTTGTCTTCGACAGTTGACTGGGAGTAACGGCGTTGAATTGCGTAAATAAATTTTTTTGAAAAACTAAATATCGCTATCAAAGTCATAGTCAGCAAGGTGAACGGTTTATTGACGGATACACCCGTCAAATCGCCAAAGGAGGGTCCATGAATGCTGAAAAACGCACCGATGATTATGCTCGAAAGGGCGTTAAGGAGACCCTGGCCGGTCTGGGGGTGGACGCCGCGCGGGGGTTGAGCGACACCGAGGCGGAACAGCGTCTGGCACAATACGGCTATAACGAAATCGAGGAAAAGGAAGAACCGCTCTGGCATCGCATCTTCCGCCGGTTCTGGGGGCCGATACCCTGGATGATCGAGGTGGCGGCGCTGCTCTCGGCCGTGGTGCAGAAGTGGGATGACTTCGTCATCATCGCCATCATGCTGCTGGTGAATGCCGGGCTGGACTTCTTCCAGGAGCACCGCGCCCTCAATGCGCTGAAGGCCTTGAAACAGCGGCTGACTGCGGAAATCATCGTCTTGCGCGACGGGGCGTTCAGGACCATCCCCGCCCGCGAACTGGTGCCGGGCGACATCATCAAGCTGCGCATCGGCAATATCGTGCCCGCCGACGTGCAATTGCTGCAGGGCGACTACCTGCTCATCGACCAGTCGGCGTTGACCGGCGAATCCCTGCCGGTCAGCAAGAAGCGCAACGAAGTAGCCTATGCCGGCACCATCGTCAAGCAGGGCGAGATGCTGGCGGTGGTGGTCAATACCGCCGCCAATACCAATTTCCATACCGTCGTGGCGCTGGTGGCCAAGGCCGGCCTGGAGGAAAGCAGTCACTTTCAGAAGATGGTGATCCGCATCGGCGATTTCCTGATGGTGATCACCGTAGCCCTGGTGCTGCTGATCGTCATGGTCTCGCTGTTCCGTCACGAGGCGTTCCTGGAGATCGCCCGCTTCGCCCTGGTACTGACCGTGGCGGCTATCCCGGTGGCGCTGCCCGCGGTGCTGTCGGTGACCATGGCGGTGGGTGCGATGAATCTCGCGCGGCGCCAGGCCATCGTCTCGCGGCTGACCGCCATCGAGGAACTGGCCGGGATGGATGTGTTCTGCTCCGACAAGACCGGTACTCTGACCAAAAACGAGATGCAGGTGGCTGACCCGGTGATGCGGGCAGGCTACAGCGAAGACGAGCTGTATCGGGTGGCGGCGCTGGCCTCTCGAGAGGAAAACCGCGACCCCATCGAGCTGCCGATCTTCCGGCACCTCGACGAGCAGCTGCCCGATGCGGACTGGCGCAGCTACCGCCAGCTCAGCTTCACCCCCTTCGACCCCGTTCGCAAGCGTACCGAGGCCGAGGTCGAGAAGGACGGCGAACGCTTCGTCGCCATGAAGGGGGCGGCGCAGGTGCTGCTGGCCATGGCCGAATTGCCTGACAACGAGGCTGCGGAGATCAGCCGGCAGGTGGACACGCTGGCCGCCAGGGGCTACCGCACACTGGCCGTGGGCCGTAAACGTGGCGACGCGCCGCTGGAATTCCTGGGTCTTATCACCCTCTACGATCCCCCGCGGGAGGACTCCCGGCAGATCATCGCCGACATGCAGAATTACGGCGTCGAGGTAAAAATGGTCACCGGCGACAACCTGGCCATCGCCCGCGAGATCGGCACGCTGCTGGGCCTGGAGCAACGCACCCTGCGTGCCGAGCAGCTCTCCGGTGCCGCCGCCAACGAGCTGCTGGCCCTTGCCGAGGTGCTGTCCACGGCCCTCTATCAACGCCTCAAGCCGGAGGTCTCCCGCAAGGAGGCGCAGCGCTTCGCCGGCGAGGTGATGGAGACGGTGAAGACCCTGTACGACACCCGCCTTCTGGAGCGCGAGTTCATCCATACCCACGAATCCGCCATCGTCGATATGATCGAGTCGGTGACGATCTTCGCCGAGGTGGTGCCGGAGGATAAATACCGCATCGTCGACACGCTGCAGAAGGCAGGGCACATCGTCGCCATGACCGGCGATGGCGTCAACGACGCCCCGGCGCTGAAAAAAGCCGACTGCGGCATCGCCGTGTCCAATGCCACCGACGCCGCCCGCGGCGCGGCGGACATCATCCTCACCGCGCCGGGGCTGGGCGTCATCAACGAGGCGGTGAAGCAGGCGCGAATCACCTTCGAACGTATGAAGAGCTACGCCACGTTCCGCATCGCCGAGACCGTGCGCATCATCCTGTTCATGACGCTGTCCATCGTGGTGTTCAATTTCTACCCGATCACCGCCCTGATGATCATCCTGCTGGCGCTGCTCAACGACCTCCCCATCCTGGCCATCGCCTACGACAACACCCGGGTCAACGCCCGGCCGGTGCGCTGGAACATGTCCGAGATGCTTACGGTGTCTACGGTGCTCGGCGTCACCGGCGTGATCGGATCGTTTCTGCTGTTCTTCATCCTGACGGAAAAGGGTTTCTCGGAGGAGATGATCCAGAGCATGATGTTCCTCAAGCTGATCGTGGCCGGCCACAGTACCCTGTACATCACACGCACCGAGGGCTGGTTCTGGCGGCGCCCCTTCCCGGCGACGCTGCTGTTCTCGGCCACCTTCGGCACCGAGATCCTCGGCACGCTTATCGCGGTCTACGGAATATTGATAACCCCTATCGGCTGGGAATATGCGCTGTGGATGTGGGCCTATGCGCTGGCCTGGTTCTTCGTCGACAACGCCGCCAAAATGCTGGCGTATCGCCTGTTGCGTTCACGCACTACGGCATGAGGCGAGCTACAAAATATGTAGCTCGCCTCGCATTGCGTAGACCCGGGACGGCGGCGGAAAACGTAAAAACCCCAGATTGGAAGCTAAGTTATTGATTTATGGTTGAGATGGACGCTGGTCCGAATCTTGCTTTTATTAGATTATTCTAATCATCTGAAGAACAGGAGACGGACTCATGGGATTCATCCATCACACCACCGGCGCCACTGGGGCGACGGGTCTGATGGCTGAATCCGCGCGTTCACAGGGGAGTGTCCTGTTCGGGCACCCCGACCTCCCCGGCCTGCCGACCAGCGCCGAGCTTTTCGGAGACCACTCGCTCTGTCCCGCCGATCGCGTAGCCGCGCCGGGCGAACCACAAACCGGCCAAGGGCCCGCCGAGCCGAATCCAGCGCCCCGATTCCGCATCATCAAAGGGCAGCACCAGTGAACCCCGGCAGCCGGCACGGTGGCGGGACCACGGGCCCGCCGCCCCGGCCGCGTGCGGTCCGGGCATGCGGGAGTCGGTTCTCCCGTACACGCTTTCCGCCGCCCATCCCCGGATGGCGCAGACAGTACACCCCTTTCCCAACTACTGAAATGAAGGAATAACCCATGTCGAGAACACATCATCCCGCCTGGTTGCTGCGCGTCTGGCCGGCGCTACGGTGGAAAAACCGCGTTACCCCGGAGACCATTCGCTGCGACCTCATCGCCGGCCTGACCGTGGCCATCGTCGTCGTGCCACAGGCCGTCGCCTTCGCCTCCATCGCCGGCATGCCGCCCCAGTACGGCCTCTACGCGGGCATGATTCCGCCGATCATCGCCGCCCTGTTCGGTTCCTCCTGGCACCTGATGTCGGGCCCCACCACCGCGGCCTCGATCGTGCTGTTGTCCTCGTTGAGCGCCTTCGCCGAACCGTTGACGCCCCAGTATGTGCAGCTCGCGCTGACGCTCACCTTCATGGTGGGCGTAATCGAGCTGGTGCTGGGACTGGCGCGCATGGGCACCCTGGTGAACTTCATCTCCCACTCGGTGGTGGTCGGCTTCACCACCGGCGCGGCGATCCTCATCGCCAGCAAGCAGCTGAAGAACTTCTTCGGCGTGCCCATCCCGCGGGAGGGCAACCTGTTCGTCACCCTGGAACACTTCTGGCTGCAGATCCCCAATGTCAACGGCTACATCCTGGCCATCGCACTGCTCACCCTGGTGTCCGGCCTGGCGGTAAAACGTTTCTATCCGAAAGTGCCCTTCCTGATCGTGGCGCTGCTGGCCGGCACCGCCCTCGGGGTGCTACTGAACCTCGGCATCGGCGATCAGGTGACCGGCATCACCACCGTCGGCGCACTGCCGCAGACCCTGCCGCCCCTGTCGATGCCCGACTTCTCCCTGGAGACCATCAGGAACCTCGCCCCTGCGGCCCTGGCGATGACCTTGTTCGCCCTCACCGAAGCGGTCTCCATCGGCCGCGCCATCGGCATCCGCAGCGGCCAGCTGGTGGACGGCAACCAGGAATTCATCGGCCAGGGGCTTTCCAATATCGCCGGCAGCTTTTTCTCCGCCTATGTGGCCACCGGCTCCTTCAACCGCACCAGCCTCAACTACCAAGCGGGCGCGAAGACCCCTATCAGCGCCATGATCGCCGGCTTCCTGGAGATCTTCATCGTGCTGGCGATCGCTCCCCTGGTGGCCTACTTGCCAACCGCCGCCATGGCGGGCATCCTGTTCATCGTCGCCTGGGGGCTCATCGATATCCCCGCGATCAAGCACATTTTTTCATCCACCAACTCGGAGCGTGCCATCTTTTCGACCACTTTCCTCGCGGCGTTGTTCCTGGACCTGGAGTTCGCCATCCTGGCGGGCATCCTGCTGTCGCTGATGCTCTACCTGATGCGCGCCTCGCGGCCGCGCATCCTCACCCGCGTACCCGACCCGACGATGGCCAACCGCAAGTTCACCAGCGAGTTCGGCCCCATGCAGGAATGCCCGCAGCTGCATATCATGCGCATCGACGGCTCGCTCTTCTTCGGCTCGGTGGCCTACATCCGCGAGAAGTTCGCCCGCCTCGAGCAGCAGCATCCGGAGCAGAAGCACCTCGCCATCGTCGCCCAGGGCATCAGCTTCGTGGACATCGCCGGGGCCGACGTGCTGGCCAACGAGGCGGAGCGGCGGCGCGCGGAAGGCGGCGGGCTCTACCTCATCAACGCGAAGTCCGGGCTGCGGGAATCGCTGCAGCAGTGCCACGCCATCGACAAGATCGGCCCCGAGAACATCTTTCCGGGCAAATCGGTGGCGCTGCGGACCATCTTCAAGAAGATGGACATGTCGGTCTGTCGCAACTGCCAGGCGCGCATCTTTCTCGAGTGCGCCACGGTCCCGCACGCCGGCGAGACCAAAGCGGTCGCGGACGGCATGCAGGTGGTTGGTCTGTGATCAGGCGACGATTGCAGAGCATCGACGCCCGGGTAAACCTCACCTCCCGCAACGCCTGGCAGATCCGTTTCGCCCTCTGGGGCGGGGCGCTGGCGGTGGGGCTGGCCGCGAGCCTGTTCGCGATCGCCGCCGATCACGCCAATGGCCTGTTCACCTTCGGTATCGGCTTCTCGCCCTGGCTCGCTTTCATCCTCTGCCCGGGCGGGCTGATGCTGGTGAGCTGGTTGACACGCCACTACTTTCCCGGCACTCAGGGCAGCGGCATTCCCCAGGTACTCGCCTCCCTGGAGGTGCGCCGCAATCAGGGACTGCGTTCGAAGGTGCTTTCCATGCGCATCGCCGGTGGCAAGATGCTGCTCACCCTGCTGGGGCTCATGTCCGGGGCATCCATCGGCCGCGAGGGACCCACCGTGCACGTGGGGGCTTCCATCATGTTCGCCCTCGGCCGCCGGGTAGACGTTCCGCCGCATTATCTGGAGCGGGCGCTCATCCTCGGAGGCGGCGCGGCGGGCATCGCCGCGGCCTTCAACACCCCCATCGCCGGGGTGGTATTCGCCATCGAGGAACTCAGCCGCAGCTTCGAGGAAAAGACCAACGGCATCGTCCTCACCGCGGTGATCCTGGCCGGCATCACCGCCCAGGCGGTGCTCGGCAACTACAACTACTTCGGTACCAGCACCGCGGCCATGGAGCGCTGGCAGGACTGGCTCGCCATTCCGGTCTGCGGCGTAGTGGGCGGACTGCTCGGCGGGCTGTTCAGCCAGCTCCTCATCACCGGCTCGGAGCGCATCACGCCCCTGCGCCTGCGCTACCCCATGTATGTGGCGGCCGGCTGTGGTCTCGCCATCGCGGCGGCCGGCTTCGCCTCGGGCAACCTCAGCTACGGCACCGGTTACGGTGAGGCCAGCGAGATCATCGCCAGCGGACAGGCCATCACCACCGGTTACCCCTTCTACAAATTCTTCGCTACCGTGGCTTCCTACCTGAGCGGCATTCCGGGCGGCATCTTCGCCCCCTCGCTGGCAACCGGGGCCGGGGTTGGGGCGAATCTCGCGCCATGGTTCCCCCATCTCTCACCCCAGGTGTTTATCATGCTGGGAATGGTGGGGTATTTCGTGGGCGTGGTGCAGACCCCGCTGACCGGCTTCATCATCGTCATGGAGATGACCGACGACCACTCCCTGCTGCTGCCGCTGATGGCCACCGCCTTCATCGCCTTCGGCGTGTCGCGGCTGATCTGCAGGAAGCCGATCTACGTGGCTCTGGCCCGCGCCTTCCTGGCGCCGCCCGGAGCGGGGACCGGGGCAACTGCAGAACCTGTTGGGGAATCTGCGCCTGAAAAGGCCTGAGGTCGCATGAAACTCAGATGAAATAACCGGAAGCAATAGCTTCCACGTAGGGATAATCCACAATATCGGGGCTGCGCAGGCCCGTATATATTTAAGCCCCTGATTGAGGGGCTCTTTCATGAAGCGCGGATGGAAATTACACGGCATACCCATGCAAAGATTGCAGTTCTGCTTGGATAACAGAGCATAAGCGGGCTGACTTTGAAGCATATCCTCATCATCTAGCCATGGACTTCTCCGTGTACGCATTGGTAATAAGGTTTGCTTGTTAACTATCGAATTAATCGAGTCTGGCCCTATTGATTAACCCGGGTCGCCTCAAGTCAGTATTCAATAACCACCAGGCTACCAAGCACCCCTTCGAGGCCTATGCCCCGGGGCCGGGATTCCTGGACTGGGAATCCCGGCAGAACCCGTTCCGACGCTATGAAGGCGCACGGATCATCCCGCTGGACATCGTCCCGCCGACGGGACTGTACCTGCTGGTGCTTGACCGGCGCAAACCTCCGCGCTGCAGGCGGCGATCACCCAGGCCGACCCGTGGCAACGCCCGCCGCAATGCCCACCCCCAGAGTTGCGCCTGTACTGCCTCATCGAGGCGGATACGAGGGCCGCCGCCCGGCAATTATCCTGTTACCAGGAGATTGCAAGCGACGGCTGTTTCAGCCTGGCTATGCTGACGGAGTTCACCGCGCCACTGGAAGGTTACGGGCCGTGGTTTTATCCGCGGCTCGACTGGGAGGCCGGTCTCATCGGCCAGTTGCTCTACCTGGAAG
>CAVXNM010000003.1:0-31651 GCA_963763115.1 uncultured Gammaproteobacteria bacterium
CAGCCGGCAGCCGCCCCTGCTCGGCTAGTCGTTGTGTCGCGAATAGTCAACTGTAACTGGTTGTTCACATTGTATTTCCATCTTTCGAAGCACGGTGAAGGTGGAAACCGGATAGACTTAACCGGCACGGTGATGCAGTCTCTGACCCGGATCCTCTTCTTTAGCGTGTATGATGCGGCGTCTTTTCCTGCTCGCCGGTATGAGTCGGGGTTACCCATGAATTCATTAAAGATCTCCAACCTGAGGTGGAACCGGATATTTCCTTTTCTGGGCTGGTTGCCGCTGCTTGGCCGGGAGACGCTGCGGGCCGATTTCTTTGCGGGTCTTACCGGTGCAGTGATCGTGCTGCCCCAAGGCGTTGCCTTTGCCCTGATCGCCGGCCTGCCCCCGCAATACGGTCTCTACACCACCATCCTGTTCAGGCGTTACCGGCCTCGCTGGCCCGGCATGCTGCTCGTCATGTTCATCGGGGGTAAGGAACACGGAGTCAACCTGATCGGTTCCCTCCCGGCAAGGTTGCCGCCGCTGCCGATGCCGGCCATGGCGGGCATCATCCTGTTGGTTGCCTGCAACCTGATTGACTTTCATCATGTCAATCATACGTTGCGGGCGAACCGATCGGACGCTTCCGTCCTGGTGACTACCTTTCTGGCGACGCTGTTCATGGAGCTGGAGTTCGCCATTTATATCGGTGTTATTCTGTCACTGGTGTTATACCTGAACCTCACCTCGAAACCGCACATCTTCACGGTGGCGCCCTATCCAACCGACAAGACGCGGCGCATGAGCTTGCCCGCTGATCTCATGGATTTCCTGATGCACCAACCAGAGAACAGAACGGAGCTGACCTGTAATGCTTCCTGATCAGCCGGATCCTGCCCCGGGAAAGGGTGACAGTTGTCACAGTTCGGTACGGACAGGTTATTTAAACTGGCCTTCAATGCCGATAGGCTATTGGTTCTGCCGGAGGCATGAGCGGCGAATGTTTTCGAATGACCCGCCCATGCGCACCGGACAAGAGTCGGATGAAACGGATGCCGGACAGATCCGGCACCGGCAGACGGGAGTGCGGATGGACGCAGAGGTCTCGCTAACGCCGACCAGAATAGCCGCCGCATGAACCTGAATGATCGACATAGGGGCAAATCATGAGAAGCGGAATATCCTTGTTTGTTACGAGTTTTTTGCTGTCGGGCCTGCTCGCGGTATCGGGCGTCGTCTATTTCCGGTCCGCCGATGCCGGGCTCAGTTTTTTCGGACGCGGGGCGCCGGCTACTGTCGATAGTCTGCCTGCGGGTGATTTGCGCAAATCCCTGGTATCCCTGCCAGCCCAGGCACGTGAACGCGCCCTCAACTGGTTGCAGGCCATCGAGTTCAGTCAACAGGATCTGCCGTACATCAAGGTCGATCCGCAGGGTGGCATCTACTACGCCGATACTTTTTCCGGCGACAAGGCATCCGCACCACGGGCGGCGAAATCCGGCGGAACACTCCCGGGAACGATGACCGCCAAGACAATCTTCAAGCTCCACAGCCGCCCCGGCGCCTCGCATACCATCTTCGTCGACTTCGATGGCGGAAGTATCAAGCAGACGGCATGGAATACCTACCACGGGGTCCCGGCATGGAATGCGGAGGCATACGATAACGACGGGAAGAAAAAATCCTTCAGTAACGACGAAATCAGCGACATGGCGGAAATCTGGCAGCAGGTTGCCGAGGACTACGTGCCATTCGATGTTGACGTCACCACCGAAGATCCCGGCACACTCGGCCCGACCATCGGCTGGATCCTCGTTACCAGCAGCTCGGATGCCAACGGCAGGCCGTTACCGGAGCCGACGGCGGGTGGCGTGTCCTACCTCAACACGTTCGGCTACGGCCAGACCGCGTATTATTCGCCGATCTTCGTCTACTACGACAATCTGGACTCGCCCGCTGCGGTGGCCGATGCCGCTTCCCACGAGATGGGACACACGGTCGGTCTGACGCATGACGGAACAACGGGTTCCAGGAGTCCGGGAAAACGGGGCAGCAGCAATGTTTCATGGTCGCCGATCATGGGTCTCGACCACGCCGGTCATGTCACCCAATGGAGCCGGGGTGATTACCGGGGTGCGACCAATACCCAGGATGACATCGGCATCCTCACCGGCTCACTGGGCCGGCGTAGTGACGATCATGAAGACACGCGCTTTGCGACCGGGACACCGCTGGCTATCGATGCCCGCGGCCGGATCAGTGCCGGCGACCCCTACGCTGTTGAGGAACGCCGGAATCCCAAGAACAGGGGGGTCATCGAGGACCAGGACGACATCGACGTGTTCGTCTTTAATGCCGGCGCTGGTACCGTGGACATTAATATCGAGCCGGCCCGGGATGCCGCGCATGCGAAGTCACGCGATGGCGCCAATCTGGACATCGAGGCGACGCTTTACAATGCCAAGGGCAAGAAAATCGCCACAGCCGATCCTCGCGATGACACGACCGCCAATCTCAAGGTCAAGGTTCCCGCCGGGCGCTATACCATCGAGGTCAGAGGAGTCGGCAGTACCACCGCACCCTATTCCAGCTATGGCAGTCTCGGCCAGTATTTCATCACCGGTTCCGTACCGACGCGCGGGAACCATTCGGTTGCCGGATTGAGAAAGTAGTCGATTAGCCCGATTCCACAGTTCGTTCTCAAGGGGTAAAGATACACCGCCGGTCGATCCTCCGGTGTCCTTTACCCCGTTTCAATTCAACCAGCGCAAAATCGTCAGTTCCGTGGTCAACCATTTCGGTTTGCCGCCCACCGCCGATCCGGTAACATGGCGATATCCCGGTTTCCCGGCCCCCGTCACCGGCCAGTATCAACTCTATGTCGAAGGAAATCCTGCGCATCCGCGGCGCACGCCAGAACAACCTCAAAAATCTTGATCTCGACCTGCCGCTCAACGAACTGATCGTGGTGACCGGGGTGAGCGGTTCCGGCAAGTCCTCGCTGGCCTTCGACACCGTGTACGCCGAGGGCCAACGCCGTTACGTCGAGACCTTTTCGCCCTACGCGCGCCAGTTTCTCGATCGCATGGACAAGCCGGCAGTAGACCGCATCGAGGGCATCCCGCCGGCCATCGCCATCGACCAGACCAATCCGGTGCGCACCTCGCGCTCTACGGTCGGCACCATGACCGAACTCAACGATCACCTCAAGCTGCTGTTCGCGCGCGCCACGCAGGTCTATTGCCACGGCTGCGGACATTTGGTGCGCCGCGACAACCCGGACAGCATCGTCGCGGCGCTGCTGGCGCGCGCCGGCGACGGCCCGCGCGCCCTGGTTACCTTTGCCATCGAGGTGCCGGAGAATTTCACCACCGCCGAGGTCGAGCAGTTGCTGGCCCGGCAGGGCTACACTCGCCTGCATACGCGTGCCGGCCGGCAGCTGGTGGTGATCCAGGACCGGGTGCGTCTTGCCGTGTCGCAGCGCGCCCGGCTGGTCGAAGCACTGGAGGCAGCGCTCCGTCACGGTCGCGGCAAGGTGAGTGTCCATGTTCTCGACGAGGCGGGCAACGCCGGCGCGCCATGGCGTTTTTCCAGCGAGCTGCACTGCGCCGATTGCGACATCCACTACCAGGAGCCGACGCCGAATCACTTCTCTTTCAATTCGCCCATCGGCGCCTGCGCGACCTGCCGCGGTTTCGGCCGCACGCTGGGAATCGACTACGACCTGGTAGTCCCGGATGGCGCCAGGACGCTGGCGGATGGTGCCGTGAAACCCTGGCAGACCGAATCGTATCTGGAGTGCCAGGGTGATTTGATGCGTTTCGCCAGAAAGCGCGGCATCCCTGTCGACGTTCCCTGGAAGGATCTCACCCGGAAACAGCGGCACTGGGTGCTTGACGGCGAGGGCGACTGGGACGCCGGGGTCTGGTACGGCGTTCGGCGCTTCTTCGAGTGGCTGGAGACCAGGAGCTACAAAATGCACATCCGCGTGCTGCTCTCCCGTTACCGCGCCTACAACGAATGCACGGCCTGTGCAGGTGCACGTCTCAAGCCCGAGGCGCTGTTGTGGCGGCTCGGCAGCCGTGACAATGCCGCGGTGGTCGCGCGGCCGGAGGAGCGCTTCAGGCCGGTCGGAGTCACGCTTATGGAGCGCACATGGCGTACTTTGCCGGGACTGACCATCCACGATGTCATGCGCCTGCCGCTGGAGCTCGCCGTACGGTTTTTCGACGACCTCGACCTGCCCGGGCCGCTCGATGAAGCCACTGGGCTGCTGCTGGGGGAAATCCACGCGCGCCTGCGCTACCTGATCGAAGTCGGCCTTGGTTATCTCACCCTCGATCGCCAGTCGCGCAGCCTGAGCGGCGGCGAGGTGCAGCGGATCAATTTGACCACCGCGCTTGGCACTTCCCTGGTTAACACCCTGTTCGTGCTGGATGAGCCGAGCATCGGCCTGCACCCGCGCGACATGCAGCGCGTGATCGGTGTCTTGCGCCGCCTTCGTGATGCCGGCAACACCCTGCTGGTGGTCGAGCATGACCCGCAGATCATGCTGGCCGCCGACCGTATCCTCGATCTGGGACCGGGTCCGGGTGTACACGGTGGAGAAAAGGTATTTTTCGGCACGCCGAAGCAGTTGCTGCGCGCCAGAGACTCGCTGACTGCGCAATACCTGCGCGGTGATAAAAATGTTTCAATGGGGTCAGACCCGATTGATCTGCTTGCAGCAGGGGAGACGGCAAAAAAGAAATCAATCGGGTCTGACCCCATTGATCGTTTTCTTGATATCCGCGGCGCCAGCGCGCACAACCTCAAGGCGGTCGATGTGCGGCTGCCACTCAACCGGCTGGTGTGCATCACCGGCGTTAGCGGATCCGGCAAGTCGACCCTGGTGCAGGACGTGCTCTATAACGCGCTCGCCAAGCTCAAGGGCCGGCCGGCCGAAACGCCGGGGACGTACCGCGCCATTCACGGTCATGAGCGCATCGAGTCGGCGGTGCTGGTCGACCAGTCGCCGATCGGCAAAACCACCCGCTCCAATCCGGTCAGTTATGTCGGTGCCTGGAGTGCCATCCGCGAACGCTTTGCCGCCGAACCCGAGGCAAAAGCGCGCGGTTACAAACCCGGCACCTTCAGTTTCAACTCCGGCAGCGGACGCTGTCCAACCTGCGGCGGCAACGGCTTCGAACACGTGGAAATGCAGTTCCTGAGCGACGTCTACCTGCGCTGCCCGGACTGCGATGGCCGGCGCTACCGGCCGGAAGTGCTGGAAATCCGGCTGGACGGCAAGTCGGTCGCCGATATCCTTGAGCTGACGGTCGGGGAAGCCCTGGATTTTTTCCAGGACCAGCCCGTCGTGCTCGGGGCGCTGGAACCGCTGGCCGCTGTCGGGCTGGGTTATCTGGCGCTGGGTCAGCCGGTGCCGACGCTGAGCGGTGGTGAGTCACAACGCCTGAAACTTGCCGGTCATCTCGCCCGGGCAGGAAAGAAAGTGAAATCAAAAACGGGGACAGAATCGAATTCTGTCCCCGTAGCTCGCGGCACCCTTTTCCTGTTCGACGAACCCACCACGGGGTTGCACTTCGATGACATCCGCACGCTGCTGAAGGCGTTCCGGCGGCTGCTCGCAGACGGGCACTCCCTGGTCGTCATTGAACACAACCTCGATGTGATCATGGCCGCCGACCGGGTTATCGATCTGGGACCCGAGGGCGGTGCGGCCGGCGGGGAGATCGTATGCATCGGCACACCGGAGGAAATTGCCGCCCATGAAACCAGCCATACCGGTGCGGCGATACGGGAGTATTCGAAAATAGGGAAAAAAGGGGACATTCTCCTTTTTTCATTAAAAAAGGAGAATGTCCCCTTTTTTCCTCGACGGACGAACACCATCGAAATCCTGCACGCACGTGAACACAACCTGAAAAATATCACCGTAGACATCCCGCGCGGACGGTTCACCGTCATCACCGGCGTCTCCGGCTCCGGCAAGAGTACGGTGGCGTTCGACATCCTCTTCAACGAGGGGCAGCGGCGCTACCTGGAATCGCTCAACGCCTACGCGCGCCAGTTCGTGCAGCCGGCCGCGCGCGCCGACGTCGATGCCATCTTCGGTATTCCGCCCACGGTAGCGATCGAACAGCGAACCAGCCGCGGCGGACGCAAGAGCACCGTGGCCACGCTCACCGAGGTATACCACTTCCTGCGTCTGCTGTTCGTCAAGCTCGGCACCCAGTACTGCCCGGACTGCGACCTGCCGGTCGAGCCGCAAACCGTGGAGTCCCTGCTGGCGCAGCTCTGCAGGACGCATCGCAACCAGGACATCACCCTGCTTGCACCGCTGGTCTCGGCGCGCAAGGGCTACTACACCGACCTTGCCCGCTGGGCTGCGAACAAGGGGTTTGCATCACTGCGCGTGGACGGCGCGCTGCGGCCGACGGAGCCCTGGCCGCGTCTGGACCGCTACCGCGAGCATGACATCGAACTGCCGGTTGGTTCCGTGAAGATCGGCCCCCGCAACGAAGCGCAGCTGCAAACGCTGCTGCAGTGCGCGCTGGATTTCGGCCAGGGGGTGGTTATCGTGCAATCGCCCGCCGGAGAGACCACGTTTTCCACCCGTCGTGCCTGCCCGGGTTGCGGACGCAGTTTCGAAGCGCCTGACCCTCGCCTGTTCTCCTACAACTCCCGCCATGGTTGGTGCGCGCACTGTTACGGTACCGGCCTCAGGCTCGCCGGTTTCGACGCGGAGCATAGTGGCGAGGAAATCCACTGGACCGACTGGTGGGAGGGCGAGACGCCGGTGTGCCCGGGCTGTGCGGGGCGGCGCCTCAACCCAATGGCGCTGGCGGTGCGTTACCGTGATCGGTCCATTGCCGACTACACCGGCTTGACGGTGGCGGAGGCGGGGGCGTTGTTCGGGAAACTGCGACTCTCGGGACGCGAGGCCGGCATCGCTCGCGACATTCTACCGGAACTGCGTTCCCGACTGCACTTTCTTGCCGACGTGGGTCTCCCCTATCTCACGCTGGACCGCGCGGCGCCCACGCTGAGCGGCGGCGAGGCTCAGCGGATCCGGCTGGCGGCGCAGCTCGGTTCGAACCTGCGTGGGGTGTGCTACATCCTCGATGAGCCCACCATCGGCCTGCACCCGCGTGACAATCGCATGCTGCTCGACACTCTCGGCAAGCTGGAAGGCAAGGGCAACACCATCGTGGTGGTCGAGCATGACGAGGACACCATCCGCCGTGCCGGGCACATCATCGACCTGGGGCCGGGCGCCGGGGTAAACGGCGGCGAGGTGGTGGCGGCCGGATCCGTCACGCGACTGATGAAGGCGCCACGGACACTGACCGGGCGATTCCTGGCGCAGCCGCTGCGCCATCCCCTGTTCGCCCGGCGTCCGGTGAGGCTCAGGGGTCGCGGCGCACATCCCTGCATCGAGGTGCTGGGCGCGCGGCTGCACAATCTTAAAAACCTTTCTGCGCGCTTCCCGCTCGGGCGTCTGGTGTGCATCACCGGCGTCTCCGGCTCCGGCAAGAGCACCCTGGTGCGCGAGGTGCTCTTCGAGAACCTGCGGCGCTGCCTGCAGACGACGGGCAAACGCTGCAGGCAATCCCTGGCGCCTGCGCCGCTCGGTTGCCGCGCGATCACCGGCCAGGAATACCTGCAGCGCGTGCTGGAAGTGGACCAGACGCCGATCGGCAAGACACCGCGTTCCTGCCCGGCCACCTACGTCGGCATCTGGGACGACATCCGCCGGCTGTTCGCGAGCGCCACCGAAGCGCGCCTGCGCAACTACGGGCCAGGGCGCTTCTCCTTCAACGTCAGGGGCGGGCGCTGCGAGGTCTGTGAAGGGCAGGGGATCCGCAAGATCGAGATGAGCTTCCTGCCCGATGTCAGGGTGACGTGCGAGGTCTGCAACGGCGCGCGATTCAACCAGGAAACCCTGGCCGTCCAGTACCGGGAACGCAGTATCGGCGATGTGCTGGGCATGGCCGTGTGTGATGCCACGGAGTTTTTCCGCACCCATTCCAGGGTCCATCGTACCCTGCAGCTGCTCGACGATGTCGGACTCGGCTACCTCACCCTCGGGCAGCCGAGTCCGACGCTGAGCGGCGGTGAGGCGCAGCGCATCAAGCTGGTCACCGAACTCGCCAGGGCCAGAACCTGGGATGGGAGAACATTGAATTCTAACCCCGCCTCGAGACCCGGCACCCTCTACGTGCTGGACGAGCCGACGGTCGGTTTGCACATGGCGGACGTGGAAAAACTCATCCGCGTCCTGCACCGTCTGGTTGAGGCGGGCAACACCGTGGTGGTCATTGAACACAATCTGGATGTCATCGCCGAGGCCGACTGGCTCATCGACCTCGGGCCCGAAGGCGGAGAACGCGGCGGGCGCATCGTGGTGCAGGGTACGCCGGAGGATTGCACGACCGGCACTGGATCGCACACCGCGCACTTCCTGGGCGAATTCCTGCGTGAAAGGGCGGGAGAGTGCGGATCAGGCTCGTCCCGACAAACCTGATCCGAGGGCATCTGCATCCTCTCAAAAACCTGCAGAACCCGCCTGCAGACCGGCTAACCTCCAGGTGATAGTGGTATCCGGACACCTGGCCAGTCATGGGATGCTGGTATCGACCGGATGAGTCCGGCCTGTCTTCATCGCTGGATTGCCGTGCTTCCGCGGCTGGAGGGCTCCGCTTGTTCTGATATTTTCCCAACATAACAGAATTTTACGTAAAGCATAATCTGTTCAGGTCCGATACATTGCCTATACTGGGCTGTATGTTGACTTGCTGACTCGGCACGCGATTTTTGGTACGTGAATTGCAAGATTACTGACGGGCAAACAGCAAAGGTGGTGATGCGATGATTGCACAACGCACTGGCGGTTCCCTGATTACCCAGGCTTCACTGCGCGAATATTTTCACAACGAACTCCACGAGGCCTTGAATCATCAGAAAATCCGCGCGGAAGGCGAAACGGTTTGCTATCTCACCAACCTGCTGACGATGTATGCGCGCAGCGATGAACTGTTCGAACAAACCGACTACGGGGTGGATATCAAACCCCTGGCTGTGACCTATTCCGAGGCATTGAGCGAGACCAGCGTGCAGTTGCGCACCAGAATAATGCAACGACTCGGTGATACGGCCCTGTTCATAGCCGGTGTATTTGCCGACAGCCTCAACCGCAAACTCGTCGATGTCGATTACTACGTCGCCATGGGGGGTACCGCTTATGCCCAGGTGTCCGATTCCATGCGTGGCTACCGCGCGGTGAAATCGCTCGCGTCCCTGTTCGATGAACTGCGCGAGAAATTCACCGATTTCGTAGATGTGCTGAACGAGGTCAGCGAACGTTCCCATCTCTCCAGCGACAAGGACGTGCTGCGCCTCTACGAAATCTGGATGCGCACCGGCAGCAAACGCCGCGAGGCGCAGTTGCGTAACCTCGGTATCGAACCGGTGCATACGGGCAAGGCGGAGTTTCGCCATTAAGCCCGGATATCTCACCAGGCAGCCATGGGCTGTTAGTTTAATTACCGTGAGTGTCGTTACTCTACTGGCATAATGAGTACAAACCACCATGACACGCTATGTTACGCCCATGGCTTATCCCGGTTCTGGCGGTTTCTCGTTCAGCCTGGCTTGCTCTTCACTCAATGGGTGGCTACAGCCACCCCTTTCGCTCCAGAGCGGCGCCAGGCTGACTATGAATTCCGCCATTTCCCGGGACCCTGGTGAGATATCCGGGCTGCTTGTATGCTGCTGAACACGCTGCAACGGCATCTGGAAACCATCTATGAGGTGCGCAGCGGTTACCAGGTCGCCGATTTCCTGATCGACGACCCGGGGCTTGCCCGGGACCTCGATATTTCGGAAACCGCCCGTGAACTGCCGGAAAAGCTGCTGATACGGAAGCAGGGCGAAGAAACCGTCAACATCGCACTCTATCTCGATCCTGTCCTGTTGCGGCGCCTGGAAGCGAACGACCCCACACACGCGTTGCACGGGGAGAATCTTCATGACTTCTGGGTGGCGCTCGAGGGTATCAGTCACTTCCTCTATTTCACCTGGAACGCCGGTTATGAACGCCGGGTGTCCCTACTGGAGATGGAATTGCAGGGGGAGGTCGACAAGTACATCCTGGCCGCATTCCTGTTTTACAGCCAGCAGCAGGGTGCGGTCCCCGCCAGGCTTCACCAACACCTGTTCCACAACGTGGACTATGACTCGCGTCTGAACGCAGCGGAACTCCAGCGTTATCGCAGTGCCAACTATTTTGCCGCCAGGTTCTGTTACTGCGTGGAAAAGCTGTTCCTGCGCAACCGTTCGCACGCGGGCATGATCAATACCCTGCGACGTTTCTATCGTCTGACACAACACCACAAGATAACCGCCATCGAACACCTCGGAAAATCGGCGGCGATCCCGGCGGATTGCCGACTGATGAACCTCCCACACTGACGTCAACGCACAGGACAGGCATGTGCACAAGGATCCCGGCTACCTCCCGGGGGATGGGTGCGCCGTGCGTACCTGGGTCACGATCGTCACCTGTCACTTTCCTCGCCCTGAACCTCACGGCCAACGCGTTTTCCCAAAACGTGATAGTCATTCCCGGGGACGGATTTCGGTTGATTTAATAAAAAACTTTGAAAACAGCATGATGGGATTGACTCTGGCGATGACAATATTTTGTTGTTGGATTGTCACCCTTTTCCGGAGCACCGCGTTAACTATAAGCGTAATCCACTATTTCAGGAGACAGTCATGAACAGGCATAGTAAATCTTCAGCCGTGCTGGCATCGGCCATGGCCATGATTCTCGCGGTCCCGGGTGTCGCTTGGGCCGATGGGGGCCGATATGGCAACGACTGGAATAAAGGTGGCAAAGGAAAGCATGAGTATTCTGCCGGCCATTACAACAATCATTACAATAACCACTACAACAATTATTACAAAGGGAATTACAAGGGCTACTACAAGGGTGGCCCGGGTTATTACCCCAATTACTACGGATGTAATAATTGCAGCAAGAACAGTCATCATCACAACAACAATAACAGCAACGACAAGCTGTGGATCGGCCTGCTGGGCGGTGGCATCCTCGGTTACACCCTGGGCAACGTCATTCAGAGCAACGCCCATGATGACGGCTATTATTCGCAACCCGTAGCAGCGCCGCCCCAGACCGTGAGCCGGTATGAAGCTTCCTATGCCGATAACAGTTGCCTGCAGGAGCGGGAGTACCGGTCCAAGATCATGGTCGGCGGCAAGCAGGTGGAAGGTTATGGTACGGCCTGCCTGCAGCCGGATGGATCGTGGCGCTACGGCCCGGCGCAGGCGGAGTCCTATTGAGTTAACGCGATTGCGGGCTGCAGGTGACACTGCTCGCCGGTGAGGCGTATCGACGGATCCCATCCCTGCTTACGCGTGTCCGGTAATGAAACGGTCAAGGATTTGCTTCGGATAGTCGCGCATCACCCTGTTGATCAGACAGACTGCGGCGATCCCTGTACGCGCCGACGCCCGCCAGAGTGTTTTTGTTGACCCGCGCGCCGCGGGTCTGGTGCCGATGCGGGAGGTATCACGCCGTGGGCGTTGAAGCGGGCACCCGGTAAATGCCATGACGATCACCTCCGCTTTATCGGTGGCCGTTACATGAGCTTCTCTTCGATGGAGGCGACGCCGGCCCGGGCACAGGCGTCGTCCTGTTCACCGTTGGGTGCGCCGGATACCCCGACCGCGCCTGCCAGCGAACCGGCGGCTTCCACCAGCACGCCGCCACCGAGCATGAGCGCATTGTCCACGAAGCGCACCCCGGATTGCGGTTTGCCCGCCTGGGTTTCCTCAACGAGCGTAAGGGTGTCGGCGCGGAAGCTGGTCGCAGTCCACGCCTTGCGGGTGGCCGTGTTCGGGGTGTGTGCGCCGGCATAGCGGTCACGCAGCATCACCTGGGGTGTGCCCGAGCGATCGACAACGGCCACCGCGACCTGATAGCCCTTCTCGCGGCATGCCTTGAGAGTAGCCTGGGCCAGTTGCAGCGCGGTCTCGGGGGCGAGCACCTTGAAACTGACCAGCGCCTCTTCGGCCGCGGCCGGCGGCAGGTTGCACAGCATGCCCAGAATGACGGTTGTCTTCAGAATGGTCACTTTCATCAGGTTCTCCTCCAGCGTCACAGAAGTGTGACAAGGCAATTGTAGTTCGAAAGCAACAGCGGCAGCCTCCTGTTTCGTTCAATTTTCAGCCAAACCGCCGAAAACAATTCAGGGGCGCAGAACTCAGCGCCGGGGCTGGGGCATATCAGGATGCAAAACAGCGGTACGATCCATCGGGCAGGTCTGCTTTACAGTGATAGATCGCTGACGTTTCTGCTGATCACCAATCTGGCGACCGTCGTATTGGCCGTGATTCAGCAATGGACTATCACCGACCTGCTGTGGATTTACTGGGGCCAGAGCGTGGGTATCGGGTATTACAATATGCACCGCATCGTCGATCTCGACCGATTCTCCACCGATGGTTTCATCGGCAGCATCCGGACGGTGGAGCCCACGAGTGAAACGCAGCGTTGCACCGCCGTGTGTTTCGCCCTGCTCTACGGGCTGTTCCACCTGGTCTATGGGATATTTCTCCTGATCACCTTTCGTATCCAATCCGGCTTCCCGGTGGCCGGCGTCCTGCTCTGCATACTCGCTTTCTGGTTCACTCACCGCTATTCCTACCGCTTCAACCGGGAGCGCGACCGCGACATCCCGAGCATCGGTTCCCTTATGTTCTTTCCCTATGCGCGCATCATCCCCATGAACCTCGTGATCCTGCTGGGTGGCCCCATCACCGGTGATGACCCGGTCGCGCTGGTCCTGCTGCTGATGCTCAAGATCGTGGCGGATGTCGCCATGCATGTCGTCGAGCATGTCATGGCGAGTACCGACACCCGGCGGGCGTCTGCCCGCCAGCTCTGAAACCGTTGCGCCGGCAACCCCGTTGTTTATCCCGCAGACGCGCGAGCGCGAGCCCGCCAGATCAGTGCCGTCTGCCGTAAGCTGAACCAGGGGAGCTACGCCGAGCCTGGCGAACCTGACTCCGATGATCCATAAGGAAGTACAGTTTATTGCCGTTAATTCAGTGAACCGCGGAGACGGGGAAGAAAAGTGCGGCGGATTTATCAAGGCGGGTTTGGATTCATACAAGCAGGGTGGGAAGCAAAATGGTATGCACAGTACAGCGGGCGGCGACCCCTGCACAGAGGTCGCCTGGACTATGGATGATGATCCTGATCATTCTGTCGGCCGCCGGTTGTGCGACCATGGACAAGAATGAATGCCTGGTTGCGGACTGGCGGCTGGTCGGGTTTCAGGACGGGGCGCAGGGGAAATCGGCCGCTACCATCGGCACCTATCGAAAGGACTGCGCCGACTACCACGTGGCGCCGGACCTGGACGCCTACCAGACGGGCCGCAGGGAAGGTCTGCTGCAGTATTGCGTGCCGGCGAACGGCTATCGCCTGGGAGCGGCGGGCCGTGCCTACAATGCGGTGTGCCCCGCAGGGACTGAGCGGGTATTCCACGCCGCCTATAACACCGGACGCGACATATTCCAGGCGCGCAGCCGGGTGAACAGCACCTCTTCGCTGATCAACCGCAAACAACAGGCGATCCAGTCCCTGGAGGCGGACAGGCAGGACAAGCTCGCGGAAATGATCCGGCAGGGATTGAGCAGCGAGCAGCGCGTGCTGCTGCTCTACGATGTGACCAATATCGAAAAGGATATCCATGCCACGAACACCGACATCAGCGTCCTGGAGCACGATCTCGAGCAGCAGCAGGCGCAGCTGGACCATCTGCTGAATACCAGCCCCTACTGACAGTCAAATCGGGGATATACTGTATCCCTGCCTGTATGACGCAGCGGCCCCGACGCCGGTGTATGACAGTCTGGAGACACTCCCGGTTCTACGCCGGACACCTGGCATGGTACGATCCCCACTGATCCTGTTACTTCCGGCATCGATACCCCGGGAACCCCAACCGCCATGGAAACACTCGATCACCTCAGGACCCGCCTGCGTGAATTCGCCGTCGCACGGGATTGGGAGCAGTTCCACTCACCGAAGAACCTGACCATGGCGCTGATCGTCGAGGCGGCGGAACTGGTCGAGCACTTCCAGTGGCTCACCGAGGAGCAAAGCGCCGCCCTGCCGCCCGACAAGCTCGCCGAGGTGGAACAGGAACTCGCCGACATCCAGATCTATCTCATCCGCCTTGCCGACAGGTTGAGCATTGACCTCGAACAGGCTGTGGACGCCAAGATCGCGCTGAACGAGCGCAGATATCCCGTGGAAAAAGTGCGCGGCAGCGCGAAGAAATACACCGAGTACGATAGCGGCTGTTGATCTCGGGCAGCCTCGACTGACCGCATGCTCACTAACGGGGTGGTCCTTCGGCCTTCGATCTGGCTTGCCGGTTCAACGCCAGTAGGGATAGCCGTACGGATACCAGGGACTGGCCCAAGGCCCGTACCACGGTCCATACCAGGGATCGTACCAGCCGGGATACGGGTAGCCGTACGGCGCCTCGGAGTCCTCGGGCCAGAGGTACCAGGACTGCGCCTGGACAACGGGATAGATATAGGGGAATTCACCTACCAGACGGGTTTCGGTACGCACCAGCGTGCCGGTGACAGTGACCTTGCGATCGGCGGCATAGACCTTCGGATCGAGAAATTGAGGCACGATGGCAATGAATCGTCCGGCGTTGTCTTCCCCTGGCTGGGGCTCGCCGTCCTTGCTGAGAGAGGCCCCGAGCACGGTTAGCCAGGTGGCGTCTTTCCGGTTCCCGGTTTCGATCAGTTTGCCGCCCCAACGCACCTGCCGCGTCATGTAGTCCGCGGGATTGGCGCGCACGGCCTCCAGCGACGGGTTGTCGGCGGGCTCCTCCCGGATCGTTTGGGGAATCTGCGATGCGCACGCGGTGAGCATCAGGCAAATCAGCAGCCATTCGGGGAGGACTTTGGGAATGAGACGACGCATAGTCAGATTCTAGCCCGCTCCTGTAGGAGAAATCTCGATTTTATTGATGTAACCTGAGATGGATTTGTAATCACATGCGCGGCGCGGCAATCTCGGTATCTGGACAGGGCAGCCTAAAGATTGTTCCGTAACCTTGTTTCCCCCAATGACGAGGTACAGGGGTTTCCCGGAGCTGATTTTCAAGGGAGTACGCCTCCATGACCCTCATGTATGAAAGCCTGGCGCTGCTGGCGGGGTTTGTTCTCCTGTACAGCCTCATTGCCCATGGCGTCGAACGAACCTGGGTGAGCGGTCCGATCGTGTTTACGGCGTTCGGCCTGCTGATCGGCCCCATGGGTCTCGATCTGCTCTCTTTCGAGACCGAGAGGGAAACACTCAAAACCCTGGCGGAACTGACGCTGGCACTGGTCCTGTTCACGGACGCCGCCGGCGCCGATCTCGGCGTGCTGCGCAGAACGGCACGGTTGCCGATGCGCTTGCTGCTCATCGGTCTGCCGCTGACCCTCGCGCTGGGCTACCTCGCCGGCCTGCTCCTCACGGTCAACATGTCGGTCCTGGAAGTGGCGCTGGTGGCGACCATGCTGGCTCCGACGGACGCCGCGCTCGGCAAGGCGGTGATCTCCAACGCGGCCGTCCCGGCCGATGTGCGCCAGGGCCTCAACGTGGAAAGCGGGCTGAACGACGGCATCTGCGTGCCGATCCTGTTCATCTTCCTTGCGCTCGCCCAGGATGTGGGTCCCGGGGCAGTGCCCTGGAGTGACGCGCTGGCACTGGTCGCCGGGGAAATCGGCATCGGCCTGGCCGTCGGGGTGGTGCTGACCGTGCTCGCGGTTCAGTTGCTGGGATACGCCGGCAGGCATCAGTGGCTGACGCCGACCTGGCTGCAGATCCCCGTCGTCGCGCTGGCGTTGACCTGCTTCGCGACGGCCCAGTCCCTGGGCGGCAGCGGCTTCATCGCCTCGTTTGCGGGAGGTCTGCTCTTCGGCGGACTTGCCAGTCAGCACAAGGAGATGCTGCTGCGGGCGGCCGAGGGTACCGGGGACACCTTCGCACTGGTCACCTGGGTCATCTTCGGCTCGGCGGTGATCGGTCAGGCGATCGGTTATTTCAACTGGCGACTGCTGCTCTATGCAGTGTTGAGCCTGACCCTGATCCGCATGCTGCCGGTATTTCTCTCGCTGACCGGATCGGGGCTGAACACTGAAAGCAAGCTGTTTATTGGCTGGTTCGGTCCGCGCGGACTCGCCAGCATCGTATTTGGCGTTATTGTGTTGAACGCCAACCTGCCCAACAGCCATGCCATGGCCGTGGTGGTTGTTTTTACCGTCGTCCTCAGCATTCTGGCCCATGGCATCACCGCCAATCCCTGGGCCAGGGCGTACGGTGAACGCATGCGCCGCCGGCAGTCGGAGTGACGGGGGTCTTCACGCTCGAGAAAGGTAGTTTCCCGCGAAACGGGTCGGTTATGCTTCCTGGCGCCTGAAGCCCGGACATTACCGTCTACACGACGCGAAGGAGTATCATGCATGCCGCACATCACCGAGACCCTTGCCCTGGTGACCGTACTGGGCCTGGGCGCCCAGTGGCTGGGCTGGCGGCTCAGGATACCGGCCATCGTGTTGCTGACCCTGTGCGGCCTGCTGCTCGGGCCCGTGCTCGGCATCGTCCGACCGAGCGAGACGCTGGGGGATGCCTTTCAGCCGCTGATCAAGCTCGGCGTTGCAGCCATCCTCTTCGAGGGCGGGCTCAGCCTGCGCCTGAGCGAACTCAAGAAAGCCGCGGCGGGCGTCAACCGGCTGATCACCCTGGCGGTAGCCCTGAGCCTGGTCTTCGGCTCGGCCGCTGCCCGCTGGATCGGCGGTCTGTCCTGGCCGGTGGCGGTCATTTTCGGCGCGATTGTGGTAGTGACCGGTCCTACGGTGATCCTGCCGCTGCTGCGTCAGGCCAGGCTGCGCAAGCGTCCGGCCTCCTATCTGAAATGGGAAGGCATCGTGAACGATCCCACGGGCGCGCTGCTGGCGGTGGCGGCGTTCGAATACTTCGTGAGCTCGGGGCAGGCGAGCATTGGCCACAGCCTGCTGGTGCTGATTCTGGGACTGGCGGTGGCGGGAGGACTGGGAGGAATCGGCGGGTGGCTGCTCGGGCGGGCTTACCTCGGCGGCCTGGTGCCCGAGTATCTCAAGGGTCCCATGGCCCTGGCCGCGGCTCTGGGTGTCTATGCCCTGTCCAATCTGGTGCTCGAGGAGGCCGGCCTGGTGGCGGCGACGGTCATGGGGCTGGTGCTGGGCAACATGCGGCTACCGAGCATCAACGAACTCCGGCGCTTCAAGGAGTCCGTCGCGGTGCTGCTGGTGTCCGGCATCTTCCTGCTGCTCACCGCGGACCTGGACCCGCAGATCATGCTCCGGCTCGACTGGCGCAGCTTCACCCTGCTGGCCGCGATCCTCATCCTGGTGCGGCCTCTGGCAATCGGACTCTCCACCATCGGCGCCGGGATGACCTGGCAGGAGCGGGCGCTGGTGGGCTGGATCGCCCCCCGGGGCGTGGTGGCGGCGGCGGTGGCCGGTGTGTTCGGCCCGTCCCTGGCCGCGCAGGGCTACGCGGGAGGCGAACTGCTGCTGCCCCTGGTGTTCGCCCTGATCCTGATCACCGTCGTGATCCACGGTTTCAGCCTGGGCTGGCTCGCCAGACGGCTGGGCCTCAGCGCCACGGGAGAAGGCGGACTGCTGATCGCCGGCGCCGGTCCTTGGAGTACCGGCCTTGCAGAGGCGCTCCACAAACTGGAGGTTCCCGTACTCGTGGCGGACAACTCGTGGCACCGGCTGCGTCCCGCACGGCTCGCCGGTATTCCGGTGTATTTCGGTGAGCTGCTCTCGGAGCAGGCGGAGACTTCACTGGAACTGGGAGAGATGGGCAGCCTGCTGGCGACCACCAGCAACGATGCCTACAACGCACTTGTCTGCGCCCACTATGCCGCGGAACTGGGACGCCACCGCGTCTATCAACTGCCCGCGGAGGAGGTCGCCGAGCACCGCCGTCCGGGGCCCACGGCTCGGGGGCTGACGGCCTTCGCGGACGGTGTGCCGTTCGAGGACCTGGAGCGTAACTGGTACGGCGGCTGGACTTTCCAGCGCACCAGCATCACCGAAGACTACGGACAGGAGGCTTTCCTCGCCGCCCTGCCGGAAGGCGCAGTACCGCTGCTGGTGATAACCGCAAAAGGCGCGATCAGGGTCATCGCCGCCGAGCGTCCGTTGAAGGCGGAACCGGGCGACCGGATACTGTGGTTCGGGCGCAAGGACCTCGTCGCTCCCCGACCGGTCCCCTCAGAACCCCCGGCGGAGAAATAACCGAAGGGGCGAGGTAGATGTGAGTGCGCAGGTACGGATTTAATCGCACAACGGCGTTTCATTAATGTTTTTGTTCGAATGAATTCGAACCTGCAAACAGACATCGCCGAAGCCGTATGATGATTGCATTGTTATTACGGTTATCGGACGTATGGCCGATCGATCCGGCTTTATCCGGTGGAATGTTCAGATTATCTTTCCCCGGATTTGAACGGGATGTGACACGGTCATCGATGCTTGTCTAACCGATCGTGTAGACAGCCTTGCCATCATTCGCTTTATCCTCTTCACTATCAATCTCGAAGAGCTCAAAGTTCGCTTTTCCGGTGGGTTCGGAGATGAAATATCCCTGTGCGAAACTGACGCCCAGCTCCCACAGTATGGCAAGGCTGGCCGGGCTTTCGACGCCTTCGGCGATCGTAATTAAATTGTTCAATCTCGCCAGATCCATGATCTCGTTGACCTTGGCGAGGCAGCCACCCTTGTTGCCGATGTTCTGGACCAGTCCGCTGTCTATTTTCAGGTAATCGGGATGAATGTGATGCAGGTGCTGCGGTTTGGTTTCCAGCCGGTAATGTTCAATGGCGAGCTTGCAACCGATTTTATTCAGCCCCATGGACAGTCGGGACAGGTTCTTCAGTTCACTATCCATGACCCGCTCCGCCACCTCGAAAACCAGCTGCCCGGGATTGATGCCGCAGGCGTCGAGCGTGTCCTGAATCCACACGGTGAGGTCATGACAGGACACGGACTGCCGGGTCAGCTTGATAAAGAACTTCATGTCCGGGTCCGGCTTTTTGGCCAGTTTTCTCAGCACGCTTTCGATGACGTGGCGATCCACTTCCATCGCCTTCCCGGAATTGGCCGCCATGGTGAAAAACTCGCCCGGTAGAATCATGTCGCTGTTTTCATCAATGACCCGGGTCAGCACCTCGAAGCAGTTGATCGAGTTTTCCTTGAGGCTGGAAATCGGCTGGTAGTAGATCTTTATGCGATTTTCAGCGAGCACCTTGTCGACGATTTCAGCGTGCCGGGAGTTGTTGCCGGGTACGCACAACTCGTCGGATACCGCGCTGTTCACCACGATCTGGTTGCCGCCGGACAGGCGTGCGGATTCACAGGCCAGATCCGCCCTCGATATAACCTGCTCGGCGCCGGTATCGCTGCCACGAACTGCGCAGATGCCGATGCTGGTCGAGGTGACCAGCGTTCGACCGGCGACTTCGAATATATGTTTCTCGATCGTCGAGCGTATCTGTTCCGCCTTTTCCTGCGCAGCCTCGGTGCTCGTGTTGTTGCACAGTACCGCAAAGGTGCAGTCGCCGAATCGCGTTATCATGTCGCTCTCGTCACAGCATGATGAGATGATTGTGAAAATCCCGTCGACGACCTGCTCACTGTTCAGGACGCCGATTTCGTCCCGGACGCGGATGAAGTTATCGAGCAGTACGTACATGAGAGCATGCCCTGTACCGGAGTCGCCCTGTTCGGTCAGCAGCTGATTGAGGTGCGCGATATACCGGTCGCGGTCAGTGAATAATGGAGCAGGGCCGGTGTCCGGATCCTGTTCCGGATCCTGCAATGTCAGCACCGCTGGGTCGCCGCTCTCGCGGAATGCCTGCACTTCATGCTTCAGCCGCTCGACCTGCGCCTCGAGTTCGTCGGCCATCTCTGCCCGCTCCGCGTACCGGCGCGCCTGCGACTCGGAGGCTTCCAGCCGTGCTTCCAGGTCAATCAGGTTCGCCCTCAATTCGCCGTCGGAATCCGTGTCAATCGCGGGGACAGCCTGTCCCGACTTCATGGCCTCCAGTTTCGTCCGGAGGGCGGTTATGGCGGCATCCTTCTCGGCGACGATCTTCCTGTGAACATCCTGTTCGGAGTTCGATGAATCATGCAGCGCACGGTTGAGCTTCTCCAGTTTCTCCACATGAGCAGTCAGCTCATCGTGGACGAGCTTGAGGGATTCATGGTCGCCGGAGATACTGGCTATCCTGTCGTTGAGTTCTTCACATTCCCTGGCGTGTGACCCGGTCTCCTCGCGCAGCCTGCCGGCCTGTGCCTCGAGTTCATCGCTGAGTTCTCCGGTGCGCTCGTTCAGCGCCGCGATTTCGCTGTTCCTGGCATTCAGTTCCTGCATGCTTTGCTGAAGCAGCTCTTCCTTTGTCCGGATCGCCTCGTTCTGCTCCTGCAATTGCGTGTGCAGCTGGCCGAACTCTTCCCGGTGCGCCGCTTCCCGGCGTGTTCCGGCTTCGGTCAGGGCGGCGAGTTCCGCGGTAAGCGTATCAACCTGCCCGGAGTACCCGGCAAGTTCGCGGGTGCGCGCCTCCAGCTCCGCGTGCAGTACTTCCAACTGCACATGGCCAACGTCGTACTTTTCCTGTAGTGCCGCGAGCGCGTTGCCCGATTCCTCTTTCTCCCGTGCGAACGTCTCGGCCGCACGCCGGCTGTCCGCCTTGTGCTGTTCCAGGGTCGCGGTCAGCTCCGCGACGCGCGAGGTCAGCTCGGCGATGTCGCCTGCCTGCGCATCGAGCGCTTGCTGCCGTTCGGTGATCTGCTGCCGCAGGCGCTTTCGGTCGGACTCCAGTTCGCGAATCGCCTGGTTCAGCGCTTCCGATTCGTGTGCGTGAACCTCGTCCTTGCGGCGGGCCTCGCTGGCCGCGTCCTGCAGCGCGGTGTTGATCGACTGGATCGATTCATTGAGTTCCTCGATCCTGGCGGAACGCTCCTTCGCGAGCGTGCGGGAGGCCTCGAGTTCGTACAATGCCGTGCTGAACGCCGCATTGAATTCCTCAGCTGCGGCGAGTAAATCACTGATTGCGGGCTTCTCCGTTTCGGCATCGCTGGTCTGGACAGCGGATTCCGGTTCCGGTTGATTGTCCATGTCGAGATACTGTTCTGTTTCCACACCGTTGCCTGTCTGCATGATTTCTTCCCCTGTCCTTAGTATTTAACCGGCGGTTACTGTAACCACCAGCGCCTGTATACCCGTCGTTATCATGCTTGCCGTATCGGCTTCCTGGAGCAGAATTGCACGCCGGTTTGCACGACCACCTCATGGCTATCGGCATGATCCGGTTTACATTTATTTCATGAGCCTGATAACGGCGTCGGGCGCGATTGGCGCTCGGGGGTTCGGTTGCGGAACCGCCTTTTCAGCCAGCCTGCGGGCAATGAGTGATAGTCAAACGAACCGGGCCGGGCACGTGGAAGCGCGCCTGTAGCCGGCAAGAAATGAATAAAAAATATATCTATATCAATTAGATAAACGGGTATCACCGCGCGCCGTGGCGATATCATGGGAGTCACCGCAACGTCCCTCAACCAATGATCGGGCGTTAACTCGCCGGGACCGCTGGCAAAGCGCCCTGTGTGACGGGCTGTTGCGCTTCGTATCAAGGTGATGGCCGGAATCTGCGACAGGACCCGTATGCCGGCTGGCTGTCATGGCGTTTTTTCCATTACCATGTCACTCCCGATAGCGAAGACACCCGCAGGAGCATAGCCATGCCGGAGCTGACGGTGAACGGCAGGAAACACACACTGCAGATCGACCCCGGCACGCCGCTGCTGTGGGCGCTGCGCGATCACCTGCACCTGCGCGGCACCAAGTACGGCTGTGGCATCGGGCTGTGCGGGTCCTGCACGGTACACGTCGACGGGCGCGCCGCGCGCGCCTGCATGCTGAGTATCGCCGACGTTGGCGGCCGGGCGGTGACCACCATCGAGGGGCTGTCGCCGGAGCACGAACCGGTGCAGCAGGCCTGGCAAGCGCTGCAGGTGCCGCAGTGCGGCTACTGCCAGCCAGGCATGATCATGGCAAGCGTCGCCCTGCTGCGCGACAAGCCGTCCCCCACCGAAGCAGATATCGAGGCGGCGATCACCAACATCTGCCGCTGCGGCACCTATAACCGGGTGCGCGAAGCCATCCTCGCTGCGGCACGCATGGGAGGGAAGACCGGTGACTGAGCCGCTGAAACTCACCCGCCGCGAGTTCCTGATCCGCAGCGCCGCCGTCGGCGGCGGGCTGCTGGTGGGCTTCCACCTGCCGCTGGCACGCAAGCTGGCCGCCGCGCCGGTCGAAAGCACGGCCGGCGAACAGCCGGTCGAGGTCAATGCCTGGGTCGTGATCCAGCCGGACGACGCCGTGGTCATGCGTGTCGCCCGCTCCGAGATGGGACAGGGCATTTTCACCTCCCTGCCCATGCTGATCGCCGAGGAGCTGGACTGCGACTGGAGCCGGGTGCGCGCCGAATATGCCTCGGCGAATGACAACCTGCGGCGCGACAATGTCTTCCAGTCCATGAGCACCGGCGGCAGCCGCTCGGTGCGTGGTTCCCAGGACTACCTGCGCAAGGCGGGCGCCGTGGCCCGCGAGCTGCTGCTTACCGCCGCCGCGCAGCGCTGGGGCGTGCCAACCGGGGAGTGCCGCGCCGCGAACAGTGTCATCACCCACGCGCCCACCGGCCGCACGCTGACTTTCGGCGAAGTGGCTGCCGCCGCCGCCGCACTGGAACCGCCGGAGACGGTATTCCTCAAGGATCCCGGAGAATGGCGGCTGCTCGGCACGTCCGTCGCGCGCCTGGACCTGCCGGAGAAGATTGCGGGCAAGCCGGTGTTCGGGGTCGATGTGGAAGTTCCCGGCATGCTGCACGCCGCGATCCATGCCTGCCCGGTGTTCGGCGGGCGGTTGAAGGGGTATAACGCGGCGGCGATCGGCCAGCGTCCGGGCGTCGTGCAGGTGGTGGCGCTGGAGGAGGCCGTGGCGGTGGTGGCCGAGAGCTGGTGGCAGGCGCACCAGGCACTGGCCGCCCTGCCGGTAGAGTGGGACGAGGCGGGCCATGGCCAGGTCGGCGACGCCGAGATCCGCGCGAACCTGGAGGCGGGTCTTGCCGTGGACCAGGCCGTGTCCATGGCGGAACGCGGTAACCCGAGGGGGGCCTTCGCTACCGCGGCAAAGCAGATCGAGGCGACGCTGTTCGCGCCCTTTCTGGCCCATGCCACCATGGAACCGATGACCTGCACCGCGCAGCTTCACACCGACGGCCGCGTCGAAATCTGGGCGCCGACGCAGAATGCCACCGCCGCGCTGGAGGCGGCGGCGCGCACCGCGGGCGTGGACCCGCTCAAGGTCGAGATGCACAACACCCAGCTCGGCGGCGGCTTCGGCCGGCGAGGTACCAGCCAGGATTTCGTGGTGCAGGCGGTGCGCATCGCGAAAGCGGTGGGCCGGCCGGTCAAGCTGATGTGGTCACGCGAGGAGGACATGCGACATGGCTTCTACCGCCCGGCGAGCATGGCGCGCCTCAAGGCGGCGCTGGACCGCGAGGGACGACTGACCGGCATGACGGTGCGCGTTTCCGCCCCCTCGATTCTGACCTCGCTGGGGATGAAGGACGCGGACGGCTACGATCCGGTCGCGCTGCAGGGTTTTGCCGATTCGTTCTACACCGTGCCCCACTTCCGGGCGGACTACGCGCTGCGCACGCTGCACGTGCCGCTCGGGTTCTGGCGCTCGGTGAATCATTCCCAGAACGCCTGGTTCCGCGAGCACTTCCTCGACCAGGTCGCGCGCGCGGCCGGCACGGATCCCTACCGGTTCCGGCTCGGCCTGTTGCAGGAGGCGCCCAAACAGCGCGCGGTGCTGCAGGCGGCGGCGGAAGCCGCCGGCTGGGGAGCGCCGCTGCCCGAGCGCACCTTCCGCGGCATTGCGGTCGAGACCTCCTACGGTAGCCACGTCGCGCAGGTCGTGGAGCTGAAGCTGGAGGAGGATGGCCGCTTCCGGCTGCTGCGCGTCGTCTGCGCCATTGACCCGGGGCACGTGGTCAACCCGGACACTATTGACGCCCAGGTCGAGAGCGCGATCACCTACGGGCTGACGGCGGCGCTGTTCGGCGAGATCAGCATTCGCGCGGGCCGCGTGCAGCAGGGCAACTTCCACGACTACCCGATGTTGACCCTGCGGCAGATGCCGAAGGTGGAAACCCGCATCGTTGCCAGCGGCGATTTCTGGGGCGGTGTCGGCGAGCCGCCCCTGCCGCCCATTGCCCCGGCGCTCTGCAATGCCCTCTACGCTGCCACCGGCAAGGCCATCGATTCACTGCCGCTTAGCGCCCACGGCCTGCGTCCCGCCTGAACGCGGGGCGATGCTATCTGACGATTGCGTTCGTACCGAATGCTGCTTGCTCAAGGTTACCTCAAAAGATCGCGATTCCTGACGTAGGAGCGGGCTTGCCCGCGAACAGGGTGATCTATTCAACAGCTACGCGGAGAATCTCGCTGCTGCTTTCGGTTCGAATACTCATAGCCACAAACGGCGCTTCTGACCCATACGAATCGGATATGAAACCCCCGTTCAACCAACCATGCGGTCTAGAGAAGAGGAGTAAGTTGTTCACCAGGGAACTGGCGTCCATAATGAAAACCTGAATACTGTACTCGTTACTGAAGGAAGTGTGCCATGACCGCGAAACCCGACCCAAAGAAAATCCTCGATGAGGCTATGCAGCTGGAACCCAGCTCGCGTGCCTTCATCGCGGAAACACTCCTCGAAAGTCTGGATCTGGATCAGGACTTCGCCGTTTCGCCGGAGTGGCTGGAGGAGATTCGGCGTCGTTGCGGGGAAATCGATAGCGACGAAACGAAGCTGCTTGACGGCGAGATGGTCATTAACGAGTTGCGCGAAAAATATACGCGATGAAGCTGCGCTGGCACGAGAATGCCAGAGCCGAGGTCGATGAGTCCGCTGCATTTTACGAGGACAAACAGCCCGGTCTTGCACAGCACTTTCTGGATGATCTCGAGGATGCCCTGCATCGCATTCAACGTCATCCGCTGCTGTATCGCCGGGTGGAAGGCGACCTGCGGAAATGCCGGGTGAGACATTTTCCTTATGGTGTGATCTACCGCGTGCGATCCGGTTTCATCGAGATTATTGCCGTCATGAATTTGCGAAGGTCGCCGGCTTACTGGAAAGAGCGCGGTAAGTGATCGAATAGTTGCTACAAGATCATATGACGAAGCAGGTCACTACCGACCACGTCGGTGCCGGGTAGAAGCGAATTCAACCGCTTGTTCCCCGTCCCGTACTCAGAAACCGAAGCCGACGCCCACACCGCCTCCGCTGCCGCCGCCACCAGTTCCCACGCCGATGCCAAAAATGGTCGAGGTGCCGCCGAGTGACTGTCCCTGCGGCCACAGGTGGAGTTGCTTTGCGGCGACGACCGGGTAGACATAGTCCGCCTCGCCGACCCGCCCGGTGCGGGTGCCGGACACCGTTCCGACCACGGTGACCTGGCGGCCCGCGGCGTAGTTGGCCGGTTCCAGGTAACCGCTCCGCTCGAGGATAAAGCGTCCCTGCGCCGCGCCATCGGTATTCGGCCGTCCGTCGGAGTCGAGCGGGTAGGCCAGCACCTCGATCTGCGTGCTGTTCTTGAGGTTGGCAGTGCCCACGATCGTGCCGCCCCACTGCACGCTCTTGCCCGTGGCCGGCTGCGGTTTGGCGGTGACGCCCTGGGGTGTCAGCAGGGGATCGACCCCCATGGTATTGAAGTCCGGGCCGCTGGCGCAGGCCGTCAGGAGAAAGAGGAGAACCGTTAAGGGAAAGTACCGCATGAATAACCTCGTCAATGCTGTTAGGGATAGCCGTAAGGGATAACCTGGATTGTAGTCCTATCACCCACGCCGGGAAACGTAGCGGACGGGATACGGATTGGGCGAGCGTGGGATAGCGCCTTGGCACTCGTGTGAATATTACCGTTTTTTCAGGTAGGAGATTTCCAGCATGTCTGTGCTACGATTACCCCGTCTTTAGGGAGGATTTCCCTGCAGTATCAGTAACTAGACTCAGCGAAAGGGAGTTATTGAGCTGGTCCCGCAAGACACAAAACCCGAAGCCGAAACCCGCCAGGAGATCGACGTCAGGCTGGAAGCTGCAGGGTGGACGGTTCAGGACAAGCAACGTATCAACCTGACTGAAGAGTTGGGCGTGGCGGTGCGCGAAATGGATACCGACACCGGTCCTGCTGACTACATGCTGTTTGTCGAGGGCGCGGCCTGTGGAATCATCGAGGCCAAGCGGGAAGGGTCGGAACTCGGGCATGTCGATTGGCAGTCGCCACGCTATGCAACCTCATGATATTTGGATCGCTGTACGCAAACGAAAAATAAACTCTTCGTGAGAAGTGGCTAAATATAAGAGTTATTTTTGCCTTGATGATGAATTATTTCATGTTGCGGGAAAAACCTGTGCGCTTTCGAACCAGTGGGGTACATACACTATGGAAGTAATTGAGCATTTACAGAAAACCATTCCAAGTGTAGAGATTCAGATGGAAACAGCGAAAAAATAAATACAACAGAGTATTTCGTCGTAGGTATAGGTGATGGACTTCGAAACATGGCTTCTGAAAGTGGGTAAGTCTGAACGTTCGGCTAAAAGCTACGCGGGTGCAGTGTCAGGTGTAATTTCAACCTGGGCGAAGGACGCTGGGATAACAAATTGTTCTTTGATGGATGTACGGTCAGTTAAGCAATATACGCAACTTGTTGATGACATAAAAAACATAAGGATTTTTCAGGCAAGAAATACCAAAGGCAATGGAATGTATAGTAGCGCCCTAAACGCCTATGCAGACTATTTGTCAGATATCACTGCTGAAGATATTCAAGAAGACATCACCGAATTACTTAACGACCCTGCCATTGATAAGACCGAGAAAGCGATGCTCGTGAATGCACGAGTTGGTCAAGGTTTATTCCGACAAAAATTAATCGACCAATGGCAAGGCTGTGCATTGACTGGATTTGGCAATCCTAGACTTCTAGTAGCCTCTCACATTAAACCGTGGAGAGATTCTAATAATAAGGAAAGACTCGATCCGTTTAATGGTCTACTGCTGCTGCCGAACTTGGACAAGGTTTTTGATTTAGGCTACATCACTTTTGCAACAAGTGGCGGCATTATGATTTCCAAGGAGTTGGAGGATACCGCACTACTTGGGATAAAGCCTGGCTTGATGATCAAGCTAGATGATGAGCATCTGGGATACATGGAATATCATCGAGATGTAGTGTTTGAAAGGTGGGTTGGTGAGGTTGGTTGATTGCGGTTCAAATGTTACGAGAAAAAACCTGTTCTACGAACCAAGGCTATTTAGAGTCCCAGATAGCGGATCAGTAAACCCGTCGCATTTAGGCTATGGGATAGTAGGTATGTAAATGCAGCACAGGTTTAATTAATGCGACTTGTAAAGTTACGTCCCTTCTCCCTCCGGAGAAGGACAGGATGGGGTGATCATAAAACAGCAAAAAGGTGTCAGCGCACATTTAGCTCTAATATAAGTAGAAAATATGCTCTGACACCTCTGGATTTGTTCGGACGGTCAACGGCAGTCGCCTTCGAAAGCGGGCTGTGGGACTGACGCGATTACGGTTATCGGAGCTATTTATATAGTTGATATTCAGGGAGGAAGTTATGGCGCGTCGTAAACAGAGTGTTATAGATGATGTATTTGAAATCTCGTCCATGCTGCCATGGTGGGTGGGCGTTTCATTGTCGGTAGTCGCCTATCTCTTTTTTCATCACATCGCAACGCAGGAGATTGTGGCTTCCATGGAACCTGGCCAGATCGGCAAGGTTGCAGGCAGGCAATTCTTTAAAGCCATTGCGCTGTTTGCCCAGTATGTCCTGCCGATTGTATTACTGGGCGGCGCATTGTCGTCGGTCCTAATGCGGCGTAAGCGAGGCAATCTGATTGCAAAGACTCAGGTACAGACTAAGCAAAGCGCACTGCTGAACATGAGCTGGCGTGAGTTCGAGATGCTGGTGGGCGAAGCATTCAGACGACGAGGTTATGCCGTGGTCGAGACGGGTGGAAACGGTCCGGATGGAGGCATCGACCTGGTTCTGAAGAAAGGCAGTGAAATCCACCTGGTGCAATGCAAGCAGTGGAAGGCCTACAAGGTGGGTGTGGATGTCGTGCGCGCGCTTTATGGCGTCATGGCGGCAAGAGGCGCGGCTGGCGGCTTTGTGGTTACATCGGGGCAGTTTACGTCCGACGCGAAAGAATTCGCTGCGGGTCGGAATGTAGAACTTATCGAGGGTAAGCAACTGCTCGCCATGATCAAGTCGGTACAATCGGCTGGCGCTATACCCACGGTAATCAAACGCGTGGATGAAGTGCCATCAGTTCCGGTCTGTCCCCGCTGTGGCAGTCAAATGATACGGCGCACAGCCGGTCGAGGGAAAAACAAGGGCAAGGACTTCTGGGCTTGTTCCGCTTTTCCAAAATGTCGTGGAACGATAGATATTTCAGTAGATTAGTGCACTGTTTGGCAGACATGGGTGATTGACCGGCCGCGTCGGGTAGATTTGTATGAGCGCAGTGACTTGAATATAGGTGACAGAGAATATTTGGTTCTAAATAGTAAGTAGAAAATGTGCTCTGACACCTTTAGTGACATGTCGTCAACTAGATAAGGAGTCGTGATTTGGATCCAGTATCAACGTTGTTCTCAGCCTACATCAATATGGTTACAAGCAATGTTCAGCGTGAAATCACTGATGTATTAGGAACTGAGATACAGGCCGTAGTTATCAACTACGAAGGCACCGATATACCGTTCCGATACCAGATATGGAAAGTGCAGGATAAAAGCGTTTGTGATACATACAGGCAGAAGATTGACGAATATTCAGCATGCACATTCAAGGCCAAGAAGATGTTCGGCGAACTCTGCCAGGAACTATCCGGTAAACACGAGACCTACTGGAAATATACAAAAACGAAGAATATGTACTGTAATGCGGCGATTACATTTCAGCCGACCATCGCCAGTCTCTCAGCGGGTGTGGAAAATACGCCGTCGGAGGATTTACGCCAGAAGTGCAATATTGCTACAGCCTCGGCACTCGGTAGCTCAGACCGAAAGTTACTGGCGGAGCGAGACAAAGCGTGCAAGGCATATCAAGAAGCGAAACAAGAAACTACAAAGAGGTAGGATACATTTTTCTGTAAAAAGGTGTCAGAGCACATTTTCTCCTTATATTGGAATTATATGTGCTCTGACGCTTTTCGTATTATTCGCTCATGACCTGTCGATCGGCGGTCTGCACCTTTCAGCTTGGGATAATATGGCTTGATCACTCTGCACAGATCACGCCAGGGAATAATCTGCTCCATCTCGGCGAGCAACTGGTTCCGGTGTGTGGGCTTGCGGTAACGTTCAAATCCTTTATCGGCGAGACTCTGCTGGCGTATGCCGTCATTCTCCGGGACGTTTGAATCAAGAAATCGTATTATGAACGAAGTGATGAATAATTCAGAACTTCCCTGGTAGTCTGACTGTGAACGTATACAAATGGCAACTTGTTCTTTATATAAGCGCGGGTTGACCCGGGATAGTAAATTGCAACCAATTGTTTCCATATCGAACCTGTCAAAGACTTATTCAACGGGTTATCAGGCGCTGAAGAATGTAAGCCTGGACATTCAGCCGGGGGAAATACTGGCCCTGCTCGGTCCTAATGGCGCGGGTAAGACAACACTCATCTCCATTGTCTGCGGCATCGTTAATGCCACTAGCGGTTCAGTCACAGTCGGCGGACATGATAATGTGAAGGACTACCGCATCACGCGTAGCATGATTGGCCTGGTGCCACAGGAGCTCACACTCGGTGCATTCGACAAGGTGTGGAATACCTTGTGTTTCAGTCGCGGCATGTTTGGCAAAAAGCCGGATCCTGAATACCTCGAACAGGTACTGAAGGACTTGTCATTATGGGACAAGAAAAAGCATATGCTCATGGCTTTGTCGGGCGGTATGAAACGGCGGGTGCTTATTGCCAAGGCGCTGGCGCACGAACCGGTGGTTCTGTTTCTGGACGAACCGACCGCAGGCGTTGATGTGGAGTTGCGTAAGGAGATGTGGGCGCTGGTGCGGCGTTTGCGCGAATCAGGCGTCACCATTATTCTCACCACGCACTATATCGAAGAGGCGGAGGCGATTGCAGATCGTGTGGGTGTCATCAACCATGGTGAATTGCTGCTGGTGGATGACAAAAATGCGTTGATGCACAAGTTGGGTAAACGACAAATGATTATCGAGCTTGAAGATGCACTTTCGGCATTGCCAGAAACTCTGGTGCCTTTCGCTTTGGAATTGTCGGTGAATGGCTGCACACTGACCTATACCTACGACCCGCATAAAACCCGTACTGGTATCAACGAATTGCTCCAGACCATACGGGATGCGGATTTGTTGATAAAGGATGTGCATACGACCAAGACGTCATTAGAAGAGATCTTTGTTAGCCTGGTGAAAACAAAAACATGAATATTTACGCGATACGCGTCATTTACAAATATGAAATGCTGCGCGCCTTTGAAACCATAGCCCAGAGTTTCGCATCACCGGTGATTTCCACGGCGCTTTACTTCGTGGTATTCGGGTCTGCGATCGGCTCACGCATCGAATCTGTTGAGGGCATATCCTACGGGGCCTTCATCGTGCCCGGTTTGATGATGCTGGCGATGTTAACGCAGAGTATTGCCAACGCATCCTTCGGAATATTCTTTCCCAAGTTCACTGGCACGATTTATGAGTTGCTGTCTGCGCCGATTTCGTTTGTTGAAATTGTGATCGGTTACGTGGGGGCGGCCGCGACCAAGTCGTTCATTATCGGACTGATCATCCTGGCGACGGCGGGATTCTTTGTGCCACTGCATATCGCGCATCCATTCTGGATGCTGGGTTTTCTGGTGCTTACCTGCATTACCTTCAGTCTGTTTGGATTGCTTATCGGCCTGTGGGCAACCAATTTCGAAAAATTGCAACTCATACCGATGCTGGTGATTACGCCACTGGTTTTTCTGGGTGGCAGTTTTTACTCGGTCAGCATGCTGCCGCCGGCGTGGCAGACGGTCACTCTTTTCAACCCGGTAGTTTATTTAATCAGCGGGTTCCGCTGGAGCTTTTTTGAAGTCGCCGATGTGAGCGTGGGCCTGAGTCTTGCCATGGTGCTGGTGTTCCTTGGCGCTTGTCTTGTCATTGTGTGGTGGATGTTCAAAACAGGATATCGAGTGAAGCAATAACGGAAATGGGGTCGGATACATTTTCAGTCGAATTAAAATCTTTCCGATCCCTTTGAGCGGTAACAGGCTGGCAAATTGAACTTTGTATCGATGATAACATCGGCCTCATCTATGAGGGCAGCGCAACTAATTTACGGCCACGTACTCTGGCCGGAACCGATTGTCATGGCGGCATCGATTATTTCGCC
>CAVXNM010000004.1:0-32878 GCA_963763115.1 uncultured Gammaproteobacteria bacterium
GGCTTCAGATTCGGCGTTGTCGGGCATGACTTTCTCCTGTGTTGGGGACAGGCGAAAGTATTGACTGGTTATTGCATGAATTGATAGGTGTCGATTCGTGGGCGCTTACATGGAAAACGCAATTCGCGGACAATCCTTTGAAATCAGATCTGGCTGGGTTGGGGAAATAGCGTCGCGGATTGAACGCTTACGTTATAACCGAATCTGGTGTTTAAGGAGTTGAAGAGAAGCGGCGTATCTGGTTGATATGTTGTTGCGAGAGAAACAAACAACCTGAGGAGATACGTCACTTTGGGCAAGATTAACGTTATTGAGTTTCAAGGTCGAGATCAGGAATTTCTTCAGTTTCTGAAAAAGGTGGAGCGACAAACACCAAAAGATCAAGAGATCCACATCGTCCTAGATAACTATGCCACGCATAAACACCGGAAGATTCTGGAATGGATCGCCAGGAAGAAGCGGATTTTTCTGCATTTCATTCCTACCAGTTCTTCCTGGCTGAATCTGGTGGAAAGGTTTTTTGGGATACTGACAGACAAACGATTACGCCGAGGCGTGTTTACGTCGGTAAACGAATTGGAGACTGCTTTGAACGACTTTATTGCGCAACACAACAAAAACCCGAAGCCCTTTGTGTGGACGAAATCAACCGAAGAGATCTTTGAGAAAGTCGGTCGGGCACGTGAAACACTTAATAATCTCCACCCTAATTAGGACACTACACTAGTTTCACCGTACGACCACGCCAGCGTCAGCCGGTATCGGCCTGAGCGCACAATAACTTGCCGGTCTCGCGCGTCAGTGCCATCACCATATCAGCGGGCAACCGCTGGCGGGCTCTGCAGTAAGCCCCCGTGATCTTGCCCGCCTACAGTGGACACGTCGTTAAGCGACTCGTTGTGCCTCAAACGCTTCCGGGCTGATGTATCCGTTGGCGCTGTGTCGGCGGGTTCGATTGTAATCCACCTCGATGTATTCGAATACTGTCTGTCGCATTTCCTCCCTGGTGGCGAATCGCTCACCGTGAATGACCTCGACCTTGAGCGTGTGAAAGAAGCTCTCGGCGCAGGCATTATCGTAACAACACCCTTTCGCGCTCATGCTGCACAGCAGACCATGTTTCCTGATCAGCGTCTGGTAGGCTGCTGAGCAATACTGACTACCGCGATCCGAATGCACGATGACGCCGGTCGGCATGCGACGACGCCACAGGGCCATCTGTAGCGCATCACAGACCAGTTGGGCCGTCATGCGTTCAGACATGGCCCAGCCGACCACCAGGCGCGAGTACAGGTCGATCACGGTGGCCAGGTACAGCCATCCCTCGTCGGTCCACAAGTACGTGATGTCGCTGACGTACTTCTGGTTGGGTGCTGTCGCTGTGAAGTCCTGCTGCAGCAGATTAGGCGCTACCGGCAAACTGTGCTTCGAGTTCGTTGTGGCTTTGAACTTCTTGGCGGCCTTGGCACGAAGTCCCTGACGGCGCATGCTCTCTGCCACGGTCTTGCGATCGTATTGTTGACCGGCATCTGCCAAATCCAGAGTCAACCCCGGTGAGCCGGAGCGGCCTTTCTTCGCATCAAAGGCTTTCTTTACTGCATCGTCCATGTGTTTCCGGCGCTGCTGCCTGGGCGATGGCTGACTCTGCCGTTTGCGCCAGGCATAGAAACCGCTGCGGGAGACTTGCAGGACCCGACTCATGCTGGATACTCGAAATGTGCCTGAGTGGTTCCCCATAAATGCATACTTCACTTCAGGCTCTTGGCGAAGTATGCGGCCGCTTTTTTTACTATGGCAAGTTCCTCTGCCTGGTCGGCTACCTTGCGTTTCAATCGGACAATCTCGGCGGCCTGATTTCGTTCCGTTTCGCTCTGATCTCGCTCGGCGCGGTATTTCACCCGCCATCCATAAAGCTGCGATTCGTGCAGGCCCAGCTCCTTGGCTGCCGTCGGTACCCCAAGCCTCTCCGCCAGCGCCAGCGCCTCATCCTTGAATTCCTTTGAATACTGTTTCCGGGTCGTCGTCTTCTTTGCTTGAATTCGTCTTGTCATGGTTCACCTCTGTCGCGTAGTGTATTCGCTTAACAGGGTGTCCATCGTTGGCGGGCAGGATCACCCGTGCCTACACTGTGTGGGGACAATCCTTCCGCGGCGCGTTGCGCCGCCCACCCATTGACCGCCCTTTGACAGGAACCATCGTCTTCCAGCGCCTGCTTGATGAACATCGACAAGACAACCGTAGGCGGGTAGAGCCGTTCCCGATGCTGCGGTAGATGCGCCTCGGTCAGCTCCAGAAGCAACGGTCCTGTGAGAACGTTGAAGAAGTCCACGGCCTGCTGGCGGCGAACGCCCCGACGGATGCTGTATCGATGTTGCTGAAAGTCTGACTGGGCATTACGCTTGTTCATGGCTGACCTCGGACTTGATGAAATGTGTGTTTGGCGACAAACATTCTATCGATCCGAGTCAGCCTTCTTAATAATTTTCATATGCTTACTGCGACCCCTCATTCTTCAGTCGCTTAAGTAAGTGCCATTGGGGATAGGGGGGAATCATTGCTATTGCTTATCTCAACAGGTACCAGTTTGAACATAAATAAAGTGGAAAATGCATCAATACTATGCGGCAACAGGATTTTTAACCAGGTATGGACCCATTGCCAGCACGTCAAGATTACCATCAAGAAATGCGCGGACTGCATCGTGCGGACTGCAAACAATAGGCTCTTCATGCATATTGAAACTGGTATTGATTACACTCGAAATGCCACTCAACTTTTCATATTCTTTGACAATATCATAATAACCCGGGTTAACTTCGCGCCGTATCAGTTGTGGCCTGGCAGTACCATCGACATGTACGGCCGCGGGACAGTCTCTTTTCATCTCATCTGTACAGTCAAAAGTTATGGTCATAAACTCTGCCGTATGCTCAGCGCCTTTAATATTAAAGAAATAGCGCTCTCTTGCCTCATACAGTGTAACTGGAGCAAAGGGCATAAACTCTGTACGGCCCAGCCGCTTATTGAGCCACTGATTAACTTCAGGCTCCTGAGCATGGTACATAATTGAACGATTGCCCAGCGCCCTTGGGCCGTATTCCATGCGTCCACTGAATCGCGCAACAACCGAACCATCATAGATCAACTGTGCGACATCTTTCGCCAACTCTGCAGGCTGTGTAAACTCGAGCCCATGTGCTTTCAACTCGGTTTCAATTTCCTTATCAGTGAAATCGGGGCCGAAGTAAGCATTGCTAATCGTCTCCAGCGTATTGCCATCCCAGGATTGATACATAGCCGCCCCGCTGCCGCAGCCACCATCTCCCATGTTAGGATAAATAAATATATTTTTAACTTCTTCGATCTCAAATATTCGCTGATTCAACTTGACATTCGCAGCGACTCCGCCTGATAGCACAATTGTATCGATACCTGTTTTTTCCAACCAGGATTTGATGAAATTAACTGCCACCACTTCCAGCACATGCTGATAGGCTGCGGCTACATCAATTTTAGAAAAATGCGAAGCCAGGTATCTCGACAAAAAGATATTGTTTGAACCAAAGATACGGAAATCCCCCTCGGTCTGCTGAATATGACTTAATAAGATATCGCTCAGCACATCCGGATTTCCATAAGAGGCCAGACCGACGATTTTGCCTTCATGCCGGCTCGGTTTAAAACCCAGACTTGAAGTCACATGTTCGTACAATGTTCCTAGTGAGTTCGGGTAGTTCACACCATGTAAACGTTTGATTTTGCCATTGACAGCTTCGCTCACCGATCCCGCAAGACCTGTTCCATAACCATCGAGGGTAATACACAAGGCCCTTTCATAGCCACTGGCAATAAAACTATTGGCAGCATGAGTCATATGATGATCCATACGTTTTATTTTTGAATCAAGCCCGTATTTATTCAGACCTTTTTCTAAAACTGTTTGCCAATGCTGCAACGAGTTTACTGCTGTATCTCTCCAAATTCTTGAGCCTCGTTTTGCGGCGATACGAGAGGCCAATGAATTGGTTCCTGCGATGTTATAAAAAAGATCATGAAAAATACTTTTCTCCATTTTTTCATTAGGATTTTTTAATCCATGGATCGCATCTTTATAGTCACGCTTTTTCCGCTTAGCTTTCGCCAGCAATTTATCCAAACTTTCTAGTTTAAATTCATTGATGAACTGCTCTTCAGTACGAAGATTTTTATCAATGATTTTTTCCTCATCATGAGCCCTGGTAAAGGCATAAGCAACATGATCAATTTCGTCAATCGACGTATTGGTATAGGCCAGCGCATTTTCCAGTGCTTCATGCGGGAAACCGTCCTGCTGCTTTACCCTGGTAAAGCGCTCTTCTCCAGCCGCATACAGAATCTTTCCATCTTCGACTATGGAAGCAGTCGCATCCTTATCCAGCGGTGATATGCCTAATATTTTCATTTATATCGACTCCAGTTTATTTTTAAGGAATCTCTGATCAATTCACCAAGAATCTCACCGCTATTGAAAAAAAGTCTGAAATCAGCGGGAGTTTTGCGAATTTGACCGGTTTGTTTCCGATTCTCTTCGCCGCATCGGTCCTATTTTCAACTTTTCGGCGATCAACAGACACACTACGCCTGTGACAGGCGTAACAGTCGTCGCTTCGCCAGCACGATGTTTACCAGCGCAAACGCCGCAAACAGGTGATTGACATTTTTCTACAAACCACGATAGCGTACTTTGGTGAATCCAAATTGGCGTTTCAGCACACCGAAGACGTGCTCCACCTTGGCGCGCACACTGGATTTGGTGCGATTCCTGCGCTTGTCCTCCTCGGTCAGCGGTTTGTTACGTCGGCCCTTGGCATGGGTGAAATCGCTCGCCAATGGGGCGTGTTCCGCCAAGACCTCCTGCTGGCCGGTATAGGCCGAATCTCCCCAGACCCGCCGCTCCTCACCGTGCAGCAAATCTTCCAGCACCTGGGAGTCATGAACGTTGGCCGCCGTCACCGCCGCCGAATGCACCTGCTTGGTCTTGCTGTCCACGCCAATGTGCGCCTTCAGGCCAAAGTACCACTGCTTGCCTTTGCGGGTTTGATGCATCTCGGGGTCCCGCGCCTTCTCCTGGTTCTTGGTCGAGCAAGGCGCCCCAATGATCGTGGCGTCCACGATCGTGCCCTGTGAGATCGCAATCCCCTTCTCCGACAGATAGGCATTGACCAGGTGCAGCAGTTCAGCACCAAATTCGTGGGTCTCCATCAGATGACGAAACTGCAGAATGGTGCTCTCGTCCGGCGCACGTTCTTCACCCAGATCCACACGGGCAAATTCACGCATCGCGCCCGAGTCATACAGCGCCTCTTCCATCGCGGGATCCGACAGGTTGTACCAATGCTGCATGCAATAGATGCGAAGCATCCGCTCCAGGCCCTTCGGTCGGCGCCCGGCTCCTTTCGGCTCAGGATAATGGGGCGAGGACTCCTTCGTCAGCATCGCCCAGGGAATCACTTGATCCATCTCGGCAAGGAAGTTCTCCTTGCGTGTCTGCTTGCGGTATTTCTCAAACCCGCTTCCGAAGCTTCTTTGGCGCATCTGCTAGTCCTTTTTTTAGCTGACCGCGCGTATTATCGCATAACAGGCGAATTAATCAGAGCTTCCTTAAGCAATACGGGTGTGGTCGCTTCACCCTCCATAGTATTAAAGAAAAAATCAAAATATTGATGGAACAGATCCAGAAATCTTCGGACATCCCGCTCATTTGCCACATAGGGTGTAGTGCCCGGCATAACCGTCGGGCTATGGAAACTCCAGGTGAAGGTTCTAACGCCTTTGCGGTACAGAAACTGGGTGATTTTAACATGCTCCTCATGGGTATAACCTTCAGGTGTAAGGACTAGCCTGTCAACAATACCCAGTCTGGATAAAATACCTGGTAACTTAAATCGCCTATAACCCTGAGCGAGATTAAACAGCGACTTTGAAGCGCACCCTGCGCTACCGACAAATGATCCGGTGATAGGTATTTCCAGGATCTTTTTATCGTTATCAAACCAGAATGGTTCAGCATGCGCTCCACTGTAATCTGGACCGCCATCATTTCCATGGTTAAACGAAGGGCAGTATGAAAGATCAATTTCATATCCAAGCTGCATGAGGATGGCCACCGTATTGGCGCCAAATCCGTAGCGGCCCGCCTTGTAGATGACCGGCTCAAAGTTGAAATTTTGATGAATGATTTGCGTCAGGTTTTTAAGCTTTTCATATTCCAGGGATTGCTCCAGGTTCCCGGGATAGGTATTTTCTGGAATAAGCTTTTCAGTCTCAGGCGGTGTCACCCAGGGGTGCAGATGAGCACCTATATCACATCGCTTATCTTCAAAGATCTTCACTAAATACTGATAGCTCTCTCGTTGAGAGGCGATAGGATAATCAACAACGTAGCAGGGTTTAATGCCATATTCATCAAATATATCCTGCACACGGTGTATATACTGCATCGACTCTACCGATGTCGAATTTCTGTCTACCGGTTTATTCCAGTCGAACTCTTCTTCAGTATCGATCACCACCATTAACTGGGGCGGTAGTTCTTCTGCAAGAGAAATTGGCTGCTTCGAATTGAGTATCATTATTGGCTATATCCGGATCTCCCAGCCAATGAATTGAACTGAGATAGCTGTTTCATAGAGTTTATGGCCTCATTTACAGTGTACGCAAATGGCTGGGAATCTGCGCAGGGATATCGAGGTCGCCGATGGTCAGGTAGATCATGTCGGCGAAGCTCTCGAGGCTGCGATAACCGGAAGCTCGATTCTTGACGATTTTGACAATACGGTTGAGGCCTTCGCCGACGGCGTTGGTGAGGTTTCTGTCGACGAAGGCCAGGATGTTATCCAAGTGATTGCGCAGGGTTGTGACGAATTGACGCAGCGAAGGGATACGGCTGCGCAGTGCGGCGGTGATCCAGCGTCTGAGGAACTTCTCCGCCGCGTCACGGTAGGAGTAATTCCAGAAGTGCTCAAACTCGTCCTTGAGCACCCAGGCGCGGTGGATACGGCGGTTGGCGTTGCGCAGGCTGTTGAGAAAGCGGGTATGGCCCTTGGTGCGATTTCTGGAGTGCATACCAAGCAACCAGCGCAGCCCCTTGATCGCCTTGCGGCCTTCGGTATCGAGGGCACGCCACTGCTCCTTGCGCACCTCATCCACGGCCTCGTTCAGGGCCTTGACGACGTGGAAGCGGTCGATGACCAGCGTGGCGTTGGGGCAGTGATGCTTGATCGCCTCGGTGTAGGCGCGGCTCATATCGCAACTGGCCCACAGAATGCGTGCTTTCTGCCCCTCGCTCAGGCACTCATTGAAGAACCGGTCAATGCTCTCTCGGCCCTTGCCCTTTCCGACCCACAGGACCCGGGCGCGGTCCAGATCATAGACGAGGGTGGCGAACTTGCGGCCCTTGCAGAAGGAGATCTCGTCGACGCCCAGGGTGGTCACGCCGCGGATTTTATGGCCGTCTCTTACCCGGTGGATGATCCGGTGCAGCAGGTCCGAGAGTGTCGAGGGCGCCATACCCAGGATCTCGGCGGCGGCCTTTTGGGTCATGATCTGGCACAGGGCACAGAGGCGCCACTCCAGGCGGTAGCTGATGCGCGAATAGGCATCCGCCCAGGGGATGGCCTCCTGCACCCGTGCGTGGGTGGGGCAGAGGATCTCCTTGGAGGGGTACCAGAACAGCACCTTCAGGCCCATGAGGGTGAGATCCTCCCAGCGACGCGGTGCGGCGGCTTGCCACACCATCCGCCCCCGTCGCCCACAGTGCGGGCAGCGGCAGCCGTTCTTGTGTGGCTTGACCGCCAGGTGCAGCTCTTTGTCGCGGTGCTTAAAGTCAAAGTGGGTGATCTTCATGCCTTATCAGGTGTAGGATTTTGCATAGCAACTTCAAGTTGCTCACGGGTCTCTCCTCCTTCTTGTCGACGCCAATTAACAGAGGGAATGAGACTCGCGCTCTTGTTTGAAATCAAGTCATTGGATCAGAAAAATACCGTTGGGAAATCCGGATAGACCCTCATTATTTTACCTGATTAGACATGATGTTTTGACCTGCCCGACCTCAAGCAGCGTGGGTTAAGCTGGGGTTGGAAGCCTTTGGCTCAGTGATCAACGGCCGGGCCTTGACCTCACTGATGTAGATCTGAGAATCCAATGGCAGGAAGGCATCTTCCGTCGCCAACCCCAGGGTTAATACTTGCTGCCCCATAACATGACGGCCCGTTACATGGTCAAGGTGACTGGAGACACCTTCCATCTTCTTACCACACCGTGTTTGATGGAGTCGTCCACAACAAAGGCACTGATGCGACTCTGACCTAAGGTGTTTTGTTGATAGACGCCTTTGGCTGTCTGTAGATTAAGTACACACCAGTTAACATCCTCGCGTTTCAAAAGGTCATACATCACATCTTTCTTCGCCCGCGAGAACATCCCCAGGGCTTTCTTGGAAAACATCGCTATAGACGACACATTGATCCACTTCCAGAGCAGCAAGAGAAAAACAGCTTCCGTTATGTCTATCCCGCTTCGCTTGGTGAAACCCGCTCCCTTTATCCGTGCAGTAAACTTAAGCTTATTCCAGGTGTCGGCAAAAAGGTTATCAATGTAGTGCTTTTTGTCCGTGATCACATCGCCGATAAGGGTTGGCAGCGCACCCTCGTTTGTGCCATTCTTCACTTTGGCCTCCGGTGGTATTAGTGTTTGGATTCGAACACAAACATTTTACCATGCAGGAGGCCCTTTTCGTTCTACACTCAATCAGTTATCGATATCTATTTGCTGATTTTGAACACCGAAACTTGAGTTTGTAATATTACACCAAACAGAACCACCGGAAAGACGTAATGCGCGAACTATTGTTGACCCTGTCCATCCCTGCCGCTCTAATCTGGGCTCTGTTTTCGGCGCAGGGTTCCATTCTTGTCCTGAACTGGATTTGGTTTCAACGCCCTTATGATTTCTCGTACGGAACATGGAGTTCACTTCCACTATTCAAGCTCGCAGTGGGTGTTGCATTAATCTCCAACTTGATCCATGGGCAGCTACACTTTAGATTTACTCCTCTCCTTCGGATCTACCTTGTTTTTCTTATATGGATTACCATCAGTACGTTCTTCGCCTACGATACCAATATAGCTTGGGAGGTTTACTGGGTCTATCTTCCATCAATGTGGGTCACCCCGATCCTTCTGTTTGCCACGATTCATGATCTGAAGTTTCTACGCTTGGTTATGTGGGTGGCGTCTGGCGGCATCGCTCTGAATGCATTCAAGGTCGGTGCTGTACTGACCGCCAGAGGTGGCGGCCACGTGACGAGCCAGATTGACGGGTTTGTCGGAGACAACAACGTTTTCGGGTTGGTGCTTTGCCTGGTCGTGGCGATGCTTATGGGTTTGCGGACGACTTTGCCGAATAAAAGGTGGGTGCGAGTTCTCTTTTACGCTTTCATTACGTTCGTCATGCTGACTATCATCTATACACAATCTCGTGGCGCGTTCGCCGCGGTGAGCATAATCCTTTTTATGGGCAGCATCTTGAGCAGCCGACCCTTTCGAAATACCCTGATATTCGTAATGGTAGTTTTGGTAGGATACATTTCGATACCGACGAAATACTTTGAACGTCTCTCCACCGTGTCTGATTTATCGGAGGACACATCAGCAATGGGTCGGTTCGAAAACTGGAGACTTGCATGGCAGGAAGCGTTGGAGCACCCTTGGGTTGGTGTCGGTCTCGAAAATCACATTCCCTATAATAGAGATGTTGTCCACCCTGATGTGAAAGTCAGGGTGGCCCACAGTGTGTATTTTCAAATATTGGGACAACTCGGTTTCCCTGCATTCGTACTCTATCTGATGTTTATTTGGGTGGGCTTCTGGTCATTGGTCAGGACGTGGCGCGTCATGATACCTGTGGCGGTCAAATACCCTGACTTGGTCTGGGTGCGAGACACAGCCTTCTGGATGGTTTGTGGTTACGTGGGGTACAGTCTTGGTGCAGGGCTGTTAAACATGCTTTACATCGAATTCCCTTGGTATGCCATCTTTTACGGGAGCATGTTGCTGCCGTTGGCCGAACAGGAGCTGTCTAATAGAGAGCGGATACCATCTGAAGGGGGATCTCTAAAAACCCCCGTGTTTCGGCGGTAATAGCGTCATCTTGCGTATAGATTCTTTACTTGTATGTTCTTGGATTTTTACCAACGAAACTATGCATAGTCACTGGCGTACACGTCAGGGAAGATCTGCTCTCTGAGCCGAATGGCGCTGCTCAGTACGCGCAACCCTTTGTTGGATAGTCGCCACCTTCTCGAGCGGGGAACCATGGCAATGAGGCCGTAGAGGTGGAGACGGGAAATAGCCGAGAGACCTTGGCCGATAGTTGCTCGGTGGTGTGCTTTCTGGCGCCGAGGGCGTTGAGTTCTGTCAGCTTCTGTCGAATATCTCGGTTGGTGAACCCGCGGATATCCCTACGGGAATGTTCAGAACTCAATGTAAGCCATTGTGGTTCCTGTCTATTGTACACAACTTCCGCACAGTCACAGCGAACGTCAATGCGAAGGAGTCCACAGGTGATTTTCAGGGCTGAGAAGAAGAAAGAGATGTCAGTTGCGCAACTGCGAGCGGAAGTTACGCACGAGTGGATAGACCCAGATGCTTTTGACCGGTTCGCTGTTACTGTGGAGTCTGTCGAGCTTTCCGCGTCCTTGGGTCTTGCCGAGGCAACGCCAATTGGCGGCCTGGTAGCAAGTTCCGCGGAAGCGCTGGTCTTCGATAAAGGTTTCCAGCAGGACGGGGCGATAGGCGTAGCGGGCGTGCCAGTCATCGGCGAGGCGCCTGGCGGTCAGGGCGAGGACGCGGGAGGCGAGGTTGCGGCAATTGACCCAGGGCAGGATGAGGAAGCGGGCGTTGTTGACGATGAGGTGGAGGTTGCGCCGGCGCTCCTCGCAGGTCCAGCCGATGAATTCATCGCGCGGTTTAATTTTCCAGGCGCTCGCGCCGAAGCCGACCAAGGCGAGGATCTCAGCGTGGGCGCGCACGAAGTAGCGCAGCTGTGCGCCCGGCATGGGCTGATGGCCGAGGTAGTGATGGCGTTGGATGTAGGCATTCCACAGCAGGGAGTCGTGTTTGGTGGTGATCGGATCGATACTTAGCCGGGAAAGCGCCACCTGCGGGGCGTGCGCCGGGGGGAGTACGGCGCGCTCGATGTGCGGATGCTCGAGGTAGGTGACGGGCCTCGTGCATCGAGGCGGTGGCAGCCTGATCACGCCATCGGCCTGCATCCTGAGCAAGGCCACGCGGCAGCTCATATCCTTCGGTGTCCCATTGGGCTTGCGCCAGTTCAGCCGCTCACAGACTTGCAGGGAAAGCCGGTAACGACTGCTCTGCGGCTGATCGGCGAGTAGCGCGCGAATGAACTCGATTTCGCAAGGCTCGAAATGCCGTCCGCAGTAGCGCATGGTTCAGCTCGAATCGAACAGGCGCAGGCTCTGCTTGCAGGCGCGCAGGATTTCAACGTCTTCGTACAGACGCAGCCATCCGCGCCAAAGCACCGTCAGTCCCGGCTCCCCGTCGCACGTGCGCCCGAGATGTCCGCCGAGGCGCCCGATCATGCGCACCGTTTCCCGCAAGGGTGGGGGCTCGCGCGGCGGGAGGGTCATCTTGAGGCGGAGGTGCAGCGCTTCGATCTCCTCGGCCGAGAACACCTCGGTGCTCGGTGCCTGCGGTTGGACGCGCGCGAGGTAAGTGACGTGCATCAAGCGCACGCCGATGATGCTAAAGAGCGTCAGATAGCGCGTGAGGCGCTCGGCGGTTTCCGGCAAACAGTCCTCGACCGTGCAACCGGATTTGAGCACCTTGTGCCAGGTCTCGATGCCCCAGCGCCGGGCGTACCATTGAACCTTCTCGGCCGCCGCGTCAAAGGTTTTGACGGGCAGGTTCGTCAGCAACACCCAGCCGATGACCTCGGCGCTCCCGGGGCTCGTCTTTTCGGTCGCCGCGATGACGTTGACGCTTACCGGCTCCATCGAGGCCGAGGCTTTGGCGTGGCCGCGTCGTTGTGGGGGTTTGATCGTCACCTGCGCCACGCGCACCTCGAGGCTCGCCGTGCGGGCCTGACGTTTGCCGTTGCTGGGGATCTCCACCGTCAGGGCGCCGAGCACCGGGCGCTCGCCAGCGCTTCGAGGATGCGGGTATCGCCCTCGCTCTGTTCGGACACAAGCTGCCGATCGGTGCGCGCACGGATGAGAAAGCGCGCCCCATGCGCCTGGGCTTGCGTGATGAACTCGAAGAAGTCCGACTCCCGATCGGCCACCGTGATGACCTGCACACCGGGGGGTGTACGCTCGAGCGTCTCGCGCAGCGCCAGGAGCCACTTGGAGCTTTCCTTCTCCTCAATCGCGGTACACTGCAGGCGTTTGATCTTCTCCTGATACCCCTCCGGCGCAACCGCCCGGCGCGCCCAGATCCGTTGGTTCAACAGACCCAGCGGCACACCCGCGGCGGTAAAGGCCAGCGCATTGTGCATGATGAGCCCGCGCTCGCCCGCGCTGTTGCTCTTGCCGATCGGACCCAGGCCACGCGTTTTCGGATGCGTGCCGTAGGAAAAGAAGACCGTATCCTGCATCACCAACACCGGACCACCGTACGCGGCCATGCGCTGAACAGTGGCCTCAGTGTGCGGTTTGAGAATGGCCGCCGCGCTGACCTTGTTGTTGTCAAACAACCGATACGCCGCCTTCGTGCTCGCCCAATCGCCACAGGCTTCGTTGATCGGCGCGGCGGGCGATTTGGCCAGCTGCTCGGCGGTCTTAATCAAACGACGATCAAGGCGTGCGTCGGACAGATCGAGGCCGCTGAACTCCTCCTGCACCCAGGACGCCTGCTGAGATCCCGTATCGATGATGGCCTGCACATCAGGGTCTGTATCTCGCCATTGTCTCGACACGGGCCCTGCCACCCCGTCGCATAGGACAATGGAGATCAGGCTAGCAGACGGCGAAGACTGTGTCCAGCGTTTATTGTGCAATGCTCAGGACACGCCGCCAGGGCTCAAGACTTGTGGGTAATAGACAGATTGTGGTTCCTGTAAATGATCGTTAGAACAAAATCGCCCTGATGTCGGGGGATATACTTGAGTAATTGGGCAAAGACGGTGTTTTGATGTGCCAAGGCTTAAATTTCCTTCTATTAAAGTGTTTATTCGCACTTGAATAGTAACAGTTGATTGTGATTTAAGTCTTTTTTGTTTTCGTTAGCTGGACAGCAGTGATAATATATAAAAAATCACTAGTGTCCGGTTTAGACTCGAACAGATTCAATTGGTTACAAATGCGTCATTTTCATATCTGTAACTGGTATCGAGAAATTCCTTGTTTATAGGGATTTTCTCGAACAGGGTGACGGAGAATATCTGTAACAAAGTGTAGAGCGAGAGATTCAGGTTGAGCCGTTTCTTGATAATGGCCACGAGCACGTATACCGATACCGCTGTCCAGATTTGTGCCTTCACGGCATTCTCTGAGGTGCCAAATAACCGCTTGATGCGCAGATGCTGTTTGATCCACTTGAAAAACAATTCGACCTGCCAGCGTGCTTTGTACAGCCCGCAGATCGTGGCGGCCAATGGACCAAGCAGATTGGTCAAGAAGACGAGCGTCTTGCCGGTCTCGGGACCCTTGAAGCGAATGCGTCGCAGATGGATGGGGTAGCGTTGATGACTGTAGAACCCGGACAGCGCAATGGTCTGATCGCAGATAATGCCTTGCGCCCGATCGCTCGGCGCCGAATAGAGACGCCGGAAATCGGTGTTCGCCTTGGCGCGCGTGACAAAGAAGGCACCAGCCTGATGCAGTGTAAAGAGTCTGTCGAAATCCAGGTAGCCCCGATCCATGACGTATATGGCCGCAGGTTCCGGGATCAGCAGGTCGAGAGCGTTGACATCGTGCAGTTTTCTGTCGGAAATGTGGATAAAGCTGGGGATCGCACCCCGCAGGTCGAGCAGCGTGTGCAGTTTGACCGCTGCCTTGGTTGCGCGAAACGGCGCCCATTGGAACAGCGCCAGACACAGGTCGATCGTCGTGGCATCGAGCGCATAGACCGTGTTCGGCAGATCCAGTCCCAAGTCTTCCGCCGCGTAAAGCCTTCGTGCTTGCGTGATGAGCCGTTGTGCGAATTCGGCGTAGATACGCCAATCTCGGTGCTCGTTGGCGTCGGCCAACGTGGCGCGTCTCACGGGCGAGCGAATGCCCATGTGATAGAGCTGCAGACAGACAGGCCTCGATGTCTCGCAGGCTTTCCCGATAGGTCAGCTGTGCAAACGCCAGGATGCGAAAGTGTTCGGCACAGGGGAGCGTGCGGACACGGTGATCGCCGCCATAGCGCGTGACGAGGCGAGCGAACGTCGTCCAGGGCAAAAAATCCATCAGCTGCGCGATCAAGGTATTGCCAGTGTACATGGGGAATCCTCGAGGAAATGTTCCCCGGAAGATCCCTCGAAAGCTCTCTCGCGTTCTAGTCGACACCACCTGATTTTGGCGAAAAAAGACTGTCACTCATGGCCTTATATAACATCGCAGCTGAGTTAACCGGACACTAGTGATAATAAATAACACAACAACGAAACAATAACGTAAGGCTTTGGTAGCTATAATGAGTTGTAAGCTGCGATCGATCCTATCTTTGCTCCTCCCTCTGGCACTTTTCGTGTGTGCTTTGGGATTCAATCAAGCCTCTGCAAATGACCTGCCGGTTATCGATGCCGCAGCAAGGGCTCAGGACTCGGTGCTCGAATTGCCGTCGCGACGCATGTCACTGGGTGTGAACGCGCACCAGGTCGGCCCGATTCCGCTGACTTATCGTTGGATTAAGATTAGCGAGCCGTCCACCGGCAAGGTCTGCTTCTCACCCAATGATGACGGCTCCTCGGACTCTACGACCGCTAATTTCCAGCAGAATGTCGCGGGGACCTATCGGCTGCGAGTGATCGTCTCCGATGGACACAGAGAATCGATCTTCGAGGTCGAGGTGACGCTTGAACCCGGTCGATCGGGTTACCGATCACCGGATCCCAGATTCAGATCGGAGCGACGAGCCAGGCGGATAGTGCACACCCGAATCGATCGGGTGATCGTACGCTTCGAATCTCCCGCAGACCCTCGAAAGAGACAGGCTCCACTGTCGCCGGCGTCGCAGGCAGCGATGGATGCGCTTGGAGCCACGCTGACGAAGACCTGGCTCGGCGGTCACGTGGGCCTCGTTGAGCTGGCGCGCGAAGTGCAGGATCCAGCCGGGCTAGACACGTTCTTTGAAGCGTTGCAGACACTCCCCGAGATCCGATACGCCGAACCGGATGATGCCATCGATCTCAACTATATGCCGAACGATTCCCTTTTCAACGACCAATGGGGCCTCGACAATTCATCCGGCGTCGACATCGGTGCAACCCTGACATGGGACCAGACGACCGAAAGTACTACAACGCTTGTTGCTGTCATGGATACCGGGGTCGCCTACACGTATCCGGACTTGTACCTGGCCATCGCGATCAACAATGATGAGATTCCGGCCGCGCTGCTCGCTCAGCTGGTCGACACGAACGTCAACGGGTTGATCGATTTTTACGATCTGAACTCGCTGGACGCAAATGGCGAACCGGTGCTTGACGGCCTCGGTGAGAAGTACAACCAGGGGTTCACTGCTGACCTCAACGGAAACGGATACCTCGATGCGCATGATCACCGGGTACCCGCGTGGCTCGATGGAATCGATGGCGACAGCAATGGTTATGTGGACGACCTGACAGGCTGGGTCAGTCTGACGGGGACCAACGAACCGATGGACGTACATGGCCACGGTACTCACGTGACCGGCATTTTCGCGGTGCGGGGCGACAACGCAGCAGACGTTGCGGGTGTCAACTGGCGAACTCAGATTCTGTCCGAGAGCTTTCACAACGGCGAGAGTTCATCCGTTTCCGATGCGAATCAAGCGATCGAACACGCCGTGCTGCTTGACGCGGATTTGATTAACGCGAGCTGGGGCACCTTCTCCAACAAATCGGCTCTGAAAGAGGCGGTGGAGTGGGGCGGCCAAAACGGCACCGTTGTCGTCGCTGCAGCGGGCAACCATTCAAGTGACATCGATGATTCCGGTAACGCCTACTATCCGGCGGCATATCGCGGCGTGCCGAATCTCATCAGTGTTGTGTCGGTGGATCCCGACGGCAGCCTCTCCTTGTTTTCGAATTTCAGACAAAACCCCGTCAAAATCGCGGCGCCGGGTGCGAGTTTTCTGAGCACGGACCTTGGCGGAACTTATGTGCTCTGGAGCGGAACCTCGATGGCGACGCCCCACGACGCCGATACGGTCTCCCTTTTGGTGGGGCTGTTTCCAAGTAATTCGCTGGATTGGCTCGTCAATCGCGTCCTGTCCACCGCGGCGCCGATTTCGGGCCTCACGGGCTTAACCCGAACGGGTGGCATGGTCGATGCGTTCGCGGCCGTTAACACCCAGAACCTGGCCGGTCCCCGCGTTGTAATCGCAGACCCGATCGGGGATAAGGTTTCTAGCGTGACGATCCGGTCAGATCTCTGTTCTCCCGCAAAAGAAGATGCCCAGCCCGATGTCAGCTAGTGGCACGGTCAGCCGAACGAGAAATGTCCTGGCCAATTGGGGCGGTTACGTCTTCGCTGCGGGCGTCAACTTCTTGCTGTCCCCCTTCGTGGTCCACAGTCTCGGGAACAGCGCCTACGGGATCTGGAGTCTCCTCGTCTCGCTGGTCGGATACCTGGGCCTGTTAGACCTGGGAGTGCGCGCCGCAGTGACGCGGTACGTAGCGAGATTCCACGCCGAGCAAAACCACGCCGAAGCGACCCGGATCGTCTCTTCCGCCCTGCTGATTTTCGTACTCATGGGACTCCTGGTAACCTTTGTCGCCGGTGGCTTGGCCTTTTTCGTCGCGGACCTCTTCGAAATTCCCGCAGAGCTGGTTTCGTCCGCCCAGATCGTGCTGGCCCTGGGTGGTGCCAGCATGGCGGTCTCGCTGGTCGATGGAGTCTGGGGTGGCATCGTCATCGGGCGGCAGCGATTCGATCTCTCGAATTTGGCCGAGAGCGCGATCGGCATCGTTCGTGCAGTTGCCATCGTTGTGGCCTTGAAAACCGGGCACGGGCTCGTCGCGCTGGGATTCATCCAGCTGGGCGTGGCCGGGCTCAGAGGCTTGGCGAGCTACATCCTCAGCCGTCGCCTCTATCCGGAGTTGAGAGCGTCCCTTTCCGAGTGTCGTCGCTCTCATTTGAGGATGATTTTCTATTTCAGTAGCTCCGTACTGCTCCTCCAGGCATCGGGAATGCTAATATTGTTCAGCGATTCCATCGTCATCGGTGCTTTGCTCCCGATCAGCATGGTCACGTTTTTTGCCATTGCGGCAAACTTGACAGAGTATGCGCGGGCCCCGATCAGTGGCATCTCGAACACGCTGACCCCTGCCGCAAGCGCGCTCGAGGCCGGCGACGAAGGCGACGAATTGAAGCGCGTGCTGCTCACGGGGGCACGGATCGCCACGTTGATCGCGTTGCCGATCATTCTGACCTTCATGTTACGCGGGCACTCCTTCATCGGATTGTGGATGGGGGAGGAATACGCGGAACCTTCTGGCGACGTCTTATGGATCCTGAGTTTGGCGTTGTGGTTTGCTGTGGGCTACCAGATTGTCGTTGCGACGATGATAGGGATTTCGAAACACAAGGGGATCGTGCCCGCCTTTATTGTCGAGGCGATATGCAATCTTTCCCTGAGCCTCGTCTGGGTTCAATCCTTCGGGATCATCGGAGTGGCCTGGGGAACTACGGTTCCGCGACTGATCGCGGCGACCGTTTTCTGCCCCTGGTATGTTCAGAGAGTTCTGGGAATACCGTTTTCGCGTTTTTGGCTTACGGTCTGGATAAGACCGGCGGTCGCCATGGTACCCTTCGCGTTGGGGAGCTGGTTTATCGAAGAGCGCTGGCCCGCAGACAATTTGTTTCTCTATTTCGCACAAGTGGCGGCCGTGTTGCCGCTTGCGGCGCTCGGTACCTGGGTCGTCAGTCTGACACCCGCTGAGAAGAGTCGTCTGGTGCTGCCTGGCTCGTTCAGGCGGCTGGTGAGCAGAAGGGCCGGCTGATCATTGGTTTAGCCTGCGCGATCGCCTAAAATCGTATGACGGCTGAGACGCGACGGTAACGCGCAGAATCAAAAGGGCCTGAGCGGCCCGATCCAAAAAAGGAGAACGATGTGACGGACAGTGTTCATAGTGACGGAAATCCGCCCGTCGAGGCACAGCAGGAGTACTGGGATGAGCGATGGGCGGTGCAGAAGTCGCCGAACGCCTGGCAGCAGGGTCGCGCCGAGGCGATCATGGCCATGTTGAAGGATCTGCCTCTGGATAATCCGCGAATTCTCGATCTGGGTTGTGCGACGGGTTGGATGACGAAGATGCTCTCGGAGATGGGGACGGCCGAGGGTGTCGATCTGTCCGAGACTGCTATCGAGATCGCCAAGGCGAAGTTTCCAGGGATCCGGTACACGGCAGGTGATCTCTACGAAATTGAGTTGACGAGCGAGCCCGTGGATGTCGTCGTCTGCCAGGAGGTGATTGCGCACGTGAGTGATCAGGCCGCGCTGATCCGTCGAATCGCCGATGTCATTAAACCCGGCGGATACCTGGTCATCACAGCGGCCAATAAGTTCGTGATGGATCGCGTGCGCGACTCGGATGGCTTGGTGGGGGTGGGTGATGAAGACCCCGAGAATCACATCAAGAAATGGCTCAATATGAAAGGGCTGAAGAACCTGATCGCGGCTGATTTCACCGTTCTCCGCAGCACTTCGGTCATTCCGATGGGACATCGTGGATGGCTCCGGCTCATCAACTCCCATAAGCTCAATCATCTAGTGAGTTGGCTCATTCCGCAGAATCGTCTCGACGCGCTTAAGGAGCGAATGGGGCTTGGCTATTCAATCATTGTCCTGGGACAAAAGAAGTTATGACGACTGTCGAGGCAAGTTCTTTGGCAGTTCGGGGACGACGGGACGCGGTGGCAGACTCAATGCGAATCGGAATCATCGGTCACGTGGGCAACTATAACCTGGGTGATGAGTCCATCATTGCTGCCGTCATCCAGAACATGCGGCGCCGGTATCCAGATGTGGAGATCAATGGAATAGGCGCCTACTGTCAACCTGAAAACGGAGTCACCGCTCGGCTTTGTCGAGGGGCTCAACAACAAGATCCGTGTTATCCAGCGCCGCACATATGGCCTGCGCGATGAGGAGTATCTGCGGCTTAAGATACTGAAGTGCATGCTGCTACCCCTGTAAAATGACACAAATTTACCCACACGACTTCACGAAGACCTATTTTTTGAGACCAACGGTTATAGGGAAATCAGTCTCTACCATTGCATATCGGCATAGAGTTTGGTTTCCCCCACGCCGACACGGCTCTTGCTTCCTCTGCAAGTGAAGTGAAAATTCTACGACTCTTATCCCAGCCTCATGCCGCACACACGCAACCAAATAACTCAACTATTCGAATTTGCGATTGGACTTGCTGACACAGCTCGTGCATTAGTTCTTGATAACTGGTACAAAAAGCCGCAAGTAGCCACCAAACCCGACCACAGCTTGGTATCCGAATTGGATTACACAGTGGAACTTCGCTGCCGCGAGCTAATATCCGAGCATTTCCCCAGTCACGGCATTCTTGGAGAAGAATTTGGGGACCATAACCCGACTTCTGACTGGAAGTGGATTATTGATCCCATTGATGGGACACAGGAGTTGGTTAACAAATTACCTTTTTTTGGCATCATCATCGCGTTACATTATCGCGACAAGCCCATCGTCGGGATCATTGATCATCCAATTCTAAATCTTCGCTGTGCAGGCGCATATCAACTCGGTACATTTATAAACAAAAATCGATTTAGACTTGAAAACACCGATTCATCTACAAAAGCCGTAGTTATTCCAGCACGGGTTGATTTTAGCAAATACGCGAAAGAAGATGCTTTGTTTGGTTTAATCACGAAACATTATAATAACCATCGCATCTTCCGTAACTGTTATGGCCATACCAGCACAATTGTTGGCAGCACTAAGCTTACGATCGAACATGACGTGCATTTATGGGACATCGCAGCCTCCCGCGTCTTGATAGAGGAAGCAGGTGGCAAGTATGCGGTGTTACGTCGCTTAGATTTGGCGCCCGATGAGCAGGCTTATAGTATCGCATTTGGTGTTTCCAGCGTCGTCGACCAGGTAGTTCATTTACTGCAACCGCTCTATGCGGAATCTATAGAATAGATAGATATGGACCCCGATTTTTGGACAGCCGATTAAGTGTATTCAGGTGGCTCTTAGCATCTCGATTAAACAGCCCAGAAAAATTCTTCATCAACCTGTTGTGTTCGAATCAGATATTCCAGCTGTTTCAAACGAGTAAAGGCTCTGAACTGAAAAATGTCTTCTGGCATATCAATTTGAGTATATATTTGATGCAGTTGTTTCGCACCTTTTTCAGCATCCCACTCACATTTAAAGCCTGGTAGTTGACTATGAATTTTATCAAAACTAACTCGATAACTACGATCATCACCACCGCTCGGGCCAAGCGTTACTTCGCAGCCAGGAAATACGCTACCGGTAATTTGGGCAATATCTTTTACCTGATAGTTATCACCATTGTGGCCAACATTAAATATCTCGTTGTGGATCGCATCACGTGGTGCTTCAACAGCGCAGGTAATGGCATGACAGATATCCAGCACATGAACTAATGGTCGCCACGGCGTGCCATCACTGATCATGGCAATTTTATTAGTCGTCCATGCAAGGCCAGACAGGTTGTTTAACACAATATCAAAACGCATACGTGGGGATGCCCCATAGGCGGTTGCATTACGTAGGAAAGTAGGTGAAAAATGATCGTCTGCTAACTGGCCAACATCATTTTCTACTTTTATTTTGCATTGTGCATAGGCTGTGAGTGGATTCGTTTGCGAACTTTCAGTTAAAAATTCATCACTACCTACGCCGTAAACACTGCATGATGAGGTGTAGACAAATTTCTCAATACCCGCTTTTTTGGCAGTTTTTGCCAGTTCTACAGAACCGACATGGTTAATTTTAAATGTATTTTCCGGGTTATTCTGTCCTAAAGGATCATTCGACAATTCAGCCAGATGAACCACCGTATCACATCCCAGCAGGTCTTCTTCTGTGATACGGCGTAAATCTTTATTGACCAGGCGAGGAAATGTCGTCAGGCTTTTATTATCACTATACAACCAGCCATCCCGATAGTAACCTGTATCCAGACCTACCACTTCGTGGCCGCGTTTCATTAGCATCGGTGCCAACAAAGAACCAATATATCCTTCTACGCCGGTTACAAATACTTTCATTCTGTTCTCCTTATCTTTCAAATGTCTGGTCTGATGCTATCTACTAGCGAGGCGTCGCCTGAGACCGACGAGTCATGAGGTTCGGATTGTAGCAGCTACACTATGGGTACATGCCCACGAAGGCAAGTGTTTCAATAAATATACAAAGCAAAATTTGACTCATCTGTAAAGGCGTTGGTCACTCAAGGATTCCTAGTGTTTCGGCCAGTGAGATACGCTCTTTACCTTGCCAGGTCTGAATGGGGCTATTTTTTTCAGACTGGCATTCCGCTGGGTTATTTTTCATAGAACAGAACAAGGCGAGTGCTGATCCACTGACGGAGCTGATGAGAACAGGCGCCCAACAAGTGATTTGCCAGGCAGTGGAAGCGAGCTGCTGGCGCAGTATTCAGATCGCCGCACAGCGGATGGCAAAGCGGGAGTGGTGCGCAACGGCTATCGTGGACGCCAAACCTCAGAGAGCCCCCCTGCAAAGCCGAGGGTTTACCTCACTGAATTAATAATGCGCGACTTCTTACCGACTTCGAACAGAAGCTCAGCGAGAAGCTCGCGCTTAACCCAATACATTCGGCGACACATATAAAGCACCAGGCGTTGCTTCTCTGCAGCGTCGATCGGCGCTCGCAGTATCGCCCTCAGATATGCCGCGTTCATTCGCCACAACGGCAGGCTGAACGTGTGGGCACTTCGCCCCCAGAAAGATGTCGAATGTTCGTCGTCTTCTTTGTTCGCGCTGTAGGCAGCGGCGTGTATCCGCCGGTAGAAGAGGCACTCCGGAATCTCGACAAATTTCCCATGGAGCGACAACTCCCCCATGAAGTTGATGTCGGCCGAGGGATAGGTCGCGTTCCCCATTCTGGCGGTCTTCAGAACGGCTTCGGTCCGCATGAGGCCATAGATCGCGTTGGTCAGCTCAACCGAATCGAGGAACTTGATGAAACGATCACTTGGCAGGTTATCGCAGAGGTTGAGCCCATCGGCGTAGTCCTCGCATTCTTTCCCATTCTCGTCGATGATTTTTGTCTTCCCGTAGCTCAATACGGCATCCGGATTCGAGTCCAGGACTGCAATGCAACGTTCATGGTGGACGGGCGCGAGCAAGTCATCTGCGTTCGACCATCGAAAATACTCTGCAGAAGCCATGTCGACGAGGCGGTTGTAGTTCCGTGCCGCGCCGATGTTCTCCTCGTTTCGGCTGTAGACGATGCGATCGTCTCTCGCGGCGAAATCGCGGCAGATCGCTTCCGTTTGATCCGTCGAGGCATTGTCTGAAATGATCAACTCGAAGTCTTCGAAGGTCTGATTGAGGATCGATTCGATCGCGATCCCGATATAGGGCTCACCGTTATAGACCGGCATCCCGACACTTAGTCTCGGTTTTCCGCGCGTCATTTCCTCGTCCCGAATTTTACTCTGGGTTGGTCTCGAACCGACCGCACCAAGGTCCTGCGGTGCGATCCGCGTAGGCCAGGTCTACGACTGCGGCACCTCCCGGCCCCAGCGATCCGTGAGTTTCCTCAGTTCTGCACAGCATTTCCTGTACAACCATCCCTCGATGGATGCAATCGCTCATATCGTCGCAATCGAGAGGTCGCTGGTGTACTGCTTCGATCTTAATTGAGCTTATGCGTATCCCCATGTATATCAGGCTTAAGTTGGACTTTGGTTCCAAACGGCGACCTTCAGTGCGGCTTTGCTTGTTGGCATAAGTTCAACACAGACAACAGTACACTTGTCTCGCCAACGTAGCAGATGGTCGCGAGGCTTTCTCGACACATAAATGCTGTCGACATTCACACTTGAGACGAACCCGTCGTGTCTAAATATAATAAGAATAAAAGCCATGCTCTCAGAATACAACGGTAATTGACGACCCGTTCGCCTGACCTACATCTCCAACGGCCCCTCTACAACCTACACTACTCGCTCGGCTACCAGCGTCATCGCGGCCACGTCAACAAAACCCGCCCCAGTGCAGTCAACACCGGTGAACGCCGCAGGCACCATCCGGAGGAGGGCCGTCCCGGCTTCCACTACAACAGTGAGTATATAAGGGCCGGTTCCCTCAGGTGAACGGCTGGGAATACGTCAACCGAAGAATGGCTCGCCTTTTGGGCAATTTACATCTCAAGTTTCGGAGTTCAAAAAGGCCTAAATTCAGTCGAGTCGCCCATTCACTCATACTCCAGACGCAGGGTGACGACATCCAGTTGAAGACTGCGAACGAAAAATGTATTTACTCGCTCATCTATCATTTCCATAAGGGTCTCTTTTGAACACCCCAGGACGCCGCAATGATCGTCGTGTCCACGATCGTGCCCCGTGAGATCGCCATACCCTTCTACGAGAGATAGGCATTGACCAGGCGCAGAGTGCCGCTCCAAATAAATGGGTCACCATCAGGTTGCGAAACTGCAAAATGGTGCCCTCGCTCAGCGCGCGCTCTTCCCCGAGGTCCACTTAGGCAAACTCGCGCATCGCGCGCGAGTCATACAGCGCCTCTTCCATCGCCGGATCCGACAGGTTGTACAAATGCTGCATGAAATAGATACGCAGCATCTTCTCCAGGCCCTTCGGCAGCGCCCGGGCCCTTGCGGGTCGGGATAATGGGGCGCGAACTCCCTCGTCATCCTCTGCCAGGGAATCACTTGATCCATCTCGGCGGGGAATTTCTCCTTGCGGGTCTGCTTGTGATATTTCTCGAAACCGCTGCTGAAGCTTCTCTGGCGCATCTGTTATTCCTTTCTGCCTCCCACCGCTCCAGCAATGAGCAAGGCCAGTTTCTCGCGCTCCCACTGTGCCAGCAGGCGCAAGAGTGCTTCGACTCCCGCAGTGGCTATTCTGTCCAGGTCCATGCCGGGGAGTCTGGCATGGTGGATGGCGTGTGTCTGTCAGATGGGCCTGATAACTATATCAGGAAATGCTAAAAGACCGAGAACGACCCAACCCTGACAACCAGTGTTTTGGGGTTCATGTCGTGTTTGTACTGAAATCGGAAGTTCAGGAACCAAATACGGGTCCTCAGTTATTCGTCCCGTATCAGACCAAATGCAGTAGACAAAAACTTAACAGTTACAACACAAAGTGGAAAAGAGATAAAAATTCATCAACCACTTGTTATACATAACTAATTATTTTGAGAGTAGATATTTCTGATTGAATGCCACTGTCCAAATTATTTACAGTTGCAAAGCTAATGAATAATTGGGAATTCGTTATCTGATTGATAATTAATCATATTTATATATATGGCATGTATATTGCCAATATTATAGATGTATAAAAAATCTATACGATTGTAAAAAAAAATCAAGAGGCTGAAACATAGGCACTAGTCACAAGTACCTCCACATTCTCCGCCTTCATTAGTTTGCTGGATCTTAAGGGAGTCAAACGATGGGCATCAGTTTTGCCAGGATTTTGGTGGTTGCGTTATTCAGTCTGCTGGCGTTTCGAGGGGCGGTTTCATCGCCGGTCGGTCAGTTGACATCTCCTCCGGTACTTCCGGCGATAGTTGTGCAGGCGTGGGTCGACAAGCCGGAACTCACCTTGCCGGAAAACCAGACGACAGTTAATGTGTATGCGCAACCGCGAGACGGCAACGGGATACCGCTGGTCTACCGTTGGGTGAGCGTCGATTCCCCGCCCTCCGGAAAGGTGACATTTTCGCCGAATGACACTGAATCTGCCGATGTGGCGACGGCAACGTTCAGCAATGAGGTGGTGGGGACCTACAGGCTGCGGGTCATCGTATCGGATGGTGTAGCAGAGTCGGTCTCGGAGGTCTCCGTCGTGGTGACATCGACGGGTTCCGCCTCGCAAAGCGGACCAGGTGCGCAAGCGCATGCGGCGGCAAGCCCGCCAAGAGGTGTCGGGAATGTACATAACCGTCCGGTCAAGGTTATTGTTCGGCTGAAACCCCAGACGGGGGTCGGTTTCGGCCGCCGCCTTGCCGGGCGTGGAGTACCGCGCTGGTCGGCGCAAGCCCGCGCCGTCCTGGATACGACGGCTGCAACGGCGTCTAAGAGTTGGTTTGGCGGGCGGCTGGGCGTGGTTGAGTTTCCGGCCGGCACGGATTCCAAAGCAGCCGTGAACAAGTTGAGGACGCTGTCGGAGGTCCTGTATGCGGTCCCCGATCAGCCGGTAGTATCCCTTGCCGACTACATCCCGAACGATCCCCAGCTCAGCTCGCAATGGGGGCTGGCCAATACGGCCGACATCGACATTGATGCACCGTCCGCCTGGGACCAGACGACCGGCAGCAGCAGGACAGTAATCGCGGTACTTGACACTGGGATCGATTACACGCACCCGGACCTTTATCTGGCCGTCATGATCAATAATGACGAGATCCCGCCGGCGCTGTTGGCACAACTGGTAGATACCAATGCGAACGGTACGATCGATTTCTACGATCTCAACTCACTGGATGCGCATGGCGATATCGTCCTGAACGGGTCTGGCATGAAATTCAACCAGGGTCTTGTCGCCGACCAGAATGGTAACGGATACATCGATGCCGGTGATCTGCGGGCTGCGCCCTGGACTGATGGTGTCGATAACGACGGCAACGGCTATGTGGATGATCTCACCGGCTGGGATAACCTGAATGATGATAGCGATCCCATGGACGTTTATGGCCATGGTACCCACGTTGCCGGGATCCTGGGGGCACGGGGCGATAACGCGACGGGTGTTGCCGGTATCAATTGGCACGCGCGCATCCTCCCTGAACGCTTTCAGAATGGTGACGGTGGAACGATTTCAGGAATCATTGAGGCCATTGATCATGCGGTATCCCTGGGTGCGAACGTCATCAATGCCAGCTGGGGTACGTTTACCGACAGCCCGGCGCTCAAGGATGCCATTCGGTGGGCGGGAGACAACGGGGTCGTTTTTGTGGCGGCAGCGGGCAATCAATCGAACAACATTGACAACCCGAGCATTGCCTACTATCCCGCGGCCTATACCGATCTGCCCAATCTCATTGGCGTGGCGTCGGTCGACCCGGATGGCAACCTTTCCGGTTTTTCCAACTATGGCCCGACCACGGTCGAGGTTGCCGCCCCCGGGGCGAGCATCCTGAGTACGGGACTTGGTGGAGGCTATGTGTTGTGGAGCGGTACCTCCATGGCGACTCCCTATGTCGCAGGCGTGGTCTCGCTCGTGGCGGGACTGTTTCCGGACGCCTCGCCGGGGGAGCTGGTTGACCGGGTGCTCTCGACGGTAAAGCCGCTGCCGGCGCTGGCGGGCAAGGTCCGCACTGGCGGGATGGTGGGGGCATACACGGCGGTGAATACATTAAATGTTGCCGGTCCGCGCGTAGTCTCTGCCAGTCCGATTGGTGATACAGCGGGTCCGGTTGACCGGGTGACGCTCATTTTTGACAGTGCGATTGCGGCGGCAACGTTCACCCCGAGTGATGTGGCGATTGTCGGACCGGCGGGGACGATAGCGGTCTCCAGCGTGAACCGGTTGTCGGATGTGACGTTCGAGGTGCAATTCCCGGTCCAGTCGACCGCAGGGGCCTACACCGTGACGGTGGGCCCTGAGATCGAGGATCTCATCAGTCACCCCATGGATCAGGACCGGGACGGCAGCGCGGGGGAACCGCTCGATGATCGCTTCGCGTTCGTGTTCCGCCTGCTGCCCTCCCCGCAGGTGTGGACCCTTGATGACGGAGATGCCGGATACAGTGCGAGCGGTGGCTGGAGCACGTATGCGGGAGCCGGGGCGCAGGGGGATTTTGCCTACAAGGGGGTGGGCAGCGGCGGTGGTGTGGCGACCTGGAGTCTGAGTGGTGTGGGTCCGGGTCGGTACCGGGTGTGGGTGACCTGGGAGGCTTACAGCAACCGGGCGACGAATGCGCCGTACACGGTGCTGGACGGGACGGTCGCGCTGGGGACGGTGGCGGTGGACCAGACGCAGGTGCCGGCGGGTATGACGGCGGACGGGGTGTCGTGGTACGAGTTAGGGGTTTATGACATAAGCGGTGACACGCTGGGAGTGAGTCTGACTGACCAGGCGGGTCCGAGTGGGCGTTACGTGATTGCCGATGCGGTGCGCGTGGAGCGGGTTGGCGAGCCGCCCGCGGGGCCTGAGGTTCAGGTGTTGGTGGACGGTGTCGAGGTAGCGGACGGGACGGGGTCTATGGACTTCGGCGGTACGCTGATCGGGACGCTGGTGGCGCGGACGGTGACGGTGCGCAACAGCGGCACGGCTGATCTGGCGTTGGGCACGATTGTGGTGCCGAGCGGCTTCAGTCTGGTGACGAATTTTGGGACGACGCTGTTGGCGCCTGGGCAGTCGACAGACTTTGTGGTGCAGCTGGATGCGGTTCAGGAAGGCAGTTTTGGGGGTGTGCTGCGTTTTGATTCCAGCGATGCGAACGAGAGTCCCTACGACATTGCAGTATCGGGGACGGTGACGACGCAGGTTGTAACCCCGCAGGTGTGGACCCTTGATGACGGAGATGCCGGATACAGTGCGAGCGGTGGCTGGAGCACGTATGCGGGAGCCGGGGCGCAGGGGGATTTTGCCTACAAGGGGGTGGGCAGCGGCGGTGGTGTGGCGACCTGGAGTCTGAGTGGTGTGGGTCCGGGTCGGTACCGGGTGTGGGTGACCTGGGAGGCTTACAGCAACCGGGCGACGAATGCGCCGTACACGGTGCTGGACGGGACGGTCGCGCTGGGGACGGTGGCGGTGGACCAGACGCAGGTGCCGGCGGGTATGACGGCGGACGGGGTGTCGTGGTACGAGTTAGGGGTTTATGACATAAGCGGTGACACGCTGGGAGTGAGTCTGACTGACCAGGCGGGTCCGAGTGGGCGTTACGTGATTGCCGATGCGGTGCGCGTGGAGCGGGTTGGCGAGCCGCCCGCGGGGCCTGAGGTTCAGGTGTTGGTGGACGGTGTCGAGGTAGCGGACGGGACGGGGTCTATGGACTTCGGCGGTACGCTGATCGGGACGCTGGTGGCGCGGACGGTGACGGTGCGCAACAGCGGCACGGCTGATCTGGCGTTGGGCACGATTGTGGTGCCGAGCGGCTTCAGTCTGGTGACGAATTTTGGGACGACGCTGTTGGCGCCTGGGCAGTCGACAGACTTTGTGGTGCAGCTGGATGCGGTTCAGGAAGGCAGTTTTGGGGGTGTGCTGCGTTTTGATTCCAGCGATGCGAACGAGAGTCCCTACGACATTGCAGTATCGGGGACGGTGACGACGCAGGTTGTAACCCCGCAGGTGTGGACCCTTGATGACGGAGATGCCGGATACAGTGCGAGCGGTGGCTGGAGCACGTATGCGGGAGCCGGGGCGCAGGGGGATTTTGCCTACAAGGGGGTGGGCAGCGGCGGTGGTGTGGCGACCTGGAGTCTGAGTGGTGTGGGTCCGGGTCGGTACCGGGTGTGGGTGACCTGGGAGGCTTACAGCAACCGGGCGACGAATGCGCCGTACACGGTGCTGGACGGGACGGTCGCGCTGGGGACGGTGGCGGTGGACCAGACGCAGGTGCCGGCGGGTATGACGGCGGACGGGGTGTCGTGGTACGAGTTAGGGGTTTATGACATAAGCGGTGACACGCTGGGAGTGAGTCTGACTGACCAGGCGGGTCCGAGTGGGCGTTACGTGATTGCCGATGCGGTGCGCGTGGAGCGGGTTGGCGAGCCGCCCGCGGGGCCTGAGGTTCAGGTGTTGGTGGACGGTGTCGAGGTAGCGGACGGGACGGGGTCTATGGACTTCGGCGGTACGCTGATCGGGACGCCGGTGGCGCGGACGGTGACGGTGCGCAACAGCGGCACGGCTGATCTGGCGTTGGGCACGATTGTGGTGCCGAGCGGCTTCAGTCTGGTGACGAATTTTGGGACGACGCTGTTGGCGCCTGGGCAGTCGACAGACTTTGTGGTGCAGCTGGATGCGGTTCAGGAAGGCAGTTTTGGGGGTGTGCTGCGTTTTGATTCCAGCGATGCGAACGAGAGTCCCTACGACATTGCAGTATCGGGGACGGTGACGACGCAGGTTGTAACCCCGCAGGTGTGGACCCTTGATGACGGAGATGCCGGATACAGTGCGAGCGGTGGCTGGAGCACGTATGCGGGAGCCGGGGCGCAGGGGGATTTTGCCTACAAGGGGGTGGGCAGCGGCGGTGGTGTGGCGACCTGGAGTCTGAGTGGTGTGGGTCCGGGTCGGTACCGGGTGTGGGTGACCTGGGAGGCTTACAGCAACCGGGCGACGAATGCGCCGTACACGGTGCTGGACGGGACGGTCGCGCTGGGGACGGTGGCGGTGGACCAGACGCAGGTGCCGGCGGGTATGACGGCGGACGGGGTGTCGTGGTACGAGTTAGGGGTTTATGACATAAGCGGTGACACGCTGGGAGTGAGTCTGACTGACCAGGCGGGTCCGAGTGGGCGTTACGTGATTGCCGATGCGGTGCGCGTGGAGCGGGTTGCAACAGGTGGTTTGTGAACGGTGAAATGATACTGTGATCTTGTGTAGTGCTCCGTAATCAACTACCACCCGCAGAGTGGGTGGTATGAAGAATGCGCCCAGAGGTGGCTGAGGCGGTGGTTTACCTAGATTCAAATCAACTACCACCCGCTCTGCGGGTGGTAGTTGATTTTGCAGCTATTTCCTGATTGCCGACATGCAGGCGCGCGGGGTGGAAGGTGGTGCTAGGGCAGCATGGCGCGCGCCACACCGATTTTCGCACAGGGGAGAAACTCGGCGTACGGGACATTTGGTACAGTGGGCCCGGACTGCCACGATCGGACTGGATGAGCCGGGAGACCTACTACGGCCATCCGAAGGCGATCATGGTGCGCGAAGTGAAAATCGGCAAGAAAGAGCTGGTGACCACGCTGCTCTTACCACGTAAAACCGCCAATGCCGACCTGGAAGCGTTGTTCCTGCAACGCTGGCATGTGGTGCTGGAACTGAGCAACATCAAGACCACCCTCAGTATGGAATCGTTGAGTTGCAAGAGCCCAGAGATGTGGCGAGAAAGAAATGTGAGTCTACCTCCTGGCGTACAACCTGATCCAGCTGCTGATTGCCGAGGCGGCGCTGCAGGCTGGGGTGTTACCCTTTTCGAACGAGCTTCAGGACAGGGTGCGTTAGGGTATCGTCTTGCTGGCAATGTCTGAGTAACCGCTTTCATTCCCACTGTAGTCATAAGCAGTTACTGCAAAATAATGCGTGGCTGATGTGAGACCGGTGACTGTGTAATTCGTGGCTGAACCATCGGCGAGGTCATGCAGAAGCGTCAGATTGCCACTCGTAGTTCCATGATAAATGCGGTACCCGGCGATCTCGCTTAGGCTTAACGGGCTGCCATCGGTTTTAATGGTGGGTGCAACCCAGGACAGTGACGCAGAACCTGTCGGCGGTGTGCTGGCTTCCACGCGGATGCTGAAGGCGGGCAGCGAGGCGGAGTCCTGGCCGTCGCTGACGGCGATGGTGATACCCGAGTAGGTGCCGACCTGGTTGCTGGTCGGGGTGCCACTGAGTCGCCCGGTGCTACTGTTGAAGCTCGCCCAGGCGGGTTTGTTGGCGATGCTGAAGCTGAGGCTGTCGCCATCGGCGTCGCTGGCGGTCGGCTGGAAGCTGTAGGCGTTGCCTGCGGTGACCGTGCCGGCCGGGCTACCGCTGATGGTGGGCGCGCGGTTGGGGATGGCTTCCACGCGGATGCTGAAGGCGGACAGAGAGGCGGAGTCCTGGCTGTCGCTCACGGCGATGGTGATACCCGAGTAGGTGCCCACCTGGTTGCTGGTCGGGGTGCCGCTGAGTCGCCCGGTGCCGCTGTTGAAGCTCGCCCAGGCGGGTTTGTTGGCGATGCTGAAGCTGAGGCTGTCGCCATCGGCGTCGCTGGCGCTGGGCTGGAAGCTGTAGGCGCTGCCCGCGGTGACCGTGCCGGCCGGGTTGCCGCTGATGGTGGGCGCGCGGTTGGGGGCGGCGCTTACCGAGATGCTGAAGGCGGGTAGAGAGGCGCTGTCCTGACCGTCGCTGACGGCGATGGTGATACCCGAGTAGGTACTCACCTGGTTGCTGGTCGGGGTGCCGCTGAGTCGCCCGGTGCCGCTGTTGAAGCTCGCCCAGGCGGGTTTGTTGGCGATGCTGAAGCTGAGGCTGTCGCCATCGGCGTCGCTGGCGCTGGGCTGGAAGCTGTAGGCGCTGCCCGCGGTGACCGTGCCGGCCGGGTTGCCGCTGATGGTGGGTGCGCGGTTGGGGGCGGCGCTTACCGAGATGCTGAAGGCGGGTAGAGAGGCGCTGTCCTGACCGTCGCTGACGGCGATGGTGATACCCGAGTAGGTACTCACCTGGTTGCTGGTCGGGGTGCCGCTGAGTCGCCCGGTGCCGCTGTTGAAGCTCGCCCAGGCGGGTTTGTTGGCGATGCTGAAACTGAGGTTGTCACCGTCGGCGTCGCTGGCGGTCGGCTGGAAGCTGTAGGCGCTGCCCGCGGTGACCGTGCCGGCCGGATTGCCGCTGATGGTGGGCGCGCGGTTGGGGATGGCTTCCACGCGGATGCTGAAGGCGGGTAGAGAGGCGCTGTCCTGACCGTCGCTGACGGCGATGGTGATACCCGAGTAGGTACTCACCTGGTTGCTGGTCGGGGTGCCGCTGAGTCGCCCGGTGCCGCTGTTGAAGCTCGCCCAGGCGGGTTTGTTGGCGATGCTGAAGCTGAGGCTGTCGCCATCGGCGTCGCTGGCGCTGGGCTGGAAGCTGTAGGCGCTGCCCGCGGTGACCGTGCCGGCCGGGTTGCCGCTGATGGTGGGTGCGCGGTTGGGGGCGGCGCTTACCGAGATGCTGAAGGCGGGTAGAGAGGCGCTGTCCTGGCCGTCGCTGACGGCGATGGTGATACCCGAGTAGGTACTCACCTGGTTGCTGGTCGGGGTGCCGCTGAGTCGCCCGGTGCCGCTGTTGAAGCTCGCCCAGGCGGGTTTGTTGGCGATGCTGAAACTGAGGTTGTCACCGTCGGCGTCGCTGGCGGTCGGCTGGAAGCTGTAGGCGTTGCCTGCGGTGACCGTGCCGGCCGGGTTGCCGCTGATGGTGGGTGCGCGGTTGGGGGCGGCGCTTACCGAGATGCTGAAGGCGGGTAGAGAGGCGCTGTCCTGACCGTCGCTGACAGCGATGGTGATACCCGAGTAGGTACTCACCTGGTTGCTGGTCGGGGTGCCGCTGAGTCGCCCGGTGCTGCTGTTGAAGCTCGCCCAGGCGGGTTTGTTGGTGATGCTGAAACTGAGGTTGTCACCGTCTGCGTCGCTGGCGCTGGGCTGGAAGCTGTAGATATTGCCTGCGGTGACGGCGGCGGCCGGGTTGCCGCTAATAGTCGGTGCCGAATTCAGATTGGGGATAGTCGGTGCCGAATTCAGATTGGGGACCGCTGTGTCGTTTATCGCAGCAATGTCGCTC
>CAVXNM010000005.1:0-30658 GCA_963763115.1 uncultured Gammaproteobacteria bacterium
GCGCACGCGCGGGCTGGCTAGCTGCAGCGACGCCTCGCCGCGCAGCAGCGGGCGCGCCGCGTCGGTCAGTTTCAGCACCGAGTAGTTGGCGATGTCCTGACCAGGTAGCCGCGGTGGATGAGCTGGCGCGGATGGAGGTCCACTCCTGTTCGCTGCGGTCCGGCCGATGCCCTAGGTCGAGAGTTGCTGGTGATGCAGCGTACGGATGCGCTCGGTGTCCGCGCCGCGCAGCACGTCGATCACGTGCGCGATGCCGAAACGCTGCCCGACCCGGTAGACACAGGACAGCGCCTTGCGCGCGGCCTCGGTGGCATCGAAGCGCTCCGGCGGGTCGAGACAGACGTCACAGTTGCCGCAGTCCTGCTCGCGTCGTTCGCCGAAGTAGTTGAGCAGCACGCGTCGCCGGCAGGTCACGCTCTCGGCGAGGCCCACCATGGCGTTCAGCTTGTGCGCCTCGATGCGCCGCTGCTCCGGGTTTTCGCTGTTCTCGATCAGCCAGCGTGCAGTGGCGATATCCTGCGCGCCGTAAAGCAGCAGGGCATCGGCGGGCAGGCCGTCGCGGCCGGCGCGGCCGGTCTCCTGGTAGTAGCCCTCGATATGCCTGGGCAGGTCGTAATGCACCACGAAGCGCACGTCGGGCTTGTCGATGCCCATGCCGAAAGCGACGGTGGCCACCACCACCTGCAGTTCATCGCGCAGGAATCCTTCCTGCACCTCGCCGCGCCGGGCGGCCGGCAATCCCGCGTGGTAGGCCGCCGCGGCGATACCCTTCTCCCGAAGCTTCGCCGCGATCTCCTCCACCCGCTTGCGGCTCAGCGCGTAGACGATGCCCGCCTGACCCTGCCGGGATTGCATAAACTGCTTAAGCTGCTCGAACGGCTTGTGTTTTTCCAGCACCGTGTAGTGGATGTTGGGGCGGTCGAAGCCGCTGACGTGCTGCCCGGCCTGCGCCAGCCCGAGCACGCGCACGATGTCGGCGCGGGTCTGTGCATCGGCGGTCGCGGTCAGGGCAATAATCGGTATCCGTGGAAAGTGGCTGCGCAGCACGCCGAGTTGCGCGTACTCGGGACGGAAGTCATGCCCCCACTGCGACACGCAGTGAGCCTCGTCGATGGCGATGAGCGCGATATCGATGTCGGCAAGCCGTTCCCGGAAACCGCTGCCAATGAGCCGTTCGGGACTGAGGTAGAGCAGGTCGAGTTCATGGGCGTGCAGGCGCGCCAGCACGCGGCGCGCCGCATCGGAATCCAGCGAGGAGTTGTAGCATTCCGCGGCCACGCCATTGGCCTGCAGGGCGTCCACCTGGTCCTTCATCAGCGCGATCAGCGGCGAGACCACGATGCCCACCCCGGCGCGGTGCAGCGCGGGAACCTGGTAGCAAAGCGACTTTCCGCCGCCGGTCGGCATAAGCACAAAGGCGTCCCGGCCGGCGATCAGCTCCTCGATGATCGCCTGCTGGTACGGGCGGAAAGCAGTGTAGCCGAAGACGCGGCGCAGTGTGGCGTGTATGTCATCCGTGAGTTCGCGGGGAGTATCCATGGGGGGATTGTACTGACCTGTGCCGGCACGGTCAGCCGGAAAACCGGAAAGGTGATGGATCCGGCAATGCCGTGACGGCGGAGCGCCTTTCCTCTTATGAGGGTGGATTCACACCCGCCGCGGTCAGGTAATCGCGAAGATGACGGATGTCCTGTTTGCTGCACACGCCGCTGTGATGAGGCCGGTGCAGGGTGCCGATGACGCCGTTCAACTCGATCTTCATGCGCGCGCCGTGGCCGGGTTCGATAGCGGCGCCGAGGCGGTGCAGGAGGGACTCGACATCGCGCCAGTGGATGTTGGCGCCCAGGGGTTCCTCGAGGATGGCCTGGAGCAGGCGTTCGTGGTTGTGACTCATCGGGCTACGGTCCTGGCAAATGCATCTGCTCCTGTCCCGCGGGAAAGGAGGTTCAGGAATTCTCTCACATCAGCGAGCGGGATACATCCAGTCCGCACGCCAGCCGGGCCATGCGGCGGCGATACCCGCAATTTTTCCTGAATCGCCTGCCGTGAAACACTATAATAATGGCATATGTATGGAGTCAGGTCATCGCTGATCATCGGCAGCATCCTGCTGCTGACCGCACTTGCAGGCGGTGCCAACGCCTTGAGTACGGTTCCGTCATTCATCTCCACCGACAACCACCCTGTAACGCCGGCTACGGAACCGGCAGCCGGTCGTTTCCTGGTGGCCCGGCGCACGCTGGATGACCCCCACTTCAGACAAACCGTCATCTACCTGCTGCGGCATGGGCCGTCGGGCACGGTGGGATTGATCATAAACCGCCCGAGCGGGCTAAGCCTGTCCGATGCCCTGTCCGGCATCGATGGCATGGACCTCAAGTCCCGTCCGTTGTTTTTTGGCGGCCCCGTGGAATTCAACACGGTATCGATGCTGATTCGAAACGAACAGGAAAGCCGTCTGGTGGAACATATTGCCGATGATGTCTACCTCAGCGGTGATCGCAGTGTTATGGACCGGCTGCTGACCGAAAAGAAGCCGGACAATGCCCTGCGCTTTTACCTCGGACATGCCGGCTGGCTGCCCGACCAGCTTGCGCTCGAGATCAGGCACGAGGACTGGTACGTCATCGATACCGATCCCGCGATGATCTTCAGTACCAGCCCCGAATCGATCTGGAAGCGGCTGATCGAGAAGCTCGATCCGAGCGGCCTTTATGCCGGCAACGACTGGACGACAGACGCTTTAACCGGAAACGCCCGGAGAATAGCCATCCGGGACCTGACACGGTTTATTTTCACACGCTAATCATTTCCTAACATCCCCCCTCTATACAGGGCGCCATGTCCTGTGTTGTGAACCAGAAGCCCTGCACTGAAACCGCCTCGCTGGAGACGCTGCTGGAAGAAGTCATTGCACTGCGCACCGTCGCAGGAATACGTGCGACTGCACGCCTCGAACAGTTTGAAACCTGTTTCCCCGGTGCCTGCTACACATCGAGCGCCGCAAACCTCGCCCACTACCTCGCGGTGCGCCAGCACGAGCTGCGAACGCTGCAGGACCGGCTCGCGGAGGTCGGACTGTCCTCGCTCGGGCGCGGCGAGGCACACATCCTTTCCAATCTCGACAGTGTGATCGATATCCTGTCCCGCCTCACGGGCCTCCCTGCACCGGTCTTCCCCGCCGGCGTCGACGATGTCGTGACCCATGCCGAGGGTAGACGCATCCTCGAGGAGCACACCACACAGCTGTTCGGACCGAAACCCGTGGAGCGCAATGTCCACATCATGGTGACCTTCGCCAGCGACAAGGCCACCGACTACGACTCGGTGCGGCAGTTGCTGCTGCAGGGGATGAACTGTGCGCGCATCAATTGCGCCCACGATGACCGGTCCACCTGGCTGCAAATGATCGACCATATCCGCCGGGGTGTCGCGGAATCCGGCCGCCCCTGCCGGATACTCATGGACCTCGCCGGACAGAAGCTGCGCACCGGGCCGATCGTCGCCGGACCCGCGGTACGTCACCTGAAAGTCAGACGCGACGCCTACGGCGCTATCGTGGAACCGGCAACTGTGTTGATCGGCGCCTATACAACGCCGGGTGAGTACCCCGCCGGGGTAACCGGTCCGGGACAGTATCGCCTGTTGATACCCGCGGCCGTGCACGGGGAGCTGCTGCGGGATGACCGCCTCAGTTTCACCGACACGCGCGGCAAACGCCGCCACCTCGAGATCGCCGGGCGCAACGCCTCGGGTGACCTGGTCGCACACTGTCGGCAGAGCGCCTTTCTGGCGTCCGACACCCGTTTCGAGTGGTACCGGCGCGGAGCGAACGGGCATTACCGCTTCGGCCCGGGCGTGCCGCTAGTCCCCTTTCGCGGCAAACCGATGCGGATACGCCTGTTCCGCGGCGACCCGGTGCTGCTGACGGCCGATGGCGCACCCGGGTGCGACGCGCTGCGCCGGGAGGACGGGCAGATCATCGAACCGGCGCGCGTCAACTGTTCCCATGCGGAGGCCATCAGCGCACTCCGGCCCGGGCACGCGGTCTGGATTGATGACGGCAAGATCGGCACCATCGTGGAATCGGTGAACGGACACTCGGCCCTGCTGCGGGTGACCGAGACGGTGCCGCAGGGTGCGCTGGTCCGCGAGAACAAGGGCCTCAACTTTCCGGACACGGAACTCAAGCTGCCGGCGCTGACAGACAAGGATCTTGCCGATCTCGATTTCGTCTGTGAACACGCCGACATGGTGGGCTTTTCCTTCGTACAGAGCCACGAGGACGTGCAGCAGCTGGTCCGGGAACTGGAACGGCGCAATGCCGCCCACCTGCCGGTGATCGCCAAGATCGAAACCAGTCGGGCGGTCGGAAATCTACCCGGCATCATCCTTGGCACCATCGGCCGCCACGCGCTCGGCATCATGATCGCCCGTGGCGACCTGGCGGTGGAACTGGGCAGCATTCGGCTGGCAGAGATCCAGGAGGAAATCCTGTGGCTGTGCGAGGCGGCGCATGTGCCGGTGATCTGGGCGACCCAGGTGCTGGAGACGCTGGCGAAGCGCGGGGCGAAATCCCGGCCCGAAATCACCGATGCTGCCATGAGTGTGCGGGCCGAATGTGTCATGCTGAACAAGGGCGACTATATCCTCGACGCCTTGCGCGTGCTGGGCAACATACTGTCCCGCATGGAGGCCCATCAGCACAAAAAGGCGGCGCGTCTGCGCGCGCTGCACTGGTAAAAAATATAAGGGTTTCAGAGCACATTTCTTTCTGGTTGTTCAACTGAACTCGATGCGGCAGCACTCATTCGTAACAAATCTGTAATATTGCAGTTGCAATATACTCATGCCGAGTCGAATCAAGAATTGGTTAACTTGGTACCCTTAGCTCGAAGTGCGGCGGCCTTCGTTAAATCGTTGGCCGCCATTTTTTTATTATTCGAACGGCAAGTTCTTGTCGATTTTCACCCAGCCCCCACATCAGCGATGTTTTCTTTGTGGTCGGAAGGGTCTCGTTTCTGATCGTCTCAGGCCATTGACGCTGTACCGGGTAACACAAGCAGGCGGCCAGGATGCCGGTGATCCGGCACGATGCCATATCCTGCCGCAAACCGATCTTGTGCATTTTTTGCCGGCATAAGCTGGTATGGTATGTCTCCGGTATCCAGGCAATGGTAAGCTTGACCGGTCAACGGCTGCCTGACCCGTACAAGAGACCACCCGATGGGACGTTACCGGCCACCCGCCCCGAAATCCTCGCCCTATATCACCAGCGAGGGCCATCAGGCCCTGCAGAATGAACTGAAGGAACTTTGGAAACGCCGCGCCGGAGTCACCCGCGCACTGACCGCCGCCGCCGCCGAGGGCGATCGATCGGAGAACGCGGAATATATTTATCGCAAGAAGGAACTGCGCGAGATCGACCGGCGCGTGCGCTACCTGCAAAAGCGACTGCCGGAGCTGAAGGTAGCGTCCAGTCCACCATCCAATCCGGAACTGGTGTTTTTCGGCGCGTGGGTCACCCTGGAGGACGACGACAACCGGAAACGGGTCTACCGCATCGTCGGCGCGGACGAGTTCGATACCGCCCGCAGCTGGATCAGCATGGACTCCCCGATGGCGCGGGCCCTGATGAAAAAGACGCTCGATGACGAGGTCCGGGTCGAGACACCCGGCGGAGCCCGACATTACCTCATCGTCGGAGTGAGCTACGAGGCGCCGTGAGCGCTGGTGTCGTACCGGGTTCTTAGCGTCGGGAGACCATACCACGAGTTGTTCAGTTCGTGGTTGCTGACGGTGATAATCGCCACAGACGAAACAGCCCCTCGGTGGTGCCGCCGTCGCTGGTGAAATACAGCGCGCCGTCGGGCCCGAATGCGACGCCGACCGGACGCGCCCAGCGTTCGCCGTTATCCAGCTGAAATCCGCTGACCAGATTCTCCACCTCCTGCGCCACACCCTCACGGAAACGCACAAGCACCAGCCCGGGCGGACGGCGCGTGGCGCGATTGCCGAACGCACCACCGGATGGTCGGGTACCCCAGGAGCCGTGCAGGGCAACCACCGCGTCGCCGGTCAATTCCGGATCGAGGGCGCCCGGCGGCACGAAGGCCACGGCTAACGGCGCGTTGCGCGCGGGAAAGGTGGCGACCGGAATGGCGACATCGCGCTCCGGACGCGGCGGCCGGCTCTTCACACACTCATCGCGGCGCAGCCGACGGCCGTCATACTGATACCAGGGCATGCCGTGAAACGAACCGGCGTCGAGACGGCTGAAGTATTCCGGCGGCTGCTCGAAACCGTGGTGGTCCGGCCCGTTGTTGCTCGCGTACATGACTCCCGTCCCCGGCTGCCAGTCGAAGCCGACCGGGTTGCGCAGACCGGAGGCGTAGGGTTCGAAATGCGGATTCGCACCGTCCTCGCGCAGCACCAGCACGCCGCCGCGCCGTTGCTCGAACGGGTAATCCGCGCCCAGATACTGGTCGCTGCAATTACGGCTGATGCCGAGACTCACGTACACGCGCCCGTCCGGACCGATGCGCACGGTGCGGCTGCTGTGCCATCCTCCGGCCGGCAATGCGGCCAGCAGGGTGAGGGTTTCCGGAGCAATGTCTGTTTGGCCCGGCCGGTACGGCGCCCGGTAGAGGCCGTCGGTCTGCGCGATCAGGATCTCGCCGTCGCGCAGCGCCACGCTGTGCGGGTAGTCGTTCAGGTTGATCAGCACGCCGGGATGCGTGTAGGGCGGCGCCAGCCGATAAACCTTGCCGGATTTCGAACCGATGAACAGGTCACCGTTAGCGGCAAACGTCAGCAGGCGCGGCCCGTCCAGTTTCGTGGTCAGCAACTCCAGGGCATAACCCGCCGGCAGGGTCACCGGCTGCATGACGCCGCCCTCGAGGGGAAGTTGCTGTTGGCGGTAATCGAGCGCCGGCGCCTCGGTGCCGTACAGAGAACCCAGCAGACAGGCGAGGCATAGCGTGTAGCCGGCTCGTCCGGTTGTCCTGATTCCCCTCATGCGAAAACGCTCTTTGGCAGATGGATGGCTTAACCCAGCATAGCCAACCTAATGGGGTAACGACAGATTATACCTGATCCCCGCGTCCAAGACCGAGCTTGCCATCGCCGACAGGTAACTGCCATGCTAGGGCCTGTTAACGCTTGTATGATCGCGACGACCATGCATGTGTTAACAGGCCCTAGAAAATGACTCAAATTCAGCCAGCCATCCCGTTCAGTGCCAATCGTCCCCTGCAGGGTATGCTGCTATGGCTGGTCCTGCTCTGGGTGATCACCGCGATTGATCCCTTCAACCGGCGTGACTGGTTGCTGGAGAATCTGCTGGTTTTTCTTTACGGTTTCCTGCTGCTGGTCACCTACCGGCGCTTTGCCTTCTCCAACCTCTCCTACGGGCTGTTCACCGTATTTCTCAGCCTGCACCTGGTCGGCGCCCACTACACCTATGCCGAAACACCGTTCGGTTTCTGGCTCCAGGACCTGTTTGCCCTGGAACGCAATCACTATGACCGCATCGTGCATTTTTCCTTCGGCCTGCTGATCGCCTACCCGTTCCGCGAACTGCTGCTGCGCGCCGCGGGACTGCGCAGGTCCTGGTCGTACCTGCTCTCCGTAGCGATTGTGCTGGCATTCAGCAATTTCTATGAAATCATCGAGGCTATCGTTGCGGAAATCGTCAGTCCCGAACTCGGCTCCGCCTACCTCGGCACCCAGGGCGATATCTGGGATGCGCAGAAAGACGCCTTTGCGGCCTTTATCGGCGCCGTCATGGCCATGACCATCACCTGGCTGGGGACGCTCGGCGCGGCGCAGCCGCCAGCCGGCGACCGGCGCTGACAGCGATCACCGACAAACACCGCCAGCGCGTTCCGAACTGGCGTGCCTGGCGATGCGGGTGATATCGTATGTAAGGAATGCAATAACCCGCACAACACAATAAAACGCCATGCAAGACCTGACCCCAATCGCCGCTGTAGGGCGGCCTGCCGTGCCGCAGTGCTGGCCGTACCCGCTCTTGCGTACGACGCCGGCTGACCGGCAGACGGGTATCCGTCTTCCATGAACAAGATCAAGATCAACATCATCATCACCGTAGCCATCGCAGCGGTCACCATCAGCGTCTGGGCGTGGATCAACCGCCCGGATATCGAACCGCCATGGCCGGCGATGATCCAGGGCTTCTCGTTCTCGCCCATGCGCGCTCACAACAATCCAATGCTCGGCAATTATCCGACGGTAGAGGAAATCGACGAAGACCTGACTCTGCTGGAAGGCAAGACCCATGCCGTGCGCACCTACACGCTGGAGGGTACGCTGTCCGAAGTTCCTGCCCTGGCCGGCAAACACGGCATCAACGTTGCCCTGGGCGCGTGGATCGATGCACGTCTCGAGAAGAATGAAGCCGAAGTCAGTCAACTGCTGCAGGTCGCGGACAAGTACCGGCGCAACATAGTCCGCGTGATCGTCGGCAACGAGGTGGTGCTGCGCGGGGATATCCCGATCCAGCAATTGATCCGTTATCTCGACAAGGTACGTGGCAATCTGGAGATACCGGTGAGCACCGCGGAACCCTGGCACATCTGGAAGAAACATCCGGAACTGGTCAAGCATGTCGATTACCTCGCGGTGCATGTTCTGCCCTACTGGGAAGGCGTCCCGGTCCAGCGGGCCGTGGAGTTTGTGGTCGAGCGCATCAATGAACTGAAAGTGATGTATCCCGACAAGCCGATCGTGATTACCGAGGTCGGCTGGCCCAGCAATGGACGCACCCGTCAGGGGGCGGTTGCCTCGGACGCGAATGAGGCAATCTTCCTGCGTCGTTTCCTGCAGCGGGCGAAACAGGAAAATTACATTTACTACATTATGGAAGCCTTTGATCAAACTTGGAAAACCTCACGCCAGACCGAGGGTTCCGTGGGCGCCTACTGGGGCGTGTTCAACGTCGAGCGGCAACCTAAATTCGCCTTTTCCGATCCCGTCGTAGGCATCCCCGGCTGGCCCAGGCTGGCAGGGATCTCGGTGCTGATCGCCGCCATCACCTTCACCCTGCTGCTGATCGACAGCAAGACCCTGACCAGCCATGGCCGCAGCTTTCTCGCAATCATCGCCTATGCCGCCGCCACGGCCGCGGTCTGGATCGTCCATGAATATACCCATCAATACCTGACCCTCAGCACCATCATCATCGGACTGCTGATGCTGACCGGCATGATCGGGGTGATCGGGGTGCTGCTGATCGAGGCGCATGAATGGGCCGAGGCGCTGTGGGTGAAGGAGCACCGACGGCTGTTCAAGCCGCGGCCGATGGCCGATGCGGACCTGCCGATGGTCTCGATCCACGTGCCGGCCTACGATGAACCGGCGGAAATGCTGATCGAAACGCTCAACGCGCTCGCGCGGCTGAACTACCCCCGCTTCGAGGTCCTGCTCGTCGACAACAACACCAAAGACCCGGCCGTCTGGCAACCGGTCAAGGCGCACTGCCGGCTGCTCGGCGAGCGCTTCCGGTTCTTTCACGTCGACCCCCTCTCCGGCTTCAAGTCCGGGGCATTGAATTTCGCGCTGGCGCGGACGGCTGAGGAAGCGCGGGTCATCGCCGTTATCGACAGCGACTATCTCGTCGACCCGAACTGGCTGCGCGACCTGGTGCCGCGCTTCCAGCGTCCGCAGATCGCCATCGTGCAGGCACCCCAGGATTACCGGGACGGCGACGAGAACGCCTTCAAGGCGATGTGTTACGCGGAATATCGCGGCTTTTTCTATATCGGCATGATCACCCGCAACGAGCGCAACGCGATCATCCAGCATGGCACCATGACCCTGGTGCGCAAATCGGTGCTGGCCGAGGTCGGCGGCTGGAGCGAATGGAGCATTACCGAGGATGCCGAACTCGGCCTGCGTATCTTCGAACATGGCCATGAGGCAACCTATTTCCCGAACAGCTATGGCAAGGGCCTCATTCCCGACACGTTCATGAACTACAAAAACCAGCGCTTCCGCTGGGCCTATGGCGCCATGCAGATCATGCGCCGCCATGCCGCACAACTGATCGGCGGTGGAGCCGGCCGGCTGACCGCCGGACAGCGTTATCATTTCCTGGCCGGCTGGCTGCCCTGGATCGCCGACGGAATGAACCTGCTGTTCAACCTGGCCGCACTGGGCTGGTCACTGGCCATGATCATGGCGCCCACGGACTTCGACCCGCCGCTGATCATTCTCTCCGTGCTGCCACTGACGCTGTTCTGTTTCAAGCTGGCGAAGGTGATCTACCTGTACCGGGGCGCCCGGGTGGTCGGGACCGCCTGGCAAACACTGGCTGCCATGCTCGCAGGACTGGCGCTTTCGCACACCATCGCCAAGGCCATGCTGCTCGGCATGGTTACCCGAGGCAGGCCGTTCCTGCGCACGCCCAAGCTGGAACACAGTCTGGCGCTGGTAAAGGCCCTGGCAAGCGCGCGCGAGGAAAGCCTGTTCATGCTGGCATTGTGGGGCGCCGCCGCGGGCATCTTCATGAAACACGGATCGGACACCCTGGATCTCCTGCTCTGGATCATCGTCCTGATCGTGCAGTCGCTTCCCTACCTGGCGGCCTTGGTGATGTCGCTGATCAGTGGACTGCCGCACATGAGCGCGAAGCCACTCATTACGGAACACGCCGATAGCGAAAAACCCCCGGCGGTAGCCGGTAATCGCGGCATGCCGAGGGCGCATCAGAAGTAATTCTCGCGGGTGGCTTCGCGTTCACTCACCCGGCGCCGTTGCCGATTTGGAGCCGCACTGACGTTTCGATGATCATAAGGCACAATATCGTGCTGTGAACCCAGACCACGCCCAAGAAGGACACACACCGCCATCCGCTCCTGGACGCGAGACCCTGGGGCGGGTCATTGCCAGACTGGCCCAACGCTACCGTGATGCCTCCCCGGCGTTGAGCACCGACGAATTGACCCGTCGCCTGGCGGCATTGCAGCTGGCCGAGGCGGCGCTTCGCGATCTCGCAGCCGTCGACGGACCGGGCGAACGCCCGACGCAGGTAGCCGTGATGGGACCGACCCAGGTCGGCAAAAGCACCGTCGTCAACCTGTTGCTCGGCCAGCACACGGCGAAGGTAAGCCCACTGGCGGGTTTCACCATCCATCCCCAGGGATTCGCGCTTCCGCCGCAGTCGGCGGGACTGGCATGGATCGCGCCTTTTTTCCCGGGTTGGGAACGCCTCGAGAACGCGGACCTGAGCCGCGACAAGCTCGACTGTTACACCCTGCGCCGCCTCACCGGCGACACGCCCGGCATGACACCCGGCACGGTGGTCTGGGATACGCCCGACTTCGACTCCTTCAGGGCCCACAGCTACCAGCGCGGGGTACTGGAAGTCGCCGCGCTCGCCGATGTGATCGTGCTGGTGGTGAGCAGGGAGAAGTACGCGGACTTGTCGGTGTGGAAAACCCTGAAGTTGCTTGAACCCCTGCAGCGCGCCCTGGTGGTATGCCTGAACAAGACCGGCGAGGACGCCAGGGACGTGCTGGTTGCAGCCTTGCGAACACGGCTTGCCGAACTGACTTCCCGCGCCGGCGCCATCGAGGTCATCACCATCCCCTACTGTTCGGGCATCGACGACCTCGTGACGACCACACCCCCCCGTGAAACCGCCGAATTGCGCGCTGCGCTGCAACGCGCACTCACGGGTGACGACCGCAGCCGTCGCGCCTCCGGGGTGCACCGCCTGCTGCTGCAGCACTGGAGCGCCTGGATGGAACCGGTGCGCGCCGAACTCGAGGCAGCCGGAGCCTGGGAGCAGTCCGTCGACGCGGCCATCGGGCGCGCGCTGAACGCCTACCGGGACGAGTTCCTGGAGCACCCGCAGCGCTTCGACACATTTCGCCTGGCCATCCTGGAACTGCTGCAACTGCTGGAGCTGCCAGGTATCGCCAGGGCGCTGACACAAGTCCGCCAGGTGCTCACCTGGCCGGCGCGCCGGCTGCTCGATTCCCGAGGTCTGAAGACGCTCACGGGGCGACTGCGCGGCCGGGCGGTGCGCGACCTGCCCGGCGAGGAACTGGTCCTGCGCGACCTGCTGGAGCATCTGCTGACTTCGCTATCGCGGGATGCCCTGCGGCGCGGCACGACGCAGGCGCCGGACACGGCATTCTGGCAGGCACTCGGCCTGCGCCTCGCCAAGCGTCATGCCGAGCTGACCGCGCAGTTCGCCGCTGCCGCCCACCGCCATCACCTCGCCTTCCAGTCCGAGATCGAGAGCGCGGCGCACGACCTGTATGAAAACCTGCAGCAAAAACCCGCCCTGCTGAACACGCTGCGCGCCGCGCGACTTACCACGGACGCCGCAGGCATCGCGATCGCGCTGAAAACCGGGGGTGTGGGGCTGAATGATGTGTTGTTCGCGCCGGCGATGGTGTCGCTGACCTCGATGCTGACCGAGGGTGCGCTCGGCTCTTACATGACCCATGCTGCCGGCCGGCTGAAGCAGCGGCAGTACGCCGCCGTTGAGCGGGATATTTTCAACGGCCCGGTGCGGGAAGCGCTGCGGGGACTCACCGGCGATCTCGAGGCGCCCGGCCTGTTCGGCATTTCGCGTACCGAGTACACCGCGGCGGAACAGACACTGGCGGAGTGGCGGCATGACTGATCGGCTCTCGCAATTGCGCGAGCGGGTCGGCGCCTGGATCACCCGTGCGCAGTCCATGGCCTGGCTCGGCGAAGCCGAACTGCAGGCACTGCAGCAGGTGGAGCGCCATACCCCGGCCGACCTGTTCTCCCGGGCGCAGCCCGCCCGCCCGCTGGTGGTGGCCTTTTTCGGCGGCACCGGCGTGGGCAAGAGCAGCCTGCTCAACCGCCTCTCCGGACAAACCATCGCCCGGGTCGGCGTGGAGCGCCCGACCTCCCACGAGGTCACGGTCTATGTGCACGAGGCGGTGGAACTGGCCACCCTGCCGGAACACTTTCCCGTGCAGCAGGTACACATCGCACGCCATGCCGACGCGGCACGACGCGATGTCCTGTGGATCGACATGCCCGACATCGACAGCACCGAACAGGGCAACCGGGAGCAGGTGTTTGCCTGGCTCCCCCATATCGACCTGCTGGTCTATGTCATCAGCCCCGAACGCTATCGCGATGACATCGGCTGGCGGGTGCTGCGCCAGCGCGGCCATCGTCACGGCTGGATGTTCGTCCTGAATCACTGGGACGAGGGTGCGCCCGAACAGGAGGCGGACCTGTTCACCATCCTGCACGAGGCCGGTTTTTCCGATCCGCTGGTGCTGCACACCTGCTGCGGCGAGAAGTCCTGCCCGGATGACCGTTTCGCGGAACTGGAGGCGTCCATCAAGGCGGTGCAGACCCAGCACGGTCAGCAGGAACTGGAGCGGCTCGGGCATCTGGCTCACCTGCAGGATCTCTCCGCGCTGCTGCAATCGGCCCTGCTGCGTCTCGGAAAGGCATCTGACTGGCAGAAAACCCGGGGCGATTTTCAGCGCGAATGGTCACAGGCGGCGGTGGCGATCACGGACGGCATGTCCTGGCCGATTCAGGAGGTCGCCGCGGAATTCGCCAGCCGCGATGCCGGCTTGCTGGCCCGACTACTGGGGGATCGCACGAACACCTCGTCAGCGCCACGACAGGGATCGCAGGAGACACGGCCGGCGCCGCGCCAGTCTTTGGAGCATCAGGCGACGACGGCTTTATGGGACGCCTGGGCGCAGGGCAAGCTGGCGGAGGTCTGCGATACCCTGGAGATCGCCCTGCGGCGCATCGGCGTAGCCCCGCAACCGCTGCTCGCCCGACTACAGCCTGCAATCGAGAGCGCCGGTCAGGCGGTCAACCAGCGATTGCAACAGTCCCTGCGTCAGGGGCTGGCCCAACCCGGCTCGGCGTTGCAGCGATCCCTGCGCCGCATCACCGGCGCCGCGCTCAACCTGCTGCCCGTGGCCGCCCTGTTGTGGGTGTCCTACCAGGTGGTCACCGGCTTCCTGCACGGCGCCACCGGACAGGCGGCCTACCTCGGCGCAAACTTCGCCATCAACAGTATCCTGCTGGTGCTGGTCGCCTGGCTCCTGCCCTACCTGCTTCACCGCCGCCTCAGGCCTTCCACGGAGACGACCGTGAAACGTGCGCTGCGCACGGGCTTCGATCTGGGGCTGGAGGAACTCAGCGGGCAGACGGAAACAGCGTTCGCCGCGGCAAGCGCGGAACGTGACGACTTGCTCGCCGAAGCCGGGAAACTCCTCGATGAACTGGATCACCACGGCGGCGCGCCACATCCCGCCCCCGGCACGAGCGTTTCCCGACTGTTCACGACACAGGGACCTCCCGAAGCCGCCACGGCCCACTCCACCCGGTAGACGTCGACCGCACCTGGACAAACGCCGTACAGCAGGGCGAGCAGGTGGCAAAGTTGGTGATGGGCGGACTATCATCGTTTTGCGGGGAGGTCCGCGCATCGAGGTCCCCCGCAGATCATGCATCACCAGCGCGCCGGCAAGAGACTGTGACCAATGATATATTTATATTATTTTTAAAATAGATGAATAATATATGAAAGAAACACTATCAACTTTATTCGGAGGTTACTCGACCCGTACGAGGGCATATGCATGAGCGCAAGCGAACAGAAAAACGTACTGGGAGAACCGCTGGAAACCTGTTCCGAGCGGCCGTTGACCGGCTTTACCCGCAACGGCTCCTGTCAAACCGGGCCACAGGATGCCGGCGTGCACACGGTGTGCGTCAGGGTGACACAGGCATTCCTGGAGTTCAGTTGGTCACGCGGCAACGATCTCGTCACGCCCGTGCCGGAATCGGGTTTTCCAGGTCTCAAGCCCGGTGACCAGTGGTGTGTCTGTGCGGCACGCTGGAAAGAGGCCCTGGCAGCCAGCTGCGCACCGCGCGTCTGCCTGCGCGCCACCCATGCGCAGACACTCGAGACTGTCGCGCTGGCTGATCTGAAGGCGCATGCCATCGACCTGAGCTGAAGCTTGCAGTGTAAAATTCGGACGACCGTGATGGATATTTCGAAAACAGGTTTCTGGGCCATGATTCTCTGCTGGGTGTCGGCCATCGGCGGCATCGCCACGGCCGTCCTCTGGGCCGCTTCGAAACGCCGGCAACCCCTCGACAGGGAGTTACTGATCAAGTCCCTCGACCGGCGGTTAAAAACCGGCGAGATCAGTCAGGCGGAGTACGATAAAAAGCTCGATGATTTGCAGCGCGAAGAAACGCATCGGCCAAACCCCGTTAGCGGGAGAAAACCACCGCCGTAACCATAACGACCCAGGTCTCCCGGGAAGACACCCAGGCAGGCGGTCAGCGCCGGTTCGCAGAATTATTCGCAGACCGAAGGGTGCCCTATCAAATACGGAGTTCTCCGGCACAATTAATTCAGTTCGAAATTTTTCGAAGCAGTCTGCGAACATCGTATTGTGCGCTTCCACAGCCTGTGTATAGTTGGCTGCATAGCCAGCACGTGTACACCGGACATCACCATGGCTGATCAGCCAATCCTCCCACCGACCACACCACCGCCCTCTCCGCTGAAAGAGATCGGCGTGAATCTCATCGACGATCCGGGCCAGTGGATGGAAGAGGCGCTGCGCGAACTGACGGCAGCGCTAAAGACTTTTCTGCCCCACTTGCTGGAGGCGCTGGCGCTACTGCTCATCGGCTGGCTGGCGGCCTTCATCGTGCGCTGGCTGGTCAACCGTTTCGGCAAGGGACTGGACGCGATCATGGCAGTCGTGCATCGCTGGCTCGGCCAGGAAGTCACCCGGACGCGCTGGTCGGTCACCACCCTGGTGGGCAACGTAGCCTTCTGGATTACGCTCGCCTACACCGTCAGCGCCGCCGCGGAGCAACTCGGCCTCATCACCTTTGCCAACTGGGTGCTGGGACTGCTCGGCTACCTTCCGCGCGTACTGATCAGCGTTTTCATCCTGTTCATCGGCTACCTGATCAGCAGCGGCATACGCAACATGATCGTTACCCTTGCCGACGCCAGCAACTTCCAGCACGGACTCTCCCTCGGTCACCTGGTGGCAGGCCTCATCCTCGCCTTTGCCCTGCTGCTCGGTCTTAATCAGCTCGGGCTCGATGTCAGCCTGTTCGCCGACATCATCATCCTAGCGGTGGCGGCGCTGTTCGGCAGTGCCGCGGTAGCCTTCGGCATCGGCGCCGCGGATGCGGTTCGCAATGTCATGGCCTCGCACTATGTGCGCAAGACCTACCGCACTGGATTGCGGGTGCGCGTGCAGGGGCTGGAAGGCGAGATCCTGGAGATGACCCCGGTGGCGGTGATCATGGCGACCGCAGAGGGCGAGGCGATGATTCCGGCACGCCATTTCATGGAAACTGTGTCGCTGGTCATTGAGGAGCAGGAGCCCGGCCGTGCTTGACGCGCTCACCAAGGGTTACCTTACCCTGCACCCGGCCGCCGCGGCACGCACCTTGGCGCACCTCGACGTCCGCGATCTCAAGGCCGTCTTCCAGGCCATGCCGCGACCGCTGGCCGCCAGCGTGCTCGAACACATGATGCCGGGTTCGATCGCCCGCTGTCTCGGTCATCTGCAAACCAGGGCGGCTGCCGAGATTCTCGTGCGCATTCCGTCGCTGACGGCGGTTGCGGCGTTACGCCTGATGGACGCCGACCAGGTCAAGACACTGTTCTCGGCGATGCCCCGCCCGGCCGCCGCCCGACTGCGCCTGCGGCTGCGTTACCCGGAAACACTGATCGGCTCCTACGTAGATGCGGAAGCACTGACACTCACTCTGGACCAGCGAGTGGGCGATGCGCTGCGTCTGGTGCGCCGCACCGGCCAGCGGGCGGGACACACGCTGTATGTACTCGACGAATCAACGTCACCTCGCCGGGGTGGTTGACCTTTGCGATCTCCTCGGCGAGCGCGACCGCAGCAAACTCCAACGGGCAGTGCGTCCAGCGCCCGTGGTGCTGAATGCGCGCGCGGCCCTGCAGACGGTCACCAACCATCCCGCCTGGCTGACCCACGACAGCCTGCCGGTGGTCAACCGCGAGGGCCTGTTCCAGGGCGTGCTGGCCCGCTCCCGGGTGATGACGGAAGAACAGCAGCTGCTCACCGAGGTGGCGGAACGCAACGAGTTAACGACCACTCGCGCCGCGCTGGCGGATATCTTCTGGCTGGGGGTGGCAGCGCTGTTCACCGCCAACAGCGGCATGGCCAAACAGCGCAAGACGGAAGACTGACATGAAACCGGGAATCGACAATGCCATTCATGTCCTGCAGCGGAACCTGATCGAGGACCACCCGGACGATGCCGTGCAGTTGCTGGAACGGCTGCCACCCGCGGAGATCGCGGAAGTCCTCACCCGGCACCCCGTTACACTGACCGCCACGGTCTGGGAACGGCTGTCGCCGGACATCGGCTGGCGGGCCATCGGCACCCTGGAGGAACCCCGGGCAACCGAGGTGCTGCGCCACATGAGCACCCCGCGTGCCGCGGCACTGCTCACCATGGCTGATCCGCAGTCACGTGATGCGCAGCTTGCAAAGCTGCCGGAGGCGACCGCGGACGAACTGCGCGCCATTCTTTCCTACCCGGCCGACAGCGCCGGCTCCCTGATGGACCCGCGTGTGCTGTTGCTGCGCCCCGACACCACGGTGCACGAGGCCCTGGCCCGCATCCGCGCGCTGCGCCGGCGCGGCGTGCGCATGCTCTTCGTGGTGAATGCCGAAAATCACCTCGAAGGCGAGGTGGACATCCAGGATATCGCCACGGCGAGCGGAACCACACGGCTGGAGGAGATCCAGCGTCCCGTCCGGGCGGTGGTCGATGCGATCGCACCGCGCGAGGAAGTGGTGGACTTGCTGGATCGCTACCGCCTCACCGACCTCCCGGTGGTGGATGCCGAGGCGCGCCTCATCGGCGTGGTCCGCCACCGCAACCTCATGGCCGCCGCCGAGGACGAAGCCACCGTCGCCATGCAGACGATGGTGGGCGTCAGCAAGGACGAACGCGCCCTCTCGAAGGTATCCTTTGCCGTGCGCAAACGCCTCCCCTGGCTGCACATCAACCTGGCCACCGCCTTCCTGGCGGCGTCCGTCGTCGGCCTGTTCGAGGGCACGATCGCCAAATACACCGCGCTCGCCGTGCTGCTGCCGGTGGTTGCCGGACAATCAGGGAACACCGGCGCACAGGCGCTCGCCGTCACCATGCGCGGCCTGGCACTGCGCGAAATCCGAATCCAGCAATGGCCGCGGATCGTCTTCAAGGAAATGTCCGCCGGTTTCTGGAATGGAATCGCCGTCGCCACCACCACCTCGCTGGGTGTCTGGGTGTGGAGCGGTTCAGCCGGTCTGGCGGGGATCATTGGCGTTTCCATGATCCTGTCCATGGTCATCGCCGGTATCTTCGGTGCGGCCATCCCGCTGGTGCTGACGGCAGTCGGACAGGATCCCGCACAATCCTCGACCATCGTGCTGACGACGATAACCGATGTCACCGGTTTCTTCAGCTTCCTCGGCATCGCCACGCTTTTTTCGAGCTTGTTGTAGTGTTCAATGGATTCAGGAAAAACCGGTTCAGAACCCCCAGACCAGCGGCACAATGGCAAGCGTCACCGCGGCGATCAGCAGGTTAAGCGGTATCCCCGCCCTCAAGTAGTCGCTGAAACGGTAACCGCCAGGACCGTACACCATCAGGTTGCACTGGTAGCCGATGGGCGTGGAAAAGCTTGCGGAGGCGGCCATCATGATCGCAATGGCGAACGGCATGAAACTCACACCGAGGCTCTCGCTGGTCGAGAACGCAATGGGGAACACCAGCACGGCGGCGGCGTTGTTGGTAATGAGTTCGGTGAACAGCATGGTCACCAGGTAGACCACGGCGAGCGTGCCCCAGGAATTGCCCTGCGCCAGCTCGATCAGATTCTGCGCGATGAACTGCGCCGCGCCGGTCTTCTCCAGGGCATAGCCGAGGCCGAAGGATGCCGCGATGGCGATGAGCACCTGCCAGTCCACCGCGGCCCGGGCAACGCCGCCGGTGATGCACCGGGTCACCATCATGAGGCCGGCCGCCACCAGCGCGCCCTGCAGCATCGACATCCAGCCGACGCTTACTGCAACGACCATCCCCGTCAGGATCACAAGGGCCGTCAGGGCCTGCTCATGGCGCAGCGGGTGGGCGTTTTCCAGGCGGCTCACCAGGAAGAAGTCCCGCGAGTTGCGCTGGCGCTCGACGAACGAGGGTTCGGCCTCGAGCAGCAGCGTATCGCCCGCACGCAGTACGATGTCGCCGATCTTCTTGTGCACACGCTCGCCGTTACGGGCCACCGCGATGACGGCGGCATTGTAGATATTTCGAAAACGACTCTCGCGGATACTCTTGCCGATCAGGGGGCCGCTGTCGGACACCACGGCCTCGACAAGGGAACGTTCCGGGCGCGGGACCCCCAGTTTGAACACCTGGTCGGTGGCCGGCACCAGCCCGCGAAACCGCTGCAGGTCCACCACGGAATCCAGGATGCCGGCGAACACGAGCCGGTCGCTGGCCTTAAGGCGGTGGTGCGGGGCGATGGCGGGGAATACATCGCCGTCGCGCTCGATCTCCACCAGATACATGCCCGGGAGATGGCGCAGCCCGGCCTCCTCGACACTCCTGCCGACCAGGGGACTGGATGGCTGAACCAGCATTTCAATGGTATAGCGGCGCGGGTCGTCGTGGGGATCCATCACTGGGCGGCGGTCCGGCAGCAACCAGCGCCCGAGCAGCACGAGGTAGGCAATACCCGCCAGCGTAGCCGGCAGACCCACCCAGGCAATGTCGAACATCCCGAGTCCCGGAAGCGGGGTGCGGCTGATCAACAGCCCGTTGACGACCAGGTTGGTGCTGGTTCCGATGAGCGTGCAGGTGCCGCCGAGGATCGCGGCATAGCTCAGGGGAATCAGCAGTTTTGATACTGGCAGACGATTCTGGCGGGCCCAGTCGACCACGGCGGGGAGAAACATGGCCACGACCGGGGTGTTGTTAAGAAACCCGCTTGCCGCCGCTGCCGGAGCCATGATCCGGAGCTGCGCGTGAAACAGACTCCGGGGCCGGCCAAGCACCCGCTGAACCAGCCAGGCGACGGCTCCCGTTTCCCGCAGGCCGGCGGCGACAATGTAGAGCACGGCGACCGTTGCCATGCCCTCGTTGGACAGTCCCGCGAGCGCCTCCCGGGGGGTGAGCACACCGCTCACCAGGAGCAGCGTAACTCCCGCCACTAGCACCACATCGGCAGCGAACCGGGTGAAGGCGAGAAGGCCAATCACCATCGCCACCACGGCCACCGCGATCCATGCCTCCAGGGTCATCCACACGTTCCTCTACAGTCCGCCGGGCGGATCGGGCTCCCCCCGGCGGGACGGGAGTATACCCCGGAGTGTCCGCTCAGACCATGTTGGCGGGCGTGGGGCAGGATGTTATCAGCGGGATGCAGTCTTTGTCCAAACGCTGATAATAGATCGTATTAAACCCACCCATTTCACGGGAAAGCCGGTGCAGTAACCGTCCGGAATCGACATTCATACCAAAGTGGACAACTGCGGGACAGCACACTAAGCTGCCGTTACCCCCCTTGTTGTGTTCGTCCGGGTCCAGCAGGACAGGATCGCCAGCCAAGCCATGACATAGAAACTCTTTATCCGAAGCGCCTTGCCCTCCGCCCCGGGCACAGGCTCTGGAAAAGCCATGGCGCAACCCTGATAATCCTGTTGAACATAGCAACTGATGCCTGCCGGCATCCCCCTATCAGTCACCCGAGGACCGACCCATGTCAGAAGACATTACCATCAAAAACAAGCAGCAAGGCGTGCGGATCTTCAACAAGATCCCCTACACCCTGCTCCTCATCGCCTACCTGCTGGTCGTGCACGTTACCGGTCTGGACATGCACGGCGTAGCCGGTTACATCTTCATCGGTCTGTGTGTGATCGTGCTGATCGTCGAGTTCTTCAAGTCCGGAGACATCAGTACCGCCTACTTTCTGTCCGATATCGTGTTCGCGGTGCTGGCGGTGGTGATCGCCACCGGCCTGATGTCCTACCTGGTGTTCAAACTTGGAGAGACGCCCACCTTCTACCACTGGCTGGGCTATGCGGTGATTATCGGTGATGCGGTAATCAGCCCGTTCAACTCCTTCCGCACCGCGCTGCGCAACTTCGGCGTGGGGAGCTGAATACCTAAAAGGATTACATAACACCCTGGCGACGACGCACGATCGGTACCAGGACGGAGAACAGCAGCAGCGGAAACAGCGGATCGAACCCGCCGGTGCGTCCGAGCGTGCATCCACCGCCGCCTCCCCCACCACCACCGCCGCCATTATTCGCGGCGTTCAGCTGTAGCACACTGCAGCCATCCGGATCCACGGACACGCCGGCCGGCGTGTCCGGACACAGATCGTTGACATCCTTCACCCCGTCGGCATCGGCGTCCGGGTTGCCCGGCGTCGTGATGGATTGCTGCACGGCGGCGGCGGCATCGACGATGCCGGCGCCGCAGAGCTGGGAATTGCAACTGGCATCCGGGAACGCCCGTGCGCCCTGCACCAGGATGTCACGCACCTGCTGCGGGTTCAGATCCCCGTTGATCGACAACATCAAACCGGCAATACCGCTGACCTGTGCGGTTGCGAAGCTGGTGCCCTTGACCGGCAGGTAAACCGGCAGGTAATCATCCGCCACGGCCACGGTGCTGCCGGTGTTGGAAAGCGCGAGCACACCATCGCCGGGCGCGCTCAGAACGACCCCGCTGCCGGTGTTGGTGTAGGTGGCACGGGCACCGCTGCGTGTCGTGGCCGCCACGGTGACCACACCCTGACAATTGGCGGGATTCTGATCCGCGACATCGCCCCACCCGTTGCCCGCCGCCACCACGACCACCGCCCCCCGCGCATTCACTTCATCGATGGTATCCTGCTCCAGGCGGGAACACCGGCCATCCCCCCCGAGGCTCAGATTAATTACCCGCGCGGGATGGGCGTTGTCCGGCACGCCGTCTACATGCAGGCCGACGGCCCAGCGCAGGGCATCGACGATGTCCGAGGTATAGCCGCCGCACTTGCCGAGCACCCGCGCCATCAGCAACCGTGACCCATGGTTCACACCGGCAATGCCCGTTCCATTGTCGCTTGTCGCAGCAATGATGCCGGCGACCTGCGTCCCGTGCCATGAACTGTCCTCCTTGGGCTCTCCCGAACCGCACTCACCGGCGGCGACCCAGTCACCCGGGTCGGTCGGATCGGCATCGCGGCCGTCGCCGTCATTGGCCATATCCCGATCGCTGATGAAGTCATAACCGGGCACCCAGCGCGCCGGGTCGAGATCGGCATGTGTCAGGATGCCGGTGTCGAGCTGCGCGATCACGAGCGCTGGGGTTCCGCGCTCCAGATCCCAGGCAGACGACATACGAATCCCGCCCGCATCCTCGAACAGATTCCACTGCTCGGGATAGCGGGGGTCATTGGGAACGAACTGGGGCTTCAACACGCGATCCGGTAGCGCGTAGGCGACCGCGGGATCGCCCGCCAGCCGTTCGGCCAGCCTGGCCGCTACGGCCTCGGGCACGCGCTGCGGCAACGCAAATACCCGGGCATTATGGGATATAGCATGAAGCGGCGTGAGGACCGTGCCGGCACGCCCGTTCAACCGCCCGAGCAACGCGGCATTGACCCCTGACTGCGTTCCGCCATCCGCCGGATTGACGAACCTGACGATCAGGCGGCGGGTCGACGGGGAACCGCCGGCATTCGCGCCCGTAGGAGGGAACGACAGCGCGGCTGCGAACAGAACGGCGACAAGCCAGATGCGGCGTCCCAACGTCATCGTGAACATATCCATCCAGGTTACCCCATCAACCGGGGAAATCCGCTGCTGCGGCGCGTCACCCGGGCAAACGTAGCTGGCGCGGTCCCCGATTTCCTCGGCATCCTCCCGGCATCTACGCTGTGATCACCTGATGCCGGCGTATTACCGGCGTGCAGGTGCCTGTGGATACCCGGGCCGATAGTAGGGCTGCCAGGATGAGGGCGGCTGATAGTAGCCGTTTGCCGGGTAGCGGGGCCGGGCAGCAGGCGCCGGCGGCGCCGGTTGACTTGCGGGCACACGGGCTTCGACAGCCGGCAGAGCCGATGACGGTGGCGCCGGTTGACTTGCAGACACATCGGCATCGGCCGACGGCGGCGATGACGATGGCGCCGGTTGACTTGCGGGTACATTGGCTTCGACCGCCGGCGGTGGAGCCGCCGGATTGGCTGAAGGATGCCACGCCTCGGGCACCGCGGCGAACGTCGGATTGGCTGGCGCCGGTTGTGGGGCATTCCCGGCCGCCGCCTCCTGCGGACGAACCGACGGTGCTGCCGGTTCGTCGGGTGCCATGGTCGTCGCTGGCTGCGTATCGGTCCCCGGCCCGGGCGGCGACACCAACCCGGCCTCGACGGCAGGGGGCTCGGAATGTTCGGCACCGGGTTCCGGTGCGGCCACCACGCTGATAGCCGGTGGCGTCATCATGTTCACTTCTTCCGCCGGTCCGCCCGGCTCGATGATCGCCGATCCTGAGGCGGGCACCTCGCTTGCATCGCGTCCGGCGAACCAGTGCCGGTAGCCCGCATAGCTGAACATTGCCAGGACACCGAGCATGAGGGCCACGCGCGCCGGAAAACGAGGTGCAGCTAACCCATGGGCGCCGGGAGGGATGCGCGGGATGGTACCTGCCTCCTGCGAGGAATCGACAGACGGAATGCCTTCCGTCGTGGCAGGCGGTTCACCCGGAGACGACTGAACGGGTTGGGGCATCTCAATGGCGACCGATTCCCCGGCATCGAGCGCGGCAACATCGTCCTCCGCCAGGCGTGATTGCTCATCCTCTGAGATGCCCGCTCCGGTCTTCCACGCCTGAGCCTGTTCCAGCTGTGAGGCCTTGACGGCATTCACCGCCTTGACCGCTTGGGTAGCCATCCACGAAAGTGATTTCGCATCATCCACGCCGGCAGGCGTCGCTGTCCCGGGTTGCGTACCCAGGAGTATCCCGCGCCGCCTGCGCGGGAGTTCGCCAGACACCGTTTCCGCACTCCCGGCCGGCTGAGCGGTGGCGTGCGGTGATGACCCGGGATCCACTACTGAAGCCGTGGCCGACCCATCGGAGGCAGCCACTCCGGCGGATTTTCCGTCGCTGTCCGTATTCACTTCCTTCGCCGCAGGATCCTGCGGTCCCGTCGTCGCCACACCATTCATAACGAACCTCTGAATTTGAACCCAGCCCAGTGTATAGCCGTCATCATTAACAAATCGGGCCAGCTTTACAACCCGACACCCGCGCCCTGTTGGCTGATCAGCAGCGATAATACCCGGATAAATCAGGCAACCATAATTACTATATTGTATACATTACAGTGTGATATGAAATATTCCTTTGACTAAATATTGATCGTGATTTCTGTCGTCAGATCAGTACCCCGGGGGCAGTCCACTGCATCGGCAGAGGTGAACGACCATCCGGGCGGCCAATGGCAATGAACGGGTCCTCCGTTGGGTCGACGGCGACTCCAGGCGTACTCAAGGGCGCCGCCATCAGCCGGGATGCACGAACAGTTCGTAGAGCGTTAGCAGAATTTCCACGACGATCAGGATGACGATATACCATTCGACGCGCAGCGAGTGCTTGGCCTGCAGCAACTGCAACTGGGTTTCCACGGTGCGGGAAATCAGCTCCAGCTTGCGCTCAAGAGCCAGCTTGCGCTCGCGGATCTCGAATTCCCGTTCAAGCCGCACGTACAACGGTTCCAGCTCGGGATGATCCCAGAGGATTTCCGGCTTTTCGCCCACCTCCACCCGCCCCACCATGCGATGCAGGCTCAGCAGGGTGTCGCCCATGTCCCGCCGCAGTTTGCCGGCGGCCCAGTTAGTGGTGCCGCGGTGCTTCATCTCCTCAGCCAGCGGTTCCACCCGGTCGAAGGTCGCGGCGATACTCTCCTCGTATTCCGACAGTACCATGCTCTGCGCCAGGACCTCGGCGATCGTCTGCAGGCGGTCATTCGAAGATTCTTGGATCTGCAGGATTCCGCCGCTGAATCCTTCCTCGATCCCCGGGACGATCCTGATATCGAGATCCTCCTTTTCCATGATGGCCACGCCTTCGCTCACCAGCGGACTCAGCGAATCGAGCAACGCGGCTTCCTCCTCGATTGGCACGTCGAACAGCACCACCGCGCCGTAGCGGAACAGAACGGCCAGTCTCTTATCACCCGAAATCAGGCTCAATGGCTGGAGAGCTACCCGCTTCGCCTGGCCCAGGCTTCTGAGGTCGAGCTGTTTACCGATCAGCCTCCCACGCGCCTTGATGGTATGCATCGTTGATTCCATGGTTGCTTTCTGAGCGGACGGCGAAAAATCCGGTATCGCCACGTCGATTCTGTGACGAATGCCCGCCACCGGCAAGATCCCACGTCACGGTTTCGCTTTCATATCGCGACAGCGGCCCGGGATCGTCGTCAGCGATTCGGATCCCGGTCCGCCCGCGGGTGGCCGGTCCGGGCGGTCGCCACGGGCAGCGCCTTTCCAGTCGCAGTCTTGTTACCATCTCTGGCGTGCGCGTCCTTGTCGCGTCGTTTCAGAATCAGGACAGCCTGCTGCCCGGCCTTGCCATAACGCGCCATGCGTTCGAAGTCCTTTTTCAGGATCGGCATATTGATGCAATCGGTGGCGGACTTTCCCGCCGCGTGATCCACGTAGGGATCATGCACGTAGATGTATTTCTCATCGAAGCCGGTCACCACGACCCAGTGCGGAAACTTCTCGCGGTAGATCCGGTAGGAACTGATCAGCACGATGGGAATGCCACCCGACTCGAACTTCTTCTGGATCTGATTCACCCGCAGGGCCCGGTGGCTCAGCTTGACCGGCAGCTTGTCCAGCTCGCCGATGAAGTCCTCCTGCACCAGGCGCATCACTTCCTTTTTCTCCTCGCTGCGCACGGAATCCACGAACAGCACGCCCGGCTCCTTGACATAAATCTCGACATCGAAGCCGCGGTGGTAAGCCGACAGCGCCATGCCGTAGGGGCCGCAGCCACCGTGACCGGAGGTCATGAAGATGGTGGTCGATTCCCGCCACAGTCGCAGTTCCAGCACACGGCTGAGCTTGAGTTTCGGATCCAGCACCTTCATGGCCATCAGCAGCGCAGACGGCCCGCAGGTGAAATCCAGGGTCTGCTCATAGTACGGCACCCGGACCATGTCCGGCTCCAGATGTGGCGCCAGCAGCTTTTCGTAGCGCAGCGCCTCCATGTGGTCTTCGTAGTAATCCGGCAGCAAGCCGATATGCTTGTAACCGAGTTTCTCGTAGAGGCGTATTGCCGAGGTATTGTTCCGGCGCACCTCCAGGCGAAGGTAGATGCAGTCATGTCCGACGGCGGACGCTTCGGCAGCCGCGATCAGGTCGCTGCCGAGGCCCTCGCCCCTGAGCACCGGATCGACCGCCAGCGAATAGAGCCGGGCGAGCGACGTGCCGGTGTTGAACAACAGCATGGCATAGGCGAGCGCCCGCCCCTGATCCTCGTACACCAGGGTCTCGGCGTTGGCCCTGGTCAGCAGATAACGGAAACTGCGGCGGCTGAAGCGGTCGACGTCAAAGGAGCGGTCCTCGATGGCTACCAGGGCATCCAGATCCTGCAGCCCGGCTGGGCGAATCATAACTGGCCTTTTCATTGCAAAAGACAGGACACTACACCCCTGTTTATCGATAAGCGTCGGTTTTCGTTTTGGAAAACGACCACGACGCGCGGTATAGTCGCGCCGTTTGCGGCTGCAAGGAGTTTACCGTGGAAGCTGCCCGTTTCGATACCTATTACCGCTACGACGAACTCACCCGGGTACTGCATGACTACGCGGCGCACTATCCCGGGCTGGCGCGGCTGCAAAGTATCGGCACGAGTTTCGAGGGCCGCGACATCTGGCTGGCCACGATCACCCGCTTCGCGACCGGTCCCGACACCTGCAAGCCGGCGCTGTGGGTCGATGCCAACATCCACAGCGCGGAACTGGTAGCCTCGGCGGCCGCGCTGCGGCTCATCGACTACCTGCTGACCGGCTACGACGCAGACCTGGAAGTGACCCGTTGCCTCGACAGCCGTGTGTTCTATATCTGCCCGCGGGCGAATCCGGACGGTGCCGAATGGGCGCTCGCGGACATCCCGAAGCTGATCCGCTCCAGCACCCGACCCTACCCGTTCGAGGAGACGCCGGTCGGCGGACTGGTGACCGAGGACATCGACGGCGACGGGCGCATCCTGACCATGCGCATCGCCGATCCCAACGGCCCCTGGAAAGTGTGCCCGGAGGAGCCGCGCCTGCTGGTGCGGCGCGAGCCGACGGAAACCGGCGGCGACTACTACCGGCTGCTGCCGGAAGGCCGACTGGAAAACTATGACGGCTGCACCATCACGACGCAGGTGCGCAAGGAAACCCTGGACCTCAACCGCAACTTCCCGGGACGCTGGCGCGGTGAGCACGAGCAGCAGGGAGCGGGGCACTACCCGACCTCCGAACCCGAGGTGCATGCCCTGGTCGACTTCGTCGCCCGGCACCGCAACATCTGCGCCGGCATCGCCCTGCACTCCTACAGCGGCGCCCTGCTGCGCCCCTATTCCTACCAGGCAGACGAGCAGATGCCGGTCGAGGACCTGTGGGCGTTCCAGAAGATCGGCGAGCAGGGCCATGCACTGACCGGCTACCCCGCGATCTCCGCCTATCACGAGTTCCGCTATCATCCGCAAAAAGTCATCACCGGTGCCATGGACGACTGGCTCTACGAGGAACTCGGCCTGTTCGCCTGGACGGTGGAAATCTGGAGTCCGCAGCGCCAGGCGGGGATCGGGGAATACAAATTTATCGACTGGTACCGTGAACACCCGCTTGCCGACGACCTCAAGCTGCTCGCCTGGAGCGATTCCGTACTGCAGGGACGGGGTTACATCGACTGGTATGCCTGGGAACATCCGCAACTGGGACCCGTCGAGCTGGGCGGGTGGAATCCGTTGTACTCGTTCTGGAACCCGCCGCCGCGCCTGCTGCAACAGGAAATCGACCGGCTGCCACGCTGGCTGATCTGGCACAACCTGATTTCGCCGCATCTGGAGCTGCAGCAAAGCGGTGCGGCTGCGGAATCACCGGATACTTTCCGGGTGTGGTGCGTGGTGCAGAACAGCGGCTGGCTGCCCACCGATCTCACCCGGCATGCACGCGATCGCAAGCTGGTGCGCGGCGTGGTCTGCGAGATTGAACTGCCGGAGGGCGCGACGCTGATCGGCGATACCTCGCGCAAGGTGCTGGGGCAGCTCGAAGGCCGGTCCGGAAAACCCTCATCGCCGTCGGGCTGGGCCGGTCAGGCGGCCGATGTCACCGATGACCGGATGCGAGTGGAATGGCTGGTGCGTGGCGAAGCCGGTATGACGCTGCGGCTTCTGGCAAAACACGACCGCGCGGGGACTGTTGATGTGGCGGTCACCCTTTAAAGCGTTCAATGCCGACCGCACCAGATCGACAACAGCACCCATACCCCACCCAGCGCCGCCAGGGAAAAGCCGAAACCCGCGAGTATCGATATGACCAGATATTCGGTATCCCCGGTCACCGACAGCATAATGGACATACCGATGATGAAAGCGGCGGTGATCATGCCGATGGTGAGACGGCTCGCGGCACTGTCCAGCCGCTCGCCGAAATGCTCCAGTTACCCGATATCAAAAGAACTTCTCTGCGTCCTATCGGCAACTGCTCCCTGCGTCGCCTAAGGCGCCTACTTTTGGTGCCCTAACTCCTGCATGGCCCAGGCCAGCCTCTCGACCGATTCCCGGTCTCACCTTCTCCATGCAGTCGTGCGTCTTTGCAGTGAACACAGTGTTTATGGATAAATATCAGGTTCCTGTTTCGCCCGGCCGGTAATGCCTGTCCCCGACCCGGGATGCATGAAAATGAGCGGCGAATTCCCTGTCGTCAAGCATGTGCATGACAAACCAGGTCTTGAGCGAATACAGCGCACCCATATCCAGCTCTTCATCCCGATTCGCGATTCGCTTGCAATAACTTTTCAGCTCCGCGAGTAGCATGACATGCGCGTGTGCGTGGCTTCTGTAATCGGAATAGGCCACCTCCAGCATCAGTTTCTCTTCATCACGGAAATGCTGTTCCAGATAGCCGTACAGCAGGCTCAACTGTCCGGTGAGTTGCTCCCGGGTTGAGTTATCGCCTTTTGGATTCTTGATCAGCTTCAGGTAAAGCGGAGAGAGTTTGTTGACGGTCTCCACCAGCATCCGATGCTGTTCATCGATCTCTTTCAGATCAAGGACCCATTCCTTACGCCATTGGAAAAAGTTCTCCACTGATCTGCCCCCGTCTGTTCAGAAAGGACGTTATCAGGAAACTGCGGATATTTTTACTTTAGCATATTCACACCAGAACCCCGGTCACGCAGAACATTCTGTTGTTGTGGAAATTTTCCAGGCACTGCCTTGCGGTCCTTGAGGTATCCAGCAGCACGGGAATATTCCAACCCTGACTGGCAGGCAGGCATGGAGCGACACTGCTCAGCGCCGCTTAATCTTCCGTCTGGCGGTTAACGGCCCTGATTCCCTTGTAGGGGATGAACAGACCGCAACCGAAATAGCGGCCTGGACCCAGGCCGCGCTGCTGCAGGCGGAGGGATTCCTCCGCGGCGAGATCGGCCACCATCAGGCTGCGCGTGGCGAGTGGTCCGTCCGGTGTGTCGATCACAGTGATCTTGCCCGGCAACATCTTGCGCACCGGGATATCCAGCTTCTCCAGCAGCTCCGCCGCCATGTGCAGGAAGCCGTCCTCGTCCTCCGCATTCAGCGTCACGTTGCGCGAATAGAGGGTGGCATTCGGTTGCAGCGGTCTCACGGTGGGTTCACCGGCAATGATCAGCGTCTGTCCCCGCACATCGAGCTCTCGCCCGACCAGCGCCTTCGCATCCTCCATACGCTGGCGCGGAACCCGGATCACCAGGCGGGTGCGTTTCGACAGGTGCAGCAGATCGTCGGCGCCGGCGGGACGCTCCCAGCCATGCGCGGAGATCGCCACCTGGATCGGGTGCACACCGGCGCCGTCTTCATCCGGCAACCAGGACAGCACGTGCACGACCGCCTGGCCCAGCGCGTAGCTGTGATCGACCGGCAAATACTGGCAGGCGATCGGGTAGACCAGATCGACCACGTCATCCGGCCAGGACACCGTCTTCTCCTTATCGCGTTCTTCCCAGTACATCGTCACTCCTGTCTCATAATCCGCCTGCCCGCACGACTGGTTTCACTCTGGATGGATGCTAGGGCCTGTTAACACTTGTATGGTCGATCATACAAGTGTTAACAGGCCCTAGTTGCCACCCGGGGAAATGCCTTCCATCATGCGCAGCGGATTGACCCGCTGCATCTCCCGGGCACCTTGCCCCATCGTGGCACCCAACTGCTCCATGTGCCCCTCCATCTTTTGCATGGATTCCCGCATCGCCGTCATCTCCCGGCTCATGGATGATACATCGTCGCTGATGTGCCCGACCGATACGGTGATCGCTTCCATGCACGCCACCATACGGTAGAACAACGCCCCGAA
>CAVXNM010000006.1:0-8259 GCA_963763115.1 uncultured Gammaproteobacteria bacterium
CACAATACTGTTCTATACTCCATAAGACGGCGTATCCATCCGCGTGTGCACGTATCCATAGACGGGCTGCAAGCGGTGCGAGCGGCAATATCATGGGAGAGGCACATGGACAATTGGTCCGCCAAGCCGTTGAATCCGGTTTCCTTTCTGCAGGCATTCATTACACAGAGCCTCAAGGTTGCTGATCAACGTTGCGGCGGCCAGGTTGGCACGCAGAACTACATTGAGCATGTTGGACTGGCTGCCAGTCATTGTCTCGAAGAGTAGCCCGGACCTGCCTCGGTTACGCTGGTCCGATCAATGCCGACCAATATGCGGATCTTATAATCAATCTCAAGAATCAGATCGGGGGCAATTTCTCCCGCTCCTCCGGCCCATCGGGTACCATCCAGGTGGTCAATTCCAGATGCCCGTTCGGTGACATGGTGAAGGAAGCACCAGAGCTTTGTCGCATGACGGCCAGTGTGTTCGGCGGAATCGCAGCGCGCAATTTCGGCTACGGAAAAGTGGAATTGAAGAAGCGTATTGCCCTCAACGACAGCCATTGCGAGGTGTGCGTCTACATCGACCCGGAGATCGCCGGGACAAGCCCGGCGACGAATATCATTGCGAAGGCGGCAAGATCGTCTCCAGGTCTTCGTCGGCTGAAGTGCGAGCGCGAGTCGAAGCGAAGCTAAGCCAAGTCTGGTGTGTAGCTAATGACGACAAGCCTAGCGCAACCCGGCCACGCCCTGCCGTTGTGGCGGATTCTCGGGCCATGCGCTCAGCACTCGAAGCTGTCGAGATTGTGGCTCCTACCCGGGCCACGGTGCTAGTTACAGGTGAAACCGGCGTCGGCAAGGAAGTAATCGCACGTGCGATCCATGCGCTTAGCGATCGCGCCGAACGCGACCTGCTGGCGGTCAATTGCGGCGCTATACCGGAATCCCTATCGAGAGCGCCTTATTTGGTCATGAGAAGGGAGCGTTTACGGACGCTTACAACGTCCACCACGGTTTTTTTGAACGCGTTGATTACGGGACTCTCTTTCTGGACGAGATCGATTGCCTTCCCTTGTCCGCACAGGCGAAACTGCTGCGAGTCCTTCAGGAAGGTGATTTCGAGCGGGTCGGTGGGCGTCAGACGCTGAGCGCGGATGTCAGGATCATTGCGGCATCGAATCAGAATCTCGCGCAGCTTGTCGAGGAAGGGAGTTTCCGCCGCGATTTGTTCTACCGTCTCAATGTGGTGCCTTTGCACATTCCACCACTGCGCGAGCGTACTGATGATCTGTCTCCGCTGGTACATCACTTTCTGCACCGGCTCGCGGAAAAATATAGCCGGCCGCCCAAGGTGCTGGGACAGCCTGCGTGGAGTAAGGTGTTGAACTATTCCTGGCCCGGCAACCTGCGCGAACTGGAAAACGTGCTGGAACGCTCATTTCTTTTTGCGGGCGGGCCGGTTATCGTCGACGTCGAATTACCCGGTGTGCCCGGTATAGGAGAAGGGGCGACCGGCGTTGCGTCCAGCCTGAAGACTCTGCGTCAACGGGCTGTCCGCCAGGCGGAGGCAGAGGTAATTGTGGAGGCGCTCAAGCAGCTCCAGGGGAACGTAAGCGCCGTTGCGCGTTGCATGAATATTACGCCTCGTGCCGTACACATGAGGCTCAAACACCTTGGCATCAACGCAGCCGCTTTCCGGATTTGAGTATAAGTCGCATAAACGCCCTTTTCCCGAGTCCCTCGAGTATCCCCACGTCGTCGGATGGCCGTCAACCTACCCAGCAGCCCAGTGCCGGAGTGGAACCGTACCGCCCGAACCGGAGAATCGTTGATAGGCCGACGCGTTTATCCGGTCGTTTCCAGCCATCAGGCCAGCCGCGACCCTGCCGCGTCCATTGATGTCGCAGCCCGTGCTGTTGGTTGCGTGATGTCTCAGTCGAACAAACCGGCCTGTGACGGTGCCCGGCAGGGCGGCAACGGTAATGCTTCTACTGAGGCCTGTTTCTTGTCGAGGTGGGTGAGAATCTTCTCGATCATCACCGGATCCTCGATGCAGGTAATCACCTTCACAGGGCCACCGCATTCACCGTAGGTTTCGATATCGATATTGAACATTCGCTTGAGACGTTGCGCCCAGCTCATCGATGCCCGTCGCTCGGCGGACGTTCCATGACAGTTCTAGCCCGTCTTTCGCAACTCGACCCAAGGAGCGCTGATTTTTTCTGCTGTGGACCTCGCAAGACACTGATCTGTCAGGATGTGGACGCGGCGATGTGTCTGTAGTGAAGACCTAGCCTATTGATACCGCTTGGTAGTTTGTCAAACTGTGCGCATGTTTCTGCGTGCTACGAAGCGCTTCAAGGACGGCAAGGAACACCGCTACTGGAGTATTGTGGAGAACCGGCGCTGTGGTGGTAATCGTGTGGTACAACGTCAGGTACTCTATCTCGGCGAGATCAATGATCAGCAGCAGGTGGCCTGGTGCAAGACGATCGAGGTAGTGCAAGAGGGCCAGCGCAAACCCCGGCAGGTGGCGATCTTTCCGGAAGATCGCCAAGCCCCCGAGCTTGACTGTGATGTGGTACAGGTCAAGCTCAGTGAGCTGCAGCTCAAGCGTCCGCGCCAGTGGGGTGCGTGTTGGCTTGCCTGTGAACTGTGGGATCAGTTGGGGCTGGATGATTTCTGGTCACAGCGCCTGCGTAGCAGCCGCCAGGGGACGCGCTGGTTGGCGGTGTTCAAGACGCTGGTTGCCTACCGCCTGATCGATCCTGGCAGTGAATGGCGTCTGCATCGGCAGTGGTTCGAGGAAAGTGCCATGGCCGATTTGCTGGGCGAGGATTTTGCGCTGGTGCAAAAGGACAAGCTCTACCGTTGTCTGGATCGGTTATTGCCACACAAGCGCGAATTCTTTTCCTATCTGAAAGGGCAGTGGCAGACGCTGTTCAATCCGCGCTTTGATATCCTGCTCTATGACCTGACCAGTACCTATTTTGAATCCGAGCCCCCGGATGAGGGCAAACGGTGCTACGGGTACAGCCGCGATAAGCGCCCCGACTGTGTGCAGGTCGTCATTGCACTGATTGTCACACCGGAGGGTTTTCCGTTGACCTATGAGGTCATGCCGGGCAACACCAGTGACAAGACCACACTGACGGATTTCCTCAAACACATCGAAGAGCAGTATGGCAAGAGCGAACGGGTCTGGGTCATGGACCGCGGCATCCCGACCGAGGAGGCGCTGGCACAGATGCGCCAGAGCGAGACGCCGGTTTACTATCTGGTGGGCACGCCCCGGGGTCGCCTGAGTGCTTTGGAAAAAGCCTTTCTCGGCAAACCCTGGGAGAAGGCGCGGGAGTCGGTAGAGGTCAAGCTGCTCGCGCAGTCCGAGGAGCTCTACATCCTGGCAAAAAGTACCGGACGCATGCATAAAGAGCGCGCCATGCGGCAGCGCAAACTCAAGCGGCTCTGGAAACGACTCCATGAACTGCAATGCCAGAAGCTGACCCGCGATCAACTGCTGATCAAATTGGGCGCGGCCAAGAAAGAGGCCGGCAAGGCCTATGCCCTGGTGGCCATCCAATTGCCCCAGAACGATGCCGAGCTAAAGACCCATGGCTTTAGGTTCTGCCTGCGCAAGGACAGACTGCGCCAGACCCGCCGCCGTGAGGGACGCTAACGCGATGACGCCTTGTTCCGCTATGCCTGCAGCCTGAAACGCCGTAAAACACCGCGTCAGGAGGCCGAGGTGCTGATACGGGAGGTCGCGGCAAACTGTACACCGCCATTCCCTGAGGATGCCGCCCTTGAGAAAGTCGCACGGGCCTATAGCAATCCCGAGTATGACGCCTCAGCGGAAAACCCCAGCGCAAGGAATATCCCTTCATACTGTTCAGCGAGGTAGCGCCGAGGCTGGATACAACCGCGCTATTGCAGGGAATCATCAAGCCCGAATCGTTAATCGTGACCTATGGCGAGTCCGGCAGCGGCAAGACGTTCGACGCCCTTCACCGCGACCTGTGCATTGCCAGCGGGCAAGACTACTTCGGGCGCAGTGTGGAACGTGGGCTAGTGGTCTACCTGGCAGCCGAAGGCGGCGACAGCACCCTCAACCGGGTCTATGCCTACCGGCGCGAATTGTTCCCGTCAGCGCGGCGTTTGTACTGGTGCCCTACAGCATGGACCTGCTGACACCCGGCGGCGATGTGGACGGCGTTATCCGGCTGGTGAAGGAACTGGAAAGCCTGACCGGTGAGCAGTGCGTAAAAGTCACCCAGGACACGCTGGCGCGGGCCATGGCGGGAGGCAACGAGAACAGCGGCGAGGACATGGGATTACTGGTGGCGAATGCGGACAGAATACGCCATGCGCTGGGGTGCTGTTTCGAGTTCGTCCACCATGCGGGGAAGGATGCCGCCCGCGGCGCCCGTGGTCATTCCAGTCTGCGAGCGGCAACCGATACCGAGATAGAAATCAGCGCGTGCGATGGCGTGCACATCGTCCGCCCGACCAAACAGCGGGATTTCACCCTGGGCGACGAGTTCGCCTTCACCCTGCGACAGGTTGAAATCGGGACGGATGCAAGGGCGAGGCCGGTGACAACCTGCGTACCCGTGCCCATCGATAACCGGCCAGGGAGCGAGCAGAAGAAGACAACCGACCCAGCAGGAACGACTCGCCATTGAAAGCCCTGGAGGAAGCATTCAAGCAGCATCAGATAACGCCGCCTGGGAAGTGACGCGGAGCCGTCAAACCGCATGAACATAGGACAAAAACGTTTGTCCGCTCAGCTCGTGGCGTCAAATTTACATCGCCAGAAAAGGCGACGATGGGACAAAGGCGGACAGCGCGTACCGCGCCTTTTATCGGCATGTCGAAACATTACAGGTTGCGGAAATTATAAGAGTTTTCCAGCAATGGGTGTGGTTTGTTAATCCTAGGACAAGTTAGGACAAGGTTAGGACATGCAATTTCTGTCACAGACAAAGTTAGGACGGACAAGGACACCACCCTATAGGGGTGTCCATCTGTCCTAATGTCCCAATCTGCGGGGTGTCCTGATGAATGAATGCACCCATTGTGGCGACCTGTTCAAGCCGAAATACCAGAACATGCGCCTTTGCCTGGATTGCTGGAAAAAGCGCGAAAAGGCTCTTGATGAATATGACAGCCTGGTTATGGAGAACGAGGAACTACGCGAGTGGCTAAGAAACCTGAAAGGCAATGCTGTTGATGATTTCAGAGAAAGCGCGGCGGAAATCGCAAGGCTGCGTACTGACCTTCGTACGGCTGAACTCAGAGCAGTAGGCGCCGAGCTTGAAGTGATGCGACTGCGCGAGAGTGCGGCAATAGGCTTCGCTCGGTTTGCGCGGACGCAGTTGCGCCACATGCGAGCGGAAGTGGCTGGATCCACCCTGGTAGCCACGTTGCTGTGCCATCGCATATAGCCGCGTGGCCGTGAGCGTGGGGTATTGCTCCAATGTCTCGATGATGAAGGGTATGTAGGGATCAATGATCGAGGCCTGGCGGGTGCGCTCGGCCTTGGGCATGCCCGCTTGAGACAGCACACGATCGACAGCCGAGTGGTGAATGCCGAGTTGGGTGGCAATGGTATGCGGACCCCAGTGCTCGACAAAGTGATAGCGAAGAATCTTCGCTTCGAGTGCCTTGCTGATCGCCAATGGTCATCTCCTTCAAGGTGGTCGCAGAAAGTCACGTCTGAGGAAGCGATCGCATTCGCGGTGACAGACATGGCAGTAAATGGCTGTCTCCGTGCGATCGCACCCGTGTTCGTGATGACTTTCTCCTGTGTTCAATGCCAATAGCAGTAGAACAAGGCCAACAATCGGAGGGGAACCCTGATGCGTTACTTTTTCTCGTTGACGCGCCCGGAACCGGCGCTGTCGATCCGCATTACTGTGCCGGCCACGGCGCGTTGAACGGTAACGTTTGGCTGCTCGGTGCAGCGAGGAGGATCGCGCCAGATCAGCGCAGTCGTTAGCGCAATAGACGTTACCGCGGTCGCATTGACGACAGATAATGACCTGGCAGTGGCAACGCGCGCATTGAAACATCCGGGCACTGGGGTTCATCGGTACGCAAGGCCGATGAGGGCTGGAGTTTGACCCGCCTTGGTGAGATCATGGACAGGCTGTGTGAAAGCACGGTTTGGGGCATAGCGTCAGTTTGACCGTCAAATCATGGCTGGCGCTATGCCTGTCTCCTCGGCTACACCTTCCATACCGGTTTCCCGGCTCCATGTCATCTGATTATGCTTGAGTGGGCATCGCTCCATGGGCAGGAGCAGCTGTCCTAAACGAACTGTTCAGGATGGAGTGGTTTTCAATCTAAAACGGAACAGCGGCAAATAACGGCGGGTCTCGAGCAGCACATACACCCTCCGGTTTTAGTATTTCCAGCCTGATTGATTCTTGTTGCTGGCTTGTCATCGACAGTAATATCCAGTGGGCAGGCGGTTACTGATTTATATCAAGACAGAGAAAGGCGGTATATACGGGGAACTACTTAGTTTGAACGGTGAATGATGTATGTCCGACTAGGGTCGTTTCCTGTCCTTTAGCATTTTCTTATTCAGCTATCAGACTCGCCCGCCCGACGCCCATCAAACACCCCAACCAGCCACCAGGCTATCCCTTCCATCCGTCGCGCCTGATCGTCATCACCCTGGAGCAGTGCCCGCTCCATTTCTGCGATCACTTCCCACATGGCCTGCTGTAGTTCGTGGCGTATGTCCATGGGTAGAGCATGGCAGGACGGGGAAGGCGGGTCTGTAGGACTCTATCAGCAGGGAATGTAGGACGGATGCGGCGGCCTACAAAAGAAAACGGCGACCCGAAGGCCACGCCTCATCTGCGATGCCACCCTGTATATGTCCTATAGAGATTGTTCTCATCTGCACAAATCCCTTCGGGGCTTTCTCCCTGATCCTTGTAACCGTTCGATTGCATGTAGCCCCCATTCGCAACACAATCCGCAATAATCTGAGCGTTTTTCTTCGGATCGTCTACAGGGGACGTTTCCGCAGAATAATTGTGAGGTTCAGACCAATACCAGTAAGCAATCCCGATGACCGCCAGCCATATTACCGGAGTGGTTAGTTTTGACATATGCGTCCCCAAGTCACGACCTGTTTCCCCTTTGCACCGCTTCTATCGGCGAAAACGGGTAACAATCCACTCTGGTAGATTTTTCAGCCAGACCCCGCCACCGTGCGGGGTTTTTGTTTAAGGGGGAAGCAATAATGCCGAAATAACTGGGAGGATGGATTTTTGAGAGATGGGGGGGTATTTCAATGTCAGAGTTGAATTACAAGCGGGGTAGTTTTTACACGGACACAGAGTCTGAGGATGAAGGGCAGGCCACCGCTGATGAGGTGCGGGATTTCAAGAAACAATATGACGCCATGACACATGAGGAAAAGGCCAAATTGCCAAACTGGCTTCTTGAGTACTTCCAACAGATATGAGCCCAGACTGAGCCCTATTCACACACCTCTATCAGACCCGCCTGACAGACCCCCATCGCCAGCTATGCCATCCTCGCGGCATGCCCCTGTCCCGAATGACCCTGGAAGAAGTTGAGGCCCTGTTACGCCTGCTGGCAGAATGGGAGCGGGAGGAAATGGAATTGATTATGCGGGAGCGGCGGGAGGCTGAACGGGCAGGGAGACTCCATTTTCTAGGCGTAACCGTTTTTTGATGAGTTATTGCCTGAAGTCAAATCAAAGTGTGTTTCTGTGCACTATAGGTTTTAATGTGATGACCCGATGACTCGGCGCGGGTACCAAAGAGCTAGCCGTCACTAGGCCGTTCTATAGGGCGTGTCGCAATCATCGGGCCAATGCCATATCAGAAAAAAACCCGATGATAAGGAGGGAGGGGGATCCCCGACTAGGGCATCAAGGCTGATGCCTGGATCATCAGGTTAATCATTACGTATTCACAGATAAATTATAGACCACCTGATGGCCTGATCGACCGCAGGCGCGGCGATTGGGGAGGGGTCATGGGATGGTATCGGCAGGATTTTGTTGCCTTAGCGCTGCCTGTGACAACTATTGTGACAATGACTGCTGATGTCAGGGATACGAGGTAGTAAATATTGCGCAAGTCTTTGTTTTATTGGCGTCCCGGAGAGGAATCGAACCTCCGACCTAGCGCTTAGGAGGCGCTTGCTCTATCCGACTGAGCTACCGGGACTATGTATTCATATAAATTAAAAGGCCAGACAAAGTCTGGCCATCAATTGTTGGTGGAACGGA
>CAVXNM010000007.1:0-16222 GCA_963763115.1 uncultured Gammaproteobacteria bacterium
AATGACACGTACTGATGACGCAGGTTTTGGTCTGGAATACACAATATAGGGGTTGAACGGATTGGTAGACGGTGCTGCTTGATGGGGGTGTTGCGGAGTGGATGGGCCAGTCAGCCTATTCATATAAGATGGGAAAAAATCCGCAGTTAATGGCGATCGGATTCGGGCAAAAGAAAACCCGCCGAGCGGGTGATCAGGCGGACACGAGAAGGGATGGGCACGAGGGGGGATCAGCCAGGAGGCAGAGTGGATGCTGTGGTGGTGATCTGAACTACGGAAATCCTGCCGTGGTGATAAAAGGACAGGGTTCTGTGCGTGGGTCGATATTCGGTGCAAATACCTGACTCAGTTGAATTAGTTTTAAATGGAAATTAACAGTTTAGGTTTTTTTCCTACAGTCATACCGACTGCTTGCCGATGCGGTAATACGCACATTTGAGCGACTGAGATGAACATGCATAAATTAGAACTCGACCACGCCATCACTGAAGATGAGGTTTTAGAGATTGACCGTATTAGTCAAGAAAATGTTAGCCAGATTTCTATGAACAGACGCATTGCCCTGACAATCTTGGCTTATGACAAAGAAAGGCTTTATAAGAGCGTCGCCGAAGACCCAGTAACCTACCATCACTTGATAAATTCGCTAGTCGATTGCATGGAAAGCCTCAAAGCTCAGATAAAGATATTGCAGTCTGCAGAGACACGACTGAAGGTCCCGTTAAGTGATCACATAAGCTTAGAAAACAAGATGCACTAAATATTAGCCACAAACAATGAAGGTTTCATTGGGTGTGCACCGCGATAAGGCGGCGTTTCATGGTGTGTATAAGTCCCACCCGGAAACCGCGCAAACCGGGAATGTATACAGACATCCAGCCCAGGTCATCAAATACTACCCGGCATCCGAGCGACTGAGGCGTTATCCAAAGTTTTACCACAAGAAACTCATCGCTCGCCATATGCCATGACCAATGGTGTAGAGGATAATGGTTAGGCGAGATTCTAAGAGACTTCGATATTACTTACGAAACAGCACTGCGCTTGCTGTTATTTTAGTATTTGTATTGTTCCTACATGGTTGCGCCAGACTCACAAGACAGGAGCCACGCCCTGAATTAAGCGGTTATAAAGCAACAGGCATGGCTTCCTATTACGCCATGAAATTCCAACACAGAAAAACTGCCAGTGGTGAACTCTTAAACAACAATTCAATGACAGCGGCTCACAAAACTTTACCGTTTGGAACCGAAGTGAAAGTTACAAATCCAATTAATGGCAAATCAGTTACGGTCAAAATCAATGACAGAGGCCCATTTGTTAAAGGGAGAATAATTGACTTAACAAGGGCTGCATTTTCTCAAATTGCCAACCTTGACAAGGGAGTCACAAAAGTTGAAATCAGGGTGGTTAAATAATCGATTTTAAGTCCTTCATGGGGTATCTCCTGGTTACGTGCAGGATCAACCTGTGCAAGCAATGTAACTGACAAATACAGTAATCGTTAATCATGTCCGAATGTCTACAATCGGACAAACCAGCGTTCAATATAATCGAGTAAACGGTAGCGAAACTGTCTTGACAGGTCTGTGAGCCAATCGAAACGCATTAAGGTATGAAGAAAGATGATCACTACGCTGGTGTTCAATCTGACCCATCATCGTCACGACATCAGGAGCGTCGCCGAAATAGCGCCGTCAGAATCGATTGGGCAGGGTAAGCTGGAAGAACGACCAGCTCTTTACACGGACGTGTCAGAGTCCAAAGCAAAACCCGTGTTACCCTTCGCTGAAAAAACAAACTGCGGTTATTAAGAATACGCACAGCGATGTCGTGCGTTGCCTCTGAAAAAACAAGAACTAAGGAGCAATTGGACCTCTTCGCATTTCCATAATGGGTATTTGCTTATCTGAATACTTCATCTGAAAATTCTCACGTAGCTCGGTGGGTTTGAAACCATGTTTCCCGTAAAACGCGATCGCCCTGGAGTTGTAGGTGGCGACGTGTAATATCGTTGGCTTCAATGGGTTTAACTTTTCTAGCACGTTGTTCAACAACATGGTTCCAACACCTGTTCCCTGCACTTCGGGTAGAACATAGACTCCCGTAATGACATTGGACTCGTCCTGCTCTTTTGCGCGACAGAAGCCTACAACCTCACCATTAGGATTTCTGGCCAACATTGAAATAATGTCTGCCTGAGGGTTGGTGATATGATCACCCCACCGCTCTTCAGCATCTCCCTCGAACCTGTGATAATGTTCACGCGCGAGGTCTTTTACCGTGATCCCTAATTCCATGTTTTGGTGTGCGCCGATCCAGCTGGTGCGGATTACGTCAAGGATAGAGGGTAGGTCATCTTGAATGGGCTGTTCAACCGCCACGCCTCGGCTGCGCTCTGATATCTGTCGCTCCGCGTGGTTGTTTTCAGGACTCATATTATGTCTGGGCCGAAACGCTACGATTTGTCGCTACCAGGTTCTTGGTCCTTGAGGGCTTATAGCCTACAACGCCTCTAAACTAACCTTATTTCCCCGACCTTGACACCTTTTATTAACGCCTGGTTAGTAAATCTGTGGGTGAACTCTGGTTCGGGTAGAGTGGCTTACCAGATGATGCATCCGACGGACATACAACTGGCAAAATTGGCCGGAAGTGATGGGCTACAGCAAGCCACTGATAGCAATAGAATGGCTCTCCCCCGTGCCCCTCACCCGTTGACCTTAGATGAGTCGGTCCCCGAGTTGGACAGTCCGCTATGGGATGCACCAAGGGACTCCGATCCCTTGATCCAAATGGTATAAGGCTATGAATTCTTGAGATATGGTGGGCCCGCCATGACTCGAACCTGATAGCGTCGGATGAGGACGGGGCAGTCATTCAACGCAAATGCCGTTCACGTGTATCAATCGAGCGTGCAAATCTACAGCACGGAGTATCAGGAACTAACCCGGTGCTGCTTCGCTTCCCTTCAGGTCGTTCAGAAAAGTACCCAGTCGTTTATCTAACTTCACGATATGCACTACAGCCCAGCCCTTGAGTTCGAGTACGACGGCGAAGGAAAGCAGAAGCTCACCACTTTTATAACGTTCGATAAGATCCGCCAAATGCTGGATGAGCCTGTTGTGTTCTAACTTATGCTCCTCATATCCCGGATAGTTGTACCGAGACATTAACTCCTCTTCATAGGCAAAGTGGGTCTGTGTGTGTTCTATCAGCTGCGACAGGAGTCCATCCAAGGCTGCTTTGTCTGCTCCTTGCAGCATGGTTTCGTGGAGCAGGTTAACCAGACTTATCATTGTCTCGTGCTGGGAATCAATTTCCGGTATATCCAGCTTTAGGCTGTCTTCCAGTTTAATCAGGACCATGACGAACTCCACTCCCGCTTGCAGTACACAGACGAGTATAGCAAGCGGCCCTCAGCGATTACACATTGCCGGTAGGGCTGGTGGACAGATGGCGCGGATGCTGTGTGGACCTGTTACGGGGAAAGGTCAACAGACTATGATTATGAGAGGTGGCGCCCCAGGGGCACTCACCCCGCGACTCCGGCTATGTTGTCGCGCCCTGGTCCCCGAGTATTGCCCGCCCAGAGTCGGACGGCCTCCGGAATTCGCCGCGAACGTGTTCCAAGTTGTTGACTATGATCAAACAACTGGCAATCAGTCGTGTCTGTGGCTGTCGATTTTGTGCTGCAGCATCTACACAAAGTATATAAAGAGTAGTTATGTGATTCCCATACCACGGTGATGCGGGGGTTGTGGGTGGCCGGTGAAATGAACCGGAAGGAGGTTGTCATGGGAAACATTCATCAGGTCGAGGTCGTGGTGCATGTCGAGGATGCACTGAGTGACGTCCAAAGGTCAGATCTGGTCGATTCTGAAGGGTTGTGACGGTATCGAGGGTGCTCGTTTCACACCGGGCCGCAATCACCTGATATTAATTGACTATGACCGTGACCAGTTGCATTCGAAGGATGTACTTGCTTATGTCAGAGAGACCTACACGGCGGCCGAGCTGGTTGGACCGTAACGCAAAGTGCACATAATTGGAGGTGATGATGGTGGTTATGGGTTGCCGTCATTCATTCAGGAATGTAACTATGAACACGTTGCAGAGAGACGGGCTGTTTGGAATAAAAAAACTTGTTGCCGTCGTTGGGTTGGCGAGTTGTATCTGCAGCATGAGTATTGCGCTGGCCTCCGAGGATTTGCTTGAGCATGGCAAGTATGTCTTTTATGCAGCTGGCTGTATTTCCTGCCACACCCGCGATCAACTGATGGCCGGAGGGCGGCAGCTTGATACACCCTTCGGGACATTCTATCCACCTAATATTACACCGCAGAGGGAGTATGGTATCGGTGCCTGGAGCGAGGAGGATTTCGTGCGCGCATTACGTGAAGGTATGAGCCCGCAGGGTGAACACTATTACCCTGCTTTCCCCTATCCCTCATACACCAGGATGACGCGCCAGGATATGCATGCCCTGTATGCCTATCTGATGACGCTACCAGCATCCTCCAGGGAAAACCGGCCCCATAATCTTCACTGGCCCTTCTCCTCCCGGTCAATGATCTCGTATTGGAAGGCGGATCGGTTTACACCGGGAGAGTTTTCGGCTGATCTAGAAAAATCCCCGCAATGGAACCGTGGGGCATATCTTGCCGGTGCCCTTGGACATTGCAGTGAATGCCATACTCCGCGGGATTATCTGGGTGCCCCCCGTAGCGACCGCTACCTGGCTGGCACCTGTCTGGGGCCGGATGGGAGGCGGGTACCCAATATCACGCCGGACAGAGAAACGGGCATCGGTGGCTGGACATACGAGGGGTTGATGACATTCCTGAAAACAGGGAGGAAACCCGATGGTGGTTACACCGACAGCCTTATGGCAGAGGTGCTGGGCACCAGTTGCATGCGTCTGACTGATTACGATCTACATTCACTGGCAGTCTACCTGCAGTCATTACCACCTATTCACAATGATCTGGGTACCCTGTGTGCGCCATTTGATGATGCTTTCATTTACAAATAATGCAATTCACATGGTGTTGTCATCGCTGACTTATATTCCAGGAGATTGATATATCGGGCCAATTTCATGTCCCGTACGTGCAACCAAACGGCACATTTTCGATCGGCGGTGAGCTGCCCGGTTGAGTCATTGAATTGTGATGATGGTGCCCCCCCAGAATCACCACTAGGCCCACCGTGCCCTCAACCCAGCCTCACTCGGGTCCCTGAGTCTCGCCGCCCCGAGTCTGACCTTCCCCGGAATTCGCCATCGACGTGCACCCATATGGGTGACACCAAGGGTCCCCGATTCCTTGGCCCCATCGACATAACGCCATGATTTCTATTAGAGGTGGTGGGCCCGCAGGACTCTAACCCGATGACGCCGGATGAGACGGCTTGCCCTGATTGGCCTTTTCGTTCACCCGTAAATTACGAATTTGTGTCCCGGACTAGTGCAACCAAAAACTGGCCCACTTTCGGGTGGTGGTTAGGAACTCGATAAGTCGGATTTGCAGCTAAAACTAACTACTGTAAGCGGTTTGTGAATAGAAGTAGCATGGGACGATAGCGAGCTATATAGTTTTTAAAGATTTCTTGTCTTAACAGGAACGTGGAGGAAGATGCCATGATTGAAGTAATTGCAGGTTTACCGAAAGGTACATTGGGATTCAGAATATCCGGCCATGTCACGGGCAGCGATTACGACAGCGTTCTCACGCCTGCAGTAGAGAAAGCCATCGAAGAGTTTGATCGCATAAGGCTTCTGGCACAGGTTAGCCCGGATTTTGAGAGTTACAGCCTTGATGCCATCTGGAACGACACCAAGCTTGGGTCGCGACACTGGAACGGTTTCGATCGCGTGGCCGTGGTGACGGATGTTGGCTGGATCAAGATGGGGGTTAAGGCGATGTCATTCATGATGCCTTGCCCCGTGCAACTGTTTGCTATTGGTGAACTGGACGATGCCAAACGCTGGTTGAGCGAATCATTAGGGTCGATACAGGTCGACAGTGAGGGTGATGTCATAACGGCGCGCCTGCTCGGCAAACTGGATCCAGGTGCATACGATGGCGTCAATGAAGAAATTGACAATATTATGAGTCACGCTGAACACGTGCGTCTGGTGCTGGATTTGCGCGAGTTTGATGGCTGGTCTGGCCTCTCTGCACTGGGTGAGCACCTTTCCCTGGTCCGCGAGCATTACCGTGTGCCCGAGCGCATCGCAATTGTGGGCGATAAAGCCTGGCAGAAAATGGCTGGAAAAATCATGGCCAAGTTCGTGAATGCGCGGACCAAGTTTTTCGATTCCGGTGATTACGACGGCGCTGTTGCCTGGGTTGCCGCCTGAAATGGGCCCACTCAAGTGGTGCTTAATGGGCTATGTAAGCTGAAAAATCACTCATAATCAATGCCAATAGAGGCAGGAAATCAGTACTCAGTTTCCAATTATTTCTGGTAGGTACCCATGAGCTCCGTTTGCGCGATGACATGTCCCTTCATTGCGGCTTCCACCTTCGCCTTGGTCGGTGTATCAATCACCTCCAGTACCGTATCCAAGGCGTACAGTTTGTGAAAATAGCGGTGGCGACCAATTGGCGGGCATGGTCCTCCGTAACCGATTCGTTTCCAGTCATTCAAGCCTTCCATCATGCCCGGTGAAAGTTTTGCGGGCACGACGCCCTCCGGCAGACCAGTAACATCCGGCGGAATATTGTATAAAACCCAATGGACCCAGATCATCTTTGGAGCCTTCGGATCCGGCGCATCTGGATCATCAATGATCAGAACCAGACTTCGGGCAGTTTCGGGAACACCCGTCCATACCAGGGATGGAGAGACATCTTCTCCTTCACAGGTGTACCTGGAAGGAATTTCGCCGCCATTATCGAAAGCGCGTGACTTGAGCGTGAGTGCCATAATTCCCTCAGCATGTAACAAGTTGACGTCCATGGGAACGAGGCTGGAGAACATAAGCGCTGTCACGATCTGCAAGCCTCGTATCCTATAATAGTAGTGATGCCTTGATTGTTGTTTCATGGGAACTCTGCCCATTGGGAATCTCCCGCATAACGGTAGCACAGCCCCGGCTGCTGGAAGTAAAAAACGGAACCAAATTCACAATTAAGGATTGTCATGCCATCACTGTGAGTGCTCACTATTCTGAATGTGGGCTATATAAGCCGTAGAATTATGAGATATAGTAGCATGCCAGAATCCTCACCCGGTGACGCCGCATGATGTGACCCGCCCGTGTCCCCCAGCCTCGCCGCCCCAACTCCCCTGTCCCCGGAATTCGCAGTCCATGGTCGCCCACTATGGGTGACACTAAGGGATTACGATCCCTTGGTCCGAAAGCTATAACTCTGTGATTTCCGAGGGAGGTGGTGGGCCCGCCAGGACTCGAACCTGGGACCAAGGGATTATGAGGAACCGTTTCACATTGAATCTGGACAAGAAAGCCGAAGAAGCTAGAAAAATGTGGACGTCCGTAGCTGCTGCATTCCGGTAATCTACCTGGATTCTATGAATGACCGGTTGAACCTGCCGACCGAAACTAGACAAAAAAGTTGCTGCCTCAGGGTTGCCGTTTTTATTGCAGTAAAAAAATACGCCCCAATCCCTCGGGGCGCTGAATTACGGAGGAGTCACTATGATATGAACTTCATATGCTACGGTTATTACGACATACAATTCACGCCAAACGGTTAATTGTCCTCAAGTACAATCCTTTCATCCTATATAACTACATCGCGACCTTAATGGTCACGGGGATTTGTCTATGCCGAGAGACTGGCACGGTGACGATCATGGGTCTGTCAGGTATGACTGATAGACAAATAAATAGTTAAGGTCTGGGTAGGGCTCAACTTTGGACGTCTGCCGGCCGTCTGCTCATGAAGATGTGAGTATCACCGTACGTCAAAGTACGGCCAACTCCTAACCTACACAGACGACCAGCGAACGGCAACTGTGCAGCAAGTCCGGACGTTGCAGTTCTGCAAAATCTGGCATCTACTGTCTGCCAATAAAGCCTTTCTAACTATAACGTGTGAATGACACCCGTGCGTAGATTTCTGCTCGTGTCATGGCTATCTCCTATACGGTATACGTGACAGCCTCGGCCTGGCACAAAACCTCGTTCATCCCTGGAAAACCCTAATGTAAACACTGTCCTCGAGGCCGGGGCGTTCCGTCGGCCTTTAATTCTCCTGATGCTCTCCTATACTCCAGTAAATCGATAATTTCGAGGATGACGAATATGAAAAAGATTTCGTTAGCGTCGCCCCGGCTTTCTTGCCTTTTCCGTAGTGCACAATTTTCTTCCGCAGCTTTGCTGACTATCGGGCTTGCAACGGGTTGTACCTTTCAGGTCGACAGTTTCCAGGATCTGCCCGATGCCGATGCGAGTGACTTTGTCTGTGATACCGGCACGGGTGTATGCACACTTCGAGCCGCCGTCATGCAGGCGAGTGTCCTTGGATCTTTCGACACGATACTGGTTCCCGCAGGCATCTATAACCTGACGCTTCCGGCAAACAGCAGTGGTGGGCGTCTTGTCATTTCAAACAATGTCACCGTGCAGGGTTCCGGCAAGGACAACACGATCGTTAACCAGACCGTTAATGACGCGGTGATCGAGATTACCGGCGGCGAAGTCGCCCTGAACAACCTGACCATTCAGGGTGGAAATTCCCAGGGCGGCGGCGGTGTGCGCATCGGCAACGCGATAGTGCACATCACCGATGCCGTGATCCAGGAAAACTTCGGCTTCACCGGAGGCGGGGGTTTACTGGTAGAAGCCGGCGGCGACGTCAGGTTGCGCAGGTTGTCGGTGCGTGACAACGGAGCCACCGGCGCATTCGGCGGCGGAATCTGGAACCAGGGAACACTGTGGGTCTACGAGTCCGAAATCACCGACAATTATTCCAACCGCGCAGGCGGCATCCGGAATTCCGGGAACCTGAATTTGCGGAACGTTACCGTGAGCGGCAACTACGTCAATTCTCCCGAGGCCGGTGTGGGCGGCATCTCCCAGAACGGATTCGCGGTCCTGAACAATGTAACCGTTAACAACAATACGGGATCCGGAAACAATGCGGGGTCCTTTCGCGGCGGCGGCATCCAGATGACTGCGGGCGCAACTACCGTCATCAAGAACAGTGTTATCGCGGGTAATGACGGCGGTACAGGACCGGACGATTGCGTTGGCACCCTGAGCGGCGACAGCAAGTACAATCTGATCGGCAGCACCGAAGCCTGTACGATTCCTTCCTTCGTTTTCACCTTTATACTGGACCAGTCGGCGAACCTCGGCAGCCTGGCCTTAAACGGTGGTCCCACCGGGAACCACCTGCCCAATACCGGCAGCCCTGCCCGGGATTCAGGCTACCAGTATCCGCCACCCGCTATCGATGCTTGCGAATCCCACGATCAGCGTGGCGTTCCACGGCCACAGGGTGCCGGACAATGTGACATGGGCGCCGTCGAATATACCGCGGCTAATCACTTCGTTACCGGATTTGTACTAATCAATGCCATGACTAACACCGATATCAGACCGCTTCTATACGGAGATGCGCTGGATCTCAGCGCGCTGCCACCTGAGCTGAGCGTGCGGGCCTTGATCACTTCCGCACCTGGCAGCGTGGTTTTTGATTTCGATGCCGCCAAGTCGTTCCAGATCGAAAACAACGCACCCTGGGCGCTTGATGGTGACGCCAACGGCGACTATATTCCCGTGGCTTTTTCAGCAGGCGAACACAGTATCCGGGCGACACCTTTCACGCTGGCCAACGGCGCTGGGGCTGCTGGCGGAAGCTGGTCCATCAGGTTCAGTGTGATCGAGTGATTGCATTGAGTGAAAGGTTTTTTACAGGTTTTTTCTTATACACACTGCACCTGCAAAGAGCTTGTCGTTAGCACTATGGCCGAGGTTCGCGGCGGGGCATATGGGACTATTCCAACAGCCTCGGTCTTTACGGGCTATCAGGTACACCTGCACTCTCCAGCTGTCGCCCGCGTTTCTCCCTGGCGGCTGACCGGATGGTCCTCCCAGAGTTCATCGGGATCGAAGCCGGCCATTAACCTCGCCTGCTCATTGACCGTTTGAGCGAAGTCCTCGTCCGGGACGTCCCAGGCAGAGACCAGCTCCAGTGCCTCAGTAATGTATTCTTCAGGCATGCGATTTTCTCCTGTGCAGGTAGAAGTAGGCGATCCCTGCGACGAGCAGGACGCCTAGGGTCAGGTAGGGATAGAAATACAGCAGCATCACGGCGCACACGTCCCGTACATCCGAGTGAGCGGCAGCGCCAGACACAGGACGGTGACAAGGACGAGCGTGATCCAGCATGTGGCCTCCTTTGACTAAGATGTTGTAAGAAAAGAGAAAGACCCGAGGTCGGTATAGGGTCGGTATTGCGAAGGTGCTTATTTGTTGAGCAGGGAACCCTTTAAGGTTCATGGGTTAGGTGTGTGCTTTTCGAGGGACCAAGGGAAAGCAACTTCCTCAGACAGACTTGGTTTTCTTGCGTGAAGTTGAAGAAGCAGCTTTCTTGCGGGGAGCCTTTCCGGTGGTTTTTCCTGCTGTCTTTGACTTCACCTGACTGCCGGAAGCCAAGAGCTTGTCCACCTTGGCCATGAAGACCGAGGCGTCCGCGAGCTCGTGTCTCCGGAGCGGAGCTTCCCCGGAATGGGCCTCAACAGCTTCTCGTGCACGAGCACCGCCAGCAGGAACGCCGGCGTGTTCACCGATTTACCCCTGAACAGCGGATGCAGCAGGATCGACGTTATAGGTTTGTCCTTCGTCCTTTTGGCGAGCGTATACTGGATCTCCTGATAGGCGACCCACTCCTGGCTGAAGAAGCCGCCGCCGGTGTTGGCGAACACACGCAGGTAGATCTCGCTGTTCGGCGAGCTGCCGATGTGATACCTCAGCCTCGAACTGCCCGAGAGCGTGTCGCAGGTGACCGACGCCAGGTCCCGCATTGAGTCATCATCAGTTTTCGCTTTGGTCATGTGTGTCTCCTTTGTTGATGGGAACGTCTAAATGATTGTGACTTGGGAAGGAAGAGGCGACGGATCGTCCAGGAGCGACTCCAATATTTCACGGAGCTTACCGTCGACCCAGTCGTCATCGACGGGAATGATGAATCCGATGCCGTAATCGCCGGCCCTGAGATAATCGGCGTGGTAACAACCGTCGACTATGATCGCTTCCTCCCAGAGGATCTCAGTCAGGTGTGGTCAGAGTGGTTGGGCTAGGGGAGTTGCTTTGTTGCGAGGTCGCTTCACTTATCGACTATAGCAAACACGTCACGGAAAGGCCCAAGAAACCTCCGGTCCGGCGACCAATCCGTAATGGCGAATACCGCATCGCTGAAGGATCCGTTAAACTCGTTCTCGAGGGCTTGTCGAAAGTCGCTGGCTGTGCGTTGGACATCGTTGCCGAAAGCTCCACAGCCCCATGCTCCGAGAATAAGCACCGGATGTCCGTAAGCATGAGCAATGGACAGTACACGATGTATCCGCCGTCGAAAAACGATCTGCAGCCGCCGGTTGACCGATGGCGGGGGCATATGGAGCGGCGCATGTTAGGAAGCTCAGTAGCCAAGGATGTTCAAGTGTGGCTCCGTTATCGGTACGAAAGACCGGAATATTAGGTGAATAGATTGCCCAATCCGTGGAATCTTACTGGTGGCGTTGGCGATGTTTCGCGTACATTTCATCGCCAACGAGTGTGCGATACAAGGCACTGGACCGCCAAAGCACCTCCTCCTGGACTCTAGCGCCGCCAAGGAATCCTCCACCGGGATGAATCCCGTTTGCGAAATTCAGGACGAGGGGCCTCAATCCGGCATCGACGAGTCGTCGTGAAGCTGAAGGGTCGTCTCATTTGTAACCTGTACCCGTCCCCGTGTTTCAGTGAATGAAATCGAGGCGAGTGCGGGAAGTGGAGCATCTGGAGGAATGCTTACCTTTGCATTGCAAGCAGCCTGCACCTCATGACTCCAATCGACTTTTCTGTCGGCTCCGTGGATGTAATAACCCCTTGCAGAGGCTTCGACCGCCGTTTGTCCAAGCACAGCGGCGACATACGGGGGCACGTCCAATTCCCGCTGTCGGGATGCGGCCATATCAGCTGAATCAAGGCAGGGAATTATCTCTAGCATGGTAGATAGCTTTATCAGTGACTGCTTCTTGTCGTTCGTGGTCGCTTGTGTCTATTGGAGTCTCACGGTGTTACAGAATTTTCCTGTGGATTGGGTATCTTCGTGTTGATCGCAAACTGAAAATCAGTGGTTCACAGACATGATTGAGCGTTCGACAACCTCAGCCGGCTCCTCTCGCTTCCAGGTAAACAGCGACTTCAGGAGTGAGAAAAAACCCGGTTGCTCCGGCGGTGGTTCAACAGCCAGTGATACCTCTACAACCGGTGATACCTCTGCAGCCGTCTCCCGGGCCGTGACCGGCGGTTGGCGCATGCTGTCCTGCAAGGCGAGCAGATCCCTGTTGCCGGGCCGAACCCGGAGGCCCCGTGAAATATATAACCTGGCCAACTTGCTATCGTGGCGCTCGTATGCACGCCTGGCCAGAACGACATAGCGTTCCGCGATCAGGTTGAACCCGTTACGGGCATCGGTGTTTCCGGGATCCAGGGCAAGGACCTCCTTGAAGTACTGGTTGGCATTGTCCCCGGCCGGCGTCAGTAATCTGAATCGCCTCAGGGACTGCCGTCCCTGTGCGAGCAGTGTTGCGATTTTTTCTTCCCGTGAGACCGGGGCTGCGACCGGCGGGTCGTCAGCCGCAACCATCTTGCCTGCCCCGCCACCCGCTGCGGGCGCATCCATCGATTCGATATTCGGCAATAACCTGTTTGGCGCCGCCATAGCTACATCCTCCTGACCGGCCGCGAACCCGTTGATTTCTGACCCGTCATGCGCCGTTTCCGAGACCAGCTCCGGCGGTGTCACGGCTACCACGGGAGGCAGGTCCGCCGCGGGGCTGGCTGCGATCGAGATTATTTCCGGTGTGGGCGCCGGTGTTGCTGCTTCAATGACAGCTGCATTCCTGCTGTCGTCACCCGGCGGTTTATCCGCGGTTTCAGCCGGGATGGCGGCCTGGGTCCGGGTTGCCGGTCCCTGTTGCCCTGCTTGCGGTATCGTTATATTCGTGTTTTCCCGACTTCCGCCATGCGCGAGCATGGATGGTTTTGTCAGCGCCCGCTGCTCGTCGGGCAGGGTCGCCCGTTCAGTGCGTTCTTCCCCGAAAAACCTCGCCAGCCCGGTCATGAACAGGGCGGCGACCACCAGCGCGGCGACCCCCCATACCATGCCAGGCTTCAACCGTTCCTGCCAGGTCAACAGGCGAACCAGATCGGGCCCGTAACGCTGCCGCACCCTGCCCGGGACGGAAACGCTGCTTCCCTGGTATGCCGGTGATTTCACCGGCTGCCTTTCTCTCCGGGCCATGATCCTGGCCTCTACGCGCCGTTGCGCCGTCTGTCGGGTCTGCCGCGTGGCGGCATGCGTTTCCGGCCGTGTCACCGGAGCCGGGGCGGCAGACTGGTGCGGGTTTTCCACCTCAATGCTATTCCTGTCAAGCGCCAGCTCGGACAAGGGGAATGCCTCCTCCCCGTGCTCTCCCATGGACCGGGCCACGCTGAATTCGTCGGGCGTCTCCTGATCGCTGCCCAGGGGCGTCAGTTGTTCCTCGCGCAGTTCTATGGAGATCGCCTGAACCTCCGCTTCGTCGAGGGTGTGTTTCCCCTTTCCGAATCCAAGCACCAGCAATCGGTTGCATAGCTTGTTGATATACCGTGGCACCCCCCGGCTGAACTGGTGGATAGCGAGCAGCGCCGATCCGGTCAGCTCCGGGTCACCTTTCCAGCCCGCCTGACACAGGCGGTGTTTTACATACGCCCTGGTCTCCCGCAGACCCAGTGGCCTGAGATGACAGGTCGCTATGATCCGTTGCTGGAATTGATCCATTCCCGGTGTGCACATCAGATCACGCAATTTTTCCTGCCCGACGAGAAACAGCTGCAGCAGTGGTTGCGATCCCGTCTGCAGGTCTGCCAGCAGGCGCAGCTCCTCCAGCGCAGAGCAGGGGAGCCCCTGCGCCTCATCGATGATCAGCAACGCCTGCCGCCTACGCTGTTCCTGCAGGATGAAATACTGCTGAATACGGTGGCGCAGTGTAGCCTTGTCAAAACCACTTGCCTCGATGCCGTAGGCATAGGCCACCGCCCGCAACAGGTCATCCGCCTCGAGACCGGAAACGGCAACCCTCCTGGCCGACACCCGGGTCAAGTCGAGATCTTTCAGAAACGTTTCCGCCAGGGTGGTCTTGCCGGTGCCGGGCCGTCCCGTGACCATGATGAAGCCCTCGCCGAGCCTGAGGGCGTAATCGAGGTATTCCCGGGCCGATTTATAACCGGCATGGCTAAAACAGAACGTCGGATCAGGCGTGATTCTGAAGGGGTTGGTATTCAGATGGTAGAAAGCTTCGTACATACTCGAATCGTATTGCCGTCGGCGTTGTATGTCCTAAGAAGGGTCCAGTACCACATGTCGCTTCTAGCAGGCGGCGTGCCAACCGCTAGGGGATGAGTGTAACGTCATCTGTATCTTTATGATTGCAGTATAATTTGGTCCCGGACACGGCATGCTGCCAGTGGCAGTTACCTACCAAAGAACCTCTAAAATGTTGTCGGCAAACCGACATAACCGGATGACATGTGGGCCACGTCAGGACATTGGCGTGCGCCGTGCAAGGGCGGCGTTTCCCAGTGGGTGAGAGTCCCACCCGGAAACCGCGCAAGCCGGCATTGGCTACGGACACCCAGCCAGCCCAGGTTGTCGAAAACCACCCGGCATCCGAGCGACCGAGGTGTGATCAGAATTTTGACCACATTAAACTCATCGCTCGCCAGATGCCATGGCCAATGGTGTAGAGGATAATGTTACGCGATATTTTAAGGAATTTCGGAATTACTTACGAATCAGCACTGCACTAGCAGTTCTGTTAGCATTCGTGTTGTTCATTCATGGCTGCGCCAGACTCACAAGACACGAGCCTCATCCTGAATTAAGCGGTTATTAAAGAAACAGGCATGGCTTCCTATTACGGCAAGAAATTTCAGTACAGAAAAACTGCCAGCGGTGAGCCCTTAAACAACAATGTAATGACAGCAGCTCATAAAGCTTTACCATTTGGAACTGAAGTGATGTTACAAATTTAAATAACGGCGAATCAGTTACGGCCAGAATCAATGACAGAGGACCGTTTGTCAAAGGGAGAATTATTGACTTAACAAGGGCTGCATTTTCTCAAATTGCCAATCTTGACAAGGGAGTCGCAAAAGTTGAAAACAGGGCAGTGAAATAATCGATTTGAAGATCCTCATGGGAGTTCTCCTTGTTATGGGCAACAAAAAAACCCGTCGAGCGGGCGATCAGTCGGGTGCGATTGTGGCTTGGCCGAGGGGGGCTCAGTCAGGGGTGGTTAGAATGGATACTGTTTGGGTGTCCGTGATGCGATGAGCGAGTTCAGACGGGGCAAGACATATCGCACTCAAGGTGACGATGTGTACTACGGGTCAGGCGATTAAATTGCGGCAACAAAAAAGCTGGGAAAGGTTGGTTCACGCCCGAAAGACATCCAGGCACAGCATGTGCAGTGTATCGCAACAGATCTAGTCAACCGTTATCATATTCGTTATGCACATGCGTCTAATGCAATCTGCTTTGCCCGGCTAAAATCATTCTTGCCGCTTCCGAGTTTCGGAATCGCCTCCACATTAATTAATTCTGCAGGCCTCATTAGCGGATTGAGCCCCGATTGCTCGATAAGCCCCTCCATTTCATTATTGCCGATGTTACCGGCAATCAGGAGAATCACTTTTTCTCCCTTTTTTCCATCAGGTAACGCTGTGGTGAGCACCTCAACATTCTCCGGCAGCACTTTACCAATGGCACCTTCGATAGCGCCGAGGCTTATCATCTCACCACCGATTTTCGCAAAGCGTGAGTAACGATCGACAATGGTGAGGAAGCCGTCCTGGTCGAGATGGCCCTTGTCACCGGTCTTGTACCAGCGTTTTCCGTCCAGCTCTACAATGACCTCAGCGGTCTTTTCCGGATCATTGAGGTAGCCCAGCATCACCTGTGAGCCGCCAAACAAGATAAGGCCATCTTCACCGACAGGT
>CAVXNM010000008.1:0-60122 GCA_963763115.1 uncultured Gammaproteobacteria bacterium
GCGTCTCGATGAGCACAGCCGTCTGTATGGTCATGTGCAGGCTCCCGGCGATACGGGCGCCCGTTAGCGGCTTCTCATCACCATAGCGCTCGCGCAATGCGACCAGGCCCGGCATTTCAGTCTCGGCGATGGCGATCTCCTTGCGCCCCCATCCGGCCAGGGTGATGTCGGCGACCCTGTAGTCGGCGCTGATGTTCTTGACGGGTTGTGTGCTCATGTTCTGCCTCGTGAATTCTCAGACAACACTTTCCATGCTGCGCAGGCCGGCCGCATCACGCAGGGTTTCGGCCAGATCGGTCCGCTCCCAGCTGAACGCCTCGTCCTCACGGCCGAAATGACCATAGCTCGCCGTGGCCTTGTAAATCGGCCTAAGCAGATCGAGCAACTTGACGAGTCCCCTGGGGCGCAGGTCGAAGTGCTCCCGGACCAGTTGCACCATCCGCCACTCGTCGATTTTTCCGGTACCGAAGGTGTTGATGCTGATCGAGGTGGGTTCCGCCACGCCGATGGCATAGGAGATCTGCAGTTCACAGCGTTCGGCCAGGCCGGCGGCTACGATGTTTTTAGCGACGTAGCGGGCGGCATAGGCGGCCGAACGGTCCACCTTGCTCGGGTCTTTGCCGGAAAAGGCGCCGCCGCCGTGGCGTGCCATGCCGCCATAGGTGTCGACGATGATCTTGCGGCCGGTTACTCCGCAATCACCCATCGGGCCGCCGATGACGAAACGCCCGGTCGGGTTGATGAAAAAGCGGGTGTCCTTGTTTAACCATTCCGCCGGTAGTACCGGCAGGATGATTTCATCCATGACGGCCTCGCGGATGGTCTTCATACTCAGTTCCGGGCTGTGCTGGGTGGAGAGCACCACAGCATCGATGCCGACGGGCCGGCCGTTTTCATAACGAAAGGTCACCTGGCTCTTGGCGTCGGGGCGCAGCCAGGTCAGGTTGCCATTCTTGCGCTCCTCGGCCTGGCGCCTTACCAGACGGTGGGCATAGGTAATCGGGGCGGGCATCAGGACGTCGGTTTCATCGGAGGCGTAGCCGAACATCAGCCCCTGGTCACCAGCACCCTGTTCGTGATCCGCAGATTCATCCACTCCCATGGCTATGTCCGGGGACTGCTTGCCGATGGCGTTGAGCACCGCGCAAGAAGCTCCGTCGAAGCCGATTTCCGAACTGTTGTAGCCGATATCCCTGACCGTGTTGCGCACGATTTCTTCCAGATCGACCCACGCAGACGTGGTGACTTCCCCGGCGATGATCACCATGCCGGTCTTGACCAGCGTCTCGCAGGCCACGCGCGCGCGCGAATCTTCCGCCAGGATGGCGTCCAGTACCGCGTCGGAAATCTGGTCGGCGACCTTATCGGGGTGGCCTTCAGAGACGGATTCAGAGGTAAATGTCTGAAAGGATTTCATATTCTTCATTCGCTAAAAATGGGAAAAAAGCAAGTCTACCCTACGATGGTGATATTTTCATCCATCTCCCACATCATTAAAGTTATCGTTCACTTTCTGCAGAAGATGAGCATGCGATGGTAAGTCTGAAAACCCCGCTGTGCGATTTCGGCAAACCGGCGGTCGATTTCGCACTGCCCGGCACCGATGGCAATGTCTGGACGCTGACCGACTGTCGCGGGCCCGGCGGCTTGCTGGTGATGTTCATCTGCAACCACTGCCCCTATGTCAAGGCGGTGCGCACCCGCCTGGTGCGCGATGCCCGGGAACTGCGGGAACTGGGGGTCGGCAGCGTCGCGATCATGTCCAACGATCCGGCGGTGCAGCCTGAAGACAGCTTCGAAAACATGCGGTGCCTCGCGCGCGATCTCGACTTTCCGTTCCCCTATCTGCTGGATGAGACACAGTCGGTTGCCCGGGCTTATGGCGCGGTCTGTACCCCGGATTTCTTTGGTTATAACAACCGGCTGGAATTGCAATATCGGGGTCGTCTGGATGCCAGTCGCACGGAAACGGCGCCTGACGATGCGCGCCGGGAATTGTTCGAGGCCATGCGACTGGTGGCGGAAACCGGGCAGGGACCCGCGGAGCAGATTCCGGGAATCGGCTGCTCCATCAAGTGGCGTGAAACTGTGCCCCAAGGCTGACTCGATCCTGGTATAAGTTATTGTTATAGAGTAACAAGTTCCCGCCTATTGTTGTCAGGGCGGGGTCGTCGCTGCTATTGCCGTAAGGGGCAAACTAGGTGAAAATAGGCCGCTTTGTTGGGCCAGGATGGCCATGTTGAATGCTGCCGATCCGGCGCGCCCGGCGATAATCCCGCGAATTTCGTGGTGGTCAAATGCTCCGGTGCCATGAACAGGCGCCTTGACTTTTTATCCACTCAATCGTGGTGCCAGCGACCCCGGTCGCGGAGGTAAGGCAACAATTTTCACTGTCGCCACAGGCAGGGCGTGGCGCGTAACCAAGACTTTTAATCTGGACAGGAGGAAATCATGGCCCAGCGCAGAGAACTTGCCAATGCCATCCGGGCGCTTAGTATGGACGCCGTGCAGAAGGCGAAATCCGGCCATCCCGGTGCACCGATGGGAATGGCAGACATCGCCGAGGTCTTGTGGAACGACTATCTCAAGCACAACCCGGCCAACCCGAAATGGTACGACCGCGATCGTTTCGTGCTCTCAAACGGCCATGGCTCCATGCTCATTTATTCCTTGCTGCACCTGAGCGGCTACGACATGGGCATCGAGGACCTCAAGCAGTTCCGCCAGTTGCATTCCAGGACGCCGGGGCACCCCGAGTACGGCTATGCTCCCGGCGTGGAAACCACCACCGGGCCGCTCGGGCAGGGCATTACCAATGCCGTCGGCATGGCCGCGGCGGAGAAGACCCTGGCGGCGCAGTTCAACCGCGCTGGCCACACGATCGTGGATCACCATACCTATGTTTTCCTCGGCGACGGCTGTCTGATGGAAGGCATCTCGCATGAGGCCTGTTCGCTCGCCGGCACCATGAAGCTCGGCAAACTGATCGCCTTCTGGGATGACAACGGCATCTCGATCGACGGCCACGTGGACGGCTGGTTCACCGACGACACTCCCAAACGTTTCGAGGCCTATCGCTGGCACGTGGTCCGCGATGTGGACGGGCACGACCCCGACTCGATCCGCAAGGCGATCAAGGAAGCGCGCTCGGTCACGGACAAGCCCAGCCTGATCTGCTGCAAAACCGTGATCGGTTTCGGCGCGCCGAATCTGGCCGGTACGCACGATTGCCATGGCGCTCCGCTGGGGGATGACGAGATCGCTGCCACCCGTGACAACCTCGGCTGGTCATATCCTCCTTTCGTCGTGCCTGACGAGATCTATGCAGGCTGGAATGCCCGGGACAAGGGCGCCAGGGCCGAGCAGGAGTGGGCTACACGGTTTGCCGCCTACAAGAAGGCCTATCCTGAGCAGGCGGCCGAATTCGAACGCCGCATGGAAGGTAAGCTGCCGGCGAACTGGGACGCCAAGGCGGCTGAGTTCATCGCTGCGGTCGACAAGAAAGCCGAGACTATCGCATCGCGCAAGGCCTCGCAGAACGCCTTGAACGGCTATGGCCCCCTGTTACCCGAACTGCTGGGTGGTTCCGCAGATCTTGCCGGGTCCAACCTGACTATATGGTCCGGCTCGCAGGATATCAACAAGGGCAATGGCGGCAATTACATCTACTACGGGGTGCGTGAATTCGGCATGTCCGCGATCACCAACGGCATTGCGCTGCACGGCGGTTTCATTCCCTACGCTGCCACCTTCCTGATGTTTTCCGAATACGCACGCAACGCCCTGCGCATGGCGGCGCTGATGAAGCTGCAGAGCATTTTCGTCTATACCCATGACTCCATCGGTCTGGGCGAAGACGGCCCGACGCACCAGGCGGTCGAACAGACCGCGACCCTGCGCATGATTCCGCGCATGTCTCTGTGGCGGCCCTGCGATGCGGTGGAATCGGCTGTCGCCTGGAAGGCAGCCATCGACCACACGGGCGGCCCGAGCTGCCTGATCTTCTCGCGCCAGAACCTCAAGCATATGAACCGCACGGCCGACCAGATTGCCGACATCCGTCGCGGGGGTTACGTGCTGTTCGACTGCAAGGGAACGCCCGAGGCTGTCATCATAGGAACCGGTTCGGAGATCGGCCTGGCGATGGATGCCGCCACGGTGCTCACGGAGAAGGGACGCAAGGTCCGCGTGGTCTCCATGCCGTCCACCGATGTGTTCGATGCCCAGGATGCGTCCTACCGGGAGTCGGTCCTGCCGTCGGCCCTGACGGCTCGGGTTGCCGTGGAGGCGGGGGTTACCGATTACTGGCGCAAGTATGTGGGGCTGAACGGCAAGGTCATCGGCCTTGATACTTTCGGCGAGTCTGCACCCGCTGATCAGGTCTACAAGCACTTCGGCATTATCGCGGAGAACGTGGTCAAGGCCGTGGAGTCCCTGCTCTAGGCGATCACCCGCAACCCTATCGATTTTTTTCCAAGTTCACAGATGAAAAACACGGAGAGATAAACATGACAATTAAAGTCGGAATCAATGGCTTCGGCCGCATCGGGCGCATGGCATTCCGTGCCATAGCAAAGGATTTCAAGGATATCGAGGTCGTCGGTATCAATGACCTGCTGGCGCCGGATTACCTTGCCTATATGCTGCAATACGACTCGGTTCACGGTAATTTCCCCGGCAAGATTTCCGTCGAAGGTAGCAATCTGGTGGTAAACGGCAAGAAGATCCGTCTGACCGCGGAGCGTGATCCTGCCAATCTGAAGTGGAGTGACATCGGCGCCGATCTGGTGATCGAATGCACCGGGTTCTTCCTGACGGAAGAGACCTGCCAGAAGCACATTGACGCAGGCGCCAGGAAGGTTGTTCAGAGCGCGCCCTCCAAGGACGCCACGCCGATGTTCGTTTACGGGGTCAACCACAAGACCTACGCCGGACAGGCCATCATCTCTGCTGCTTCCTGCACCACCAACTGCCTCGCGCCTGTTGCCAAGGTGTTGAACGACAAGTGGGGAATCAAGCGCGGTCTGATGACCACCGTGCATGCGGCAACCGCCACCCAGAAAACCGTCGACGGTCCTTCGCAGAAAGACTGGCGCGGCGGTCGCGGTATTCTGGAGAACATCATTCCGTCATCCACCGGTGCCGCCAAGGCCGTGGGCAAGGTGCTGCCCGAGCTGAACGGCAAGCTGACCGGTATGGCGTTCCGCGTGCCGACTTCCGATGTGTCCGTGGTCGACCTCACCGTCGAGCTGAACAAGGACGCGAAATATGATGAGATCTGCGCGGCGATGAAAGCGGCATCCCAGTCAGGTGATCTGGCCGGCGTGCTGGCTTACACCGAGGACAAGGTGGTTTCCACCGATTTTCGCGGCTGCGGCACCCCTTCCATCTTCGATGCCGGCGCCGGCATCGCACTGGACGGCACCTTCATCAAGGTGGTTTCGTGGTATGACAACGAATACGGCTACACCTGCAACATGATGCGTATGGTTCAGCATGTATCCAAGTAACTAGCTGGACATGAGGCATGCAGGGCGGGTCGTTCGCCCTGGGTGATCAGCCCGTCCTGCATTCCTGCCAGTCGATCCCGGAGGTTTTTGCTTAGCGTGTCGTTTAGCAAAAGTCTTTGAACGTCAATGGAGTGTCTACAATGTCTTTTATCAAACTTCCCGATCTCGATCTCGCCGGCAAGCGCGTTCTGATCCGCGCCGACCTTAACGTGCCCGTCAAGGACGGCAGGGTAACGTCCGATGCCCGTATCACTGCCTCCATGCCGACCATCGTACACTGTATGAAGGCCGGCGCCAGGGTCATGGTCATGTCGCACCGCGGCCGTCCGCAAGAGGGTGTCGTGGACGAGGAAAACTCCATGCAGCCCATCGCCGACTCCCTGTCCGCTAATCTGGGAAAGACGGTGCCGCTGGTCAAGAACTATCTCGATACCCCGCCGAAGGTCGCTGAGGGCGAAGTCGTCCTGCTGGAAAACGTGCGCTTCAACAAGGGTGAGAAGAGTGACGATGAAACACTTGCAAAAAAATACGCAAGCCTGTGTGACGTGTATGTCATGGACGCGTTCGGAACCGCACACCGTGCCCAGGCTTCGACCCATGGCGCCGGCAAGTATGCGCCGGTTGCCTGTGCCGGCCTGTTGCTGGCCGAGGAACTGGATGCTCTGAAAAAGGCGCTGGCCAGTCCTGCCCGCCCGATGGTCGCGATTGTCGGCGGCTCCAAGGTTTCCACCAAGCTGACGGTGCTGGAATCCCTGTCCGAGAAAGTCGACCAGCTGGTCGTCGGCGGTGGTATCGCCAACACCTTCCTGATGGCGACCGGCAAGAATGTCGGCAAGTCGCTCTGCGAGGCCGAGCTCGTGGATACCGCCAGGGCGCTTATCGAGAAGATGTCCGCCCGCGGCGCCAGTATTCCGATCGCCGTCGATGTGGTTTGCGGCAAGAGGTTCGATGAAAACGAGCCGGCGGTGCTCAAGGATGCGGCCGATGTGGAAGACGACGACATGATCTTCGATATCGGGCCGAAATCCGCGCAGCAACTTGCGGATATCATCGCGACGGCAGGCACCATCGTCTGGAACGGCCCGGTCGGTGTGTTTGAATTCGACCAGTTCGGCGCGGGCACGAAGACCGTTTCCATGGCCATCGCCAATGCGCCGGGATTCAGCCTGGCTGGCGGGGGCGACACGATCGCCGCCATCCAGAAATACGACATTTACGACAAGATATCGTATATTTCCACGGCCGGTGGCGCCTTTCTCGAGTTCCTGGAGGGCAAAACGCTGCCGGCGGTTGCCATGCTTGAAGCGCGCGCCGGATAGCCAAGCCCCGGTCATTATGCCAAGGCGCACGAAAATCGTTGCCACGCTGGGTCCGGCGACGGATGAAAAGGGTGTGCTGGATGACATGATCCAGGCCGGCATGGACGTGGTCAGACTGAACTTCACCTACGGCGATTTTGATGACCACCTCAAACGCGCCGAATCCGTGCGTAATTGCGCGCGCGCCCACGGACACCAGGTCGGCGTGTTCGCCGACCTGCAGGGGCCGAATATACGCATCCAGGGCTTCCATGATGCCTGTGTGGTCCTGGAAAAGGGTGAACATTTCATACTCGACGCACGCCTGGATCCGCAGGCCGGTACCCGTGAGCGCGTCGGACTGACCTACAAGGGCTTGTCGGGCGACCTCTCCCGCGGCGATACCCTGCTGCTCGATGACGGCAGGCTGGTGCTGTGGGTGGAGGATGTGATCGGACCGGAGATCAGGTGCCGCGTGGTGGTCGGCGGCGAACTCTCCAGTAACAGGGGTATCAACCGGCAGGGCGGCGGACTCTCCGCGCCGGCAATCACCGACAAGGACCGCCAGGACATCGAGGTGGCGGCCAGGATGGACGCTGACTATGTTGCCGTGTCCTTTCCGCGTACGGCCGATGATATTCATCTGGCCAGGGAACTGCTGCAAAGCGCCGGCGGCCACGGGAGCATCGTTGCCAAGATTGAGCGCGCCGAGGCGCTGGACACGCTCGAGGAAATCATCAAGGCCTCGAACGTGGTCATGATTGCACGTGGCGACCTGGGTGTTGAGATCGGCGATGCGGAACTGCCGGCTGTGCAGAAGCGCATCATCGAGATTGCCAGGTCGCTGGATCGCGTCGTTGTAACTGCGACCCAGATGATGCAGTCCATGATTGAAAACCCGATACCGACGCGCGCGGAGGTGTTCGACGTTGCCAATGCCGTGATCGACGGCACCGATGCGGTCATGCTGTCGGCGGAAACCGCGACCGGCAGGTATCCTTCGAAAGTGATTGAAGCCGTGGATCGCATCTGTGCCGGCGCCGAGCGCCAGCGACTGTTCCAGGTATCGGAACGCCGCACCGGCATTCGCTTCAAGCGCATCGATGATGCAATCGCCAAAGCCGCGATGTATACCGCCAATAATCTTGGCGTGAAGGCTATCGCGGCGCTGACCGAATCCGGCGCGACACCGCTGTGGATGTCCCGCATCAGCTCCGGCATACCCATTTACGCGCTGACCCGCCACGAGGAAACGCGCAGAAAGGTCACGCTCTACCGCGGTGTTTACCCGGTGAGCTTCGATGTCACAAGCGCCGACCATGTTCAGGTCAACCGGAAGGCGATTGAGGAACTGAGAAGACGCGGTGCGGTGCGCGACGGCGACCTGGTCATCATTACCAAGGGCGACCTGATAGGGGTGCATGGTGGAACCAATGCCATGAAGATCATTCGCGTCGGAGAGCATGAGATCATCGAGCAATAGATGTACGCAACGAATCAGTTGTTGCGAAAATCGTGGGGATTCTGATTAATTCGCCATACTGCCAGGGTGCCTCGCAAGTGCAGCATGTAAAAACCTGATTCCAGATGCTGGATTTCAGCGTATTCCCGTATTCCCGCTTGCACGGGAATGGAGTGTGTGAATTAATCAGGATTTCCCTGGTGCAGTGGGCTGATACAGCCTGTAAACAATCCAGCCACGCCTGGTTGGTGGTTAACCCGTTAGTCAAGAGGAGAGAACAATGGCCCTGATATCACTACGACAGTTGCTGGACCACGCCGCCGAGCATGGCTACGGTGTACCGGCCTACAACGTCAACAACATGGAACAGATGCAAGCCATCATGATGGCGGCAGATGAAACCGACAGCCCGGTGATCGTACAGGCTTCCGCCGGTGCGCGTTCGTACGCCGGCGCTCCCTTCCTGCGCCATTTGATCCTGGCGGCGATCGAACAATGGCCGCATATCCCGGTCGTCATGCATCAGGACCACGGCGCTTCTCCGGCCGTGTGCCAGCGGTCCATCCAGCTGGGTTTCAGCTCGGTAATGATGGATGGCTCCCTCGGGGAAGACATGAAGACTCCGATGAGCTACGAGTACAACGTCGAGGTCACGCGGCGCACCGTAGAGATGGCGCATGCCTGTGGCGTTTCCGTCGAGGGTGAACTCGGCTGCCTGGGCTCGCTTGAAAGCGGTATGGCCGGTGAAGAGGACGGTTCCGGTGCGGAAGGTGTACTCACCCATGACCAGTTGCTGACCGATCCGGAAGAAGCCGCGAGGTTCGTCAAGGACACCAAGGTGGACGCGCTGGCAATTGCCATCGGCACCAGCCACGGCGCCTACAAGTTCACCCGTCCGCCGACCGGTGACATCCTGGCGATCAACCGGATCAAGGAGATCCATGCCCGCATACCGGATACCCATCTGGTGATGCACGGCTCCTCCTCGGTGCCGCAGGACTGGCTGAAGATTATCAACGAAAACGGCGGTGACATGGGCGAGACCTACGGCGTACCGGTATCGGAGATCCAGGAAGGCATCAAGCACGGGGTGCGCAAGGTGAATATCGACACCGACCTGCGGATGGCCTCAACCGGTGCGATCCGCAAGTACCTGCATGACAAGCCCTCCGATTTCGATCCCCGGAAATATCTCAAGACGGCGACTCTGGCCATGAAAGGCATCTGCAAGGAACGCTACGAGGCTTTCGGCACGGCCGGCAATGCCTCCAAGATCAAGGTCATCAACCTGGAAGATATGTTCAAGCGTTATACCAGCGGTGAGCTTGATCCGCGCGTGAACTGATCGCCCGCACCGGTAGTCCGATAAAAGGCGGCATCAGCCGCCTTTTATTTTGCCTGCAGGGATGTAGGTATATCGCGGAGCGCAGGGATGACCGTTCTCGCGCGCCGCTGCCGGCATTTTGCCGTGGCTGCGTCACCCAGCGGTCCTCGCATCCGGTTCCAGGTTACTCGACGCCGGGTTGTGGGGCTGTCTGCCGATGCGATTAATCGGATTAGATAACAACAAGATAGTTCGTTGTCCGCGAACCCTGCGATAGCAGTGGTCGGTACACCATGACGGGCACGACCCACCACCATCTCAATAAATAGACCTTTCTACCGATAATACCCTGAGAACAAACAACTTGTTTGCAAACGGTTGCCAGCCCAGTTGAGGGGAGGTGCGCTGCTCCTGCACCGGCGGCATGATGGGGAAGACACCATAATGATGGTTGAGAATACCCGCAAGGATACTCTGGATTTATCCCTGTTACAGGAGAATGTCCCACTATCGGAAGCCGGTTCCAGGGCGGATATTCCGGTGGCACAGATTGATCTGGTTTACATCCAGGCGCCGGTGGCTCTGGGTACGGCGCTTGTCGTTGCCGCTCTGGTCAGTCTCGGGTTGTGGAATGTCGCGGATCATGTCCAGTTGCTGCTGTGGTTCAGCCTGCAGGCACTGCAGACCATTGTGCGAACCTTCCTGGTCATTAACTATCGACGTACCGGAAATGACGTCCGCCAGAATTCGCTCTGGGCCCATCTTTACCTGGCAGGCGCGCTGGTCTCCGGGATTATCTGGGGTTGCCTCGGTCTGTTGATCGACTTTTCGTGGCCGGTTGAGTACCCGATACTGGTGATCATGGGGCTGGCTGGCATACTGGCCGGTGCGATTTCCTCCTATGCTGTGGTGATGTCGGTCTATATCGCGTTCATGGTTCCGGCGATTCTCATTCCGACACAGGCCATGCTGGCTCAGGCAGATCAATCATCGAATGAAATGGGCTTGCTGCTGATGGTGTTCGCCGGCGCCCTGCTGGTTATCGCTCGCAACTACAACGGCAGCGTCATCAGGACACTGCAACTGCGCAGCGAGAACAACGAATTGCTCGCGCAACTGACGGTGGCCAACGCCTCGCTGGAAACACAGGTCAGAGAACGTCAGCAGGCGGAAAAAAAGCTGGTCCGCGAGAGGGAGCTGTTCACCAATGGACCGGTCACGGTATTCCGCTGGCGGATCGATGAAGACTGGACGATCGAATATGCCTCGAAGACGGTTTCGCAGTTCGGATACGAAGCGGCCGACCTGGTACAGCGGCAAGCCTCCTATTCTGCACTGATTCATCCGAATGATCTCGAGCGCGTCAGGCAGGCCGAGTTCAACACCATTGACAAGCGCTACACCTATCCAGGTCTCGATTACCGCATCCTCAAGGCCGACGGCGAGGTTCGATGGGTGTATGACTATTCGATCCCTGTGAGGGATGATAACGGCCGCGTCACCCATTACGCCGGCTACCTCCTCGATATCACCGATCGCAAGCAGGCGGAATTCGAACTGCAGCAGGAAAAGGAACGCGCCCAGATTACGCTGCGATCAATCGGGGATGCCGTGATTACCACTGATGTGAACGGACAGATTGAATTTCTCAACCCGGTCGCCGAGAAACTGACCGGCTGGGAATGTGCGATCGCGCGCGGCCTGTCGTTGAATCGTATCCTGGGTCATTTCGATGTCGCCAGCAGGGAAGGCATCGAGAAGCCGCTGGCCCGATCACTGCAAACCGGCATGTCAGTGAGATCCGGATGCGACTGGATGCTGCGTCGCCATGATGGCAGAAGTGTCTCCATTCAGTATTCGATCTCGCCGCTGCTGAGCCGCGACGGCGAGGCGCTGGGCGTCGTGCTGGTGCTGCATGACGTGACCGAGAATCGCAGCATGGCAAGGCAGCTCAGCTATCAGGCCGCGCATGATGCCCTTACCGGTCTTATCAACCGGCGCGAATTCGAAGCGTGCCTGCAAGCCACACTGGAGTCGGCCAGGAGCGGGAACGAGCGTCATGTCCTTTGCTATCTTGACATGGATCAGTTCAAGATCGTCAACGACACTTGCAGCCACTCGGCGGGTGACAAACTGCTCAAGGATGTGGCCGCCATTCTTCAGGCCGGCCTGCGGGAATCGGATGTCCTCGCCAGAATCGGCGGCGACGAATTCGGCATTCTCCTGAAGAATTGCCTGCTGGAGGATGCCGTCGGCATCACGGAAAACATGCTGGTCATGATCCGCACCATCAATAACGACAGCGGGGGACTGACCTTCGGGGTCAGCGCTAGTCTCGGGATTGCGGTGCTCGATGCCGACGCGGAAAGCGTCACGGCGGTTATGCGGCGGGCTGACCTCGCCTGCTATGCGGCCAAGGATTACGGGCGCAACCGCATTCATATCTACCAGGATAGTGATCAGGAACTCGCCCGTCGACACGGCGAGATGAAATGGGTTTCCAGGCTGACGGATGCTATCAAGGAAGAGCGTCTGGTTCTTTATTGTCAGGACATCGTGCCGGTCAGGCCGCACTCCGGCAAGTACCACCATTTCGAGGTGCTGGTGCGCATGATGAACGAAGCCGGCGAACTGGTGATGCCCGACAAGTTTCTACCCGCCGCGGAGCGCTACAATCTGGTGTTGGCGCTGGATCGCTGGGTAATCGTCCGCAGTTTCGCCTGGTATGCCGCCAAAAGGCAGAACCAGGTCATGTCAATCAACCTGTCAGGGAATTCCCTTACTGATGACTCCATCCTGGGTTTCGTCAAGGAAGAACTTGCAAGGTATGCTGTACCACCGAATTCGGTGTGCTTCGAGATTACCGAGACGGCGGCGATTGCCAATCTGGACCACGCGATACGGTTTATCAACGAACTCAGGCAACTCGGGTGTCAGTTCGCGCTGGATGACTTCGGCAGCGGTCTGAGTTCCATCAGCTACCTGAGGAACCTGCCGGTGAATTATCTGAAGATCGATGGCAGTTTCGTCAGGGGACTCGATACCGACCCGGTGAATGCGGCGATGGTGAAGGCGATCGTCCAGATGGGCAAGGTGATGAGTATCGAAACCATCGCCGAATTTGTGGAAAACGATGCAACTCTGCAGTTATTGGCGGAAATCGGGGTCGACTACGCACAGGGTTATTGCATCGCCAGGCCCAGACCACTCGATGCCGGGGTAACAGAGGGACTGAAGCGAGCCTGACTCCGCGCAACCAGTCAGCCGGCCCGACCGTTCAGTTGCGCACGGCCGTCAGCAGAAAGCCTGCTATTACCGTCATGGTGTAGCCGTAGATAAATTCATGGGCATGCCAGACTGCGGCGGGCAGCCTGCCGGGCGGCAATGCGCGAGAAAAGACATAGACCTGCATCCAGACCAGCATCGACAGGACGGCAAATGTTGCCGCGGTGGTGAGACCGGGCGAAAACCCAGACTCAGGAATACGGGTTGCGGACAGGCCGGCCGGATCTCGGGTGAATGCATGGGAATCGCTGCGGCTTGTCAGGAAGACCGGTCTTGTTCAACTGATACGCGTTTCCAGTTGTTGCCATCGCGCGTGAGTTCCTCCCGGGCCCAGTCGGCGAATTCCGCCCGGGTGAGCACGCCGGAGCCCCTGCGCCCTGCACCGGCGACCACCTGGTAGACCACCATGTCTTTTTCCGGATCGTGACCCGGGGAGGCATCGACAACCTGGCGTACCGACCAGTTGTCGCTGTGCTGTCCGTTACTGTAGTAGTGGCCCGGCAGGATCCGCACCGGATCGAAGTGTCGCTGTCTTTCCTTGCCTGTTGCGAGTGCGTAGATGCGCAGCAGGTCATCCTCCGAAATATCGACAAAGGAATCGATCTGGCTGAGCGCATACACCAGGTCTTCGTGGGCGATAGAGCTGTACTGCATCCTGTCTGCCGGCGTGTCGGTCGGATGTTCGCGGCGGGAAGCCAGCGCGGCAGGGTAGCGCCGCCAGGCGAACAGGTAATTGAAGAGCACCGCGATGGCAAGGATAACCAACGCATTGAGCAGTACCGGGGTAATGACGAACTGGTAGCCGAGGGTGTGCACGCTCTCGCCGCCTACGACGGCCGAGAGTGCCGTCGCTCCGCCCGGTGGGTGTATGCAGCGCAGGTAATACATCACGCCGATGGCAAGCCCGACCGCCAGACCCGCCGCGAGGAACGGCTGGGGAATGACGCTGACGCAGGTCACGCCGATGCACGCCGATATGACATGGCCGCCGAGGACCGGCCACGGCTGCGACAGGGCGCCATGGGGAACCGCGAACAGTAGTACCGCCGAGGCTCCCATGGAGGCTACGATCAGCGTGCTTGCCGAGCCGACGAAATGCCCGGTAATGAGCAGTATCGAAACGATGCCGGCAAATCCCCCCAGTGCCGAGACCAGCTTTTCGGTGTGACTGACCGGGGTCAGTTCGATGCCGAGAATCTCCGTCCATTTCTCCATATCGGGCATGGGTCACGCACCATTACACGGCAAGCGCCGGCTCATCGAGCAGCGCCGCCTGCTCCCTCAGCGTCAGCACATGGTCTTCCCAGTAGCGGGTGGTATTGAACCAGGGGAAGGCCTGGATGAAGGCCGGATCCTCCCGGCGCCGCGCCAGCCAGGCGGCATAATGGAGCATGCGCAGGGTGCGTAAGGGTTCGATCAGCTGCAGCTCGAGATAGTTGAAATCATGGAAGCGCAGGTAGCCTTCCAGCAGATCGCCCAGTTGCAGCCGCATCTCCTCGCGCTCACCCGAAAGCAACATCCAGAGATCCTGGATCGCCGGCCCCGTGCGGCAGTCATCCAGATCAACGAAATGAGGACCCTGCTCCGTCCAGAGGATGTTGCCGGGATGACAGTCCCCATGCAGGCGAATGCGCCTGAGGGGACCGGCGTCGGCAAAGCGGTCTTCGATCTGGCGTAGCAGGTCGTCCGTGAGGCTGCGGTAGGCGGCTTCGAGGTGCGGCGGAATGAAGCCTTGCTCGATCAGGAAGCGGCAGGACTGGTGGCCGAAGCTGTCGATATCCAGTGCCGGGCGATGGCGAAACGGACGCGTCGCCCCGACGGCATGCAGGCGCCCGATCATGCGCCCCATCCATAGACGGTCATCCCGCAGGTTCAATTCCGGCCAGCGACCGCCCTGGCGCGGGTAGAGCGCGTAGCGATAGCCGTGCCAGATCTGCAGCGTCGTGTCGTTGTAGAACAGCGGGGCTATGACCGGGATTTCCTGTTCCGCCAGCTCCAGCGCCAGCGCGTGTTCCTCCAGGATCGACTCGCTGGTCCAGCGCCCGGGCCGGTAGAACTTCGCGATGATCGGGGGGCCTTCGTCAAGGCCGATCTGATACACGCGGTTTTCGTAGCTGTTGAGCGCGAGAAAACGGCCGCTGGTGCGCCAGCCGCACTGCTCGACGGCATCGAGCAGGGTGTCAGGCGTCAAGCCGGCGTAATTGACCGCCGCCGAATGGGATGGGGGATGCACGTGAAGGGCTGCTCCGCGGAATGAGGGGGCAGGGTAATCGAGCGGGGAATCGCTGACAAGGTTGTTCCCTCCTGAAACCATAAGAGCAGCGCGGGTTATAGGGGGTCGCCAGCGACAGGATTCAGGTTGGTCGGCACCCGGACTCTCCACGACCGGCTAACAGACTTCCGTCATTCTCGTGTATCCTCGCCCCTCGTCAATGATGACCGGCCCGTGATGCCGTTGATCGACGGCCGCATGCCGGGTCGCCACCGCCAGATATGTGGCGATAGCCTGATATAACAAACAGTAAAATAAGGAAATATCGGATGGTTCCCGACCCGGAACCGTCAGGCGGTTGGTGACAGATCGTCGCACGATTGCAGGGAGCAGGTGAGACCGGAAACCGGTTGAATGGCTGGCCTGTGCCATGCACGACTACAGGGATGTAGGTAGTAGAGAAACGCATGGAGCAGTTACCGAGGAGATCAAGCACCAGGAGTAAGCGCCATAAGTGATGCATGGAGCAGTTGCCGAGAAGAACCCGCCAAAGTTTGACCGATCTTCAGGAGGAAGGTGAACGTCTTATGTCGGAAAAATCGTATACAGTACAAAACTGGAAGAGGGTGTGCAGTGGAGTGGTGGCATCGGGTCTACTACTTGCCGGTAGCGCAGGCGCATATAATTTTGACGATATGGCGGATCCCTACGTGGGGCTGGACGGCTATGGCGGCGGAGATTACGACCGCTCTCCCGATCTTGGTTATGGCGGTCTGGGACTTCTCGACCCCGGATATGCGTTCTCCGCGTATGACGTGTATGGTTATCCGGGCTCCGGAGTCCGTGACTTCGGGGGAGCAGGCGGTTACGGTTATCCCGATCACAGGTATTCAGGATACGGTTATCCTGGTTACAGTTCTGGTTACGGTGCTGCTTATGGTTATGGACCCGTCACCCGCAGTTATGCTTTACCGGCCAATACTGGTGTTCCGAGTTCCGCCGCCGAGGCTGACCGCGCCTACATCAGGCAGCTGGAGGAACGCATCCGGAAGCTGGAGAATGCCAACAAACAATCCCTGCCAGCCTATGGAGATCGCTCGAGCAGTCCCAGTCTCGCTTGGCCGTCCTCAAACGGGGCACAGCCTGCGTACCAGGCGCCGGCGGCGGGTCAATTCGGACAGCCAAATTACCCGGGTGCAGGGTCATCGCGTGGCAGCCATCCCGAATACCCGGTATTCCAGCCAAGCTACGGCGGACCGCCCACTTACAAGTTCAGGCAATGACCGCCACCTGCCGGACATACTGAAAGCCGCTTTCGGCTTCCTGCTTTCCACGGTACTTGCACTTTCCTGTGCATCGTCCCCGACAGGATGTGCCGTCGAGATCGAATACCCGCGGTGACAAAGACTCCGGTTGGCGTTGAGCGCCGGCAGGGAGCAGACGTCTGCTGCCCGCAGCGCGCCTTGCCGCTGTCCACCACCGTCAGCTAGAACTACCCGAAGGGATGAGTAGATGTCAATACGCCTGACCGCATGCGGGCGCGTCGGCGGGATGACCCGCTGGCCGACGGGTGAGGATTTCACTTCGTGTTTGTCTCAACAGTTCGCGCAGGGCCTTGGTGGAACCGGGGCGCGCGAGCGCGTTGTCCAGGGTGGCGATGGCGGTGTTAAAGCAACCGCGTTCCGCCAGCACTTCGGCAAGGTTGTTCCAGGCGGCGAGATACCCTGGGTCGGCACGGAGGGCCTGCCGGTAACTATCTTCGGCAGCCGGCAGCCTGCCGGCCTGGTAGTGGGTGTTGCCTAGTCCCAGCCAGGCGGTCGCATCGTTCGGCCAGCGGGTCACGGCCGCGTCGTAGGCCAGCGCGGCGGCCTGTGTCTGGCCGACCGATTCGAGATCGGCGGCCGCCTTCAGGTAGGCCGCCGCAGTGGGACGCGCCGGCAGTTCCCCGGGGCGCAGCACGACCAGGCCCCAGTAGCCGGCCAGCCGCCAGGTCCTGAGGAAACGCCCGGCGGGCATGACGAGCCGGCGCGTGACGCCCGAGCGCAGGATCATCGCGTCATCATCCGGCAGGTAACCGATGACCACGGCATAGTGCCAGACAGGATAGAAAGAGAATCCCAGATTCTGCAGGACCAGAACCGGGTGAGCGGCCTGCAGTTCCGTCAGCAGGGCGGAGAGGCCGGGGGTAATCAGGTAGGGCAGGCGCGCATAGCCCCGGGTGGCGGCCACCATCTCGGCCTGCAGGCTTCCCTGCCGGTCCGGCAGGTATACCCGTGAGACAAGATCACCGGGAGTGACATCCAACCCGCTGGCCTGCAGCACGGTGGCCAGTGCGGCCGGGCCGCACTGGTGTACCGTCTGTGGGTAGAAAGGCGTCGAATCGAGTTCGACCGCCGTTCGGCGCGTTTCTACGGGAAGCTGGGGCGCCAGCACGGGCGAGACGCCGGCACAGCCGCTCAGGGCCAGAGCCATAACGGCAAGCGCGAACCCGTATCCGAACCCCACGCCCCGCCTGCAATCGCCCGGTTTACAGCTTGGTGAAGATGTTGGTGACTCCGGTCAGTTCCAGGATGAGCAGCACGATGAAGACCACGCCGATGACGGCCAGCAGGCCATCACCACCGGCCGGCAGACTGTTGAGCTGCGGCTGTAGCTGCGCGATCTCGGACGGCGTCAGGGAGTTCACTCGCTGTTCGGCAACCCCGGGATCGATTCCCAGCTGCACCAGATGTCCACGCACGTCCTCGCGAGCCAGCAGTTCCTTGAGATGCGACAGGCTGTCGTGGTTCTCCTGGGCGGCAATGGCAGCCGGCGTCGCAATGATCCCGGCGAGCGCCTGCTGGGGAAAGGTCGCCACAAGGAAATTGAAAATCAGGATATAAAGGCCCGCTTTCCGGATGGTTGTGCTGTGCATGGTGTCTCCCTGGGTTGTCGATGGAAAATGCCGGGCAGGCATCGGCGGCTATTATAGCCATATTTGTACGGCAGTAACCGGCTATAACTCCACAGGTCAGCGCCGTGTCGACAAATATACAGGGATGCCGTTTATACTTGCTGAAACGGGGGTGTTGACTACACCGTTGTCCTGCTGACTGATTCCGAGCCGATTGCCCTACGCCTATGCATATCGCCAAATCCCTCATGCTGCTGGTAGTGTTGCTGCCGAGCATCGCCGCCTGGGGCGCGGCGGAACCGCTGCTGGAGCAGCTGCGACTGGATCATGCCGCCTGGGTAACGGCTGAGCGCGACTTCCGTGTACGCCGCGAGAGCGGCGCCCTCATCGGTGTGGAGGCTTCCGACTATGCAGCGTATGTGGCTCACTTGCAGCGACGCGTGGCCGAGGACTGCGCGGCGCTCTCAGGCGCCGATGTACCGGCCCCGTCTGAAATGTCCTGCCCGCGGTTTGAGGCCACTGCCGCCATCCGGTCCGCGGCCATCGATCAGACCGCGGAACAGTCTAACCAGGAACGCATCGCCGGTCTGGATGTCGAACTCGAGTCTGGTCTGGCTGAATTCGATGAATTGTTGCTGCGCGAGCAGGAGAAGGTAAATGCGGCCGCACCCCGTTCAGCTTCTGACAGTGGTATGGGCGGCGGTGCGGGCGAGGACGGTAATGGCGCTGATGGCAACGGCGGCGGCGCCAAGAGTACAGCCAGCAGCGACCGCAACGCCGGTGAAACCGAAGCCGGCAGCGTTTCCAACACCGGCGGGATCGAATCGCAGGACGGCGACGCCACGGACCGGATCTCTGCGGGTGCCGGAGGCGGATCGGAGAAAACGCCGCCGCGCGGCGCGACCAGGCAACCGCCGGGGATCCCCGATGGCAGTAATGACGATGTGGTTGCGCGTCAGTTGCGCGAGGCGGCTGAGAAGGAATCCGATCCGGAATTGAAGAAGAAGCTTTGGGAAGAATACCGCAAGTACAAGCAGGGGACCCGTTAGGCAGGAGTGGCTGTAGGATATGATGCAACGCTGTTTGCTGTTGATCTCCTTGCTACTGCTCCTGCAGGCCGGCTGCAGCACCCTTGGCCTGCAGCGGGATATCGGTAGTGACGTTGCGCTGCAGAGCGCCGTCACGGAAATCCCGGAAGACCACCTGCTCGACGTCTGGATCGAATTGTTCGATCCCGGTACCCTGCCCGGGGACGAGGACGACGCCAGCGGACTGTCCATGGACATTCGCCAGGCTGAGTCCCGTTACATGCCGGTTAAGCTGCGCGATGCCATGGAGAAGACCGGTTATTGGGGGGCTGTGCGCGTGGTGCCGCGCGATACCGAGGGCGGAGAAGTGGTGGTGCGCGGCACCATTCTGACCTCGGACGGCGAACGCCTCGAACTGAGAATAACTGCAAGTGATGCGACCGGCCGCGAGTGGTTCAGCCGGAGCTACGAGTCCGCCAAGGTGGAAGCCGCTGCCTACCCGGTCAGTGGCCAGCCGCCGGTCGAGCCTTTCCAGTCGGTCTACAATACGATTGCCAACGATCTGGCCAGCTATCGTGCCAAACTGACCGCGGGGGAAATCACCACGATACGCCGGGTGGCACAGCTTCGTTTCGCCGCGGACATTGCTCCCGATGCCTATGATGGCTATCTGCACCACGATGATCAGGGCCGCTACAACGTCACCCACCTGCCGGCCAGCGACGACCCGATGTACCGGCGCGTACTGGCGATCCGGGAACGCGACTTCCTCCTGATCGATACCCTGAACGGGTACTTCGATAACTTCTACCGCGAGATGCAGCAACCCTACAGCGACTGGCGCCGTACGCGCAGTGAGGAAGCGGCCTCACTGCACCAGATTGAGCAGGATGCGCTCAAGCGCAAGCTGCTCGGCGTCGCGGCTATCGTCGGTGCGGTGGCGATCCAGGCGGCCGGCAACGGTCAGCGCTCGGCCTCTACCGGTGTCCTGAGCGACGCCATGGTGCTCGGCGGCATCTATGCTATCAAGACCGGCTTCGACAAGGACTCCGAGACCGGCATACACCGCGATGCCATCAAGGAACTGGGGGATTCCTTTGCCTCCGAAACTCGCCCGCTGGTGGTCGAGGTGGAAGGCCAGACCCATGAGTTAACCGGTTCCGCCGAGGTGCAGTATGCCAAGTGGCGCACCCTGCTGAAGCAGATCTATGCGTCCGAGACCGGTCTGACCGGCGGAGCGGAGTGAGGCGGGACGATGCCAGCCGGTGACAAACCCGTGTTGCACCCGCCGGTGACCAGCCCGCGTCGCATCGCCGCACCGCGGCTGCAAGCGCCCGGTATGTCGTCTTTGCCGGTTGATTCCAGCGGCATTGCTCGCCCCTGGCTATGGACCGCGCTTGTTCTGGCCCTGCTGCTGGCGCTGGCAGTTATCTTCCTGCTGCCGCCGCTGGTTTCCCGGGATGCACCCTTCGTCGATCCCGATTATCCACTTCAGCCAGCGCCGTTCCCCCCTGTGTCGGACGACGCGACTGCTCGTGCGCAGGCCGGCGAGACTCTTAAGGCGTATCTGCAGCAGCGCGCGCGGCTGGAACTGGTCCGTGCCGCGTCCTGGGGTGAACCGGACTGGAGCCAGGCAGCTGCTGCGGCGAACGCGGGCGACCGGCTGTTTTCGCAGCGACGCTTTGCCGCGGCCGCGCGTTCCTATGCCGATGGTCTGCGCCAGCTCGAGGACCTTGCGGGTCAACGTGAGCAGCGGCTTGAAGCCGCCCTCGATGCCGGACGGCAGGCGCTTGAGAACGATGACGGGGCGGGGGCCGAGGCCCGGTTCACACTGGCGCTGGCCATCGAACCCGACAACGCGGGGGCGGTGCGTGGCCTGGCGCAGGCGCGCGTCCGTGCCGATGTCCTGCAGCGGCTAGAGGTCGGGCGCGCGGCCGAGTCCGCTGGCGACCTTACCGCCGCCCGCACAGCCTACCAGCAGGCCGTGGCGCTCGATGCCGTCTACGCACCAGCCGCTGCCGCGCTGGACCGGGTCACACGGCAACTCGCCGACAACGGGTTTCGCGCCGTCATGAGCCGCGCACTCGCCGCCCTCGAAGTCGGCCGGCTGAACGAGGCCGGGTTGGCGCTGACGGAGGCTACCGGCCTGCGACCTGACGATGTCGCCGTGGCCGATGCCCGCCAGAGTTTGGCGGCGGCGCGCCGGCAGGTGCAGCTCGACAGCCTGCGGCGGGCGGCCACCACGCAGGCCGGGAGAGAGAACTGGGCCCGGGCGGCCGAGCTGTACCGCCAGGCGCTCAGCCTCGACCCCCAGACCGGCTTCGCCCGTGTCGGTCTGGAGCAGGCGCAGGACCGGGTTCGCCTGCACCAGCAGCTCGACCATTACCTAGACGATCCTTCCCGCCTGCACTCGGCCGAACCGCTTGCCAATGCCGAACAACTGCTGGTGGCGGCCGGTGAAGCACCAGCCGGCGAACCGCGCCTCGCGGCCAAAATCGGCCAGCTCCGGCGTCAGGTCACCCTGGCGCGCACCCCGGTGCCAGTCGACCTGCATTCGGACGGGGAGACCTCGGTGGTGATTTACCATGTCGGGCGTCTCGGGCAATTCAGGGATCACCATCTGGAACTGCGGCCGGGCTCCTATACTGCCGTGGGATCGAGGCCAGGTTATCGCGACGCGCGCATTGTGTTCACGGTGCAGCCTGGTGCTGCGCCGCTGTCCGTCGAGATCCACTGCCGGGAGCCGATTTGAGTCGGGTCTATTTCATCCACGATGCCCGCGGCGAGCGTCGCGCCACTGAAGCCGACCTGCCCCTGTGCGTCGGCGGCGAGCTGCACGGTGATGTGGTGCTTCAGGAGGTGCCCACCGATGCGGTGCTTGCCTATATCGCCCAGACCGACGGCCATGCCTATATCCAGCCTGCGGATACCGACGAGCCCCTGTTTCACAACCACGAACTGCTGACGGACTCGCGCTGGCTGAAATCCGGTGACCAGGTGCAGGCGGGTGGGGCGCTGCTCGACTGGACGGTCAAGGGCGATCAGGTGTTCATTACGGCTCGCATCCGTCCCGCGGCGGTGGAGCTGTCGCCGCCATCCGGCCTGCCGCCGGAGGCGTCCCGCTCCAGTATCGCCCCGGTGATCACAAGCGCCGCGCCGCTGCCGAGCCACGCACACCGCCTGCGCTATGTCGTGGCCGCTGTCTTCACGCTGCTCTTGCTGGTCGCGGCCTTCGTGCTGCTGGCGACGCCAGTGGCGGTGACCATCACGCCCGAACCCGCAACGCAATCGCTGAGCGGTTTCCCGCCGGCCATCCGCGTGGGCCGGCGTCTGCTGGCGCTGCCGGGAGAATACACCGTCCGTGCCACGCTGCCCGGGTACCGGCCGCTGGAGCAGCGCATCCGTATCGACGGCCGCGGTTTCCAGGCGTTCGAGTACCGGCTGCAGGCGCTGCCCGGGCGCGTGCGCATCGTTCTGGATCCGGACGTGCCCTTCCGGCTGTTTGCGGGTGAGGACGCGGTGACTTCCATTGCGGACGGCGTCGCAGAACTCGAGGAGGGCACCACGCAGCTGCGCGTTGAGACCGAGCGTTACCTGCCGGAGTCGCGCGAAGTGAAAATCGCCGGGCGTGGACAGGCACAGACAGTGGCCTTCACCCTGCGCCCGGCCTGGGCCGCGGTGCATTTCGGCAGCACGCCGGCCGGTGCGACAGTGCAGGTGGACGACGCGAAACTGGGGAGCACGCCGCTCGATACCGAGCTGCTGGCCGGGATGCGCCGCATCGTGCTGACACTTGCGGGCCACAAGCCCGTGACCCTCATGCAGCAGATCGAGGCGGGTGCGGCGCTGCGGCTGGAAAACATCGAGCTGCCGGTGGTTGACGGATCACTCAGTCTGGACAGTGAGCCGTCGGGGGCCAGTGTAAGCGTCGACGGCGTGTACCAGGGCATGACGCCGCTGCAGCTTGTGCTCTCCGCCAACGCGGCACACGCGCTGCGCCTGACCAAGCCGGGCTACCATTCGAGCGAACAGCGGGTAACGCTGACGCCTGCAGAGCAGCAGGGACTGCGACTCACGCTGTCGCCGGAGTACGGCACGGTGTTCGTGACTGCCCGCCCGGCGGATGCCACACTGACGGTGGACGGATCCCCGGCCGGAGCAGCAACCCGGCGCCTGCGCCTGACGACCCGGACGCATCAGATGGAATTCAGCAAGCCCGGCTATGCCAGCCAGACGGTCAGCGTCACCCCGCGTGTCGGTACAAGCCAGAACGTGGACGTCACCCTCAAAACCACCTTCCAGGCGCAGGCCGATGCCACACCGGCCAGCCTGAAAACCGCTGCCGGGCAGGTTCTCAAGCTGGTGAATCCCGGGGCGGCCTTCGAGATGGGCGCCTCGCGCCGCGAGGCGGGCCGCCGCGCCAACGAGAACCAGCGGCTGGTCCAGCTGACCCGGCCATATTACCTTGGCGTCAACGAAGTGACCAATGGTGAATTCCGGCGTTTTGAACCCGCCCACGATTCCGGTACCGGCGAGGGTGCGGGACTCAACGACGACGCACAGCCCGTGGTCGGTGTGAGCTGGGAGCAGGCAGCCCGCTACTGCAACTGGCTGAGCGGCAAGGATAGCCTGCCGCCGGCCTACGCGGAGACCGGTGGCAAGCTCGTACCGGTCGTACCCGCCACCACGGGCTACCGCCTGCCGACCGAGGTCGAGTGGGTCTACACGGCGCGGGTTTACGGTCGCGAAATCCCGGCGCGCTATCCGTGGCCGGGTGACTATCCACCGAAGACAGTGGCGGGCAATTTTGCCGATGCCCGCCTCGCCGATACCCTGGCCAATGTGGTGCCGGGCTATGACGATGGCTACCGCGGCACGGCACCGGTCGGTAGTTTCGCCGTCAATCCGGCGGGTTTTCACGATCTGGGCGGCAACGTCGCGGAATGGACAAACGACTACTATACCGTCTACCCGGGCGAGTCAGGACGACTGGTCAAGGATCCCGCCGGCCCCGCTACGGGGGATCACCACGTCGTGCGCGATTCCAGCTGGCGACAGGGCAGTATCAGTGAACTGCGGCTCAGTTACCGCGATTACAGCCGCGGCCCGCGCAACGATCTCGGCTTCCGCATCGCGCGCTCGGCCCGGTAATATGACTGCTGTAAGGCTGCCCCTGGCCTGTGGACCGCGGCGCCGGTCCATCATCATGAGAGGATCTCACCATGCGATTGCTATCTCCAACCCTGGCGCTGCTGATGCTGCTGGCCGCTGCGCCTGTCGCCACAGCCCCGCCGGAACCCGCGCCACAGGCGCAGACCCCGCCGGCCAGCGCACCTGCAAGCGCCCGTGCCACTGACCGCGGCAGGCAGAAATCCTCCGCACCGGCCGCGAGCTTTACGCCTTCTGAGAAGATCAAGGCGGACAGCGCTGTGGCTTTTCCCGTTGATATCTGAACACAGTAGTGCGCTTGGCCCGGTATAACGCGACGCGCGCCACATCTACCCGTCAGGAAATTCACCTGTAATGAAAAAAAACTTTCCAAGCGAGCTCGTCTTCCAGGTGTTTTCATTGCTGATCGCTTTCATTCTCGTGCATGCGATCTACATCACGCTGGTACGCCCGCAGGCCGAAGCCTTCCTGGCACAGGAAGCCGTCAGCATGCGCGCCAATCCCGATTACGTGCAGCAGCGCTCCTTCTATGTCGTCATCAAGGACTACGAGCAGGAAACCTGTTTCGTGCTCATGCTCTGGGCCTTCGCGATCCTGGGTTACAAGGGACGTGAGACCTACCGACAGCAGCAGTTGCTGCAGCGCGACCTGCTGCAACTGCCGGAGAACCTGCCGATCGGGGTGGAGGATACCCGCGAGTTGTCGCGCCGGCTGCAGGCATTGCCCGCAGCCGTGCAGGACTACCTGCTGCCGCGCGCCCTGCTGACCGCCATCGAGCGTTTCGGCGCCACGCAAAACATCCAGAATGTTTCCACTGCCGCTCGTGATGTGTGCGATTCCGAGGGCGAGCGGATGGAATCGGAGCTGTCCATCATTCGCTACATCGCCTGGGCCATTCCCTCGGTCGGTTTTATCGGCACGGTGCGCGGCATCGGTGATGCGCTCGGCCAGGCGCATCGCGCCGTCGAGGGCGATATAACCGGCGTGACCTCGGGCCTCGGTGTCGCCTTCAATTCCACCTTCATCGCCCTGGTCATCAGCATCGTGCTGATGTTTTTCGTTCACCAGCTGCAGCTGATGCAGGAGCGCCTGGTGCTGGACAGCGAACGTTACCTGGACCACGCGCTGGTGCGGCGCCTGAGAAGCTGACATCGCGTATCGGGTGGTTACCTGGATGGTTATCATTTTTTCATTGTCATTCCGGCCCGGCGAGCATAGCGGGCACGAACCGGAATCCAGGGACACCGAAGACGTTCCGGATCTCATCCATGTGTTCGCATACGCTGTATCCCTGTACCGCTACTCCCGCTTTCGCGGGAATGACGGCGGTTATAGACATTTGTCACTTGTTAATAATACTCAATGAAACGTCGGCAACTCACGCCATTTTCGCTGTCCTTCCTCGACGTCATGTGCTGCGGGTTCGGGGCTGTGGTGCTGCTGGTGCTGATCCTGAACAACGACACCGTCAGGGCGCGCGAGCACACCTTCGCCGACCTGCGCGCCGAGGTCGTGCGCAGGGAGCAGGAGGTTCTCGTCGGCCAGGATGATCTGGTCGCGGCGCGCAACAGCCTGGAGACGACCGATGAGCAACTGACCATCACGCAAGGGCAGGCCGAGCAGGTCATCGAACGCATCCGCCGGCTCAAGCTCGAGATTGCGGCACTGGGCCAGGAGACGCTTGCCAGCCGCGAGCACGTCAACCGGCTGACCACCGACCTGCAGAGCCTCGACAGCGAGCACAAGCGACTCGGCGCGGAGGCGCCGGAGGAGGGCACTGCCGGCGACAAGGTCCGCGAGTTTCGGGGCGAGGGCGACCGCCAGTACCTGACCGGGTTGAAGATGGGCGGCAAGCGTATTCTGATCCTGGTCGACGTCTCGGCCAGCATGCTCGATGAGACCCTCGTCAACGTGCTGCGCCGCCGCAACATGGACGATGCCAGCAAGCGCGACGCACTTAAATGGCGTCGCGCCCTGGCAACGGCGGAGTGGCTGGTGAGTAATCTGCCCGCCGGTGCCAGTTTTCAGCTCTATACTTTCAACACAGCCGCACAGGCCACGGCGCCGGGCAGCGAGGGCAAGTGGCTGCCCGCCGCGAACCGGGAGCAACTCGAGCGCGCGGTCGCCGGGCTGCGCAAGACGCTGCCTGCTGACGGCACCAGTCTGTACAACGCCTTCGCGGCCGCCGGCAAACTCTCCCCGCGGCCGGACAACATCCTGCTCATCACGGATGGCCTGCCGACCCAGGGCCGTGACCGCCCGGGCGGCACCACGGTCACCGCTGCGCAACGGCTGGCGCTGTTTGGAAAGGCGGTGGCCGTTCTGCCCGCCGGGATACCGGTCAATACCCTGCTGCTGCCCATGGAGGGTGATGCCTACGCCGCAGCCGCCTTCTGGCGGCTCGCCGTCGATACCGGCGGCTCCTTTATTACGCCGGCGCGGGACTGGCCATGAGCCGTCGCACGCGCCGCGGCATCGAGATTTTCAGCCTGTCCTTTCTGGATGTGATCTCCTGCGGCTTCGGCGCCATCATCCTGCTGCTGGTCATCGTCAGGGAGGCCGAACCGCGGGTGATCGAGCGACTGGGTGTCGATCTCACCGGTCTGGTGCAGCATCTCGAAGCTGAGGTGCAGCGGATTCGTGGCGAGACCACCGTGCTCAATCGGGACCTGAGCGCAAGGCAGGAGCAGCTTTCGGAAGAACGGGAGAAGCTCGCGCGTCTCCAGGGTGAACTCTCGTCGGTGCGCGGCGAATATGCCGCCACCCGCAACGAGCACGACGCCCAGCGCATCATCGCGGGTAGCCTGGCGACGGCGAAGCAGGATCTGACGGAAGAGATGCGCCGCCTGCAGGCGGCCGGGCGTGTCCGCTCGAAGGCGAGCAGCGTCATTGGCGGGGTTCCGGTCGACAGCGAGTACATCATCTTCATCATCGACACCTCCGGTTCCATGAACCAGAACGCCTGGCCGCTAGTATTGCGGAAAGTGCGCGAGGTGCTGGCGATCTACCCGCAGGTGAAGGGCATCCAGGTGATGAACGACATGGGCGATTACCTGTTTTCCGAATACCAGGGCAAATGGATACCGGACAGCCCGGCGCGGCGTGGCGCCATCGTCAAGCGGCTCGCCAACTGGCAGCCGTTTTCCAACTCGAGTCCGGTGGAAGGCATCGAGGCGGCGATCCGACGCTACCATGCAAGTGACAAACGCATCAGCCTGTACGTGTTCGGCGATGATTTCTCCAGCGGCTCTATCCAGACGGTGATCGACACCGTTGATGCGCTCAACCGTGCCGATGCGAGGGGCCGGCGCCGGGTGCGCATCCACACGGTAGGCTTCCCCGTGCAGTTCCTTCCGGGCGGTATCCCTTCCAGTGCGGTGCGTTTCGCGGCGCTAATGCGCAAGCTGGCCGAGAACAACAATGGCAGCTTCGTAGGACTGAACAGCACGCGCCCTGAGGGGATGAAGTTACCGCAGGCCAGAAGATGCGGAAGTTGCGGGTCACAGGGTAATGGCGCTGATTGAACCCTGACCCGAACACATGGCCACGGAAACACACGGAAGCGATCGTTGCTGTCAATCCGTTTTTTTTCGTCGTGCTTGCATCGCCAATTGCATGAATATCTGAACGATATTTCTTGAGGAATCGCTGGTTAATTACTCTACCCTCATTCCGGCGAATACCGGAATCAAGGATCATCATGCATCTGGATGCCGGAACACGTCCGGCATGACGAGTAAATAAGCATTTCCTTGATTCAGCGCCAATCGGGTCTGCGGGCGAACACTCCGCGGTTGCGGAATCGGTCGGTCCTGTCATCGGGTCGACATGATGGCGCCGGACAATATCGACTACAATCGCGGGCGTTCAACCCAAGGGCAAGTACGGCATGACGCAACCATCCCGGCCGAGCGTGGACGACAGCTTGGCACGCATCCGCGCGCTGCTCGACAAGCAGGAACTGTTACGCGACCTGGTGCACAAGACCGAAATGCGCCGCCACAAGGTGGTGGAGGACCTGGTCGCGCGCCAGTATCACAACGAACTGCGCCGCCAGATCAACCACTTGCATCCGGCAGACATCGCCCACTTGCTGGAGACGCTGCGCACCGACGAGCGCCGAATGCTCTGGGACCTGGTCGACAGCCGTTACCGGGGTGCGGTGCTGCTGGAACTGTCCGATCCGGCGCGCTCCTCGCTGATCGAGACCATGCCCGCCGAGGAACTGGTCGACGCCGCCGAACACCTCGACAGCGATGACATCGCCGACCTGGTCCCGGACCTTCCCGGTCACGTGGTACCCCGTCTGTTGCAGCGTCTGAACCACGAGAACCGCACCCAGGTGGAATCGGTTCTCGCCTTTCCGGAAGATACCGTAGGTGCGCTAATGGATTTCGATCTGGCCGCGGTACGCGAGGACGTCAGCCTCGACGTGGTGCTGCGCTATCTGCGCCGCCTAGGCAAGCTTCCCGAAGCCAGCGACCGGCTGATGGTAGTGGATCGCGACGGCTTGCTGCGCGGTACACTCGGCATCGAGGCGCTGGTGGTTCACCCGGGCGAGACCCGGGTCGCCGCGGTGATGGAAAAAGACCCTGTGCATTTCCAGACCATCGACGCTGCGGCCGACGCCGCCCGGGCATTCGAGCGCTATGACCTGATCGTTGCGCCGGTGGTGAATGCACACCAGCAACTGGTTGGCTGCCTCAAGGTGGATGCCATGCTCGATTACCTGCGCGAGTCATCCCACAAGGACGTGCTCGCCCCGGTGGGTCTCCGCGAGGACGAGGATCTGTTCGCACCCCCGTGGCAGGCGGCACGCGGACGCTGGGCGTGGATTGCCCTGAACCTGTTGACCGCTTTCGTCGCCTCCCGGATCATCGGCCAGTTCGAGGGCACCATCGAGCGGATCGTAGCCCTGGCCGCGCTTATGCCCATCGTCGCAAGCGTCGGTGGCAATACCGGTCAGCAAACCCTCGCCCTGATGATCCAGGGTATGGCCCTGAAACAGATTAATTCCGGCAACTTCCGCTATCTGGTGAGCAAGGAAGTGGGCGTTGCCCTGATCAACGGTGTGCTCTGGGGCGGCGTCATGGGTGCGATTACCTGGGTGCTGTACGGGCAGCTTCCGCTGGGCGTCATCATGTTTGCCGCCATGGTGCTCAACCTGCTGCTCGCCGCGCTGACGGGCGCACTGGTGCCGATGGCCCTCAGGCGCATCGGTCAGGATCCCGCGCTCGGCAGCAGCATCATCCTGACCGGTTTCACCGACAGCTTCGGTTTCCTGATTTTTCTCGGTCTTGCCGCCAGTTTCCTCGGCGCCTGATCGACGCCTCTCCCGGGCGAGTCCATGACCCTGCAAACCACGGGTTTTCTGATCATCGGTGGCGGGATCATCGGGATCAGCATTGCCCTGGAGGCGAAACGGCGCTTCCCGGACTGCCGGGTGACGCTCCTCGAGAATGAGCCGCACTGCGGTCTGCATGCGAGCGGGCGCAACAGCGGCGTGCTGCATGCCGGATTCTACTACAGCGCCGACAGCCTCAAGGCGCGACTTACCCGCGAGGGGAACCGGCGCCTGACCGCGTATTGCCGGGAGGGAGCGCGGGCTGCGTCTGAACCCCTGCGGGAAACTGGTGATGGCAACGCAAGCGTCGGAACTCGAGTGGTTCGATGAACTGCTGCGTCGCGCGCAGCGTAACGGGGTGGAGTTGCAGGCGCTGTCCGCGATCGAAGCGCACGAGATCGAGCCGCTGGCGCGTGTGGGACCGGGATGGTGTATTCACCTCGCGGGAAGGATGCCTGCCGGCTACGTCATCAACGCAGCGGGGCTGCAGGCGGATCGCATTGCGCAGGAGAGTTGGATTCGCAGGCGATTTCTCATTACCATTGACGGGCAAGGTAACCCGGCATTCAGTAGCGATGAGCACACCACCCGATCACACGGACTTCCTCGATATCGACGGCACGCGAGTAACGATCCGGACGATGCATCCGGAAGATCGCGGGATCGAGGAGCAGTTCGTGCGCCGGTTGACGCCAGCCTCGAAATATTACCGCTTCCATGCCGCCCTGCGCGAACTCACCGCGAACATGCTCGATCATTTCACCAACGTGAATTACCCGGACGAGATGGCGCTGATCGCAACCATACGCGAGGGGGATGCCGAACAGGAGATCGGGGTGGCGCGCTATGTGCGCACCCAGGCGCCCGACACGGCCGAGATCGCCGTGGTTGTCTCCGATGAGTGGCAGGGGAAGGGGATTGGTGGCAAGCTATTGAAGGACCTGAGGAATTTCGCTCACCAGGCCGGCATCAGGCATCTGGAGGCAAGCGTTCTGCCGGACAACCGGCGCATGCTGCAGCTGGCGAAGGATCTCGGTTTTCGCATCAAGCCCGGGGGCGATGATTTCAGCGCTGTCGAACTGGGCAAGGACGTCGACTGAGCCGTCGCGGGGTTGCCTGCCACGGCAGCTTGGCGGTTTCCGGCCATGGCGTCCGCAGCGACTATCCCCGCGACGCTGTTGCTTTCGACATTGTGTCCGGGTCCAGGGACTGGAGCGGTTCGCCATCAGGACGCAGTTGCGGAGTTCGGCTCCTTGTCGGGATTGTCCGCCGTGATGTGCCGCGTGAAGCAAGCAATCCGTCGCCAATCTGTGCAATGCATGATCATAATCAATGTGCCCTGACTCTCTGCATTATATTTTTATAGTATATTCATGAAGCAGGTATGAGTGCCTCGCTTCAGCGGATGAATGGGAAATCGGCAACAAAGGAGAACGTCATGCCCAACAGCGCCTACAAAGTCATCGATGTCATCGGCAGCAGCGAAACCTCATGGGAGGCTGCAGCACAGCAGGCGATCGCGGTCGCCAAAGAGTCGGTACACAACCTGCGCGTCGCGGAAGTCGTCAAACTCGACTTGAAGATCGAGGCAGGCAAGATCGTCGCCTATCGCACCCGCCTCAATCTCTCGTTCAAGATCGAGCATTAGCGGAAATTTCGTTAACCGCAGCGAATGGCGCTGCCTCGGGCAGTTCCATCATGGGTGCAGGGTGAGGGAAGTACGCCGTGGGTGTCACAACCCAGCGGATGTGCTGTCAGGCACCCATCAAAAGAGCGTCGTGTTGCCGGGTAATGCCGGGGGCGCGCAAAAACCGCTCGCCCACCCGGCAAGTCAGCTTACCAGACGCTGTTCGGAACAGATCTGACGGTGGTGCCGTGCCCCGGACTCTCGTCCAGCCGTGTGACCGGCCTACTTGGTCGGGCAGGTGTTCAGCCCAGCAGCTTGTACGGCGGACAGAACTTGAAAATACCGGATAGATGAAACCGGGTCTTTCAGTCGTTCGAGCGGCAAGTGTGCGCGTAGGCACGCATCGTGCCGTGGAGTTATCCCCCATTGTCGTCGTCCATAAAAAGCCCGGGCAGGTGCCCGGAAAACGTCTACCCCGTCACGGATTATCACCGTACCAAAGGACAATATACCGGCCGGCGAGCGTGGGCTAACTTGATATTACCGTGGCGGATAAATCCTGAAACCGGGTAATTGCCATCGCTGCGCCCCTCAACCAGCGGTGGCCGCCCTCTGATCAGTCAACCCTGATGCTGAACCATGGGAAACACGATATGCCATCCGGTGAACAATTGTCTGTAGTCTTCCGAACGGCAATCCTCGGTCTGATGCTGGCCGGATCCTGCCCTGTTTCCGGCGGGTGGGACGAGGCGCGTGCCGCGGAAAGAAGCGGAGACTATGCGAGGGCGTTCATCGAATACCGGCAATTGGCCAACGGCGGCGATATACAGGCGACCCATAATCTGGGCGTCATGTATTACAACGCCTATGGCGTTTATCGCGATTACCGGAAAGCATTGCAATGTTTTTTGATGGCCGCCGAACACGGCATCGCCGGGGCGCAGAATAACGTGGGTTATTTGTATGCACAGGGTCAGGGGGTGCAGCAGGACTTTGTCGTGGCTCATATGTGGTTCGAGATCGCGGCGACAAACGGAGAGCATGCAGCCATCGAAAACCAGGCGATCATCGCCACGAAAATGAGCCCGTCGGAGATAGCGGAAGCCGGCAGGCTCGCGCAGGAGTGGCTGGAAAAGCATCTTCCCAAAGAAGACCGGAGTGTCATTCCCCCGTCGCGATATCAGGGTCCGGCGCCGGCTGTGAGCCCGCCCGGGAAAGGCTTCAAACTGGGCCTGTATTCGCCGCTTCGTCCAGGATAATTCGGAGCGGTATTGGAAAGGCTGCTGCCGGCGACGTCGATCAGAATTGCAACGGGTCGAGGTGCCGCGGCTGGTTCACCGCGACAACGTCTGCCAGGGCACTGCGCAATCCCCCGAAGCGCTTGCGATACTGGGCAGGCGTGCGTTTGACCTTGCGCCGGAACAGGTGGCCGAAGAATCCTGCGTCTTCATCGCCGACATCGTTGGCGATGGCCTCGATCGGCTGGTTACCGGATTCGAGCATCTGCCTGGCTTCCTCGATTGCGCTGTATATGCCTTCCGCGTGATTCGTGGCTATTTATCGAATTCAGGCCGCCTCGAACAATCAGGCTATCTGCTGCGGGAGCGGGCTTGCCCGCTCCCGCAGATTAGTTCCATCCGGATTTATCGCGATATCCTTTACTCAGTTGCCGAGACCGGCGCCTCGGGGCAGCTGGCAAAGAAATCGGGTTGCTTCATTGCTTTCAGGCACTGGCCGCTGGTGTAGGTCATCAGACCGCGGTTTTTGCTGGCATCGCGCTCCCCGGTTTCCATGTCGAGCAGCTGCCGGGACGGGTTGCAGGCCTCGGCGTCGCCGCACTGATTCTTGTCTCCGCACACACGCCGGACCAGTCGCTCGCAGGGGCTGGTGCCGACGATACGGACGCCTTCCCACTCTTCGGTTTCCAGTGGCGGCGCCTGGCGGGATTCGAGGATGGACTCATTCGGTACGGCCACGCCGCGGTTGGTTATGAGGATGCTGCCGTCCTGCAGGCGATGGGCGCCGTCCCAGAGCTGGGTGGTGACGCCCCCCCGGGTCACCGTGGCGCGGTTGGTATTCGGATCCACCGAAACCGTTCCGCCTCCCTGCAATTGCGACGACCAGTCCGCGGCGGGTACGGAGAACATCGGCAGTATGAGCAGTATCAGCAAGGTTAAACGTGTCATGGGGTTCTCCTGTCGTGTCGGCCTGGAGCAGGACGGCGCCGGCGCGGCTAGTAGCGCCCGTGCTGCTTGGAGATGTAGTTGGTCAGCTCCACGTACTGGGCGTTCATGCCGCGCAGGATGCGGTGTACGGTGCGCATGATGGAGCGCATGACCTGGTAGACGAGTTCCGGGTCCTTTTTGATAAGGCCCTCGAAGTTGTCACGGTCCAGGCGGATGAGTTCGCAGTTGCCGAGCGCGCGCAGGCTGGCGGAATGCTCGACGCCGTCGATGAAACCCATTTCCCCCACCATGTCACCCTCCTTGAGCAGCTGCAGGGTGACCCAGGTACCGCCCCCGGCGCGGGTGAGCACCTCCAGCCGGCCCCTGGTCAGTACATGAATGGAGTCGTCCTTCTGGCCCTCCTCGATGAGGAAGGCGCCATCCTTGATGGCGCAGGACGTGGTCACCTCGGCGAGCAGTGCGCACTGCGCGTCGGTGAGCCCTTCGCCCAGGGGGGTGTGCTTGATGGTTTCCCGGCTGATGACGGAATCGTCGCATGCGGTCATTTTATCTGGCTCCTGTGTCGTGAATTATGAATCGGTGGATCGGGAGGTCATTCCTGCCGGAGCGACCTGCCGTCTGATGCGGCAGACCGTGGTCCCGGCTCACAGGTCCCGGATGATCTGCAACATGTCGAGCGCCGTGACGATGCCCGTCAGGGTGCTCCCACGGGTGACGAAGACCCGGTGTATCCTTCCCCTCAGCATCGTCTCGGCCACTTCCTGTACGCTGGTATTTTCCTCCACCTTGAAGATCATGGGGGTCATGATATCCCGGACCTGGGCCGATGATTCGTCGCGGGCATGGAACATCCGCAGTTCTTCGTGGCCGAGCTGCCGTTCCAGCTCATAGAGGTAAACATCGTGGGTGTCGTCCGTTTCCCCGCCGTTGTCCGGCATGCTGCCGTGACGCAGGATGTCCGTCATGGACACCACGCCTACCAGTTCACCGTTCTCCTCCGTGACCGGAGCGCCCGATATATTGTTGTCGACTAGAAACTCTGCCAGTTCCTCCAGTGACCAGTCGGCGTCAACGGCAAGCACTTCACGTTGCATTACGTCGTTTACGGTTATGGGACTGACATTCTGCTGCGAATTGTTCATTATTCTCTCCTGTCTTTCCTGTCCCGGTATCTTTTGGGTAATCCCCGGAGACCGCGATTTACCGGTCGCAAACGGAACAGGAATGCAAGCCAACGGTACCGCTACGGGGACTGTAACCCGGCGGGCCAGAGCGAATTCTACAATAAATCCATTCCGAAAACCCGGTTGAACGGTGCTTGGGCGTCGCCGGGGGTTCAGCTGCGGCTCGCCTTGATCAGTTCGTAGGCTGCCTTGATTTCACGTGTTTTTTCCGTCGCCAGCTTGATCATTTCCTCGGGCAGGCCCTTGGCGATCAGTTTGTCAGGGTGATGCTGGTTCATCATGCGGCGGTAGGCCTTCTTGACACCGGCATCATCTGTGTCCCGGCCGACGCCGAGAATCCGGTAGGCGTTGGCGAGTGAGTGTTTTTCCCTTTCCGGCGCCTGACCGGCGCCGACGAAGACGAACAGGTGCTCGATCGCGACGCGGTCGAAACCCAGAGTCTCGCCTAAAATAAATAAAATACGTTTCTCGTCGCCGTGAATCCGCCCGTCGGCCATCGCCGTGGCGATCTGAATCTCGAGAAACATCTGCAACAGATTGCGCCGGCCATGGCATTCGTGCCGGAACTGCGCGAGCACCTCCTGCAGGAGGAAATCATCCTTCTTGCCCTCGTTGAACAGCCGGATAGCCGCCTTGCGCTGGGCCGGGTCGAGCTGCATGCGCGTCATGATGGTCTCGGCGGCCGAGATCTCGGCTGACGTTACCCGCCCGTCGGCCTTGGCCATATGGCCCATCACCGAAAAAGTCGCGGTAAAGAAGGCGGCCTGGACGCGTTCCTGCCGCCCCGGGCCAAACACAGAGGGCCGGTTGGCCGTGGAAAGGCCGCGGTCGAAATTACGGCCCAGGATGGCGCCGAGCAACGCGCCGAGGGGACCGCCGAACATGTACCCGAGCGTACCGCCGAGCAGGGTTCCCCACCAGTTCATTGGAAGCAGTTCTCTCCGTGGTTCTCGTCGGGTGAGAGTTTACACCGACGGATGGTCACTATGCAGGTGTGTGGCAACTCCACGTGAGTTTTGTCTGCCTGTGGCTCCGCGCGCGGCGAACTGCGGTAGAATCGACTTTCGAGGGGTGCACTCATGTCGAAATTCGTCGAAATGCTCAGGCTCAAGGAACTCGCGGAGGAGGACATCTACTTTGCGAAGCGTGACCAGGAATTGATCCAGGCGCTGCACGACAAAAGACTGGCCGAGACCGTAGCCGCGGCTACCCGCAAAAACAGGAAGCTCGCCAGGACGTTCGAGAAGCAGTACCGGAAGGTCAACCGGGCCTGCAGGAAGGAACCGCTGATGCTTATTCGGGCGATACGCCGGCTGGTCGACAGGATACTGGTGGCCTTTCATCTTGCGGTTAAACCATCCGAATAACCGGAGCCGCGGACGCGTCAATCAGCTGTCGCCTGGTGCTTCTGGATGCGTGTCAATTATTACTCGAGTTGCCTCGCACCTATCGGAAGGCCGGCAGGGGACTGTCCAGGTGCCATAGACCCAGATCAGTGTCATATTTCCAGGTTTGCCGGTCCGTCAGCGTCACCTCCTTCATACGCTCTTCGTCGTAATACCTGATCTGCACCACGACCTGCGCTTCGGTATCGTCCTCGTTCAGGACGGTATTCAGGGTTTCGTAGGAGGTTACCCGGAACCGTTTGAGGTCCTTCGGGTTTGTCGCCAGGGCGTCGGTGCTTTCCTGCAATCTATAGGCGTTGGCGGTCGCGTAGTCTCCCCAGCGGATGGCGCTTTCGTAGTGGCGTGTGGCCATGTCGAGCAAGACGGTCTTCTTCCTTTCGTCCAGGCTAGCGCATCCGCTGAGGACTGCGGACAACAGGAGCAGTGCGATGATACGTTGCATGAGCGGTACCGGGTCAGGGTTTACGGGTACTGGAGGGCGTGCGCAGATAGTAAAGAAAATTGCCTCCCGGCACCACTTCCCGGACCGCCTCAGCGGGTTTCCAGCCGTTTGATCAATGGGCTGATGGTGAGTCCCTGCACGAGTATCGAAAACACGACCACGATATAGGTGATCGCCACGAGCGTGCTGCGCACCCCGCCGGCAGGCAGCGACAGGGCCAGCGCGATGGAGAAGCCGCCGCGCAGGCCACCCCAGGTGATAATTTTCACCGCGTTCGGACTGAAGTACCTGAAACGGCGCATCAGGGTGATCGGCAGTCCGACGGTGATGAACCGCGCCAGCAACACAATGGGGATCGCAATCAGGCCGGCCACCAGGTATTGCTCCCGGAAAACCAGCACCAGCATCTCCAGACCGATCAGCACGAACAGCACGGCGTTGAGAATTTCATCCATCAGTATCCAGAAGGTGTCGAGGTGATCGCGGGTGCGCTCGGGCATCGGCAACAGCTTCCCGTGATTGCCGATCAACAACCCGGCCACCACGATGGCAATGGGTGCGGACAACTGCAGTTTCTCGGCCAGGGCATAACCGCTGGTGACCAGCGCCAGGGTGATCAGCATTTCCACCTGGTAGTTGTCCACATCGCGCAGCATCCGGTAGGCGACAAAACCGGCCGCCAGGCCGAACAGCACGCCGCCGGCTGCTTCCCGCAAAAAAAGCCCGATGACATTCCAGGTGGAGATGTGGTCGTTGCCCGCGGCGATGGACGAGATGACCAGAAAGACCAGTATCGCAACGCCGTCATTGAACAGCGATTCGCCGGTGATTTTGGCCTCGAGACTCTTCGTGACGCCGACCTGCTTGAGTATCCCGAGAACGGCGATTGGGTCGGTAGGCGAGATCAGGGCGCCGAACAGCAGGCAGTCGATGAACGGGACCTCCAGCCCTGTCAGGTCGAAGGCCCACCACGACAGCACTCCGATAATGGCGGTCGAGCCGATGATGCCGAAGGTTGCGAGGAAGGTGATCATCCAGCGCTGTTCGGCCAGATCGGTCAGGTTGACGTGCAGCGCCCCGGCGAACAGCAGGAAACCCAGCATGCCGTGCAGCACGGTGGCATCGAAATCAACGCTCCTCAGCATGAGCACGACTTTGTCCTCGAGTCCCTCCACTAGCGGTTTCAGCATCAGGAGGCCGAGCGAAAACAACAACGCGATCATCATTATCCCGATTGTGGTGGGGAGCTTCAGAAAGCGATGATTGAGATAACTGAACAGCGCGGCAATGGCCAGCAGCAACGCCAGAATATGAAACAGGTTCATCGGTAGATCGATGCGTCGACTGGTTGACGCTGTGTTATTGAAGGTCCTTCAGGGTCCGTTGCAGATTATGGACCCTGATTCGGCGGTATCGTTCGATAGAGGAAAAGGGATCTGACCCGAATGGCACTTCCTTAGGCGGTTGCATAATCGATGTAGAGTGGGTTAGGCACGCCGTTGGTGCCGTAACCCATCGGCTGTGCCGCCAGGCACTCATAAAAATGTGTTGTGTTGCTATGCAACGCCCGGCGGGTTACGCAAAAAACACTAACCCGCCCTGCAATTAGACTGCCCGTTTCCCGACGGTCTGCCTGACGCCGTTTCTGATGTCCAGGATGGTCTTTTCGGTCGTGGCCCAGTCGATGCAGGCGTCGGTGACGGAAACACCGTATTTGAGATCGGCGGGATTCTCCGGGATGGGCTGGTTGCCCCAGTTGAGGTTGCTCTCGATCATCAGTCCGATGATCGACCGATTGTCCTCGATGATCTGGTTGGTCACGTTCTGCGCCACCAGCGGCTGCAACGCCGGGTCCTTGCTGGAGTTCTCGTGGCTGCAGTCCACCATAATGTTCGGGCTGAGACCCGCCTGCAGCAACGCCCGCTCGCAGATCGCAACATTCACCGAATCGTAGTTGGCTTTGCCGTTGCCGCCGCGCAGCACCACATGGCCGTAGCGGTTGCCGGCGGTCGAGACGATGGACACCCGGCCGTCTGGGTCGATGCCGAGGAAATTGTGCGGGTGAGTGACGGACTTGAGCGCGTTGACGGCCACGGCCAGCCCGCCGTCGGTGCCGTTCTTGAAGCCGACGGCGCAGGACAGCCCGCTCGACATCTCCCGGTGCGTCTGCGATTCGGCGGTGCGGGCGCCGATCGCTGACCAGGCGATGAATTCCTGCAGGTATTGCGGCGAGATCGGGTCGAGCGCCTCGGTCGCGAGCGGCAGGTCGAGTTCGGCCAGTTCCAGCAGCAGGCGGCGGGCGATGTGCAGTCCTTCCTCGATCTCGAAGGATCCGTTCAGGTGCGGGTCGTTGATCAGCCCTTTCCAGCCGATGGTGCTGCGCGGCTTCTCGAAATAGACGCGCATCACCAGGTAGAGCGTGTCCTCGACCTGCTCCGCCAGCGCCCGCAGGCGCCGACCGTATTCGATGGCGGCGACCGGATCGTGAATGGAGCAGGGACCGACCACGATGAAAAGCCGTTTGTCCTTGTGGTCCAGGATGTCTTTGATAATGCCGCGGCCCCTGATGACGGAGGCAGCCGCCTGCTCGGTGATCGGCAACCGGCGCTTGAGCTCCTCCGGAGTGATCAGCCGCGTGTAGGAGCTTATGTTGAGATTTTCGACTCGTTTGTCAGTCATGTGCGGTTCCGGTGATGCGTGGCGCCTGGCGTAAGGACGCTCTTCAGATTATTGGTGCCTGATAACTACACGGGTGCGTGGCGGTAACCCTTCAACCCGAATGGCTCTTAAATGTAAGGGGAATATTTATATTAACGTATTACTGGACACGGGTCGCTCCCGGCTTCCTCGCCAAATGCCCCTGCATGGCGGCCTCGAGCACCCTGTCCCGGGTGCAGGGTTTGTGAGAACAGCGGAGCTGTGATCGAGGTTCACCTGCCTGTCCCCGGCAGGATGCCCTGCAGGTAGCCGTCACCCAGCAGGGACATCTGCTGCAGAATCCGGTCGCGCCGTTCCAGCACGTAGTCCGAAGGGTGGTCGACCCGGAATCGGCGCGGGTTGGGCAGCACCGCAGCCAGCAGCGCCGCCTGTCTTGCGTTGATGGCGGCGGCCGGTCGCGCGAAATAGTGTCGTGAGGCTGCCTGTACGCCGAAGGTGCGTTCACCCATCTCGGCGATGTTGAGGTAGACCTCCAGTATGCGGCGCTTCGGCCAGACGATCTCCAGCAGTACAGTCATCCAGGCTTCCAGCCCCTTGCGCAGAAAACTGCGTCCCTGCCACAAAAACAGGTTTCTCGCCACCTGCTGGGTCAGCGTGCTGGCGCCGCGCAGGCGACCGCCGCGTGCGTGGCTCTCGGCGGCGTCAATAATGGCATCGAAATCGAATCCCCAGTGGTCCGGGAATTTCTGGTCCTCGGCCGCCACCACGGCCAGCGCCGCAGCCGGCGCGATACGTTCCAGCGGCACCCACTGGTAATCCTGGGAGCGATCCTCGCCCAGGGTTCGCGCCAGCATCACGGCCGAGGTAGGCGGGGGTATCCAGCGCAGCAGGAGCACCGGCAGCACGCTGATCAGGAGTAACGCGAGCACACCGCGCAGCAGCCAGCGCCGCCAGGGCGTTCCGGCGCGTGTGGACGTGCGACGCCGGCCACGGGGCTTCCTCTTCCCCGGTGTCAGCCGGGAGGACGTCCGGTGCGAAAAACGGGATCCGATCATGCCAGTGACGGGTCAGTGAAACAAAGACCATGTGGAGCGCGTGCAGGCACGGCGCTTACCGCCCGAGCATCGTGAACGCCAGATAGGCCGCGCTGGCGAGCGACAGACCGGTGCCCCAGAGTGTGAGCCAGTAGTGGCGGCTGCGCAGGCCGGCGATGATAAAGCCCAGGCCCAGCAGGAAGCTGAACACGGCCGCGCCCATGACGGCGCCCTGGCCGATAGGTTCGCCCAGTTCATCGGGGGTGCTGCCGATCCGGTAACGCATGAGTTGTCGTCGACTGTAGTCGCAGGTTTCCGTGAAGAACATGTGGCCGCGGCCATGGCTCGCGGCAGCCGGTAGTATAATGCCAGCCCGTGAGCCTGCGGTATCCGTTGCCGGGCGCTAACCCGCAGCATTTTCATCATCACAACGGTGGAGCCGTTAGATCGCCAGCGCACAGGACAGACGCAATGCCACATACGAAAACGGCTTATCAATGGATCTTCGATGCCGATTACGAGCATTTCGACATGCAGGTCGTCGGCCCCTCGCATGAACGCCCGATCCTCGTCGATCTCTGGGCGGACTGGTGTTCACCCTGCCTGGTGCTCGCACCGGTGCTGATACGCATCGTGGAGGAATTCGGCGGCCGGCTGCATCTGGCGAAAGTCGAGGTGGATGAGGGGGAAAACATGAAACTGGCGGGACATTATCGTGTGCGCGGGTTTCCCACCGTCATCCTGTTTGAGCAGGGCGGCGAATGCGCCCGTTTCAGCGGTGCTCGCCATGTGCACGCTGTGCGTGAATTCGTCGAACAGAACAGCCGGCTGCTGGAACATTGATGCCGTCGTGTATCATCTGCGGAACGCGGCTAATCGAACCGGGTATCCGGACTTGTGAATGCCGGTGGATTGAATATAATGCCAGCGGCGCAAAGGTCATGCTTGCCGGCGGAAGTCCTTAATATACGTATATATACTAATTGTAGCAGCATAGTAATTGGGTTATTGTTTTAGTTGTCTAAAAGGAATTGGATGTGGTTTTTTTCATAGTTCATGACTCCTCTGCGGCGACCAGCGATTAAATCTACTGGCCGCCGTTTTTTATTTGTGTTGTCAACTATGCGAGTAGTTTCCCTGATTGTGATGCCTCTGCAGATAGCCGGTTTTTTGTAGCCACTGATACTTCTTGACGTGGATTACGGCGAAGACATATGGAAGATGATAGTTTGTTTCCTGCGTGCGCTGCGGCGGATTTGCCACCAGACGATGTTCCGGAAACCTTGTTCCGCGGGCGGGATGCCGGCGGCAAACTGAACCGCCCCATTGCCTCCACTCTCAGGACGTTCCCGACGCCTGAAGAGTGTGACGGCTCTGGCCGGTGAGGATCAAGACCCTGGGGGTGTTTTCCCTGACCCTCAACTGCAAACCGGTTAGCCTCGACTCCGGTTACGGGCGACAGGCTCTCGAGTTTCTGAAAGTGCTGATCGCACTCGGCGGCTGCAAGGTCAGTCCACGAAACCTCGCCTCGGCACTCTGGCCACAGGCCGACGAGTCAGTCGCACAGTGATCCGTCGATACCATACTGCGTAATCTCGTGACAATCTGGGCGAAGAATGCGTGCTGATGTCGCCGGGAGGCGGAATCACTCTCGTGCCGGACTACTGCTGTTTCGATGTCCGGGATTTCGTAAGGACGCTTGCTGTGGCCCGGCGCATTCTGGACGGGGATTTCACCGGTAAAGACACCGGCCGTCTCGACCTGCTAACCAGCCAGCTGCTGGACCTCTATCAGGGTCACTACCTTTCTACGACCTGCCGGAATGCGAGGAAGCCTTCGAATACCGGAGGACACAAGACTGATGAAGTGAAAGGTAATGAGTAAGAAATAAGAAGTAAAAAGTAAAAGAAGAGGGGGCTCTCTGCATTTCCTGGGGTAGGAGCGGACCTCTTTAATTTTCCCGAATTGCGGGTTCTCTGCTAATTCAACGGGGTCGCGGGCAATGCTTCCGCTTCCTGCTCATACCTCGCTCCCGGCCCGGGCTGGACGCCAACCCGCCTGCCTGCCATGATCTGGGCATGCCCCTCAGTGTGTTTCATCCTGCTGTCGCCTGCTGGTTCGGCGAGCATTTCGACGCCCCTTCGGAAGTCCAGCTCCAGGCTTGGCCGGCGATCTATGCGGGCCGGCCCACCCTCATTGCCGCGCCTACCGGCTCGGGCAAGACCCTGGCGGCGTTTCTCGCCGCCATCGACCGGTTGATTCGGGATGGCCTGGATGCTCCGCTGCCGGATGAAACGCAGGTGCTGTACATCTCGCCGCTCAAGGCCCTGTCCAACGATATCCACCGCAACCTGGAACTGCCGCTGAACGGCATCCGTGACGCGCTACTGGAGAGCGGCCTCAGGGATGTGCCGGTGCGCGCCCAGGTGCGCACCGGCGACACCTCGACGGCGGAGCGTGCGGCGATGAAGCGCAACCCGCCGCACATCCTGGTGACCACTCCCGAATCGCTCTACCTGCTGCTCACCTCGGACTCGGGCCGCGCGATGCTGAGTACCGTGCGCAGCGTGATCGTGGACGAAATCCACGCACTCGCCGGCAACAAGCGCGGCGCGCACCTCACCCTATCGCTCGAGCGCCTCACGCAACTGACCCCGAAGCCGCCGGTGCGCATCGGCCTCTCCGCCACGCAGAAACCCCTGGAGACCATGGCGCACTATCTGACCGGCGCGCGCGACACCGACTGCACCCTCATCGATACCGGCCATGTGCGCAAGCGCGACCTGCGCATCGAGGTGACCGGTTCGCCGCTGGAGGCGGTGATGGCGAACGAGGTATGGGGCGAGATCTACGACCGTCTGGAGCAGCTGATCGAAGAACATCGCACCACGCTGATCTTCGTGAATACCCGGCGCCTGGCCGAGCGCGCGGCCGCCGCGCTGGCGGAGCGCCTGGGCGAGGACGCGGTGACCGCCCACCACGGCAGCCTCGCGCGCGAACACCGCCTGGAGGCCGAGCAGCGCCTCAAGCAGGGGCGGCTGCGGGCACTGGTCGCGACCGCCTCGCTGGAACTCGGCATCGACATCGGCGAGATCGACCTGGTGTGCCAGCTCGGTTCGCCGCACGGCATCGCCACCCTGCTGCAGCGGGTCGGGCGCTCCGGCCACCGCCTCGGCGCGCTGCCGAAGGGGCGCCTGTTTCCGCTCTCGCGCGATGATCTGGTGGAATGCACGGCGCTGCTCGCGGCGGTGCAGCGCGGGGAACTGGACCGCATTCCGATTCCGACGCATCCGCTCGACGTGCTGGCGCAGCAGATCGTCGCGGAGGTTGCCAGCCGCGACTGGGACGAGGCGGAACTCTACGAGGTGTTCCGCGGCGCCTGGCCCTACCGCGACCTCACCCGCGAGACGTTCACCGCAGTGGTGAAGATGCTGGGCGAGGGGTTCCACACCCGGCGCGGGCGCCGCGGCGCCTATCTGCACCGCGATGCCGTGCACGGCATGCTGCGGGCGCGGCGCGGCGCGCGGCTGACCGCGTTGACCAACGGCGGGGCCATCCCCGACCAGTTCGACTACGACGTGATCCTGCAGCCGGAAGGCCTGTTCATCGGCACGCTGAACGAGGACTTCGCCTTCGAAAGCCTGGCGGGCGATATCTTCCAGCTGGGCAACACTTCCTATCGCATGCTGAAGATCGAGCAGGGCCGCGTGTACGCCGAGGACGCGCACGGCCAGCCGCCCAACATCCCGTTCTGGTTCGGCGAGGCGCCGGGGCGCAGCGACGAACTGTCGGAGGCGGTGTCGCGCGCTTCGCGCCGAACTCGATGCCCGGCTGGAACAGGGTCTCGATGCCGCCCGTCGCTACGTGACGGAGGAACTGGATCTGCCCTCCGCCGCGGCGGCGCAACTGGTGGATTACCTGGCCGCGGCCAAGGCCGCGCTGGGCGTGCTGCCCACGCAGGAGCGCATCGTGTTCGAGCGCTTTTTCGATGAAACCGGCGACCAGCACCTGGTCATCCACTCTCCCCGGGGCTCGCGCATCAACCGCGCCTGGGGGCTGGCGCTGCGCAAGCGTTTCTGCCGCCGCTTCAACTTCGAACTGCAGGCGGCGGCCGGCGAGGACAGCATCGTGATCTCGCTCGGACCGACGCACAGCTTCCCGCTGGAGGATCCCGCGCATTACCTTAATGCCGCGACGGTGGAAGCCGTGCTGGTGCAGGCCCTGCTCGCCGCGCCTATGTTCCCGACGCGCTGGCGCTGGGTCGCCAACACGGCGCTCGCGGTGCCGCGCAACCGCGCCGGCAAGCGCGTGCCGGCGCCGTTCCAGCGCAACGACGCCGAGGACCTGATCGCCGTAATTTTCCCGGAGCAGCTCGCCTGCGCGGAGAACATCGCCGGCGACCGCGCCGTGCCGGAGCACCCGCTGGTCGAGCAGACCCTGTCGGACTGCCTGCACGAGCTGATGGACATCGACGGCCTGATGCGGCTGCTGACGGACATCGCACAGGGCCGGATCGAGATCATCGGCCGCGAGCTTGCCACGCCCTCGCTGCTGGCGCAGGAAATCCTCAACGCGCGGCCCTACGCCTTCCTCGATGATGCCCCGGCGGAGGAGCGCCGCACCCTGGCCGTGCAGCAGCGCCGCTTCATGGACCCCGCGAGCGCCGCCGAGATCGGGCGGCTCGATCCCGCGGCGATCGAGCGGGTGCGACGGGAGGCGTGGCCGGAGGCGCAGACCCCGGACGAGCTGCACGATGCCCTGTTGGTGCTTGGCTTCCTGACCGCGGCCGAGGGCGTGCGCGGCCCCCTGTCGCAGCGGCATGACAGCCTGGCGCACGACTGGCCGGAGCTGCTGGAGGTGCTGCTGCGGGATCGCCGCGCGACGGTACTCACCACCGCCACCGGTGAGCGTCTGTGGGTGGCGGCGGAACGCCTGCAGGCGCTGCAGCAGCTGTGTCCCGGCGCCTGCCTGGAGCCGCCGATCGAAGCCATCGTGGCGGAGGAGGGCGGCGATCCGGAGATCGCGCTGCGCGAGCTCATCCGCAGCCGGCTCGAAGGACTGGGGCCGGTTACTGCACCACGGCTCGCCGCGCCGCTGGTGCTGCAAGCTGCCGCTATCGAACGGGCGCTGGTCGCGTTGCAGCAGGAGGGCTTCGTCATTCAGGGCCGCTTCACCACCGACACGGCGGCGGGGGAAACGGCGGCGGGCGAATGGTGCGAGCGCGGACTGCTGGCGCGCATCCACCGCTACACCCTGAAACAGCTGCGCAGTGAGATCGAGCCGGTCGCGCCCGCCGATTTTATGCGCTTCCTGTTTCACTGGCAGGGGCTGGACGACCCGGGCGAGGGGGAAGGCGGATTCGCGCGCACGCTGGCTCAGCTGGAAGGCCTGAGCCTGCCGGCGGTGTGCTGGGAGGACGATGTGCTGCCGGTGCGTGTGCAGCCGTATTCGCGCGCCGAACTCGATGGTCTGTGCAGCGCCGGCCAGCTGGTGTGGTTGCGCCTGCAGGTACCCGCACCGGGCAAGGAGCCGAAGCGCCGCGCCCCGGCGGTACGCTCCACGCCGATCACCTTCATCGCCCGCGCGCAGCTCGGTCACTGGCGCGCCTTCACGCCGCTGTTGCCGGCCGGGGAGCTGCCGCTCTCGGGCGCGGCGCGCACGGTCTATGACGGGCTGCGCGCGTGGGGCGCGAGTTTCTTCGAGGAACTGCTGGCTGAAACCGGCCTGCTCAGGACGCAGCTGGAGGAGGCGCTGGGCGAACTCACTGCCTGGGGTCTGGTCACCTGCGACAGCTTCCGTGGCCTGCGCGAACTCATTATGCCGCAGCGGCTGCAGCGCCGCCGCCATGCGCCCTCGGAGCGACTCGCCGCCGCCGGGCGCTGGTCGCTGCTGCGTCCCGCGGCGGGCGGCGAGAGGGATACCCTGAACCATGCCGAACACATCGCGCGGGTGCTGCTGCGCCGCTACGGCGTCGTCTTCCGCCGGCTGCTGGAGCGGGAAGACGGGCTGCCCTCCTGGCGGGAGTTGCTCTATGCCTATAGACGTCTGGAGGCGCGCGGCGAACTACGCGGCGGGCGTTTCGTGCAGGGATTTCCGGGCGAGCAGTATGCGCTGCCCGAGGCGGTATCCGCCCTGCGGGAAATCCGCAACCGGGCGCGGCCGGGCGACCTCATCACGCTCAGCGCCGCCGATCCGCTGAATCTCAGCGGCATTGTCACGCCGGGATCGCGCATCGGCCCACAGCCGGGCCACCGCCTGCTGTATCGCGATGGCGTGCCCATTGCCGTCAGCGTACAGCGCAAAATCACCCTGTTGGAGACGGCCGACCCGCGCGAGGAATGGCATATCCGCAACGCCCTGCTGCGTAAACCTCATCCCAGCACCTGGCACCCGCCGCCGTCGCGGCCGGTGTAACGCTACAGCTCGCGCAGGCCTTCGGAAGGCTCTACGCGCGCTGAGCGCAGGCCCGCGAGGCCCGATGCCACCACGGCGGCGGTGCAGGTCAGCGCCAGTGCGATTGCGTAGTGCAGCGGCAGCAACCGGCATACCTGCTGGCCTGATTCCAGCTGCGCAGCCATCATATTGTTAATAACCCAGGCCGCCGCGTGGAAGATGCCCACCGCGAGCACCCAGCCCAGGATGGCGGTGAACAGCGCCTGCACCATGGGGAACCAGACGATGTCCCGCGTATTGAATCCCACCAGCCGCAACACCGAGAGCTCCTTGCGCTTGCGGTCGATATTGGCCCACAGGCTGGCCCCGAGCGAGAGGGAGAAACCCACCAGGCCAATCACGGCGATTGCCCAGTAGATGGCGGTCAGATTTCGCTCCATGCGCTGCACCAGTTCGATCTGGGCCGCCTGGGTGTGGACATCGACGCCGAGCTTGGCGAAGGCATCCCGCAGACTTGCCACGTCATAGATGGAGCGCGCATAGAGCCGGAAGCCCGGGTAGCTGCGGTCGCTGTCCGCCGGCTCTCCCTCCCAGCCGAGTTCGGGCACCGCCCGCCCGTCACGAAAGTCCTCCAGCGCCTCGACCAGGCGCACCGACACGAAGGCGCCATCCCGAGGGAAAGCCCGCGCCGGGGCGACTGCCGTGACGGTCAGCGGCAGGTGCACCCGTTCCTGGATGCCGCGAAACCGCCGGGCGAGACTGCCGTTGACGGTGTCTCCTGCCGCGGCGCCCAGCTTCTCGGCCGCGCTTTGGGAGAGCACCACACGGCTGATGCCCGCCACGAACTCGCTGGTTTCCGGGAGCAGCGGATCGCCGCGATCCGAGGGGATCAGCTCCACCGGCACGATACGCATCGAATCGCGACTGCTGAGTTCGATGCTCGCGGCAATGCTGCGGGTGCGCGGCACCAGGAAGGCCACCTGCGGCTGCTTGCGCACGCCTTCCAGCCAGACATGGTCGAAATGGCCGCTGCCGAGGGGATGGATTTCGCGGTTGTGGGGATCCTCGATCAGTTGATCCACCATGGCGCCCACGATGCCGAATTTGAGCCCGAACAGCACCAGCATCGGACCGAGCACCGCAGCCAGGGCCAGCACGAAACAGCCCGACATCGGCCACTCGTGGAAATAGTCGCGGGTCGCCAGCCGGAAAATCTTGGCAAGAGAGAACGCCATGGTCAGCCGCTCACCACCGTCTCGGTCAGCTTGCCATCCTCGAGGTGCTGCGTTTTATGGTCGAGCCGGCGCAGGCCGAGTTCCCTGACATGGCGCCAGGCGTGGCTCGCGAGGATGACGGTGGTGTTGAATTCGTTCGCCAGCGCGATGAACAGCGACATGATTTTCTCCGCTGCATACGGGTCGAGCGAGGCGGTGGGTTCATCGGCAATCACGATGGTCGGCCGGTGAGCAAGGGCGCGCCCGATGGCCACCCGCTGGCGCTCGCCCGTGGACAGGGAATCGGGCAGCTTGCCGAGATGGGCGGCGATGCCGAGTTCTTCCGCCAGGTGTTCGACCGTCCCGTCGTGCCGCAGGCCGAGCACGCTGCGGCACAGGTTCATGTTGTCGTGCACCGACAAGTAGGGCAGCAGGCCGCCGGTTTGCATCACGTAGCCGATATGACGTTTGCGCAGATCGCCCAGTTCATTGAGCATGCCGTGCTTCCACCAGGCATCCACGTCGCAGGGTTCCGCGTCGTCATCGGGCCGGAAGCAGAAGGCGCCGGCCTCCGTGGGCTGCAGGATGAACACCAGCATATCGAGCAGGGTCGATTTGCCGCAGCCCGATTCACCAATCAGGGCAATTTTCTCGCCCACGGCGATCTGCAGGTTCGGAACCCGCAGGCGAAAGGCTACCCCTTCGGCTTCACGGGTTTTGACCACATCGCGAAGGTGATAGATGAGCGCCCGCCTGCACTGCAGCTCCGTCGCGTTTTCGGTGCTCACGTCGGTCAGGAGCCTGTCGGACTTAGGATGATTCTACTACGGCGGCGGGAGAGCGGCCCATGGCCCCCTCGCTGCACTCTCCCCCGATTTTCGTTGCGTAGAATGACTATGCGCCTCGAAATCATGACGATTTGTTCTCGCTTTCCCACTCGCCTTGCTACGAACACCTAAGTCCGGCAGGCTCCTAGGGCAGCATCTCCAGGGGAACGGGGAACACCGAATCGCCGCCGACCGGTCCGCCGTCCAGGCTCACCCACAGATCGGTGTGATCGTGCAGCGCGCGGTAATAGTTGACCTTCTCCTCAAGACGGTTGAGGTAGGCGACCTGCTGTCGGGTCGGCCAGCTCTGCCAGTCATCCAGCGACAGGCCCATGACCTCGCCGGTGTAGGGCAGGCCCTCGATGTACTCCCGCATGAAGCCAAGATCCGCGAGGCTGTTGCCTTCGCCCGCCGTCGTGGCCGTGGTGGCGCCCAGCTGTTCGGGGGTGCGCGACAGGGTCGCGGCTAGGCTCTTGAGTTCGTTGAGGAAATTCTGCGGCGAGAGCAGCCCCTCCTCGGCCCGGCTCAACACCTGCTTGAGCACATCGTGCAGGTCGGAGAGCTGGTCACGGGTGAGCAGCACGCGCACGTCCAGGGTGGAGCGTTCGGGATCGCGGAAGTCGCGGTCCAGTAGCCAGGCGTCGAACACGTCGGGCACCTTGCCGCCCGCGGTCTTTTGCAGGTAGCGCATGCGCAGGGCATAGCCGAGCTTTGCCACCTTGGACTGCAGTTCGGCGAGCCGCGTGCCTCCGCCTGCCGCCGCTGCCGGTGTCGTGGCCGGCGCTGCCTTGCCGCCCCCGGCCAGGCGCACCTGCTCGGCGATCTGGGCGGCCAGCGTGTCGACCACCGTACCGAATTCCGCGACATCGCCGGTGGGCACGCCGTAATACAGGCTGCCGATGCCCGGAAAGTCGGCCAGTTTTCGGTACGCGCCGGCGTCCGCGTCGTGGTCCGCCTGGGTGGCCGGCGTCAGCAGGTGCAGCACGAAAATGGCGATACCCTTGTCCTGGGCCAGTCGCCGCAGGCTCTCGGGTCCCAGGCCAGTGGAGGAGAGTGGGTCATTGGCGCTGCGCGGACCGGCATCGGTCACCAGCACGATATAGCGGGCCGCGTAGCCCTTCCAGTTCATCGCCTCGATCGCTTCCTTGATGCCGGCGTAGGAATCCTCTATGAAGTCCCGGTTCGAGAACAGCGCGGCCTGCAGCGAGTTCACTCGGGTCAGGAAACCCGACGCATCGCGTCCCTGCTGCAGATCGACATAGGTGCGCACCAGATAGTCCTTCGTGGGCTGATGGCTGGCGGCGAGGTTGTCGCGGAAGGCGACCAGGCCGAAGTTCACGTGACCGAGCAGGCCGGCGCCGCCGAGGGTGTCATAGATTTTCTTCACTGCTTCCCGGGTGCGCTTGATGTAGGGTTCCATGGACAGGGTGGAGTCGATGACGAACACCAGCCCCGCCTTGTAGTCCCGCGTGTTGTTGTCGGCCCCGGCCGTTGTGACCGACTTCACCGGCGCGGACGACTCGCTGCTCAGCGGAACGCTCGACACCTTGAGCAGGCGCGCCTGCTGGGCGCCCATATAGACATCCTCGTAACGCTGGATGGGCACGAGGTAAAAGTCGTCCCGGATATCGATATAGCCGGGCGGCTGAATGGCGACCACCGGCGACCCGTCGGGCAGCTGCCCCTGCGCCGCTTCCTGGTAGAGCGTGTCATAGGCCTTCAGGTCGCGCTGCTGGACGAGTTTGCGCAGCGAATCGCTGTCCTTGAAGAGCAGTACCCGGTCGTGATCCGCCGGGTCGCGGAATACCGCGGTCAGCCCGCTGTTCCATTCGATGGTGCTGGAGGCGGGGAGCCAGCCAGCGCGGTTGCCGTGCACGTCTGTGCCGACCTGGAGCCAGGCCGTGTCACCCTGGGTATGGCGTGTATAGACATAGAAGGCGGTAAACGGCGTCACCGGGTCGTTTCCTTTGCTGCCTGGCCGGGTGGACAGCCGGGCACCGGGAACCGCCAGCACGCGCTGGTAAAGACTGTGCTTGCCGGGGATCAGCAGTGGCTTGTCGATGCCTTCGCCCGGTTCGATGGCCATCGCCATCAGCGGTATTACCGCGATGGCCAGCGCCAGCCAGAATTTCTTCATGATCCCGATCTCCCGAAGAACCAGCCTGCTTTTCTCACCGGGACAGGCATTTCCCGAATACACACTGTCTTCTTCCATGTGAACACGACGTTGATCAGCTCCAATTCAGCCTTTGGTGTTGCCACCGCCCGGTGAGTAAGTCGGGCTACTGCCATAGCAGCAGCAGACGATCGGCCTGCACATCACCGGCGGCGGACGCCTGCTCCAGCCGGCCGCGCAGGGCCTTGAGGCGCGCCAAGGCCTCCGCGTTGCCTTCCGCTCCGGCCATGCGATACCACTTGATAGCCTGCTCGGGCTCCGGTCCCGGCAGGATATTGCCGGCGGCGGTGTAGTACGCCGGGTCGGCTCGGGTGCCGAGCAGCAGGGCGGCCCGCGCCTCGCCATGATTGGCGGCGAAGCGATACAGCAGGTAGGCGTCATCCGGATAACCTTCGTCCTGCAGCCGTTGCGCGTTGGCGAAAACCTCGACCGGATCGGGCTCCCCGCCGCTGGCACGCAATCCGGCAATGATCGCGCGGGCCCGGTCGCCGGGCATGGCGGCGGCCGACGTCTCGACTGCCGGGGACGGCGGTGCGTTCTTGTTATCCGTTTCCATCGGCGGGGCGGCAGTTGTCAGTTGCGGCAGGGCGGGCGGCGCTTCTTCCTGTTGGCCCGGCACCAGCCAGATGGCGAGGATGGTGATGATGGCCACCAGCGCCATCAGGATCTCGGTGCGGTAATAGGTCAAACGGTCTTTCCTGAGCATCGGTACTTCGTCCATGGCCACGGTGACACCTGTCGTGCTTGCAGTTAATCGGTGGGCATTATGGCGAATCTGCCGCCCGGGTAAAAGCGCGTATTTTAACGGCCAGAGAAAAGCCTTGTGAAACAGGCGACAGCAGTCATCGGGACAGATTTATGTTTCCGGCATATCAGCCCAGCGCGGCGCAGGAGCCCTTGTTGACTTTGGCCTGCGTGATATCGGACGCCGTCGTGCCGTCCTCGACATCCTCGACCATCGGGATAAGGACGGCCGTGCCTTCCGGCAACACGCCGTTCAGGTTGACATCCGGGTTGTACTGGCGCAGCAACCAGAACGGGACGCCGTACTGGCGCGCGGCGATGACCCACAGCGAGTCACCCGCCCTGACGGAGTGAGTGCAGTCGCCGGTGATCCGGTGGTTCTGGAAGAATATCGCCTGGTGTGCCTGGTGATAGGTCAGCCGCCGCTGTTCGAACTCGCGGGTTGAGACCTTGCCGAAATCCAGCTTGAGGCGCCGACCCACCCGGAGTGACTCACTGGAACCCAGACCGTTGTAACGCCGCAGCTCACTGGAGTGCGTCTGCAGCCAGTCGGCGTAGTGGCCCAGGGTTTCGGCGGCCTGAATCTCGATGGTCCCGTCGGCGCCGACCTCGTAGTCGGCAGGGTCGGCGATGAGGTCCGCCTCGGGTTCATCGGGCGCTGTGTCGAGGGCAGCAAGCTGCTGCTCCGGGTCGGTCGCCGCTGTCGCAGCCGCCTTGTTGTCGGCAGGCTGCATGGCCGTCACGGCGGCACTCTGCGTTGCCGGTTCGAGCGCCGCCACCTGCATAACCCCGTCTGTGGCGGCACTTAACACCCGCAAGGAGGCGCCGGCACGGACGCGACGCGGGTCATGCAAGCCGTTCATGGCCATCAGTTCGGTGACCGTGGTCCGGTAGCGCAAGGCAATTTCCGAGAGGGTGTCGCCCCGCTCGACCCGATAGAAGATATCCGGGATCTGCTCTGTCTGGCCGTCGGTCGCGGCCAGGCGCGCCAGCCGGTCGCGCGCCGGCCTGCCCCCCATGCCGGCGGGCAGGCGCAGGCGATAGCCTTTGGGCACATGTTTCCTGCCGTCCCAGACCGCCGACTGCAGGGCGGGATTGAGCTGCTGCAGGGTCGTCGTATCCACGCCAAATCCTTCACTCAGAACCCCGGCCGGGAAGTAGGCGGGCAGTTCGATGCGCTGGATGTTGTCGGCCGACCGCCGGGTGAGTGCCCCGAAATAGCGCCGGTAATCCTTCGAGACATCGAGCGCCGCCAGGAACGAGGCATAGAAGTTGCGCGAGGCGAAGCCGAACAGGCGCCCGTTGTAGTCCCGCACGATGGTTCCGATATCGTCCGTGCCGGTGACCCGCACGGCGCGGCGCATTCCCGACAGCCCATGGTTGTATGCGGTAATCGCCAGCGGCCAGCTTTTCAGGATCGAATGGTTATATTGCAGCAGGCGCGCCGCGGCCCGGGTCGATTCGAGGGGGTCCAGGCGTTCATCGACTACGTGGTCGACACGCAGGTAGCGCTGACCCGTAAAGCGCGTGAATTGCCAGAGACCCGCCGCCCCGGCGCTCGACCGAACCGAAGGGTGGTAAGACGATTCAACGTACGGCAGCGCGGCCAGGGCTTCGGGCACGCCGAGTTCGCGCAACACCGCGCGGATCTGCCGGTCCCATGCGCCCGCCCGAATCAGGCCGTCACGGAAGCCGTCGGACTGCCCGCGCTGAAAGCGGAGATTATCCGCCGCCGCGCGCAGGGTGTTCGCGGTGGCATCGTTGCCCCACTGCCCGAGCGCCCGTTGCTCGGTCGGCGTCAGGTTCGTGCGCTTGCCGCCGGCCAGTGTCAGCAGGGCGCCGCGATACCGCTCCAGCGCCGCCTCGATACGACGTTGCTGCTGCCGGTTGCTGTCGGCGGGCTTGAACGTCAGGGTTTCGTAAATAACGGCCAGATTGCGGCTGTCATGGACGAAGCCCGAGTCGGAATCCACCTCGGTGTAGACCTGCGTCCAGAATGCGATCGCCGGCTGCAGCGATTGCGGGCGTGGAAACAGCGTCTGCCCGGCCTGTGCAAGGGTGGCTGAAAACAGCGCGATGCCGACAAGGGTGCCAATAGCCGGCCGTGTCATGTGAAGGTTCTGTCCGCCATGATTTCTGGAGTGCACCGTGCCCCACGATACAATGAGGTCCTATGGTGCCAGTACAGGCGCGAATTGCAACCGCCAGGGTCAACTCGGGACTTGTCTGGTCCCGTTGATGCCTGAGAATCAGGGATTCACAGACATGATTGAGCGTTCGACAACCTCAGCCGGCTCCTCTCGCTTCCCGGTAAACAGCGACTTCAGGAGTGAGAAAAAACCCGGTTGCTCCGGCGGTGGTTCAACAGCCAGTGATACCTCTACAACCGGCGGTGATACCTCTACAACCGGTGATACCTCTGCAGCCGTCTCCCGGGCCGTGACCGGCGGTTTGCGCATGCTGTCCTGCAAGGCGAGCAGATCCCTGTTGCCGGGCCGAACCCGGAGGCCCCGTGAAATATATAACCTGGCCAACTTGCTATCGTGGCGCTCGTATGCACGCCTGGCCAGAACGACATAGCGTTCCGCGATCAGGTTGAACCCGTTACGGGCATCGGTGTTTCCGGGATCCAGGGCAAGGACCTCCTTGAAGTACTGGTTGGCATTGTCCCCGGCCGGCGTCAGTAATCTGAATCGCCTCAGGGACTGCCGTCCCTGTGCGAGCAGTGTTGCGATTTTTTCTTCCCGTGAGACCGGGGCTGCGACCGGCGGGTCGTCAGCCGCAACCATCTTGCCTGCCCCGCCACCCGCTGCGGGCGCATCCATCGATTCGATATTCGGCAATAACCTGTTTGGCGCCGCCATAGCTACATCCTCCTGACCGGCCGCGAACCCGTTGATTTCTGACCCGTCATGCGCCGTTTCCGAGACCAGCTCCGGCGGTGTCACGGCTTCCACGGGAGGCAGGTCCGCCGCGGGGCTGGCTGCGATCGAGATTATTTCCGGTGTGGGCGCCGGTGTTGCTGCTTCAATGACAGCTGCATTCCTGCTGTCGTCACCCTTCGGTTCATCCGCGGTTTCAGCCGGGATGGCGGCCTGGGTCCGGGTTGCCGGTCCCTGTTGCCCTGCTTGCGGTATCGTTATATTCGTGTTTTCCCGACTTCCGCCATGCGCGAGCATGGATGGTTTTGTCAGCGCCCGCTGCTCGTTGGGCAGGGTCGCCCGTTCAGTGCGTTCTTCCCCGGAAAACCTCGCCAGCCCGGTCATGAACAGGGCGGCGACCACCAGCGCGGCGACCCCCCATACCATGCCAGGCTTCAACCGCTCCTGCCAGGTCAACAGGCGAACCAGATCGGGCCCGTAACGCTGCCGCACCCTGCCCGGGACGGAAACGCCGCTTCCCTGGTATGCCGGTGATTTCACCGGCTGCCTTTCTCTCCGGGCCATGATCCTGGCCTCTACGCGCCGTTGCGCCGTCTGTCGGGTCTGCCGCGTGGCGGCATGCGTTTCCGGCCGTGTCACCGGAGCCGGGGCGGCAGACTGGTGCGGGTTTTCCACCTCAATGCTATTCCTGTCAAGCGCCAGCTCGGACAGGGGGAATGCCTCCTCCCCGTGCTCTCCCATGGACCGGGCCACGCTGAATTCGTCGGGCGTCTCCTGATCGCTGCCCAGGGGCGTCAGTTGTTCCTCGCGCAGTTCTATGGAGATCGCCTGAACCTCCGCTTCGTCGAGGATGTGTTTCCCCTTTCCGAATCCAAGCACCAGCAATCGGTTGCATAGCTTGTTGATATGCCGTGGCACCCCCCGGCTGAACTGGTGGATAGCGAGCAGCGCCGATCCGGTCAGCTCCGGGTCACCTTTCCAGCCCGCCTGACACAGGCGGTGTTTTACATACGCCCTGGTCTCCCGCAGACCCAGTGGCCTGAGATGACAGGTCGCTATGATCCGTTGCTGGAATTGATCCATTCCCGGTGTGCACATCAGATCACGCAATTTTTCCTGCCCGACGAGAAACAGCTGCAGCAGTGGTTGCGATCCCGTCTGCAGGTCTGCCAGCAGGCGCAGCTCCTCCAGCGCAGAGCAGGGGAGCCCCTGCGCCTCATCGATGATCAGCAACGCCTGCCGCCTACGCTGTTCCTGCAGGATGAAATACTGCTGAATACGGTGGCGCAGTGTAGCCTTGTCAAAACCACTTGCCTCGATGCCGTAGGCATAGGCCACCGCCCGCAACAGGTCATCCGCCTCGAGACCGGAAACGGCAACCCTCCTGGCCGACACCCGGGTCGAGTCGAGATCTTTCAGAAACGTTTCCGCCAGGAGGGTCTTGCCGGTGCCGGGCCGTCCCGTGACCATGATGAAGCCCTCGCCGAGCCTGAGGGCGTAATCGAGGTATTCCCGGGCCGATTTATAACCGGGATGGCTAAAACAGAACGTCGGATCAGGCGTGATTCTGAAGGGGTTGGTATTCAGATGGTAGAAAGCTTCGTACATACGGGTGGTGCCTCAACATACAAATATGAATGGCAGATTTTTGGCGCAAGTTTGCGCGGTGATTTTATTCATAGTCCGCCATCTGACATTATTATTATTTTGAAAGTTATCGTTATGTGAAAAATGAACTCGCATCGAACCGAAGCCCATGTGTCATTAGTCTGACGCTTAATCCTGTCGCAAGTCAAGGGGGATCTCCGGGATCAGGCCCGAATGGCACGCTCCGGTCCCTGTAAGGCGGCAGGGTGGTGAGCTGATCATCGTCGACCACCGGTCCGCCGACGGTGAAGTGATAGATATCCTGGAAGGAGGTGTCCGCGAGGCCCAGCACCTCGTGCGTCGGGTCGTCGAAGTTGCAGCAGGTGGCACTGCTCCGTGCTTCCCGCGCGGCGCCACCATCCATCCGACCGCCTGCGCATAGCCGAGGATGCGAGCCTGGACGGGTTTGTGTCTCCCGGTTTCAGCTAGAAATCAGCCAAGCGTAACGAGCGATGAATCTGGTCGCGCTGCACGGGGTTCACGCCGGCCTCTTCCGCATAGTCCTGCCAGCGTGACACGGTTTCCTGCACCTCCCCGAGAATCGTCTCGGCGCGCCCCCGCTTCATGGAGACCGCCTTCGCGCAGGACCTGAAGTCCTCAATGCAGAAGTCGTCGCGTTTGCCATTGAGCGTCATTTGATGATGGGCGGTCCATGCGCCGGATGGATTGTAACTGTAGGTCATGTCGAAGGCGGGAGCGAGAGACCACTCGCCCGCCTTGTTCATCAGGAAGGCAATATTCTTCACGTGGTCGTCCTGATTGCGCGCAACGATGTTAAACACCATGCGGCGGAACTGCTGCTCGATGGCCTGCATGGGCAATCCCAGTTGCCGGATCACCAGCAGCGCCTGTTCATAGGCATAGGCGCCCGCCATATTGAAATCGTAATGCGCCAGCGCGCACAACGACTGCATGTGCAGTTTCTCGCCGCCGGCAAGACGGTCAAAGCGGCGGGCCATGAAATGCCGCCGGCTGTTTTCCTCGAACAGCCGGCATTCGCTCATATCGATGCCGCAATCGCGGGCCATCCTGTAATAGGCGTACTCGATGACGCCGTAACCCTGTGGGTCTTCGAGTTCCTTGTCCCGGTTTCCGCTGACGCCGTCAAATTTGAGCAGCCAGTGCTCGAAAACCGCGCCTGCCGGTGTCTGGCCGGAGCGCACTTCATTGGTGGACGGATTCCAGGCAATCACCGCCTTGGCGCGGGCGCCGCCGGCCGAGGTGCCGACCCGCAGGATATCGGCCAGGGTCTGCTCGCTGCTTTCATCGGCGAACGAGGCCTGCAGATTATTTCGATGAGTCAGTATCTCCGAGGCGAGCTCAACCAGCCTGTCGATCCGTATGCGGCCGGCCTGCCGGGCTTTAGGACCGGTTGCGGGTGTAAATTCCAGAGCGCCCATGCCGCGCTCGCCGGTATAACACAGCCGTTCGACTACATTGAACGAGTCCGGCTGCCGTCCCTGGGTGGCGAGCCAGGCATCGATCAGGACGTGACCGAACTTGTCTGGCAGCGAGTCCGCCAGCAGGCCGGGCAGCCCGTAAAACGTCTTGCGGGATAACTCGGGGAAGGTATGGACACGGCGCGAAAGCGGCATCGTAATCGGCGAAATCTCGATACCGCTTTGCGCGAACGCCGGGTCGTACTCGAAGGCGGCAACCGCTTCGCCTTCCTCCAGCGAGACCGCGCCAATGGTGCGTCCCCAAAGCCTGACCTCGGCGACCGTAGTCATGTGTCTTCATCCCAGGTCCAGGGTGTACCAGGCTGCTCGTAACGGCGGCTTCCCGATGCCCGCTGCCGCGGCTTGCCCTTGCGCTTCAGCAGGTCCATGGGGCTCGACCCGGCCTCGGGGATCATGCGGTCCAGACCCGGCAAACCATCCAACACTCGCAGAATGCGGATGAGGCTCGACACCTGCGTCGAATGCCCGGCTTCCAGCCGCTCGAGCGTGCGCTTGGCGATACCTGCCTGTTCGGCCACCGCCGCCTGGGTCAACTGAAGATCGAGCCGGCGTCTGGCAATCCGCGCTCCGATCTCTGCAACGATGGCGTCATCCGCTAGGAGGTTGGATATTTTCATAGTCGCCAAAATTAACGAATAATAACCAATATCAATAAAATCGCGTCATATATGACGAATTAAAACCGATATGCTAGATTATTTCAAGTCGTGACATTTAACGAAATATAATGAATATGCATGTTATATCGTAAATACTAGCGAATTATAAGCAAATTTTCCGTGGCAGGTGATGCAACCAGTCAAGAGGTATATCCCTTATCGTTTATAGCAATTAGATTGTGGCCGATCGTCAGCAGAGACATCATCGAGTCTGAACCCATTGATCGATACCTGGCTGTCGGAGTTGCCATCGACGGAGTATCTTGAATTCTCCCGCCTGCGGGCCCGGGTTCGATGTGCCCGTATCTTCTCCGGAGTGACCGATGAAACTCGAATATGAAGAAATTGAAGACAGCTACGACGACACCACCCAGATTCGCACCATGACCGAGCAGGCTGTGCTCGTCGGCCAGGGCCTGCTGCTGCGCACCACCATCTACAGCCCTCACCATTTGAGCGTCAACGTCGTCTTTGTACCGGGAGTCTCCCACTTCGACAGCGTGGTCGACTGAGAACAGAGCAGAGGAGTCCTTGGCGCAGCGCCGGCAACGGGAGACACCCCTCAGATGCCGGGTGGCGATGGATGTCCCCGGTCCGCCTCACCACCCTGCCGGTCCGCGTAGGCCGGCAGGGTGGTGAGCCGCTCATCGTCGACCGGGCCGCCGACGGTGAAGTGATAGAGATCCTGGAAGGCTGCGTCGTGAGCCCCAGCACTGCGTGCATCGGGTCGTCGAAGTTGCAGCCGATGCCGGTGGCGCGCAGGTCGGCCGCTTCCGCTTCCAGGTAGAGCAACTGGCCGATGAGACCGGCCTCCCAGTCGAGCCGCGGATAAAACCACGGCCCGTAACCTTCCAGTGGCGCGGTGAACTCCGTCAGCATAGCCAGGCTGAAACAGCCGTCGCTTGCAATCTCCTGGTAACAGGATAATTGCCGGGCGGCGGCCCTCGTATCCGCCTCGATGAGGCAGTACAGGCGCAACTCTGGGGGTGGGCATTGCGGCGGGCGTTGCCACGGGTCGGCCTGGGTGATCGCCGCCTGCAGCGCGGAGGTTTGCGCCGGGTCACGCACCAGCAGGTACAGTCCCGTCGGCGGGACGATGTCCAGCGGGATCATCCGTGCGCCTTCATAGCGACGGAACGGGTTCTGCCGGGATTCCCAGTCCAGGAATCCCGGCCCCGGGGCATAGGCCTCGAAGGGGTGCTTGGTAGCCTGGTGGTTATTGAATACTGACTTGAGGCGACCCGGGTTAATCAATAGGGCCAGACTCGATTAATTCGACAGTTAACAAGCAAACCTTATTACCAATGCGTACACGGAGAAGTCCATGGCTAGATGATGAGGATATGCTTCAAAGTCAGCCCGCTTATGCTCTGTTATCCAAGCAGAACTGCAATCTTTGCATGGGTATGCCCGTGTAATTTCCATCCGCGCTTCATGAAAGAGCCCCTCAATCAGGGGCTTAAATATATACGGGCCTGCGCAGCCCCGATATTGTGGATTATCCCTACGTGGAAGCTATTGCTTCCGGTTATTTCATATGAGTTTCATGCGACCTCAGGCCTTTGTGGCGCAAGTACCACGATGAATTTGTGGTGGTCCTATGAAGAAAATAAGCAGACGAAAGCAGAGGCGGCCGCTCAAACCGAATTGGTCGTTGAAAAGATGCGCGATGAATTGAGCAAGCCTTATATTCTGAATAATTACGACTATAACTCGACGGCAGACCTTCGGCATCAACCTTTTTCAAGGCCGCCAGGAAAGCGTGGAGGATTTACTCGACGCGCAGACATCGCCATGTATCAGGCCAAGACCGCGGGACGCAATGCCATCCGCTTCTACGATCCCGTCATGCAAACCGCCATAGAAGCGCGAGCCGATCTGGAAGATGAACTTCGCCAGGCGCTGGCCAAAACAACAATTTCATCTGCACTACCAAATTCAGGTCGACAAGCTACGCCGCCCATTAGGCGCGGAAGTCCTGTTCTACGCTGGCAGCATCCCGAACGGGGTTTGGTATCTCCCGCTGAATTCATATGCATTACTGAAGAGACGAGCTGG
>CAVXNM010000009.1:0-18471 GCA_963763115.1 uncultured Gammaproteobacteria bacterium
ATGCGAATCCAGTTGTGGCAAGAAAAAGAGCGCGACAACGATGCCCAGAGCGCCCAGCGGGACGAGGCCAGTTTCTATGTGATGTTTCGATGTCTGTCCGGCCAGCAATGAGCCCATGATGATGCCGAACCCGGAACAGGCCAGTATCCCCTGAATAACAACGGTGTTGTTCTCACCGAGGGTCTCCTTGGCGAAAGCCGGGAATGCGGCCAATACGACCTGTGAGATTCCCCAGAACGCGGACAAACCAACAATCGAAAGCCAGATGGTTCTGTTTGCCAGGATCTTTTGCAGGTTGTCCCGCAGGTAGAGTCCCTTGCTGTACTGTTTTACGTCAAAATTCTGCTCTGCCGCTGCTGCCTCACGGGCCGGCAGTTGCATGGCAAACATCCATTCCAGTGATGAACAAGTCACCAGAATCCAGCCAAGCGGTGCAACCGCCTGCAGTAATTGTGACTCGTTTTCATAGCTCACCCCGGCAAGGCTGTGTTCAAAAAACACCGAGAAGGCGAAGATGCCAAACAGGATGGCCACAATGGTGACCGCCTGTACGACGGCATTGGCAGTGGCCAGTTGCTCCTTGCCGGTGAGTTCCCTGATGTAACCGTACTTTGCCGGCGAGTAGAAGGCGCTTTGCACCGCCAGCAGAAAGGTCATGGCGAAGGAAAACCAGAACCAGCCAAGGTAGTAGGAAAGGGTGATCAGCAGAGTCAGACCGACGGCAATAGCCGCACTGACTTTCATGATAAGGGGTTTCCGGTATTTGTCGGAGAGAAAGCCGGCGGGGGAGAAGAGCAGTACGAACGGCAGCAATATCAGACCATTCACAATGGCTGTCAGGATGATCTGGGTCTGTCCGTCATAGATCTTGAAGACCGTATTCTGGATCAGAATCTTGTGTCCCAGATCGACAAAGGCGTTCAGAAAAATAATCAGGATGAACGGGATGAAGCCGGTTAGTTTGAACAATTTGTCCATGATAGTGGCCTGTGTTGTTCTTGTTGCGGTGGATAGTGCTACCAGTCAGTTATCGGCGAAGCCCTTGAGATAGTTAGTGATTAAGGTCTTCGTTAAATCCTGCACCGAATCCACACCTGCGACACCCAGGTTGCCGGCCAGTGCCAGGATACAGATCCCATGCACACCACCCCACAGTGCCCGTGATGCTTGTGTTATCTCATCGTGTGTATGCTGTTCGGAGAGGGGTTCTAGTCCTTCTTCAACCAACGCAAACATCCGCGCAATCTTTTCCTGGTACCACGCCGGCACAACCTGACCTTGAGAGAAGCGGTGTTTGAATACCATTGCCCAACGGTGCGGGTCTTCATCGGCAAAGCGAATATAGACCTGGCCAAGTTGCAACAGGCAGTCAGTGGCATCGACACAATGTGCCTGTGATTCGCTCAGGCGCGCATGCAGGCGATCGAGTGTGCGTGCATTGACGTGCAGGACGAGGTCATCAAGGTTCTCAAAGACCAGGTACAGGGTTCCAACGGTATAGCCGATGGCAGCGGCAACCTTGCGGGCACTCAAGCCCTCATAGCCCTGTTCCACCACAATGTGTTCAACGGCCGTGATGGCCATTTCCCGGAGTTCTTCACGGCTGTGGTCGCTGCGTCGTGCCATGGCCTGGCCCTCTGATTAACTGCCGACAGGGCAGTGTTGGAAAAGAATATTGAACACCGTGCAGTCTTGTGCTAGATTTTAATTGAACGTTGTTCATAACACAAATAACCCATTCAGCTCAAGCGCATGGGTTTTCTGCGAAAATATATTGAACGGTGTTTATTTTTTACCCATTTAAGCGACCAAAAAAGCTTCCTGGGTCGATTCACAGGTATTAAATGAACAACGTTCATTTATAAGGAGTTAGACATGAATAGACAAACGGTTATGAAAAGCGTCTGGCAGGGGCTCATCTCGGTGACTGCCTTCCCCGTTTGGTGGATTCACACAGGTCGCTGTCCTGTTAACAAACATGAGGTGATAGTTTATGAGATCCATATCGATAAATAGAATGACCTTGGGCTTATTGACGATGGTGCTGGTTGCGGTTGCTTTGGCTGGATGCGCACATAACGGTCGCGTTAGAGAGTCATCGTCCATGTCACTCGATAAGTTGATTGAGTCAGCCAAGGATTCAAGAGTCGCACACGACAAATCGCCACTTTCATTTCCGGCTTCGGTGGCTATTTTGATGGTTCCCGGCGATGGACAAGTGACTGATACCGTCTTGCATCAGGCTGCCGTAGAGTTGAAGCATGTGCTTCTTGAAAACAAGAAGTACATCGGTTCAGTCTCCATTGTTTCAGTGTTTGACGTGAACAAGAAGGTGACGCTGGAGCAGGTGCGGGCGAGCTACGCAGCGGATATCGTAATTCTCATTTTTTATAACCAGAATCAGCGAACGATGCAGAGCGGGCCGGCGGCCTTGTTGGATGCAGCAATTATTCCTGCGTTTGTAGTGCCGGGCGTGAAGGTTCATACCGCTACCCTGATCGAAGGTGTGGTTGCCCATATACCAAGCAATGCGGTCATTTTCCGAACGAGTGGTCATGAGGAAAGAGATTCATATTCAACCTCATATTCTGAGGAAAACGTCGCTGCCGCAGCTTCAGTTGATAGCTTTAATGCTGCGATGGTAGATTTTGGCAATTCTTTATCAAGCACGCTGGATAAATTCGATCAATTTGACCATTCAAAGGCGCCTTCGATGACGGCGCTGGTTGAATCAGGCAGCGAATCCGGTTCAGCAGGCGGAGGCAACAGCGAGGCGGCTAACGACTATTGGAGAAAGGTGAATTCCTTTAAGTCCAGTGGAGGGTCGTTCGATTTTGGGATACTACTTTTCTTCGGTGTTGCATGCGTGGCCGCCCTGCGCCGGAAGGGATAATCCCACTGGTAGTTGTGCTGGCTGCCGGAGTCGTGACAGCTTCCGCGGCATTGAGCAGTTACCTTGCGCTTGATGTGTCACGGGTACTTTCCGGCGAACTGTGGCGATTGTTCAGCGGACATTTGGCTCATCTGACGTGGCGACACTATGTAGTGGATGCGTTCGCGTATTGGCTTCTGTTTAGCACCTACGCGGCAAGGCGCAGTTTGTCGGCTGCAAATGGCTTGGTCATTGTAGCCAGTGTTGTGGTCTCAGTCACTGTTGTCGTGCTTCGGCTGCACCCCATTTATGGTGGCTTGTCTGGCCTGTGTTGCGGGGCCTGTGCAGCACTTATCCTGGCTATGGTCTTGGATAACCCCAATTGTTTTTTGGGCTATGTACTTGCCTTGTTGTTTTGCTCTTATTTGGGACTGGCAGAAAGCTTGGTCGCGGGTATACGTGTAGCAGCCGAGGCGCATTGGGCAGGTGCTCTCTCGGGAACAGCCGTTGAGGGCATCCGTTTTTTCTGGACAAGAAAGTCGCGACACAAAGAAAAGATGAGGGCAGGGATACTCGACCACCTGATCCATCATCGACACAGCATCGAGACCGGCAACGAGAGCGGCACACCAGAATCGTAAAGGAGGGGTATCCCTGGAAATCGACCAAGTCTTCACCCGGGCGGGTCAAAGTTCAATGCAATACCCGGGTCAACTTTCGCTGCACATCAACAGCCGGGACTGTCAGCGGGCTGGTGAGGCCGGGAAAGTGTGCGGTATATCTTGAATTTAGGTAAAACAATATTTGTTCTGCTTATACGCCTGCACATGGCCTGACAAATTACTGTGGTCTGAACATCGCGTGTTCCCATCCCAGTAAATACCCGTCCAATAACCAGTAATTTTCGCCATTTTTGATGAGCATGATTTTTCTTGCATAATCATCCGTCCAGGATTCGTTATTGAAGTTCTGTTCACTCACTTCGACCATGTCGTTTTTAAAATCCATGCCGGTGACAACGGAAACATGGCCGGTACCATTAAACGCTTTTGCATAAATCAGCAAATCGCCCACCTCAGGAGCCTGTGTTGAACCATTCAAATGAGCTTCAAGTGGAATTCTTTTTTTTGTTTTTACGTCGGTCAGGTGGTCGATCTTATCCCAGATATCAGCCGCGATGTCGACATCGCCATAGACTGCACCGGTGTTAATCAGCAACCAGCGTCGAGCATACTCGACGCATTGCCATTTAATTCCGGTGTAGGTGCCGTTCCATTTGTTAGGTTCAAAGATCACACAACTAGATTTGCAGTTGGAATAGGCCTCAATTCCTCGTGGAGATTTCCCCAGCACCTTGCCATAGGGTGATTTGCAATCGGTCAGGCATGCAAGAGGTGTTTCTATATTCGCGTTATCTGCGAAGGCGATGTTAAAAGCAGGTGCGAGCAGGACAATGAAAAGTAGATTGTGAAATCTCCAGTCAGATACGCGCATCTTGTTCTCCTTTAACGTTGTTAATGACAAAAGCGGTAGCCTGTGATTATGAGTAACCGTATCCCATTTGATTCGTGCAACAAAGACGAAGAAGCCTAAACGCTTTTCCGGTGTCCCTCCCGCCCGAAATCTCCGACCGATCTTATCCCGAACGACAGGCCGAAAACCGGGTGCATGTCTCACTGAAAAGTTGATCGTGCACATCGAGTTGTGTGTCCGAACCGGCCGAATCGGGACCGAAAGCGTCGACACGCGATCGCGTGGGGTGGCACCCGGCGGACTGGGGCCCCGCGCCACCTGACGCTCTCGACGCCTGTCGTCCTGCCGAGCATGTGGAGAGGCTGCGGGTCGTTGGGTCGGGCCAGATTCCCAGAATTTAAGGTTTTCACCCTCTGGCACCCTGGGAAACTGAAAAACTGGAAAACTGGAAAACGGCTGCTAATAATCCGCGACCTAACCAAAATGTGAATCGAGACTGGCTAACTTGCGTCACCTTTTGACAACAATGTTTTCTATTGAAATCATATAGATAACAATCGCCATGGATTGACCGTCGGTTAATGGTGACAGAACCTATGTTCCCAAACCTATTGGTACTCGGCTCAAATCCCGCTACCGCCTCAAGCGCGATGATTTTCCTCGCATTGCTCAGAATGGCACAGGATATGCAATTTATTAATCATTATAAATGACGATGGTGAGCAAAGAATGCAGGTTTTTTTCAACGGTAATGCAATTATCAACATACTCTGCGTCAGTATCCGAGGAACCGGAAACTGCAAGGAGGCGGGTACATGGATTAATAGTAGGGTGCCTACCTACCAGATAACTGGCAATCATTTCACTAGGGTTTTTAAGTGAACAAATGCAAAGAACACAAGCCAAACTGAATGGAGCATACAGAAATGTTCAATACCTCCTTATTGAGGATGATGTTAGCCACAGGCAACACTGTTCTTGCATTTTTCGTTGATAATTTTCAATGAAACGGGCGATGGGAGGGTAGATCATATTGTTTGAATCAGACTGCTGCTCTCCGGACTGTTGTTCGGGTGACTATTAACGCTTGCCGTTCTTTGGCTTCAGAACTTTGAACATGGAATACACTTTGGAGCATTCAATGAACTTTCTATTTATTCATATTACCAGAACTTCTTCAAAGGGTTGGATAATCCGCTGGTCTGGCGCTTGCTACTGGTGCTATACCTGTTGCACAACCTGATACTATTGATGTTCCGCTCTAGCGCACCGCGAGCCCCGGCTACTTCATCACTTGAGCAGGCAATATCCAGAGCCCATGCGGACACGATCAAGAGTCTTATCGCACACGGTGTAGATATCAATGCCAGAAATGTCCGCGGCCATGCGCCTATACATCTGGCGACAGCCAAGGGCAACAGCGATGTTGTGCAACTCTTGATCGAGAATGGAGCCGACGTGAATGTAGTCGGAACCGACTCAGGCTGCACATCCTTGCACTATGCAGCCAGTCTTGGCTATGTCGATTTATGTGAATTGCTTGTTCGTTATGGTGCGGACACCGATGCTCAGACCGTCAAACTGGAAACCCCTTTGCATCTGGCCATTGCCAACGGACACCGCGAAGTGGTGGCAATACTGCTGAAATATAGTGCAAGACTGGATATCAGGGACAAGAACGGCATGACGCCGCTGCAGCAGGCGGAAAATATCAAGAACTGGGAGATTGTCACTCTGATCAAGCAGCACCTCACTGGGGTATGGCCATACCTGCTGAAATCGCGTTGCTGATTTGCAGTCATCTAGGTTCCAATGCGGCTGCGCCCGATAGGCAACCGCATGACGAAAGGTTCTTCCGATGGATGATGTGGACTATGGATAGGGAAATTAAGAGAACCATGTGCAATGGTTGTTTGCCTCCATGGGAGGCATATCACAGAGCACTGTGTGATGCTCAAGTCGCCCGAGGACATTTTCTGCGAAAGGGCCCCTTCGCAACCGCAAAGTCACTGAAAAATCGCATCTGTTATCAAGCGCGAGAATGGAATATCCGGCTTTGTCCGCTGTGCTGCTAGATTGCGGAACGGCTGCGATTCCTCATGAATCTGCATATCCCGGAACAAGTGCAATGCTTCGGGGAAAGAATACTGGCTACTGAGTACACTCTCTAAACGGTCGTGCCGACTGAATGGCAGGTCAAAGATGGAACTGAGACGTTCACCGAGCTATCGGGAATGACGAGTACTAGACGAAAGTTCCCATTTGGTGATCGTTTATATAAACAACCCAATGGAGGTAGTGAGTATGGACACTATACACGCCGACTTCGACAGTAGATCGATCCTGCTGATGATGCAGGAAACACCGGAAGCCGCAGCAGTCATCATTGACATGCTCGCCGAGCTCTTGGAAACCGACGAAAACGGCATAAAAATGATCAGGGAATTGCAGGCAGAAATACGTTAACGGTGATGCATAACGCAGCGACCTAAATAGGGCGGATAACCTGCTAATACGATTTCGGCACTCTACCGCTTAACTTCATTTCTAATTCACCACGAGACCTCATCAATAAAAACGGCGACCCGAAGGCCGCCGTGCGGAGGGACGGTGTCGGGACCGTCACGGAGAGAGCGTCAGCCGTCGAGCAGTTCGGCGACCCATGGCATGGAGGCCAGCGAGAGCGCGGCGGCACCGACATAGATCTTAAGATCGCCCAGCAACGACAGATACTGCAGATAGGGATCACCCAGAAAGTAGATCGTAATCAGCGCAATAATGATCTTGTTCATGATCGCCTCCTTCATGCTTTGTTGCTTACCCATTAAATCGACGGCGACCAGAGTTCTATAATCGTCGACTTTCGGAATTTGAAAACGCATCACGTATGTTTGGTGACGTTGAAGGTGTTTTTCTCCTTGTGGCGTCCCAAGTGAATCCGAACGTACTTCTCTGGCTGCGCAAGCGGTGACCCTCTCAGATGAGAACCAAGGTCGGGCCGGAATTGAGGGATAGCTAACCCAAAAGGGTTCCAGTTTTTGTTCCCTCTCCTTTTCTATGTTGCCTTTTGTGGGCGTGCTTTTGTTATGTATCGGCCAGTGGGAGTTTTCGACAAATCTATAATATCCACGAACTATAATTAGAGATAATGTGACTTCAAGTCATAGTGGAGTTATCTGACAATCAAGGCAAATCTCGTGCGAGAACAAAAATCAATTGCGATTGACGCAGCAGGCTAATGAAATATTGTCGCTACTTCTCGGAGGATTACACAACAGCGCGGCGACGTTTTCTGGATGCTGCTAATACCCTCGGAGCGTCAATTCATACACTGCAATTGCCATCACGGACACCGGACAATGAACCGCTGTCTATTGATATCGCCTGGGTGGGAACGTCAACGCCTTCGCGGGCGTTAATTCATACGTCTGGATTGCACGGCGTGGAGGGTTTTGCTGGATCGGCCATTCAGCTGGCACTCCTGAATCAGAGTCTGTCCGTACCGTCAGACGGCGCCATTGTGCTGGTACACACGCTCAATCCGTATGGAATGGCGTGGCTTCGGCGCGTCAATGAAAATAATGTTGATCTAAACCGCAATTTCATAAAGTCGGAAGAACAAAGGACAGCTGCCTCAGCGCTTTACCGAAAACTGGACCCTTTCCTGAACCCGACTAGTCCGCCATCGGCTGACTATTTCTACGCAAAAGTGGGTTACTACGCTCTTTCCTACGGAGTTCGACACCTGAAGCAAGCGATAGCTATGGGACAGTATGAATTCCCGAAAGGGCTGTTTTTCGGTGGTAGCCTAATCGAAATGGGGCCATCCCTTTACCAGTCATGGTTGGCGGATCAACTGCCCTCCTTGAAGTGTGGATTTGCTATCGACGTACATACAGGACTTGGCAAGTCTGGACAGGAATCTCTTTTCTTGCGAAGGGCTCTGGTCCGGACAGACGTGCTAGCTGATAGACTTGGAAGAGATCTCATTTCTGATACCGCCGAAAGTGGCGTCGGGTATGTCATCCAAGGGGGTTACGCCAATTGCTTTGATGTTCTTCAAGAAGGGGCGGAAATGCATGTTGTTACGCAAGAATTCGGTACCTATCCGTCTGTACTGGTGCTGCATGCACTGCGCGAGGAAAACCGATGGCACCATTATGGAGATGGGACGATTGCGCACCCTGTAAAACGACGATTAAAGAAAGTATTCGCGCCCAAGTCACAAGCATGGCGAGAGACGGTAATCAGGAAGGGAGTGTCATTCGCACAGATCGTATCGGAATACATGTTTGAGTGAATGGGTCAATGCGGCACTACCAATAACACGAATGATAAGCGGCTGCAGAATACAGCATTTGATGCCACTGCGGTGCGCAACACACGACAATTGGCACGTTATCAATAGACGAAAAAATTCGTCACGAGTCGAATTACCATAGTATGGTAGTAGTTCAGGAAGTGCTGGATTCCTGACGTATGTTAGGAACCGCTGCCTGACCGATTAGTCGGGTTCCAGACGTAAAGCACTAGTTGTCGTTACGCCTCAAGATCAAAGGTAAACGTCATTTTGCCGGATGTCACCCAGGGTAAATCCGAAAGTGCTTCACTGCGTGTGCAGCTGACAGGGCGGGGCACCCCTGGACGGGACTGATCGCCGGTTCGCGCTGCAACTGTGATCGGTTCACGCTATGCAGTTTACCGCCCGCACTCCAAGGGGTGTGTTCAGAAATATTCCAATCGTTACTATTCATAGCATTATGACTCTTTAAAATTCAGAGCAAGCCAACCTGACGGCTGTCAATAATAAATTATCTCCAGTAAATGTTGCACTTGGTTTTTAAACGCGCCAAGTCTAATAACTATTACTGTGCTTAAAAATCAGTTTTGTACTAGTACCTTTAGGCCATGTTTGTATTTCAGCTTCTATTGAAAACAATATTATGTCGTGTTACCTAGCCTAATCTATTTTATAAATCTCGCTTCAGAAAATACTGAAGAACCGGAAAGAGTCGTTCTTTCTCGTTAAGCCATTGCTTATATAAGCAGTGACTGTAGAATAGGAATGGGTCGTAAACGGAAGTTCTCGGTAGCGGCATAAAAACGTACGCGGTGCCGTAAAATGCCAACGTGTGGAAATACTCGGATGTATGTTGATTGCTGCCTACATAATGCCTACACGTAAGCAGAAGCCATTCGGCGTTATCATTAACTTATTGTATGTAATGGTGGGCCCGCCAGGACTCGAACTTGGGATCAAGGTAAATTCTTAGTGGCCACACATCAACCATTGGTCGGTCTAGACGGTGATTTATATGCATAGAAATACGTATTCCACGCAGGACCAATTAAGTCTCATAAGGAGGGGGAGACCTGGATATGTGACTAGGTCATGACCCATACGCGATTCACGCGGACGGGTTAAAATTCAATGTAAAACCCGGGTCAACTTTCGCTGCAAAACAATATTTAAAAGCTTATTTTTAACTGTGTATTCTGCGGGTGATCTATAACGCCCAAACCTGTATCCAGACTGTAATCGTTACCCCTTGCTCTCATCTCTTCGTAGGTCGAGTCGTAGCCAAACTGGATTCGGCTCTCCTGCTGCTGCTTTTCCGGTCGCCATTCATTCTCATACTCCGGCGGTTTTCGCCATCCATTAGTACGGTTGTAGATCTCATCTGTCAGCCGGTAGTCATCATAGGCCGGCGAAATTTCGAGCCGGGCGGTACTCTCAGCTAAAACGACGAGCGAAAACAACATCACTGTCAGCCCGATCAACCACCTGCTGCTGATACGTGCCTCGGCTGCGGGATCCATTGCCAGGATCATTATTTTGATTACTTGCGCCACTTCAAGGATTGGAACCAGTGTTTGTGGGTCGCGGACAGCCACATATCCGCCTGCCGGGCGGTCACCCAGGAGTTGAGGAAATTCAGCCACTCCTGCTCTCCTTTCTTGATGCCAAATCCGGCCTTGTAGGGCAGCAGCGGTTTTGCCAGTGGCAAATCCACCTTCTCCGGGTGTTCCAGCGCCAGGAATTCTGGTTGTGGCATGGATGCCAGCCATGCGTGGACCTCGCCGTTCAGAACAGCCTGCTCCGCCTCTTTTGCGGTATTAAATACCTTGATGGTGCTCTTGTTGAACAGGCGCGGTGCCAGCTCGTTGGATGCTGTCTTTGAAACCACCGCTATGGTTATAGTTTTCTGATTCAGTTCTTCCAGTCGTTTGATGTCACGGGTCATCTCAGTATTGGTCGCCAGCGATATGCCCGAATCGGCGTAGGGCTGAGAGAAATTGATCTTGAGCGCACGTTCCGGGGTAATGGCCATCCCCCCAGCAATAATATCAATCTCCCCTTTCATAACAGCGGGGATGATATCCTCCCAGATGTAGATCTTGTATTCCGGCTTGACTCCCATATCCTCGGCAAGCTTGTTTGCGACATCAATCTCAAAACCGGAGAGCTCACCTGCTTCGTCCTGGATTGTCCAGGGCGAGAACAGCGACACACCTACTCGCACGGTGCCCCTTTTCTGAATATCCTGCAGGACATCAGCCTGCGCATTCGCGACGACAAGTATCAGGAAGGCGATGAACAATGAAAAAAATCTTTTTACTGCCATAAACATATTTATATCTCACGGGGATTCTAGATTTGATGATCCAGACGCGCTGTAGTGATGATTCATGGGTAGCAAAACACGAGGTGTCCCCGACAAATCAACTACTTGATCGATCTGATACGGGATGACAATTTAGTACGGTTGGTATTTCTAACCGGAACTAACCAAGGCTCAGGCCGGAAGACTGGGAAAGTATACCGGAATCATGGATGCAAGGCCCAGCCCAGATCGAGCGCAATCTCTGGTCCTTGCACATTTTCATCGGTGACACTGCGCCAATTGATGGCGCTTGTTGCAAGGCTGCAGCGCAATTACAGGGATGGCACGCCACGATACTCGAACCAGGGGGCATCGGCTGAGTCCACCCGCCCGGAGCCCCGAGCCGGACAGCTCGCTACGGGATGCACCAGGGGACTCCGATCCCTTGGGTCGAATGCCATAAGGCTATGATTTCCGAGGGAGATGGTGGGCCCGCCAGGACTCGAACCCGGTACCAAGGTAGATTCTTAGTCTCTACGTATCAACCATTGGTCGGTCCAGACCTTGGTTTAAGTATGTAGAAATACGTGTTTCATGCAGATCCAATCAAGACTCATGATGTTAGGGATGTTGATAACCGTCACACGCTCATCCGCCCGACCAATCAGAGATACAGCATCGAGATCGACAACGATCACAACACTGCCAGAATCCACAGAGAGGGAAACCCGAATCACCTTTCAATGGAGAGCAACGGGCCAGGTCCTCTTGTGAGTCCAAGTAGAAAATCCAGATTCACTTGGCTGAGGAATTTCGTTGCGTTGATGACAAGTGAGACAGGTAATCAGGAGAACACCAACCTTTTCCATGAGACTGAGTATTCACATAATACCAACCATCAGATTTACTAATATATTCAACCTCCGTACCAACGTTCAGTACAGCGATTGGTTTAGTGTTCAATGATGCAGAAGGTCTTAGATTTACCCTCGCTTTCACGATATGTGTTGGAACAAATGCCTTTTCTGCTTCAGTTGTGATTTGATTCGCACTTGAACCATTCGATTCGTTCATATCGAATGCTGAATTGGCATCAGCAGATTCAGGTATCTGTTGCGGTGAAGAATCGGCATGTTTCGTCTCAACAATAGCAATGGAGTCAGTTAGTGCCATAACGTGCGTGAGTTTGGCTTCCAGGTTGGAGACGGACTCAGTCAAAGACTCCACGCGCTCATTTAACATGGCGATTTCGTCACTCGGCTTACTGATTTCACCTGTGTGAATAGCTATATCTCGATCTAGTGCAAACATATTGCTATGATCTTTCGTCACGATCGATTTCGCTAACATAATTATGACAGCAATTGTGAGTCCTGCAGCAATCCCTCCAAGAGCTATCATGTATTGCGACTTATCCTTGGTTTGGCTGCTTTCTGTTTTATGCTGATACTGTCCCTGCAGCCACTTCTGCTTTTGTATCTCTTCTTCCATTTTCTGTCTAACACGCTCCATGAAGTCATTGCCTCTCAATTCTTTTCAAGCGATCAACTGCTGAGCCACAATCGGCTCACCCGTACGGGTCAGAGTTCAATGCAAAACCCGGGTTAACATCCGCTGCAAAACAACCCCCTCAAATTGTTGACTTCGGGGTGCCTTTTAATAAGGGATCCACTCCACTGAGATATTGTTGAGACGACGGTCAGGCCGCACTCTGCGATCATAACGCCGCTTCTGCTCCCGGATGCGCCGATCAGTTACTTTCCTTCGAACTGCACCCAATTTATTTCTAAACATGGCCATTGCTGATACCCTTATCGATAGTGGACCCGCCGTGTCTCTCACGCGGGGACACCGGACGAATCGGGCGGTCCTCTATGCAGTCTCTTGGTTCCGCCTGATCCCTTGGTCCGAATGCTATAACACTATGATTTCCGAGGGAGATGGTGGGCCTGCCAGTACTCGAACCTGGGGCCAAGGGAATATAAGTGCCGGAATTTGATTCTGCCAAACAACCGCTTGGCATAGAGATCAGTCGTTTACTTATGCAACATGACTCGGTTGCTAGGTGAGTAGCACATAGGCAAAAGCGCCAATGACGCCAATGATAAGCAGGTATACGAGCATATCGTCCTCTTCCTGGTCTGCATAATGGGCTGAGATGAACACCCTGGCTTCCTGCACCAGTTTCTCAAGAGCGATCTGATGTTCGGCCGACCGTTCCTTGACGTTGGCACGTTTCATTTCTGCTTCCTTTGCGACGTCCTCACGGGTCGTGGGGTAGCATTTTACGTTTACAAACTTGCGACTGTGCATGTCCTCGCCATCTCCGGCTGTCATCCATTCATTTTCCAGTTGCAGCATCCGGTCGCTTTCCCACGCGTTGATGCTCGCTATCCTCCTTTCATAGACTGTGTGACACAATCCGTTTATGGCGTCACCACGCCCTTCCTCAGCCCAAGAAACTAACCTGTCGGGCGCAATAGTGTATTTGGTATTAGTGCCACAAGGACTTGTGGTCTTGGTATAGAGGTGCTGTGGGAGTTCCATTTCGGATGTCTTCATATAGTGCCCCAGTTGGTTGATTATCACAATATGTTGAGTACCAACTTCAACTTAGGGCAATTTTACGGAAAACTGAGAGAGATACCAATACCCGTAAGCGGGCCGGAAAATTAGGGTGCTTCGTCGGCCCGTGGCCGTAACTATAGCGTCGCGTGAGACCTAACGACGGGCACTAAAGTACTCAGCTATCCGGCTCCATAGCCGGTCAGTCGCTTGCTGGCAATTGCTGCCGCTCCATGGGATGCACCAGAGCACTCCGATCCCTTGGTCCGAATGCTATAACGCTATGATTTCCGAGGGAGATGGTGGGCCCGCCAGGACTCGAACCTGGGACCAAGGGATTGTGAGTCCTACAAGTATATGAATCAGCACGATTTTACACAACCTGGCACCAGATACATCAAGGACTCATCTGTGGCCGGATGTTGACGATTGTGGTCAAAAGTGACTGAAAGAGTCTCGTGCTGTTACAGAATTTGATACAGAATGTTTCCAGCCTTATCCAAGCCAGTTCCAGAACCCGCACTGTTACCGGTGTCACAGGAGGACGGCGAATGACTAGATTTCCTGGTGTGTTCGAGTTTTCTTTCAGGGCAGGCCTGCGGGCACTGATGGTAACGCTGCTCCTGACAATGCCCTTCCAGTTACAAGCCGGTCTGGGCGATGTGGAGAGCTCGGTGCAAAGCGATCAGGCCCGCATGAACGGTGTGTTGCGCAGTGTGGACAGGCACGCCTACCTGCTGCACGAGATCACATCGCTGGCGGGAACTGTGACGCGGGAGTTCGTTTCCCCGGGCGGAAAGGTATTTGGTGTCGCCTGGGAAGGGACTGGTCGTCCAGATCTACGTCAACTGCTTGGCCCGTATTATCGGCAGGCCTTGATGGCGCAGGCACAGCAACCGCGCCCGCGAGGCGCGCCGGTCGTGATCGACACGCCAGAGCTGGTGATCTACGAGGCCGGGCACATGCGAAGCTTCCACGGTCATGCGTACCTTCCCGAACTCGTGCCGCAAGGCGTCCAGGTCAGTGATATTCGCTGAGGTGTAACCGTCGTGCGGAATCCGGGTATCTTGCTCGCCATGGGAACGCTCACGCTCGTGGTAGCCTGCGGCGGCGGTGGGGGTGGTGGTGGCAACGGCGGTGGCAGTGGTTCAGGCGGCACATCGAACATCACATCCGTCACCGTATCGTGCTCGCCTTCAACACTCCAGTCGGGCCAGACCAGCCAGTGCTCGGCGACAGTTACGGGCACGGACAGCTTCAGTGCGACGGTAAGCTGGAGCACAAGCGCAGGCCAGATTTCATCCTCGGGGCTTCTGACCGCGCCAATCGTTAGCAAGAACAAATCGATAACAGTGAAGGCAGTCTCGACGGAAGACAAGACCAAGTCTGGAACGGCAAGCGAAACCGTGATGCCAACACAATTGGCGAGCAACGTCGCTCCAATTGTTGTCGATGCGGGACCGGCCCTGCAAGTCCCGGGAGCCAATCTTCCCTTTGTCACCATCACAATTTGCGTTCCTCCGGGCACGAACACCTGTCAGACGATCGATCACGTTCTGGTGGACACTGGGTCGTATGGGTTACGCATTCTTTCCTCGGTGCTGACCATCCCGCTGCCACAGGAGTACGATGCCGGCAACAATCCCCTGTATGAGTGCACGGTATTTCTGGACGGATACGTATGGGGGCCGGTGGCGACAGCGGATATCGCCGTGGCTGGTGAGGAGGCCGGATCAGTTCCGGTACAGATCATGGTTCCGCCAGCGACCTTACCATCGGTTCCCAACAGCTGTTCTGGTCAGAGTATCGGGGGCAACGGAAATGAAGGCGGAAGCGTAGACGACTTCGGCGCCAATGCCCTTATCGGGCTTGGCGTCTTCCAGCAGGACTGCGGCCCCGCCTGCACGAACCAGAGTTCATCCATCCCCGCTGTCTATTACAGCTGTCCTTCGTCTGGCTGCCGGCCAACCTACGTTACGCTGGCGCAGCAGGTCGCCAATCCTGTCGCATTGTTCCCGGTCGACAACAACGGCGTGCTCGTTCAACTTCCGGCTGTTCCCGATGGCGGAGTGTCACAGGTCGACGGTTTTCTGATATTCGGCATCGGTACAGAATCGAACAACAGCCTGGGCAGTTCCTCTGTTTACCCGGTGCCTGACAGCGGCAACAACGCCGGTAGTTTCACCACGATTTTCAACGGAACAGGTTACGCGGGCAGCTTCATTGATAGCGGATCGAATGGGTTGTTCTTTCTCGATTCTAGGACAACCGGGATAGCAACGTGCAACAGCCCTAACTCTTCGTGGTATTGTCCCGCGAACGCACCCGAGAGCCTCAACGCCGTCAACGAGGGATCGGGCGGACTGCGCGGCCCCACGACTCACTTCAGCATTGAGAACGCGAACTATCTCTTCAATACTAACAACAACGCGTTCAGCACCCTCGGCGGACCTTACCCGGGTTTCTTTGACTGGGGGCTCTCGTTCTTCTTCGGGAGAGACGTTTTCATCGGCGTCGAGAACATGAGCACTCCTGTGGGCGCCGGCCCGTACTACGCCTATAACCTGCCATAGTCAGCCCCCCCGAGCCGGACAGCCCGCTATGGGATGCACCAAGTGACTCCGGTCCCCGGGCCTCAATCCCTAACGCTATGATTTCAGAGGGAGATGGTGGGCCCGTCAGGACTCGAACCTGGGACCAAGGTACATTCCTAATGGTTATCTTTCAACCATTGGTCTGTTCGGACGGCGGTTTAAGTACGTATTTATACGTATTCATCGCAAAGTCAATCGATATGCATAATGTAAGGGGCGGTTGTGGATGACCACCGAGCTGCTCGACTGCACGACCCCATCATCACCACTTCATCGAGATCGGCAACGGGAGCAACGCATCAGATTCGAAATGGTAGGGAGCCCTGCAAACACGACTAAGTCATGAGCCACAATCGGCTCACACGGACGGGTCATGCAATACCCGGGTCAACTTTCGCTGCAATACAACAATTATAGGGCCGCACCCTGTCTTTTGGCATTCTTATCTGACAATTAAACCTGCCTGAGAAATTCCCCTTCACTCGCCCTGCCAGACTGCCGGTATGGACCTCAGCAAAATGACCATCAAGGAAGTGAAGCCATTGCTCAAGCTGCGGGTCTAGTCGGACCGTCGTGTGCTTGAAAGTATCATGCGGGAATAACATGAGAAGAAGCTGCTAGGTCAGTTACACTGATTGGGTTGAAAGGTCCTACTGGTTCGTGATTTATTATTTACAGCCTGTCTGTTCATGTAGCGACTACCTGGCAGAGGATGGAATGATGTGGGCTTTTCTCCTGGTTCTCGCCGGCGTGGCCGTGCTCGGTGCACTGGTTTGGCGCTACGTGCAGTCGCTGGACAGCGATCGGAAGCTGGCGATCAAGGATGCCATCAATGGAGTCCTCATGCGCGCCGAGGCGCGCGGGGTGTTTCCTGCCGCTCCCGCCTATGAGCGCTGCTACCTGAAGGACTACCCGCATCTCAAGATTCTCGAGGACAACTACCCGGTCATCCGCGAGGAGTGCGAGAAGCTGCTCGGTCTGAAGGAAAAGATGACCGATATGGAGATGCTCGGCGGAAGCTACACTGCGGGTGGCATCCACACGGCCAAGTGGAAGACCTTCATGTTCAAGTCCGGGAAATTTATCGAGGAGAACTGCCGGCTTGCGCCACGCACCGCCGACCTGCTGCGCCACATTCCGAATCTCTACACAGTCTTCTTCTCGGTGCTCGAACCACACCAGCACATTGCGCCGCACTTTGGTTACTACAAGGGATTTCTCCGCTATCACCTTGGCGTCATCATCCCGAACGACAACGCGGACGGTTGCTGCTACCTGCGCATCAATGCCAATCCCGTCGACAATGCGCGGGGCGATCGGAGCCTAATCGACAAGGGCGAAATCTACTACTGGAAAAACGGGGATGGCATCATGTTCGACGACACCTTTCTCCACGATGCCCACAACGACTCCGATGAAGTGCGAGTGGTGCTATGGCTCGACGTTGCCCGCAGGTTGCCCTGGTATCTGCATCTGTTCAACAAACTTGTGCTGTTCATCGCCCACAAGGAGGAGTCTGTCAAGCGAGTACGGCGACGTGCGACCCTGGATTTCTGAGATAGAGTGTGGACGATCTGTGATAGTGGCCCCCCCGTGCCCCTCACCCGGAGCCCCGAGCCGGACAGCCCTCTATGGATACACCAAACGGCCCGCTCCTGGCGATCTTTGATCAGTTCATACATGAAATCGGACAGGGGCAGTTTGAGCGGCTCTTTATTCTTGGTTTCGCTTATCAAGAACGTGCGTTCCACTAAATCGACATCGCTCCATTTAAGTGTCATCCCTTCGGTGCGCCGTAGCCCGGTAAACAGCAGCAGGTACCCTGTCAGCACCTGGGTGAATTCCCCAAAACACGATGATGACCGCTGCATACAGCCGTCAGGTGATATCTAGAAATGCTGAAGGTCCGGGATGCAACAATAACAAGACCTTCCCGACATGCCAGTTAACCATGTGGATGCAGGGTGCCTCATGACGGCTGTCGGCCATCAATTGCCGATCCCAAACGCCAGGTAAAGGGCAGTAACGCAGCAGAACCAGACGTTCCCACACTGCAATCATTTCTTCCAATAACGGCCATCGATAGCCGTTCCCCCGATTACCGGTGAAGGACAGGAACGAAACAAAACCGATCATCCAGACATCTCTAGCGTATTTTGTCTCCTGGCCAGGGCCTGCCGTTCCCGAAAATGGTTACGGCAACCCAAAGACTGCCACCATTAATACATTCATAACTCTTAACGCCTTCTTGCGCTAGGATATTGAAAGTACTCCCAGCAGACCGGACACGACGAGCACACTATCCATGTTTGACGCGATTTCCAACGCTTTGGCCTTCAGCTTGCTGGGGCTGGATCCGGCC
>CAVXNM010000010.1:0-8192 GCA_963763115.1 uncultured Gammaproteobacteria bacterium
CAGAACCTGAACGGGGCCTGCGGGTAGCAGCGACGCCAGTCAGGCCAGACATATGGCGCCCTGCACATCGCGATTGCGCCACACCGGTCCTTGCGATCTCTTTGATAAGAGCGGAAACAGAAGCTTCACGATGAAATTCGCCGCCCATTCATGCACCACAAAGTTGTCCTGAAAATTATTCTCATAGGCGCAGGATAACCGTGTGCGAATGGAAACCAGCCTCACCACCCTGGAGCGCTTTGTACCTGGCTAGAGGGCGATCCACTTATGCCGCCAAACCATTGATACGCTGGGCCAGCAACCCTTGCATTCCTACAGCGCGCGATGCGGGTTAGTCAGACCGCAAATCCTGCAGCCTGTTGCGGAGCATCCCGATGTGCAGCCGCAGGTTGTAGAGCTCGTCGCTGTAGGACAGGGGGACCCTGACTTTCCGGACATCCTCTTCGATAGTATCCAGCCGCTGCAGCAGTTCCGCTAGCTGCGCAGCAGTGGCCTCTTCCGGATGCCGGATGTCGATTGCGTGGAGTTGGTGGTACCAGCGGTAGATCTTCCTGCGCACCTGCCAGCGATAGGTGGGCGGCATGATCTTGATCAGCGGCACCAGAATGGTCAGCAGCGGCACTAGCATGATCTTCATTCGATCGATCAGGTTGGCCGTCCAGAAGGGCAGGTAGCGCTGCCACGTTGTGTCCTGTGCTTCGAGCGCAGGTCGCTGCTCGTTTTTGCCGATATGCCGAGCGACTGAGATCGAGTGCAGGAATATCCTGATTGTAGCGGGGAAAAGAACCAGTAGCCCGGAGGCCTCGGAAAAACGGCTTTCACTCACGCCGAACGGCAGCATCCGTTACGACGTGAAGGGATTGGGGCGCTGCCATTCAGGTCAGGGCTACTTGGCGGGGCGGATCGACGATCGACCGGTGACGCGGACGAGCGCCAGGTGGTGGTTTCGTCGGACAAAAGAGCGTTTATATCTTCTATACTCAGCGGGGCCTACCTGTCGGAAAATGTATGTACCATGACCCGGCGTATGGGCAGGAAGACGAATTCCATCGATGATATTTCCGTCAAAATGAACGCGATGGAAGATCTTGATCCCATGCCGACACATATCCACGGTATGGATGCGTCGATGCGCATTATGATGATTATCGGTGATCAGATGCGCAACGAGATGACCTGTATGGGAGGCATATATCGCCCGTCCATTGTCAAAGATGAACAGTTTTTTCCACTTGTAAAACCCGAGCCCGGTTGATACCCCCTGGCGGTTTTTCCCGCGTCGACAAGCCCCGATGGCGGGGTCGCGACCAGTCGTCTATAGTAAGGAAGACAGTAGTAGATAATTTTTCAGATTCAGGAGTCTGTCGACAGGCTCTTGGCTGAATCAAGATAAGAAACTATAAAGGAGATAACTCATGCTAGTAAGAGCGCTGCTTGTATCGCTATTATCCTGGTTCTTCTGTCTGCAACAGGCCATGGCGGAAGAGGCGCCACCCCCGACCGTAACAGAAACCGAACAGGAACCGGTCGCATCTACACCGCCTGCGCCACCAGCCGCCGTGGCGGTACCCGAAGCCTCGGTACCGCTTGCACCGCCAGCCGCCACACCGCCAGCCGCTGCAGCGGCACCGCAGGAAAACCTGCCACCCGGCGTTATTCCCGAAGTGCCATCGGAAAGCATGGACCAGGAGATGGAGCAGCGCATCAAGGCCTATCGGGAGCTTTTTGACGCCAGGAAAGTGGAAACTCTTAAACGTCTTGAGGAGGCACGCAGGCGTTATGAGGCCAGGGAGAAGGCTTACGCGGAAAAAGTCGACGCCTATCTGAAGAGGCGCGAGGAACGATTTGAGCAAATCGCCAGGTATTACGATGAACGGCGCCAGAGCATCGCCACGGAGCGTGATTACCTTATCGATCATCAAAAGGAACTGCTGCAAATGGCTCTTGATCGCAAGGAAGCCATGATCAAGCGGGAGGAGGATCTGCGCAATGAAGCGCAGGAGAGGAAGGCGCGTCTGGCCTCATACCTCTCGACCATGGAGGATATGACGCCGCAGGAGCGGCACAACTACCTCACTCAGCATTACAAGGAAATGTTCGAGCGCGCGGATGAATCTTTCGGTGCGTATCCTGGCGGTCCGCAGGACGGGCCCCCGGGCGTGCCACCTGGTATGCCACCTTACGGTGAGAATCCCTACTCCCGGCTTCCCGCAGCTCCCCAGTGATTACCCGTTGTCTGCTTCAGGCGTCCATCGCACGTCACTGGACTGCAAACGGGGGGTAATCGTTGATCATTTCACAGGAAAAAAGGGACACCCGGTGAAACCGGGCGTCTCTGCTGCTCCATGGCTTGCTTCCTTATGCGACCTTGAGTTTCGTGCGCGGGGTCGTCATGGGATTACAGGCGACACCGTCAGGCCGGGAGTGCAGAATCGGTGATATCGTCACGTACATGCGACATCTCGATAAAGTAACGGGCACCCCCGAGCGGTCCATGTCGCCAGCCGGTCTGCGGCACAGCCGACGACAAGGGATAGTCGGGCTCGCCCTTGTTCTCATCGCGGCGCAACCGGTTTTCGGGTGGGCCAGTAATGAATCGACCGGAGAGGATCTAAGGAACTTGCCCCCGGTTGTCGATCAGGCGGGAAATACTGATGTTCATGGAAATGAGCGGCCCGTCACCCCGGCAGCATCTCCGCCGGGGGAGGAAGAGAGTCCTGCTGAAGCCGATACCCGCCAGGCATCCTCCGAAAAGTACGATCTGGCACTGGGTGAGTCGGTCTTTAATCACACCTGCCTGACCTGCCATTGGAACAATTCCCGCGACGCGCCTCGTATTAGCGACATGCATGTCTGGCAACCCCGCCTTGCGCAGGGGCTGGACGTCCTGATCCAGCATGCAGAGGAAGGCCATGGGCGCATGCCGGCAAAGGGAGGCTATAGCGCCCTGACTGACCTGGAAGTGAGCTCGGCGGTCGCCTATCTTTACCACGCGGGAATGGAAATTCTCGCGAATCAGGATACCACCATAATGCAAGAGGGCTGCGATCCGGTTTCGGATCTCGATCAATGCAGACAGGAGGAATTGAAGAAACTGCTGATTTTACGGATGCTCTGGCTACTACTGGGGGGTGGCAAGCAACAGTGACAGGAGCAACCCGTGGAAGCCGATGTCGCCGCCACGTTCAGGAGACCTCTGTAAATCGATCTCCGCCCAAGGGGCCTGTCGGATTTTGGGGCTCGTAGCGAGAGGACTGGTAGAGTGAGAGCAGATCGCTATGACTCGAGGCGCAGAGAGGAATCCTACGCAACGAGAAATCGGGGGACCGCGCAGTGAGGGGGCAATGGTCCGCTCTCTCACCGCCGCACGACTGCAGGGACGCAGGAGGTAGAGTATCAATGTGCTGCCAGGGGGCGTGAGATTTGAGTAACGATCGATCCATTGGCCGAGCAAGAAGCGGCTGCTCGACCTTCTGCACGAGACATAATTAGGTGTATCGAGCACGCAGGTGATGTAACGCCGCTCGATTCGGGGCGAATGGTAGCCCATTGCGCGATACCCGCGCTGGCGCTTGTCTCACATCCGAAGCAAAGCCGGGTGGCCGGTGTTCACGAAATCGATGATCCGCACGTCACAGTTCGTGGCGTGATCGCGGTGCAGGCGATCGGCATACGCTGTAATGTGCCTTTCCACGACACAGGCATCGCCAGTACCGTCGGCGCAAAGCGGAGTTGATCCGTCTGGGGGTTGCCCCGGAACTGGCCCACGCGGTGCCCGAAGTATGCGGCCTGTGCGGCAGCCTTCTCGCCTGCTGGCCCCGCGCCGATCACCACCATCTCGTACCGTTCAGGCATCCTCGTGCTCCTCGCTCATGTGCCTCCGGGGCTCGATGCCGGCGGCCGCGAGCATCTCAACCACCCCGTCGGCAATGATAAACAGCCACCTGCGCTTGGAAAAGATAATAGTCTTTCCAGAGGTCGGTGACCTGTATCATCATTACGAACGTTTGGCAGCATGACAGTGTGTAATATGAATTTTCGGGAAGGACAGCCTACTCCCAGCCATTCTCATGGATGCAAGCGGCGAATGCTTTGTCGTCGCCGCGCTCCGCAACGAGACACTTCTGCCGGAGGTGACGCTGTTTGACCTGGCAGCAGGGATGCCGCAGCGGTGGGACGGGCAGTGGGGGGAAGGTTGAAGGGGGAGGCGATGACCAGTTTCGACGCCAAGGAGCTGTAGCATCGATGATCCATTCAATCGCGTATAATGAGAGCGCATAGTTTCGGGTTAGATCGTGGCTTTGGTCTAATCGCCGGGGGTTGCATATAAGGGATGTTTTTAGGAATGGAGGATTGTATGCAACGTCTTATTATCAGCTGGATCTTGTTTTTGTCGGCCCCTGGGCTATCTGCAGTCGAGCTCCCAGCACCAGGAGAGCTGCTGAAGCAAATAGGAGTGTCGGGTCACTATGTGACTGTCGTGGAACCCCATCAACCAAATCAGTCACATCAAACGCATGTCACATATCTTGCTGTTCAAGCAAACCAGGTGCTTGATCATCTGTTCGGTAATGACTGGCAGTCACTTGACGACGACGTAGTGTTCTCTGCGACCGACGGATACCAGTTCGCGGGTAATTTTGAACGGTTCGTGCGGTACAAGGCCTATCTCGCCTATGCGCGCGCGGATGGTAATCCTTTTACGATAGTAAACAACGATGGACAGACGATAGAACTTGGTCCGTACTACCTGATCTGGGATAACATTGATGATGCATCCTTGGTTAGGCAGGGCGCCTATGGCTGGCCTTATCAAGTTACGCAAGTGGATCTGAGGCCAGTGAGTGCTTACGCGCCCCTCCTTCCCGAGAATGCTTCCCGGCAAGCACGCGACGGCTTTACTCTTTTTAAAGAGTTTTGCCTTAATTGTCATCAGATTGCCAATATTGGTGGTCAGAAGCTGCCGACCGATTTACGCCAGTCTCTGTGTTCCCTGAAGGATTCGGAACTCAGGGCCTTGATCGACAATCCCGGCGATGCTTTACGGAAGGGTGGCATGCCCCCTCTGGATGTGCAGCTTCAGGGTGAAGGGCGAAGGCAAACCCTTGACCTCATCATGGCGTACTTGCGAGCGTTGCAGCCGGAGGGTCAGTCATGTCAATCGAAAAACGTACGCCCAACATCTGACAAATAGAGAGCATACAGGTCTACCTAAGGATTATTTTGACCCGGTACAGCAGGCTATCTAAGGTGGCAAGTATGTGGTGGTGCCGTGCGTGGCGGCGACCGATGCGGCGCGCTGGGGCGGAATGTTGACCTCGCTCGGTGCTGACGGAGTCGTGGAGTCTCCGTTTCGCGGCCTGATCGAGTAACGGTCTTGCACTGCGTGTGTGGCGCTGTGCGCCGAATCCGGGAGCGTTTTCTGAGTCGGCGATGATTGCCGACGCTAGGCTGCGCTTTCGGCACTGTAACTCGCCAGAAGTCCGGTGCGCACGGCGTAGCGATAGGTACGGGTGAAGTACCAACCGGCAGGCAGAAGGTACAGCAGCGTGAGACAGCTACCCGATGCCTGCGCCAAGGTGGAAACGTGACCACCGGCCACTACCGCCCGCATGTTCTCGAACACGTAGGATGGCGGCAACGCAGCGGAGATGTACTGCATCCACTCCGGCAGCGCCGCGATTGGGTAAAACACCCCGGCGAAGGGCGAGATCACTGCCGGTGCAGGCCAGATGAACCATTCCGCGGCAGGCCCAAGGCGGAGTACCACGGCGCTGCTGAAAATACCGAGGGCGATGCCACACAGGAACAGTCGTCAGTACCGCGAGGTGTTTCCGCGCATCCACCGCGCAATCGGCAATTCAATTGGTGTTGAAGTGCTCACGGCGAACATTCAACTCCGAAGATGTATCGATGTTTAGTGCAACCACTCGCGCGCGGTTTCAGTGATGGCAGACACGGCCGGATGGGATATCCGGCGTTCCACTGAGATCGCGTAGTACTGTTCACACACGTTCTTCGTGCTGCCAATGATCCGCACACCGTATTGTTTTGTCACTTCCATGGCGATGGGGGTCGGTATGATAAAAATCCCGGCGCCGGCCTGACCAAAAACTTTCATTAAGGCGCTGTCGTCGAATTCCCCGACAATACGGGGGTAGATGCGCAGGCTGTCCAGCCATTCCAGTAGTTTTGCCTGCACCAGGTTGGTTTCACTGGGTATCAGCAGCGGTGCACCGTTGAGGCTACGAGGGAAGTCCTTGCGCAGCGGCCTGGCAAGGTGCGGCACGGCGAGGAAGCTGATACCGCACTCACCAAGCACGTGGTTGAAGCCGCGCACGTTGATGCCAGGCGGGATCGGACCGTCCGCGATCACCATGTCCACCCGGTGCAGGGCGAGTTCAGCCAGCAGGCTCACCAGGTTGTTTTCACGGCAGATAATGCGCACCTGTCGGGTAGGGAAAGTGCGGGTGCGAGCAGGCGGTAGGCGATCGTTTTAGGCACCACATCGGCAATGCCGACCTTGAAGATCATCTGCCTGTCCGGAGGGAGGTTGCGCAGCGCTTCTTCGAGTTCGCCACCCAGCGAAAATATCTCGTCAGCAAAGCCCAGCACCAGCCGGCCTGTCTCGGTCAGCTCCAGGTTGCGACCCACCTTACTGAACAGCGCTTCCCCAATGCTGTCCTCCAACAGGCTGATTTGGCCGCTGATGGTCTGGGGCGTGAGGTGCAGACGCTCGCTGGCGCGTGCTATGCCACCCTGCATGGCCACGACCCAGAAATAGTGCAGGTGCTTGTAGTTGATCATCGTGCGTGTGCATGGCGAATTGTTGCTCAGGCGGCTACGGGTACCGGGTCCGGGAGCCGCGTCATTCACCGCACGACACTGGAGCCGGATTTCTGACTGCCCCCCTGGATTGGTACTGCCATCCTGAAGGCTACGCTGCGCGCGAGGTCCGGACGAGTTTCGAAAACCTCGAATGCCTGACGCAGACGAATGCCCTGCCACATCCCACGGTTCAGACGGCAGCCGCGGCGGAATACCATTTGTATGTGGCCCAATAGGTACGTGCTGGGCAGCGGGTAGGCGTGTCAGGACGGTGATGCTTGACCTTGCGTTCCTGGAACATCGCCAATTGTTTGCACAGGAAGGGATTTTCGGCAGCGAGTATGCACTGTGGACGTAGGACAAGCCGGAGTAATGTGGCCAGGTCGCCGAGCAGTGTGATAATCGTTTTGACACCTTCCATGACGGTCAGTATCTTGCCATATCTATGGAGGGCGGCGCGATTCAAAGGTAACTCCATCCTTAAGCATCAGCAAGATTAAATAATTGCGGACGACAGGCGCGAGGTTTGTTCGGGCACAGCGTTTACGGACAATTGGCGTCGGATATCCGCCAAGGCGAGAGCCGGCAAAGTTTCCAGCAGCTTGCGGCTCTCTTCAGGGAAGATGCACCACTGGAATTTCTTGATCAGTTGAGTCGGAAGAAATCCGGACTCGATGACCTTTCGGTGTTACTGGATCGATTTCTCGATGAAAAGGATCATATTATCGTGCAGCTGATCAGCGAGACGATGCGATCGAAGCGATTTGTTGAACAGGGAGAGCGGCTCGAAGCGTTTCTCATCGGTGTGGTGCTGCCGCGTGTGAACACAAGATACTCGATACCACCCATATGCTGTTACAAGAAGCGGTGACGCTGCTGGCGGCCGATCTCGCCGAACCCCGGCATTTCGAAGCCCTGGTTGCGCATCTGAGGATGTTCGACCAGGGGGAGGTCATGCCAGTCCTCGTGGAATCCCTCGGTCGCGAGCGGGCCACCTACGGTAGCCTAGGGGTGGCCAGGGCCATGGGCGAATTAGGGTGGGATGGGTTCTCCACGTCACTGACGCCGGTGTGCGGTGATTCTAATGAATACGAGATTCAGCGGGTTGCCGTCAACCCGGACAGTAAAGAGACTGACCTGCTCCTTGCACATGAGTTTCCCTGTGCCTCCTGCGGTCGCTGGGTTGATTTTGAATTCACTCCTGGCGCGCACATGGCTATTTCTGCCGAACTTCTCAAATTGATTGCGGATCGCGACGCTCGGCTGGCCGGCCAAAGCAAGGTGCTGATCCAGGTCGAGGCCCCCTATAACGGGCAAAGGTTACCGGTGGGAGAGGTCGTCTCCCGTTGCAAGGCAGCCCTCAC
>CAVXNM010000011.1:0-54231 GCA_963763115.1 uncultured Gammaproteobacteria bacterium
CTGATGCATAAAACCCATGCATGAAGGAAGAAATACGCTTGTATTATAGGGTCTGTGACCCATTCATCCTCTGATTCTGGAGTTCACTGATAGTGCATTCCAGAGGATGGTAAAAATGGCTATGAAAGTCCACACGCAACCATAAAAAAACGGTTTCCGAATTGGTAGAATATGTTCGCCGAAACAATCCAACCAATGACAAGGAAACCGTTCCGCATGAAGTGTAGCAGAGCCGAGATACACCGTAAAACCCACAAGCTTCCTGCACTGAGTTTTGAAGACCAACAGCTCACCTCGTTTTCCGGGCTGGTTATTTTCCAGGCGCTGTTTACCCGATTGCAGTTGAAGCGGCGGCTCAGCGGCTGTTTTCAGCATCTGCACGTCACACCAATCTTCGGCCATGGTGTCATGGTGTTGCTGCTGGTCGTGCATTTGCTGCTGGGCTACCGGGAACTGCGTGATATCCGCTACTACCAGGATGATCCGCTGGTGCGCCGGATCCTGGGGCTTACCCGGCTGCCGGATGCCTCGACACTGAGTCGCGCCCTGGCGAGCACCGATCAGGTCAGTGCACAGCAGCTGCGCCGGCTCTGTCGGCAACTGGTCCTGGAACGTCTGGCACGTCTGGGGCTCAAACGCATTACGGTGGACTTTGACGGTTCGGTGCTGTCCACCGGTCGCTTTGCCGAAGGTTCGGCGGTTGGCTTTAACCGCAAGAAGAAAGGCCAGCGCAGCTATTATCCCCTGTTCTGCACCCTGGCGCAGACCGGGCAGATCGTGGATGTGTGGCATCGCCCGGGGAATGTGCATGATTCCAACGGTGCCCGGGCGTTCATCCTGGAATGCATCCGGGAAATCCGCGCGGTCGCACCGCAGGCGGTCATTGAAACGCGCATGGACAGCGCCTTCTTCAGTGATGAGATTGTCCGCTTGCTGGAGGCCGAGGGGGTGGAATACAGCATCAGCGTGCCGTTTGAGCGGTTTGCCAAACTCAAGCGCCTCATTGAGGCGCGCCGGCAGTGGTGGCGCCACAGCGGCAGGATGGCGTACTTTGAGAAACAGTGGAAACCGGCTAAATGGACACGGCGCGCCCGCTTTGTGTTTGTGCGCCAGAGGAACAAAGTCCAATCCAAGGAACCGGTGCAACTGGACCTGTTCGTTCCCTTCGCCTGGGGCTACGATTTCAAGGTTATCGTGACCAACAAGCGCATCCGGGCCGGCAAGCTGCTGGCTTTCCATAACGGCCGGGGTTCGCAGGAAGGGGTATTCGCGGAACTGAAAACCGATAGCCAGTTGGAGTATGTCCCCACACGAACGCTCTCGGGCAACCAGATCTATTTGCTCTCCGCTGTGCTGGCGCATAACCTCAGCCGTGAATTACAGATGGAAACGATGGTCAAGCAGCGCGCAACGACTGCCAAGCGTACGCAACTGTGGGCCTTTTTTGAACGGCTGGATACCCTGCGCCGCAAACTGATCCAGCGTGCCGGCAGGCTGACACGCCCGCAAGGCAAACTGACGTTGACTCTGAGCGCCAATGCCTCGGTCAAGAATGAGCTGTTGCATTATCTGACCGAGTTGGATAAGGCCGCATAAGTTCCAATTTCCGGTAAATTTATGCAACGCTGGGGTACACGCTCATCACGTACTACCCTCCCGGGGTTACGCGACACGCCCTGTATTCAATATGCTTCTTGTAATGCCGGAGTTCGCGTCGAAGCGCGATGATAGTCCGAAGGCGCGAGAGCGTATAGCCCACTTCCGGGCAGCGACGGTCGAGGGGGCGATATCGGATTTGCCGGCGCAGCCCGGGCCGATCCCGCGGGCTGCAGGGCGGGTAATATTTCGCTTGTCCGAAGCGCGGGTGGCGGCACACAATCACGGCATGGATCGCGACCTTCCCCCTCTGATGGAGATGATGCGGCGGCTGATCGGGGCACCGTCGGTCAGCAGCGTCACCCCCGGGTTCGACCAGAGCAACCAGGCCGTTATCGATTTGCTGGCCGACTGGCTGGAGGGTTTGGGTTTCGCCATTGAGGTACTGCCGCTTTCACGCCAGCCGGGCAAGACCAACCTGATTGCCACCCTGGGACGGGGGCCGGGAGGGCTGGTGCTGGCCGGTCATACCGACACGGTGCCCTACGACGAGGGACGCTGGCGCACCAATCCGTTCCGGCTCACCGAGGCCGACAACCGCCTGTACGGGCTCGGCACCTGCGACATGAAGGCCTTTTTTGCCCTGGCCATCGAGGCCGCAAGCCATTGCCGGGCCGAAACCCTGCAGGCTCCACTGATCATTCTCGCCACCGCCGACGAGGAAAGTTCGATGGACGGCGCCAAGGATCTGGTGGCGCTCGGTCGTCCCAGGGCGCGCTACGCACTCATCGGCGAGCCGACCGGGCTGCGTCCGGTGCATATGCACAAGGGCATCATCATGGAGGCTATCCACGTCTACGGCCATGCGGGACATTCGAGCAATCCGCAGCTCGGGGCAAGCGCGCTGGAGGGTATGCACAAGGTGCTCGGCGACCTGCTCGCCTGGCGCGGGGAACTGCAGGCAGCGCACAGCGATCCGCGCTTCGCCGTGCCGGTGCCGACGCTCAATCCCGGCTATATCCAGGGCGGGGACAATCCCAACCGCATCTGCGCGCACTGCGAGTTGCATTTCGACCTGCGGGCGTTGCCGGGTATGGATCTCGACGGCTTGCGCCGCAGTCTCGACAAGCGCCTGGCCGGCCTGTTCACCGGCCGTGACCTGCGCGCGGAACGCCGCTCACTGATCGACGGTACACCGCCCCTGTACACGCCGGCCGATTCGGCGATCGTGCGGGCAGCCGAACGGCTCACCGGCCATAGCGTTGAGGCAGTCGCCTTCTGCACCGAGGGTCCCTACCTCAACGCCCTCGGCATGGAGAGCATTATCCTCGGTCCCGGCGACATCGCCCAGGCGCATCAGCCAGACGAGTACCTGGCGCTGGAGCGAATCGGGCCCACGGTTGCCTTGCTGCGCGATCTGATCACGCGCTTCTGTATTCAGCCCGATGCTTTAGACTGACTCCGGGTTCGCATTTCACACTGGTCGGTGCCGGAACGACGTCCGGTACTGGAGACAGCGATAATCTTGCCGACTCGGCAAAGACAGGGTGTATTCGGGAGATGCCTGTCCCTGCGAGAAAAACGGGCTAGGATTCGGGGGAATACTGCTCACCGTCGAAGCGGTAGACCTGGTTGAACGCCGGATCGGCTGACTCGGGCGTTTCGGCGCTGCCGATTCTTTTCTTGACCAGGATGTCGAAGAACCCCCCGGTGGTCTGCGGCAGGGTTCCCATCTGCCAGGAGCCGGTCGCCAGACCCTGTTCTTCATACAGAAAGCCGTGCCTCTCGGTGACAAAGGAGGCCACCTTGCGGAAGCCGTCGTCGATCGCCGTGTAGATGTCAAGGCTGGCATCCCACGCCCCCCGCTGGTCTTCGCTGGACTCGATGACGACGCCGAATCTGTCGGGTCCCAGTTCCATGATCCCGACGCTGTACGGCGGACTACCCCAGCTTCCCGCCGGGATTTCCCCGATACTGCGTACTCCGGGCGCCCAGCCGCCTGATTTCGGCATGAATTCGACCAGACTCAGCCGCGGTTCGCAGCGGCGGCAGTCGAAGGGCTCGGGCTTGGTATAGGCGACCACCAGATGGTGTTCCCCGCCGGTGTAGTTCAGCTGGTAATAGTCATAAATGTAGTGATGCAGGGGGACATTGCTGTAGGGTTCCGTGTCAAAACCGAATGCTGTCGTGTCCCCGTGGTTTTGCAGCATGTCGATGACATATCGGCCCGCCTCGATGTTGTTCCATGCTCCCGCAATGACCGGTTCCGCGGAATGTCGGTGCGAGAGAAAATATATCCCGCCTAACAGCAGCAGGATAGCGGCAGCCGCCAGTAACATCCGAAATCCGATAAGTCTTTTCATGCGTCTGTGTGGTCTATTTACCGTCAAGATACCAGTGATCGTGAAACGTTGACACCCAGCGCGGTCGATAGGCCACCAGGAGCGTCATGGACATGCCGTTAAGGAAAGCCTCGCCGAACATGAGTAAGGGAATGAACAGCAGGTAGTCCCCGTCTGTCCGGTTTGCCGCACCCCCCTGCGCCAGGCCGAGCACAGTCGTGGCGGCCAGACCGCACAGCAGTATACCCAGCGCCCCGGCGAAAAAGGCATTGACGAAAATATAGATGAAGAAATTATGCGTCAGCCGGCGCTGGCTTGCGTATAACAATACCCGAGTGGACAGCACCGGCAGAGCGCCCATCACCAGGGCGTTCAGTGCAAACGCTTCCCAGCCGGCCAGCCCCTGCCAGGTCGTGACCAGCAGGGCCAGACTAACCGCCAGCAGGGCGAACTGCCAGTCGAACATCAGACACAGCGAGGTAACGCCGAGCAGGTGGTAGTTATGCCCCGGCGCAACGCCGGCGTGCAGCGTCCACAGCAGGCACACGACGGCCACGGCTGCGAAATAGACATGCGAGGACTCGTTGTCCGCCAGCTTCGACCAGGGGGCGGTCAGCAGCGCGGCCGCAAATATCAGGGTGTAGAGAACGGCTGCACCCCACAGAAAACTTGCGGGTAGCAGACCGGCTGGAATGTCCATGACGAGTTGAACGACGAATTCAGGAGCGTACAGCCTAGCCTGAACCACAGGTGAATAAAAGCTTCCCTTCAGGAAGGAATGTGTCGCGCTCCGGGTTCGTTGAGGGGTTCGTCAGGGATCATGGGCATACGACTGCACCGTCAGTGCAGCTTAACAAACAGTCGGGGGTGCGGAATCCGCACCCTGTGAATTCCCGCTACTGTGCCCGCCACGGGTGGCAGGCAACCTAGGCGGCGAGGGTCAGATAAAGTTTGACCAGCCCCAGCACGATGGCGATGCCGATAAGTCCCAGCACGATGGTGAGTGCGTGGTTCTTGCGCCAGCCCCGGAAGATCCAGTAACTCTGCAGACCGGTAAACCCGGCCGCTGTGCCGATGACCATGACAACATCCTTGCGGGGGATATCCATGGGCAGCAGGAAGATAAAGAAGAAGGCAAACGCCACCCCGAGGGGAATCAGTGAGAAAAGCCAGTCTCCAACTTCCTGCGGGTTCCTGCCGGTTCTCAGCAATTTGCCGAGTTTGCCTGTGTGTTCCATTGCTTGCCTCCTGGCGCCAAATTTTGACAATCAGAATATTAACAAAAACTAAAATTAAGTGTTTTGACACAAGTCAATTCCTCAGGGCGGAGGGAAACAGGCGGGTCGTCAGTCAGTTGAAAAAAATTCCGGATGTGACCATGTCACGCCTCAGTATCCTGTGAGAATCACCAGAGATTACGGACTATGAGAGACGTTTCCCGGCCGGCACGCTCACGATGACCGGGTCGGGGCCTGTATAAATTCCGGTTAATTCGCTCATTGTGGCTGTTTTGATTCCTGCAGGATGGGGAATAATTCTTGCTTGTCCACCACCCGGTGTGGTGCTCAATGAGACAGGCCAGCAGATCGAAGCCCCGGGGCTGCAAGGCGATCTCCTTCCCATGCAGACGCAATTGCCGCGTGCTCACGTCCATTTCGAACTTACCAAATGATCTGATGGTCACGTATCCCCCGCTGGTACCGGTCTGCGCTCACCCATCAGCGAAGGTTAAGGATTTGGTAAGGCATTGAAAAGGATATTACGACTGGACTGGCCCATAGTTATTCCAGGGACCTGCCGCAGACGAAGCACGGGTCCTGAACTCCTCCGGTGGTGATAGGACGCCCGCAGGGCTAAACAACCGGACATCTACTGCTGTTAAAGGAGAGAGGAACATGAAAATCTTTGTCATGCGTCGCCGCAACGCCTGGAAAAACGTACAGGAACTTCAAGCCACTGCCCCCTGTCCCGAAAGATCGGCGACGGAGAAATGTCGCACCAGGTCCGCTGGATTCGCTCCTGCGTGGTCGAGGAGTCCGATGGCACACTGGGTACCGTGTGCATCTGCCAGGCGACCGGCCCCGAGGCCATTCGTGAGCACGCGAACCGCGTCAGCATGCCGGCCGATGAGATAACCCCGGTAAAGGCCACGGTCGTTATTCATGAAGACCCGAAAGAGGAGGCGGTAGCCGCCTAGCGAGCTTGCGTTCCGTGGACGGTATACTTGTTCACGATGGGGTAATCGGGTATTCCGCCCCCGGAACATGCGCATGATAAACGACGACAAGCCCCGCTGCGGCTGGCCGGGTGATGACGAACTGATGCGGCGCTACCATGACGAGGAATGGGCCGTGCCGGTGCATGATGACCGCAAATGGTTCGAGTACCTCGTACTCGATGCCTTCCAGGCTGGTTTGTCGTGGAGGACGGTGCTGCACAAGCGGGAAGGCTTCCGCAAGGTGTTTCGCGATTTCGATCCCGCACGCGTGGCGCGCCTCACGCAGAAACAGATCGATGCGGCCTGCGGGAACCCGGTCATCATCCGCAACCGACTGAAGATCGAAGCAGCGGTCAGCAACGCGCATGCCTTCCTCGCAATACAGGCTCGCCACGGTTCCTTCGATGCCTTCATCTGGTCGTTCACCGACGGTAAGATCATCCGCAACGCCTGGACGTCGCTGGAGCAACTGCCCGCCTCGACCCCGCTGTCGGACAGCGTCAGCCGCTCGTTGAAGCAGGCGGGCTTCTCCTTCGTCGGCAGCACCATCTGCTACGCTTTTCTGCAGGCCGGCGGCATTGTCAATGACCACCTGGTGCACTGTTTCCGGCGCCGGGAGCTTGCTCCGAAACGTAGGGGCCGGATACATTATTAGAAAAATGTATCCGGCCCCTTTTTTGTGGTGACCGCCAGTATGGCCATCAGCACCGCGCCTGCGGCCAGGACGTGCTTCAGGCTGTGGCCGCCGCCGAAACCTGTATAACCGTAGAGAGCGCCGTCATAGAATTCCGCCAACTTCGCCAGGACATAGGCGGTTAGCATCCCCCACAACCACCCTGTTGACAGCCACCGGCCCCGGAAGGCCAACAGCATCGAAGGAATCAGCATCAGCGGCAGGAACTGCACCACCGCGTAGGCGCGCAGATCGCCTTGATGATGGAGTTCCGTCCAGTACCAGTACGCCACCGATGCGGCCCCCGCGCCGACCAGGGGCCAGAGCAGCGCGTGTCCCAGACGCGCCGATACGCGATCGCTCAGCACCAGGGAAAAGAACGCCATGAAGGTAATCGTCATCGGCAGCCGGTCCCACACCAGGGTAGCTGTCGAGGGCCGGTAATGGTAGCAGGCCGACCCGAGACCGACGAGTATCACCCCGGTGCCGAGCAGCAGGCAGGGCAGTCGCAGCGAGACATGCGGAACGCGGGAGAGTCGGACCAGCCCGAAAACGCCGACGACAATGAATGGTATGTTCGAGACCACGTTCCAGAAATTGTCGATTCCGAAAATTGTCCGCTGATCCGCGAACACGTGATAAGCCGGATCCTGTGGAATCGGCGGCAGAATAAACGCCGCGACGATACCACAGGCCGCCATTACTCCCAGCAGCAGTCCCCGTCGTTGTTCGCGGGTCATGCGTCGAAGCGGCTCATTTCTGGCACACGGGGCAATAAAACGTCGAGCGCTGTCCCTGCCGGATTTCACGTATCGGCTGTGCGCAGCCGGGGCACGGTTCGCCGCCGCGGCCGTAGACACGCAGATGAATAGCGAAATATCCCGGTTCGCCGACGCCGTTGATGAAGTCGCGCAGCGTGGTGCCGCCGGCGGTGATGGATTCGTTCAACACCCGGCGGATGGCGGCGGCGAGTCGGTGATAACGATCGCGGCCGATACGCCCGGCGGCGCGGCGCGGGTGGATGCCGGCGAGGAACAGCGCCTCGTTGGCGTAGATATTGCCGACACCGACCACGACATGGCTGTTCATTATGAAGTGCTTCACAGCGACCTTGCGACCGCGCGCGGCGGTTGACAGGTAGTCACCGCCGAAGCTCCCCTCCAGCGGTTCCGGGCCGAGATCGCGAAGCAGCGGATGTTCTTCGCACGGATGTGTTGTCCACAGCAGGCTGCCGAAGCGGCGCGGGTCGCGCAGGCGCAGTGCGCGGCCGTCGGTGAAGAAGATGTCGACGTGATCGTGTGTTCCGGGCGGGGTATCGGCCTCGATCAGGCGCAGGCTCCCGGACATCCCGAAATGCACGAGGGCGGCGCCGGCGGCGGTTTGGAGCAGCAGGTATTTGCCGCGGCGGCCAATGGCCAGGATGGTCTGACCCGGTAGCTGCTCGATTAGCGCACGCGGCACCGGCCAGCGCAGCCGCGGCTCGCGCACGAGGATACGCGCCACGGTGCGGCCGGTGACGTGTGGGGCGATCCCGCGGCGGGTGGTTTCGACTTCAGGCAATTCGGGCATCGGGCCATGATACAAGGTAAACCGCTGATGTTACCTCATATCTCCGAGAAGCCCATGCCGGGTAACTCCTTTACTGACACACTGTAAATACATCCCTGTACGCTCGACGGCCGCATCCCTGCGGCAGACGGTCTTGCGGCCCCGGCCTGAATGCCGCCCTTCACCCCCTGGCTGAGTTTCAGGGGTGATCAGGAAGTCGTTTGATTTGTGCTAACGGGTTTCATCGCAAGCTATGCGTCTTTACGGTGAAATCGGTGTGTATTGGCGAATACTACATAGCCAGGGTGTGGTGTTCGCGGTGCACCCTGCGTCCAGATGTCGCTCAGGGGGCGGCTGAAGGTTCGGTTGTTGACTGCGCCGCGGACGCATCAGCGTCGCCGGTTGGCTCCACGGCGGATTCGGGCGCGGGTTGGGGCAGGGTGAGCAGGCTGTCGGCCTCTGAACCGGGCAACTGATACTGGATGCCCCATGGCGGACGGGCGAGGATGAGATCCGGTGTGCGCGTGACGATGCGCAGCACGAGTGGCTCATCGCTGTCGCGGGTGTGCACGGTGACCGTCTCGTTGCCCGTGCCATCCGCGTAGCGGCGCGTCAGCAGGGCGGTGGCGTTCTGCCAGTTCTCGATGAGGGTCTGCAGAGTGTCGGCACCGACGCCTTCCTGCCCGGGGTCGAGTCGCCAGTGGCCATCATCGGAATAGGTCAGGGTCATGTCCGGCAGTTCAAGCCGGGTGATGGCGCCGCGTCCCTCCAGTATCTGGCGGCTGACGAAGTTCGGCCAGTCGGCGTTGAGCAGGTGCTGGTACTGATCATCGATCAAATACACAGTATCGCCGACCTGGACATACCGCTGGTTTTCCAGCGCATCAGTAGTGCCGAAGCGGAAGTCGATGTCATCCATGGCCACGTGCGCCTGGGGCGGTTGAAGGCCCAGGGAACCAAGGTCCAGCGACCCGGCCGGGTAGTGGCGTGTTGCGGTGGCCTCGAGCAGGCGTAGCAGGGCACGCAGCTGGAAATCCGCGGCGGGCAGTTCCCGGTTATCGACCAGAATGAACCAGCGGCCGTCGCGCCTGCTGAACCTGAGCGGGTCGCGAGTGAGGCGTTCGACGGTGATGCTGCGGGTTTGCTCCGGTGCGAGCGCGGTAGTGATCGGTCGGGGCGCGTCCACGGGCTTCACACCCGGCTTGAACCAGGCCACCAGCGCCAGTCCGAGGGCGGCGAGCAGCAAAACCAGGTTGAGCAGGGTACGTGTCGACATCAGCGGCGCCGGCGGCGCAGCCAGATCACCATACCGCTGGTCATCAGCAGGATCGGCAGGCCGATCAGGAAGCCGAGGCCGATGATACCCAGGGTGACAGGTTCCAGTGCGAGCGAGGTGTCGGGCGCTGCCTTGACGCGGATGTCGATGTAGGCGTCATCGTGGCTCAGCCAGTGGACCATATTCAGGCCGAGGTCCAGGTTGCCGACGTTGCCGAGATAGGTGTTGGAAAGGAAGTCGCCGTCGCCCGTCACGATGACGCGCTGCTCGTGCGGCGGCGCGCCGGAGGTATCCGCCGCCGCTTCGGGCGGGGCGGCGGCGGTGAGGGCCACGCCGATGTCGAGCGGGCCGGCGCGTTCATCGGTGTTTTTATCGAACTGGATCTCGCCCTTCAGTTCCCCGAGCTCGGTCCAGGAACGGCTGAGCGTCGAGAGGATCGGGGTGGCCTGCCAGTGCGGATCCTCGCGGATTTCCAGCGCGGCGGCCTCCGGGAACACGGTAATGGATTTAAATTCACGCGTGACCTCATGATTCGGGTAAGCGCTCACGAGGGCAAAGGACGGATCGTTGATGCCAAAGCCCTGGGTGGTGGCATCGACGACCACACCGGGCAGGAACGCGATACCGAGCTGTTCAGCCAGCGGCTCCAGGCCGGCCGGCTTTCCGGGTTCCGCCAGCCATAGCAGGTTGCCGCCCGCCCTGACGTAATCGCGCACCATGGTCACCTCGCCCGGCAGCAGGTTGACGCGCGGCCCGGCAATGACCAGCAGGCTGGTATTGTTCGGTATGGGATTACCGGCCAGGTTGATCTTCTGCACCTTGAGGCCGCTGCGCTCCAGCTCCTTGCCGAAAGCCCCGAGGTCGGCATTGGCCTCGCCATGCGGATCGCGCTCGCCGTGGCCGGTCAGAAACACAATCCAGCGTTCGTCCTGGCGGGAGACGCGCAACAGGGCATTGGTCAGCGTCTGTTCGCTGCGCACCTGCACGTGCTCGCCGCGTCCCCGATACCCGACCACCAGTTCTCCGTCAACCGTCACGCCCTCGGTGCGCACCCGCTCGGGCGTCGTATCCGGGTTGATGAATTCCAGTGCGATATCCGGCTTGAAGCGCTGGTAACTGCCGACCAGGTCCCTGATTTGCTCGCGCAGCATTGCGTCCTCGCTTGCCCAGGCCGTGATGGTGACCGGTTCGGTAAGTTCTGCGAGCAGCTTGCGGGTATCTTCCGAGATCGTATTACGGCCGCCGGCCGTCCAGTCCGACTGGTAGACATACAGGGTGCTGAGCCAGGCGAGCAGGCCGATGATGACGATGAACAGCACGGCGAATACCCAGCTTTGCAGACGCAGCAGGAGACGGGAGCGGGGGGTAATTTGCATGAGTGTCAGTGGGAGAGCCGGTCGGCATCCAGACGGCGGATGCTGAGGCCGAGAAACAGGGTGATGACCAGCAGGTAGTAGGCCACGTCGGTGGTGTTGAACAGACCCTTCAGCAGGGTGTCATAATGATGCAGCATGGACAGGTAGGCGAACAGGCCGCTAGCCTCGTTGTCGCCGTTGCCGGCCATGTTGATGATCCACAGCAGCAGCAGCAGGCCGAAGCTGCTGATGGCGGCGATAGTCGGCTGCTCGGTCAGTGCCGACATGAACAGGCCGGTGGCCGCAAACGCCGCCAGCAGCAGGGTAAGGCCTAGCAGCCCGGCGGCGAGCTTGCCAAGATCGAGCTCGGTTCCGGCCAGCAGGGAGAGTGGCATCAGGGCCAGCAGGCACAGCAGGACCAGGAAGAAGCACAGTACGCCCAGATATTTGCCGATGACGATTTCCGTCATCGACACCGGCGCCGAGAACAGCAGGCTGAGGGTGCGGTTACGCCGCTCCTCGCTCAGTACGCGCATAGTCAGCAGCGGCGCCACCAGCAGCAGCACGATAGCGGCGACTTCAAAAACGGGTGCGATAACGAGGTCCGCCACGCCGGGGGCGCCTTCCATGGCTGCGAGACGCGGTTGCAACATGAGGTAGTTTTCGACATACGTCAGGAAGATGAATGCCAGGATGACCTGCGCCACGGCCAGCACCGCCCAGGCCAGCGGTGAGAGGAACAGGCTGCGCAGTTCTCGCGCGGCGATGGTGAAGATCATCAGGCGGCCTCCTCCGGCTGGTCCGCGTGCAGCTCCGAGCAGGTTAGCTCGATGAAGATCTGCTCCAGCGTGCGCCGTTCGGGGCTGAGTTCATGCAGGCGCCAGCCGCCGGCGACCGCCTGTTCTATCAATGCTTCGGCAGGGTTCATGTCGGTGAAATGGATGCGCACCCGATTATCGGGGAGTGCTTCCGCGCGGCTCACGCCCGACAACTGCGCCAGTGCCTCCATGTCCGGGGGGGTGTGGAATGCGGCTATCAGACTGGTTGCCTTCAGCTGCTGCTCAAGGCCGGCGATGCTGTCCGAAAACACCAGCCGCCCCTGGTGGATGATCTGCACCCGGTTACAGACGGCCTGTACCTCGGGCAGGATGTGGGTGGACAGGACGATGCCGTGCTCCTTGCCGAGCTCGCGGATCAGGGCGCGGATCTCGCGGATCTGGATCGGGTCGAGGCCGACGGTGGGTTCATCGAGGATCACCACCGCGGGCGTATGGATGATCGCCTGGGCGATGCCGACGCGTTGCTGGTAGCCCTTGGAGAGGTTGCCTATCAGGCGGCGGCTGACCTCGTTCAGGCCGCAGCGTTCCAAGGCGGTGTGGATGGCCTTGCCGATGTGGCTACGGGCGATGCGGTTCAAGCGCGCGCAGTAGCGCAGGTATTCCTCCACGGTCAGTTCCCGGTAGACCGGCGGCTGTTCGGGCAGGTAGCCGATTTCACGCTTGGCGCGTTTGGGCTCATCGAGCAGGTCGATGCCGTGCACCTCGATGCGCCCGGCGCTCGGTGCGAGGTTACCGGTGATTAGCTGCATGGTGGTGGTCTTGCCCGCGCCGTTGGGTCCCAGAAACCCCAGCACATCGCCCTTGGACAGGTCAAAGCCCACGTCATCGACGGCCAGAGTGTGGCCGTAGTAGCGGGTAAGGTATTCTGCGTGTACCAGCGTGTCCTTCTGCATGGGTAACGACGATCCGGACTATTGTACGAGGCGCGGATTATACTCCGCGTTCTAACCTTGAAAAGCGTGGATTCGCCATGCCATCGACGCATCCGACCCGATACGACCCGAAACCGCCGGAAAGGTTCACACTCCACGGATATGATCATGTGGCTGGGTATTGACACCGGCGGTACATTCACCGATTTTGTGCTGTTCGACGGGTTGACGCTGCGCGTGCACAAGGTGCTGTCCACCCCGCAGGCGCCGGAACAGGCCATTCTGCGGGGTGTCACCGACCTCGGTCTGGCCCTGCCGGGGCTGCAGGTGGTCCACGGCTCGACCGTAGCCACCAATGCCGTGCTCGAGCGCAAGGGCGTGCGCACCGTCTACATCAGCAACCGAGGTCTGCGTGACGTGCTGACCATCGGTCGTCAGGCGCGCGCCGAACTCTACAACCTGCAGCCGGAACCACAGCCGCCGCCGGTGCCGCGCGAGTTATGCCTGGAGGTGGCGGCGCGCCTCGACGCCGGCGGCCACCGGATCGACGAACTGGACACGGTGGACCGGGAGGCGATCCGGGAGCGGATCGCCACGCTGCAGCCCGCGGCCGTGGCCATCAACCTGCTGTTCTCCTTTCTCGATGATGGTGATGAACGCCTGATTGAGTCATGGCTGCCCGAAGGGCTGTTCGTCGCGCGTTCCTCCGAGGTGCTGCCGGAGTACCGGGAATATGAACGCGGCATCGCCACCTGGCTCACCGCCTGGGTCGGCCCGCTGGTGGCCGGTTACCTCGAGCGCCTCGGCCGGGCCCTGCGGCCGGCGGTGGTCACCGTCATGCAGAGTTCCGGCGGCACGGTGGGCGCGGAGCAGGCCGGCCGCAAGGCGGTGCACCTGCTCCTTTCCGGACCGGCCGGCGGCCTGATGGGCGCGCGCTTCATCGGTCACCTGGCCGGCGAGACCCGGCTGCTGACCTTCGACATGGGCGGGACCTCGACCGATGTGGCACTCATCGACGGCGATATCCGGCTGACTTCCGAGGGGCATATCGGACCCTGGCCGGTGGCGGTGCCCATGGTCGATATGCACACCATCGGCGCCGGGGGCGGGTCCATCGCCGCCATCGACAGCGGTGGGCTGCTGCAGGTGGGCCCTGCCTCGGCGGGTGCGGCACCGGGTCCGGCCTGCTACGGCCAGGGTGGCGCGGCCGCCACGGTGACCGATGCCAACCTGGTACTGGGACGACTGCGCCCGGAGGCGTTTCTGGGCGGTGCCATGACGCTCGATACGGACGCGGCGGTAACGGCGGTGGACGGCATCGCAGCACCCCTCGGCCTGGGTGTCGAAGAAGCCGCGGCGGGCATTATCCGGATCGTCAACGAACACATGGTCGAGGTCCTGAGAGTGATCTCGGTGCAGCGTGGCGTGGACCCGCGCGAATACGTGCTGGTGTCCTTCGGCGGGGCCGGCGGCCTGCACGTCTGCGCCCTGGCCGAATCGCTGGGCATGCAGCGCGCCTTGGTGCCGGTGCATGCCGGAGTATTGTCGGCGCTCGGTATGCTGGTGGCGCCGCGCGCGCGGCAATTGTCGCGCACCCGTGCCGGGTTACTGATGGATGCCGCAGAGGAGGTGCTGGAGAGGGAGTTGCAAACGCTGGCGGAGCAGGGCCGACGGGAGCTGGTCGCGGAAGGCATTTCGGAAGCGGTCATCGAATGCGACTTCAGCGTCGATCTGCGCTATCAGGGGCAATCCTATACCCTCACGCTGCCCTGGCAGGGTCGGGAACGGACGGAACCGGCCTTTCACGAGGCGCATGAGCGCCGCTACGGGCACCGGCTGGAAACACCGGTCGAACTGGTCAACATCCGCGCCAGCCTGCACGGTCGGCCGCCAGCTATTGACCTGCCAAAGTTGAAAGATGAGGTCGGGGATCCGGACAGGCCGGACTATGTGCGTCTGTCCGGGCATGCGGATGATGTACCGGTGTGGCGGCGCAAGGTGTTGCAGGCCGGACAGTGTATCGGCGGCCCGGCGCTGATCACCGAAACCATAGCAACCACCTACCTGCCAGCCGGCTGGCATTGCCGGGTGGATGACACGGGTAATCTGTGTCTCAAACGGTAAGCGCCTGTTGATTGTCATCTTAATGACGGACCCGCTGCGAAAGTGCCGCGTTGCTGCCATTACCCGGAATCTCTCCTGGTGCGTGTTGCATTCGTGCTACAATTACTTCCAGGTGGTCCATCACAACAAATACCAACTTCGCAACGGTGTAAAGTACGCGTAGCTCTTAGGTTTAACTGTTAGAATACAGTAACCTCGACAATATTGCAGTTATGCAAGTGTGGTACGCGCGTGCGAACGGCTTTTCCCGTTTTCGCACCGTCATTGAAGATTTTCCTGCACCATCGCGGGAAAGGCGCAGGGGTGAGGGGACACGCTCCGGATAAACTTTTTGAGGCCAATAGGCATGATTGATACCCTTCTCGAATTCTTTAGCAACGGCGGTCTGACCCAATCCTCATGGGGCGGCGTGGTCCTCACGGGACTGGCGCTGACCCATGTGACCATAGCCGGCGTCACTATCTACCTGCACCGTCACCAGGCGCACCGCGCGCTCGACCTGCATCCCGTGGTCAGCCACTTCTTCCGCTTCTGGTTGTGGATGACAACCGGCATGGTGACACGCGAGTGGGTCGCCGTGCATCGCAAGCACCATGCGAAATGTGAGACCCTGGAGGACCCGCACAGTCCCCAGGTGCTCGGTATCCGCAAGGTGATGTGGGAGGGTTCGGAGCTCTACCGGCGGGAAGCCGCCAACGCTGAGACCCTCGATCACTACGGACACCTCACGCCTGGCGACTGGCTGGAGCGGCATCTCTATACCCGCTTCCCCTGGCTGGGCATTACCCTGATGCTGGTGCTGGATGTCATGCTGTTCGGCAGCCTCGGCCTGGTGCTCTACGCGGTGCAGATGGCGTGGATTCCGTTCTGGGCGGCGGGTGTCATCAACGGCGTCGGCCACTGGTGGGGTTACCGCAACTTCGAGACACCGGATGCCTCGCGCAATATCACCCCGCTCGCTCTCCTGATCGGCGGCGAGGAACTGCACGCCAATCACCATGCCTTTCCGGCCTCGGCACGCTTCTCAATCAAATGGTGGGAGTTCGACCTGGGATGGGTCTGGATCCGCCTGCTGGCGCTGCTGGGTCTGGCGCGGGTGAAGAAGGTCGCGCCACGGCCTGTCATCATCGCCGGCAAGTACAGCATCGACAGGGATACCGTGCGCGCCGTGGTGGCCAATCGTATGCACGTCATGGCCAATTATGCCCGCGAGGTCATCCGGCCCGTGCTGAAGCAGGAACTCCAGCAGGCAGAAGGTTCCTGCAGGGGGGCGCTCAGGCGGGCACGCGCCCTGCTGACCCGCGAGACTTCGCTGATCGACGAGGCTGCACGCCAGCGCCTCGATAGCCTGCTTGAGCAGTTCAGCAACCTGCGGGTCGTCTACCACTACCGCCAGAAGCTGCAGTCGGTCTGGGCACGCAAGGCGACCAGTCAGGAGAGCCTGATAAAGGCGCTGCAGGACTGGTGTCTGCAGGCCGAGGCGACGGGCATCTTCTCCCTGCAGGAGTTCGCACGACGGCTGCGCGGCTACAGCCTGCAGACCGCCTGATACGGCTTATATCACCGCAGAGACGCAGGGTACGCAGAGAATAAAACGGTGTTAACAATATGATTGTCGGGCTTACGCACCTTTTGTCGGTGTGCGCCCGGGATCCCGTTATATTGATAATTGATTTCTCTGCGTGCCCTGCGTCTCTGCGGTAATAATTTTCTGATCGCCGAAGGCGCGAGCAATAAATAAACCCGGCATCGCCGGGTTTATTTATTGCCATAAGAGGTGCGGTCAGTTACTTGATCTTGCCTTCCTTGTAGATCACATGCTTGCGGACCACCGGATCGAATTTCTTGATTTCCATCTTTTCCGGCATATTCCGCTTGTTCTTGGTCGTGGTGTAGAAATGACCGGTGCCGGCGCTGGAAACGAGCTTGATCTTGTCACGCATGGTGATGCTCCTCTAGATCTTTTCGCCGCGGGAGCGGATGTCCGCCAGCACGGCGGCGATGCCCAGCTTGTCTATGATGCGCATGCCCTTGCTGGAAACGCGTAGTTTCACCCAGCGTTTCTCGCCATCCACCCAGAATCGGTGTTCATGCAGATTGGGCAGGAAACGCCGCCGTGTCTTGTTATTGGCATGGGAGACGTTATTGCCGCTCAGCGGCCGCTTTCCCGTGACCTGGCATACTCTGGACATTGCTGAAATTCCTGATGGTTAATCGGAAACCCCCAACTCGAGGGAGCGCGCTTTATAGCAGTTTGAGGTCCCGTCTGCAAGTCGCTGCTCAGGCCCGGGATTTGTTGTTCTTATGAGGTATGAATTTATAGTATTGATAATTAAGTAGAAAAACGTCCACATGATTACCCGTTGGAAATTCGGACCTCTGGAATTGCATTTTGGTAATTCCGCCCGCGGTCCATGCCCTACAGGCAGCCGCGTTCGGCCAGCGACACGCCGTCACCGTCCCCGATGATGAAGTGATCCAGCACGCGGATATCCACCAGCGCCAGGGCATCGACCAGACGGCGGGTGAGCTGCATATCCGCGCGGCTGGGTTCGGCCACCCCGGAGGGATGGTTGTGGGCGAGGATGACGGCCGCCGCATTGTGATGCAGGGCGCGCTTGACGACTTCGCGCGGATGTACGCTGGCGCCATCGATGGTTCCGCGGAACAGCTCCTCGTAGCTTATTACCCGGTGGCGGTTATCGAGAAACAGACAGGCGAAGATTTCATGCGGAAGGTGGCGTAGCCGGCTGGTGAGGTAACGGCGGGTGACGTCGGGATTCTCCAGCGGGTTTTCGCGTCGCAGCTGCTCGGCCAGGTGCCGCCGAGCCATTTCCAGTACGGCCTGAAGCAGGGCGTATTTGGCGATGCCTAGCCCATGCGTGGCGCAAAAATGACGGCGATCAGCTTCCAGCAGCGCGCGCAGTCCACCATAGGATTGCAACAGATCGCGCGCCAGGTCCACGGCGGTTTTGCCGCTCACCCCGGTGCGCAGGAAGATGGCCAGCAGTTCCGCATCCGAAAGTGCTTGCGGGCCGTGGTCGAGCAGTTTTTCACGCGGCCGTTCAGCGGCCGGCCAGTCCCTGATGGTGCCCATGACAACCTCCCTGTCGTCGATGCGGGTATTCGGGAATTCAAGGGGAAATTGAACCAACCCCGCATAAACATAACCGCAAAGACGCGAAGGGCGCAAATGAAACCTGTCGCCACGAAATCCGCGGAAATATGTGTCATGCTTTATCGAACGTTTCTGCGGCCTTGCGATTTACTCCATGCTCACAATCAACAGGTGGTATTGTCGGGTTTTATACAAATACAAATGGTGCTCTTTGTTAATCCTGTGCGTTTCTGGGGTGAATTGACTGGTTCAGATCGCAACGTCGACGGACCCTGCCCGCCGGTGTTGATCATTTGTTAAACTTCCTCCTCATGAGCAACTTGTCCGGAAAGCACATCCTGCTGGGCGTGACTGGTGGCATCGCCGCCTACAAGAGCGCCGAGCTGGTGCGGCGCCTGCGCGAGCAGGAGGCGCTGGTGCACGTGGCGATGACGGCCGCGGCAACGCGCTTCATCACGCCGCTGACGCTGCAGGCGCTCTCCGGCCATGCGGTGCATATCGATCTGCTCGATCCCGGGACCGAGGCCGCGATGGGGCATATCGAACTCGCGCGCTGGGCGGATGCGCTGCTGGTGGCTCCCGCCTCGGCGGATTTCATCGCCCTTCTGGCCCAGGGTCGTGCAAATGACCTGCTGGCGGCTGTCTGCCTGGCGTGCGAGGCGCCATTGGCTCTGGCCCCGGCCATGAACCGTGCCATGTGGGAGAATGCCGCGACACGAGACAATATCGCTTTGTTGCACCGTCGCGGCATTCGGATCTTCGGACCGGCACACGGTAGCCAGGCGTGCGGGGAAACCGGCCCCGGTCGCCTCCTGGAGCCCAGTGAATTGACTAAACAGCTTACCGGGCTGTTCCGGACTGGCTCTCTGACGGGCAAACGGGTATTGGTGACGGCCGGGCCGACGCGAGAGGCGATTGATCCGGTGCGTTATATCAGCAACCGCAGCTCCGGCAAGATGGGCTATGCAGTAGCCGTGGCCGCCGTGGAGGCCGGAGCCGCGGTTACGCTGATCAGCGGTCCCGTGTCGCTGCCTTGCCCCGCGCGGGTCGAGCGTGTTCACGTCGAGACGGCGGAAGAAATGCGGCGCGTGGTAATGGAGCGCATCGCCCTCGTCGATATCTTCATCGCCACCGCCGCGGTGGCGGATTATCGCCCGCGCGAGACGGTGCCCGGCAAGATCAAGAAGTCAGCCCCTGACATGACGTTGCTGCTGGAGCTTAACCCGGATATTCTCGCGGCCGTGGCCGCGATGCCCGGCGGGCCGTTTACCGTCGGATTCGCTGCCGAGACCGGGGATGTCGAAGCCCGCGCGGCGGAGAAGCTGCGGTCCAAGGGTCTGGACATGATCGCCGCCAACCAGGTCGGGGCCGGGATGGGATTCGAGGCGGAGGACAACGCCCTTCATGTCCTCTGGGAGGGGGGGGGCACGCGGCTTGCACGGACCCGCAAGGACCGGCTGGCGCGGCAACTTCTGGCGGTGGTTGCCACACGCTATCACGGCAAAAACAACCAGGATCCCGTGATCAATCTGCATGCAAAAAATCCAGCTTAAGATTCTCGACAGCCGTCTTGGGAATGAGTTTCCCCTGCCCCATTATGCAACCGATGGCGCCGCCGGCATGGACATGCGCGCCTGTGTCGATGCCCCGCTGGTGATTGCGCCCGGCGAAACCCGGCTGATTCCTACCGGACTGGCGATCCATATCCAGGAACCGGGGCTTGCCGCGATGCTGTTGCCGCGTTCGGGTCTCGGCCACAAGCATGGCATCGTACTGGGCAATCTGGTGGGTCTGATCGATTCGGACTACCAGGGGCAGGTGTTCGTGTCCTGCTGGAACCGGGGAGGCGAAACCTTCACCATACAGCCCGGCGAACGCATCGCCCAGATGGTGATCGTGCCAGTGGTGCATGCCGACTTCGAGTTGGTAGAGGAGTTTGCGGCCAGCGCGCGCGGTTCGGGAGGATTTGGCCACACCGGTCGGCATTAGTCTGTTAACAAGGCGAACGGTCCGCCGATAAGTTCTGACAAAACCAGGGGCAATAATGAAATTCTCTCTACCCTTCTTGTCCAAATCCGGGAAGACCGTTGACGGAGCGGTAAAGCCGAAGCCAGGCCGGGCAGCCGGGGGTGCCGGTTCCGTCCGGCGTGCCAGTCTGGGCAAGGCAAAATACCAGATACTGATCGCCGGTGTGCTGCTGCTCGGCATGCTGGCCTTGTTCGTCTACCAGTTCATGTCCATCACCGTTACGCGCGCCCTGGCGCAGGAGAGCGCGAAAACGAGCGAACAGGCGGCGGCGCAGCTCGGTACGCTGCTCGACGTTTACACTGCTACCGCAGGGCAGCTCGCCATGGATACGGACATCGCCGCCCTGCTGATGGCGGGGGATACCGCGGCTTTGCGCCAGCGGGAGGAATCGCTCGCGTATCTGTTTCCCATGGCGATGAATATCCAGCTGCTCCCGCCCGGCATCGACCAGGTGGATATGAACGCCTCGCCGCCGCTGAGCTATGCCGCACTCGCCCAGATGCGGGAGGCCGAACGCAGCGAATCGGCGCCACCCGCCGAGGTGCAGCTGTTGAACACCCCCCAGCAGCACATCAACATCGTGCACCGCGTGGTGAATCCGGCCGGTGATGTCGTGGGGTTTGTCATGCTGTCGCTTTCGAGTGAGGTGATCCAGCGGATACTGGAGGGTACCGCGACCGAGGGCTATCTCGAATTTCAGCAGCTGGGCGCCAAGGGCGCCCCGGTTGCGGTCGGCCATCAGGGCGACCGGAAATACAAAGAGGGTCAGCCAGATGCCGTGCATGCGGTGCCGGGCAGCCGTTGGCAGATTGCCTACTGGCCGGTAAACCACAGCGCGGCCTATCTCGGCAAGATCAGCCTCGTGGTGCTCGCGATGTTTCTGGTAGCCGCCGTCGTTTTGGCGGCGGTGACACTGGTACTGTTTGGTCGTCTGATGGCGGCCCTGCGTCAGGACCAGGTTAGCCTCGTGACCCTGATGAAGGATTTTCGCGACGAGCAGGTCCGCCGGGAATATCCGCACGGGCTTGACGAGATGCAGGAAACGTTGGACTTCATGACGGGTCTGGCCGGCGGTTATACCTTGAAGGGTGATACCCCGGTATCTGTGGAGCGCGAACAGGATGTCGAATATGAAGCTCTGCAAGAACAGAACATGCCGGCTGCGACGGATTTTAATGCCCTGCATATGGGCAATATGATTGTCGAGGAGGATCCGCTGGATTTTGAGCCGTCGGCGACTGTTGAAGAAGACGTCGAGGTTGATGCATCGATATTCCGCGCCTATGACATCCGCGGAGTGGTTAACCGGACGCTGACCGATGACGTGGTCAAACTGATCGGCCGTGCCATCGGCAGCGAGGCGCTGCAAAGGGGACGCCGGACAGTCATTGTCGGACGTGACGGACGACTGTCCGGTCCGGCCCTGTCCAGTGCCCTGATTTCGGGTCTCATGGAGACCGGCTGCGAGGTCAAGGACATTGGCTGCGTGCCGACGCCGGTGCTGTATTTCGCCACCCATTATCTCGATTCCCAGACCGGTGTGATCGTGACCGGCAGTCATAATCCGCCGGACTATAACGGCCTGAAGATCGTGATCGATGGCGAAACCCTGTCCGGCGAGTCTATCCAGCACCTGCGCGAGCGTATAGAGGCGGGTAATTTCATCTCCGGTGAGGGAAGTGTCGAATCGATCAATGTCGTGCCTGATTACATCGAGCGTATCCGCGGGGATGTGGTCATCGGACGCCCGTTTAAGGTCGTGGTGGACTGCGGGAACGGTGTGGCTGGCAATGTCGTCCCGCAGTTGCTGAAGGAATTTGGCTGCAAGGTGATTGAGCTCTATTGCGAGGTAGACGGCAACTTCCCGAATCACCACCCGGACCCCAGCAAGCCCGATAATCTGAAAGACCTGATCAGGGTGGTCAAGCAGGTCAAGGCAGACGTCGGTCTGGCGTTTGACGGTGACGGTGACCGCCTGGGTGTGATTACCACGGAAGGCGGCATCGTTTGGGCGGATCGTGTGCTCATGCTGTTCGCCGCGGATGTCCTCGACCGCAACCCCGGCGGTCTGATTATCTACGATGTGAAGTGTTCGCGTTTCCTCGACACGATCATACGCGAACATGGCGGGGAATCGCTGATGTGGAAAACGGGCCATTCGTTCATCAAAACGAAGATGAAGCAGACCGGCGCGCTGCTTGCCGGTGAAATGAGCGGTCATATCTTTTTCAAGGAACGCTGGTACGGTTTCGATGACGGCCTGTATGCTGCGGTCCGTCTGCTGGAGTTGCTCGGCAAGGATGACCGCCCGGCCAGCAGGATATTCGACAGTCTTCCGGAAAGCGTCAGTACCCCGGAGATCAACATCGGCATGCAGGAGGGGGAGCCACCGCAGTTCATGGAGCGTTTGCTGGCCACCGCCCATTTTGAGGGCGCCAGGGTCTCTACCATCGATGGTCTGCGGGCCGATTTCGATGATGGCTGGGGCCTGGTGCGCGCCTCCAATACCACACCGGTGCTGGTGCTGCGTTTCGAGGCCGATAATGATGCGGCGCTGGCGCGCATCATGGCGGAGTTTCGGCGCGTGATGTTGCAGGTTGAACCTGCCTTGTCGCTACCATTCTGATGGGGGTGCTGTAACTTCCCCTGCCGGCCGCGTATTATCACCCGGGCTGTATTTACCGCACGCGATCCCCCGACAACCATGACACTGACAACCGAATCGGCACGCAACGTCGCCCATGTCCTCTCCGAGGCGCTGCCCTATATCCGCCGTTTCAGCGGCAAGACCGTCGTCATCAAGTACGGCGGTAATGCCATGGTGGACGAGACACTCAAGAGCGGATTCGCGCGCGATATCGTGCTGATGAAACTGGTCGGCATCAACCCGGTGGTGGTGCATGGCGGCGGTCCGCAGATAGGACGGCTGCTGCAGAGGATCGGCAAGCAGAGCGAGTTTGTCGAAGGCATGCGGGTCACCGACAGCGAAACCATGGACGTCGTCGAAATGGTGCTGGGCGGGCTGGTCAACAAGGAGATCGTCAACCTGATCACCCGTCACGGGGGGCGCGCGATCGGGCTGACCGGCAAGGACGGCGACCTGATCCGGGCACGCAAACTGACCATCAAGCGCCGTACCCCGGAATTTGAAGCCCCCGAAATCATCGATATCGGACACGTGGGCGAAGTGGCCAGCATCGATGCAACTGTCGTACACATGCTGGTCGGTGGCGACTTCATCCCGGTGATCGCACCCATCGGCGTCGGGGAAGACGGGTATTCCTATAATATCAACGCCGACCTGGTGGCCGGGCGCATGGCCGAGGTGTTGGGAGCAGAAAAGCTAATTCTTTTGACCAACACCCCGGGCCTGCAGGACAAGGAAGGAGAACTGTTGACGGGATTAAATGCAGCCGACGTGGATCTGCTGATCGAGGACGGTACGATTTACGGGGGTATGCTGCCCAAGATCGATTGCGCACTCTCGGCTGTGCACAGCGGGGTGCGCGCCGCGCATATCATCGATGGCCGTGTCGCGCACGCCGTACTGGTGGAACTGTTTACCGATGAAGGGGTTGGTACACTGATACGCGCCTGATTACCGGCCGGATGTCAATTCCCGGTAACGTTTGATGTCCTCATCAAACTTGCTGGCGATTTGTTCCTTTTCATTCTGTTTGGTTTTCAGGAAGTCCTCGTTATGTTTGATCTGCTCCTTGATGATCTTCATCTGATTCATCAGCCCTTCGGGGAGTTTCTTGCCGCTGCGCTCGAAATCCGCGGCGTCGTTCGTGAGTTCGCTGAGGCGTTTCTGCATGGAATCGAGGCGGCTGTTTGTCAACTGGATGAGCGTTTCCACGGAAGCGACTTTGCTGTCGCGCGCCAGCAGCATGTCTTCCTCGCTTGAATAGGTCGAGAGCAGGCTGTGGTCACGTACCGCCTGTTGCTCGGTAAGTTTCTTCTCTTCGGTCTGTTGTTTCATAAGCGCCTGCGCCTCGGCCTTTTCTTCCGGCGTTTTGGCCGCCTCATAGACTTGTACAGTTCGACCTTGGTCGTCCATGACGCTGCGTTCCGTAGTTGCATACTGGGGAGGCACGCGGTCACCGTACTGTATTTTCCCGTTTTCATCGACCCACTTGAAAATGCGTTCGGCAAGGACTTCACCGCCCGCCAGAAGTGCAGGAAGCAACACAAGGCAGGATAAAAATAAATGTTGTTGTGAATGTTTCATGTCATCGCAATTCCGGTTTCGAAGCATGTATGGTTTTCCGCCATGCCAGACGATTATATACAAAATGCCACGGTTGACGGAGAGATATGGTGAATGGACTGGAACACGCTATGCTTTTCCTGGTGTCACTGGTAGCCAACCTGTTCTCGGCGTTTTCAGGGGGCGGTGCCGGACTGATTCAGTTGCCGGTGCTGATTTTCCTTGGTCTTCCCTTTGCCGTGGCGCTGGCGACTCATAAAGTCGCCAGTGTTGCCTTGGGTATCGGCGCGACCATACGCCACTTGAGAGAAGAGCCACTGGAGCGGCGTCTGGTGACGAGTATCCTGGCCTTCGGCCTGCCGGGCGTCATAGTCGGGGCCAACGTGATCCTGAACGTGCCGGAACGGGCCGCGGAAGTGGCGCTGGGGCTGCTGACGGCGGGGCTGGGGGTTTATTCCTGGCTGAACCCGCAACTGGGTCAGGACGTAAAATGCCTGCACCGCGACCGGCACGGCGCGCTTGCCGGCGGTCTGGTTCTGTTTGGGATCGGCGCGCTGAACGGGTCCCTGACTTCCGGAACCGGCTTGTTCGTGACGATGTGGCTGGTACGCTGGTTCGGGCTCGATTACCGTCGCGCGATCGCCTACACGCTGATCCTGGTGGGTGTATTCTGGAACGGGACGGGCGCACTGACACTGGGTTTTCTGGGGGAAATCCGCTGGTCCTGGCTGCCGGCCCTGTTAATGGGTTCCCTGTTCGGCGGCTATCTGGGCGCGCACCTGGCGATCAGATCGGGCAATCGCTGGATCAAGCGCGCCTTTGAACTGGTGACACTGCTGGTGGGGATGAAGCTTGTCCTAGGTTAGCCAGCACATCGCCCCGGCGGCGGAATATCGTCTCAAGAGGCGTAAACGTGGCCAATCATTGTTCCTGCACACGCCGCATTCCCGCTTACCCGTGGACTGGTTGACGTTATGGCAGTTACGGATTTGATGTTTCAAACACCATACTGTTCACGATAGGCGAGTATTTTCTCGACATCCCCGGAGCGATCGGCCCTGTCCAGCAGATACTGCACCAGGTGTTCCAGTGTCACGATACTGATCACCCTGACTCCCAAGGATTGTTCCACCTCCTGGATGGCCGAGCGCGTATCGCGACCGCGTTCCTGACGGTCCAGCGCGATGACCACACCGGCCGGTGCGGCGCCGGCGCCCTGGATGATGTCGACAGACTCGCGGATGGCCGTTCCCGCTGTGATTACATCGTCGATGATCAGCACCCTCCCGGTCAGCCCGGCTCCGACCAGGTTGCCGCCTTCACCATGGTCCTTGGCTTCCTTGCGGTTGAAGCACCAGGGTACGTTGCGATCATGGTGGTCCGCCAGGGCGATGCCGGCCGCTGCCGCCAGGGGAATGCCCTTGTAGGCGGGGCCGAACAGGACGTCGAACCGAATCCGGCTGTCGACGATGGCCTGCGCGTAGAAACGTCCCAGGCGGGCAAGATGCCTGCCGGTGCTGAATAAACCGGCATTGAAGAAATAGGGACTGACGCGTCCGGATTTCAGGGTGAAGTCGCCGAAACGCAGCACGCCGGCTTCAATGGCAAATTCGATAAATTCGTACTGGTAGTCCTTGATCATCTGGCAGGCCGGTTCGTTGTATCACCGCTTGGTCATGGAGGTTAGCATTTACTATGTGTCCGTTCATAAAGAAATAAACTCACCGCAAAGCCGCGGAGAGCGCAAAGTTTTTGATTGTTTTTGTTAAGGAATTTCTCTGCGTCCTTTGCGTCTCTGCGTTGAAAACGGTGTTTATGGATGAACACTAACCAAGTATGTGCCATGCGTATCAGGGGAAGAATTCTACCGACGGCCTGCTATCATACACGCGCTATCCGATCAGGGAAAAACATGCGCATTATTACCCTTAATGTGAACGGCATACGTTCGGCTGTCAGCAAGGGATTCTTTCAGTGGATGGTTCGCCAGCAGGCGGATGTCATCTGCCTGCAGGAAACCAAGTCGCAGCGGCACCAGCTGGATGACAGGGTATTCCTGCCGCGCGGCTGGCATGCGTATTTTCACGATGCCGAGAAGAAAGGTTACAGCGGTGTCGCCATCTACGCCCGGCGCAGGCCCGACAAGGTCATCACCGGTCTTGGTTGGCCGGACATGGATGCCGAGGGTCGCTATATCGAGGTATGCTACGGGGCGCTCAGCGTGATCTCCCTGTACTTGCCCTCCGGCTCCTCCAGCGAGGAGCGCCAGGCTATCAAGTTCAGCTTCCTTGACCGCTTCATGCCCTACTTGCGCAAGCTGCGCCTCAAGCGACGTGAATACATCCTGTGTGGTGACTGGAACATCGCGCACCGGCAGATCGACCTGAAGAACTGGCGCGCTAACCAGAAGAATTCCGGCTTTCTGCCGGAGGAGCGCGCCTGGATGGATACGCTGTTCGGTTCCGCCGGCTATGTGGATGCCTTCCGGGTAGTGAATCAGGAGCCGGACCAGTACACCTGGTGGTCAAACCGTGGCCAGGCATGGGCCAAAAATGTGGGGTGGCGTATCGACTACCAGGTCGTCAGTCCGGGGCTTGCCGCCCTGGTGCGGGGCGCGCGCATCTACAAGGCGAAACGCTTCTCCGATCATGCACCGCTGATTATGGACTATGATTATCCTTACTGGCCGGAGTGGCATTAACTTATAGAAGTTAAATGCAATAACAGGAAACGGTCGCATCTTATTTTATGGCGGGCTTTCCTGTTTCCTCTCCTGATGCTGCATTAGGTAGAGCGCCAGCAGAATGGCCGGCAATCCCAATACTGAGGTAAAGAGGAAGAAGCTGGCATAACCGGCAGTATCCACCGTCCAGCCGGCGAACCCCCCAATAAACTTCGCCGGGAGCGTCATCAATGAACTGAACAGCGCATACTGGGTCGCGGTATAGCTGGTGTTGGTCAGGCTGGACAAATAGGCGATGAACGCCGCCGTGGCGAAACCGCCGCTGAGGTTGTCAGTGCTGATCACAATGGCCAGGGTGGTGATGTGCGGTTCGCTGACAGACAGCCAGACAAACGACAGGTTGGTAGCGGCTATCAACGTGGCACCAGCCACCAGCGGTCGCGGGATGCCAAAGCGCGCCACCATGATCCCTCCCAATCCCGCGCCGGCAATGGTCATAAAGAAACCGAAAATCTTGGTGATATTGGCGATCTCGGTTTTACTGTAGCCAAGATCAAGATAGAAGGGATTCGCCATGACGCCCATGGTGATATCGCTGAGTTTGTAGCAACCGACCAGCAGCAGGATCAGCGTTGCCGTGCCCCGGTTACGCTGGAAGAATTCGACAAAAGGACTGACCACGGCGTCGGAGAACCAGCCAGCCAGCCGTTCCATTACCGTCTGGCGGTCACGCACGCCAATCCGCTCTTCCAATTGTGACTCCAGTTCCGCGGTACGCGAGTCACGGGCATGCACCGGTTCGCGTATCAACAGTGTTGTGGCAATGCCGACACCCATCAGCGCAGCCATGGTGAGATAACTGATCGACCAGGAGTAGGCAGCCGCGATATAGAAGGCACCGGCCCCGGCGACCAGCAACGCCAGCCGGTAACCGAGTACATAGGTTGCGGCCATGGCGCCCTGCAGGTCCCGATCCACTGCCTCGATGCGATAGGCATCAACCGTGATGTCCTGGGTTGCCGATCCGAAGGCGACCATCAATGCGAAAAGTGCGATATGCGGCAGGTGGGCGTGAGGATCGGTAACCGCCATTCCGGCCAGGCCGGCAGCAATGGTGCACTGTGCGAGAAGTAGCCAGGAGCGGCGTTTACCAAGCAATCTGTTCAAAAGCGGCAGCGGCAGCCGGTCAACCACGGGCGCCCAGAAAAACTTGATCGAATATGTGATCCCAACCCAGCTGAAGAAGCCGATGGTAGTTCGGGCTATGCCCGCGTCGTGCAGCCAGGCAGACAGGGTCGAGAACACCAGCAGGAACGGAAGTCCCGCGGAGAATCCCAGGAATGTCATGCCCATGACGCGCGGGCGCAGGTAAATCGTGACGGCGTCTGACCAGTCGCGCGATGTATTCAGACGGTTCATGCGACGCGGCAGCGGGCCGTCTTTCCCGACGTTGAATACGTGGACGAGCCGGACCTCAGGGGCTTTTCGATCAATGGGCGCCTCTGACCGATGCGGTTGACGAATGACATGTCGTGCCGGGATCCGTTTACAGCGCGGGATGAATCCATGTTGTTTCGAGCGGTATTACGGGTTGTGATGAACCGGCGCAGTAAGAGCCAGTCGTTAAAGCACCCGGCGTCGTTCGAGCCGGGCGTCGTAATCGCCGCTGGCGTCCTCAGGGGTTCAGTGGGTGTAGAAGTCCTGGCTGAACTCGACCTTGAGGTCGTCCAGATTTCCCTGCGGTCGGACACTGGCAGTGAATTTAAGGGTCTCCTCGTTGGTGACGCCGAATTCCCCGATATAGTAGATGGCGTTCCCCTCGCGCACTTCACGCATACGTATCTTGCGGGCCTGACCGGTAAGGTTGGTCGCAGTCACCTCAACCCGGGCGTGTACCGGCTGACCGGGGCTGCCCAGTACTTTCTTCAGTACCGTGATGTTCACCATCCCGTTGTGCTGGCTGCGGGTAATGTGGTACTCGCGCGCAACCTCGGGAGTCAGCATGTCGGTAGCGAGCGAATTGTAGTGTATTACATAGTTGCCAAAATCCTGTGAATTATCCGCTTGCACGCCCGGCGCGACGAGGTTCAGGGCCAGACCGAACAGCCAGGCAATCCCGATACGATTCAGACTCATGTTTTATCTCCTCTCTGATTTTCATGCGGTCGTTCCTGCCGGCAGTCATCGCTGGGGCCGGCCGGTTGCCCGAATGGATAACTTATCAGGCACGCCTGTTCAGGTACAGTCTCATCATGCCCCGGTGGATCGCGCTACGGTGCAGGCAAGTTGAGGGTTCAGCTCACGGTGGCCTTGATTTCATCGGGCAGCCTGCCGGGCCGGCTTATGCGTACGCGCTTGCTGCGGCTGCTGCGACCGGCCAGCAAGTCGACGCGGCTGCACGGCACGTCGAACAACCTGGCCAGGTAACGGATCAGGTGATCGTTGGCCCTGCCATCAACCGGTGCGGCGGTGATCTTGATTTTCAGGCGTTCGCCGTGAGTGCCTGCCAGCGTATCGCGCGACGAACCCGGCTGCAGGTGGATTGCCAGGACCAGGTCGTCACCCTTCCAGTGATACCAGGGCGCCGGCACCGTGTATCAGGAAAGCAGCGGTAGGATCAGCATTCTCAGTACCTGCAGGCCGATTATCGCAAACAAGGGTGCCAGGTCTATACCGGCAATGGGCGGGATAAGATGCCGGAGCGGCCGCAGCAAGGGGTTGGTAAGACTGTGAAGCAGAGAACTGACGGGATTATAGCTGCCCGGGTTCATCCAGCTGATGATGACCTCGACGATGATTGCGAACATGAAGACATCGATCAGCAGCGAAATTAGCGTGGCCAGTGTGATAATGATCAGAATTGACGAGGATATCCCTTCCCCTCGCAGCAGCAGGATCAGGGTGATAGCTGCCAGCTGCAGGACAATCATCAGTAACATGGCCGCCGAATCAAACTTGCCGATGCTGGGTACGACCTTGCGCAGGGGGATCAGCAGCGGGTTGGTGATGCGCACCAGGAACTGGCTTACGGGATTGTAGAAATCGGCGCGTACTAATCCGAGCAGAAAGCGCAGCATCACCGCCACTATGTACAGGCTGAACAGGGTGCTGATGAGAAATTCCAGCGGATTGGTGAGGTAATCGTTGCCCATCATCCCTTGCCAAACTCAGCGGAGAGTTCACGGGAACGGTCGGCTGCGGCCTGCAACGCCTGCAGAACTATCCCTTCAAAGTTGTTTTTCTGGAATTCACCGATGGCGCGTTCCGTGGTTCCCCCCGGGGATGTCACGCGGTGCCTGAGTTGTGCGGCATCATCGGCACTTTCCAGCGCCATCTTTGCCGCGCCGAAGGCGGTTTGCAGCGCCAGCAGACGGGCTGTGTCTGCAGGCAGGCCCATCCGGGTGCCGGCTGCTGTAAGCGCCTCCATCAGCAGGAAGAAGTATGCCGGGCCACTGCCGGACAGTGCGGTGACGGTATCCATCATGGCTTCATCATCGACCCAGATGACAAGGCCAACGGCACGCAGGATGGATTCGGCCAGGTTGTGTTGTTTCTCGTTGACGGCCGGATTGGCGTAAAGCGCGGTAGCGCCGCTTTGCACCAGGGCCGGTGTGTTCGGCATGGCCCGGACTATTGCGGTGTTCTTGCCCAGCCATTCACGCAGTGAGGTTTCGCGTATACCGGCGGCAATCGAGACAATCAGCGGATGCTGCTGCCCGATGAGCGACGCCAGTTCTGCCGCAACGGTCCTGATGACCTGCGGCTTGACGGCCAGCACGACCGTATCGGCGTCTTTCACGGCTGCCTGATTGTCAGCAGTCGTGACAACGGAAAATCGCCGCGCCAGTCGTTCGGCCTGCTGCGGATCAGGATCGGCAACATGAATCCGCGCGGGTTCCCAACCGTCGGCAATCAAACCCCCGATCAGGCTGCCGGTCATATTGCCGCCGCCGATAAAGGCGAGTGTAGTTTCGGTCATGGTGAATGACAATACATTATGGATGCGGGGCAGGACAAGCCGTAGTCCCCGGGGAGTCAAAACATCGAATGACACCCGTACGGGCCGGGTCCGGACGGCGGGGATAATGACAGTTTGAATGATACCATGCCGAGTTGTCTCGGGGATGCTTGCCAAATGGACAGTTATCGGCATACTCCTCGCACGGGGTGTGGGGCATTGAGTGAAGGGTCGAGTTGAATACCTGGATGAACCCTCGCGTGGCGGACCTGTCTCATGCCGAATCGCTTGAGGCATTTCCCTGCCAGGACCTGTTTCAAGAATTCAATGCCCGTGACGATATGCTGTGAACGGCAACCAATTAGTAATGGAGCAGGCATGGACATAGCTGAATTACTTACCTTCAGCGTCAAGAATGGCGCATCGGATCTTCATCTGTCAGCGGGACTGCCGCCGATGATTCGCGTGGACGGCGATGTCCGCAAGATCAATGTGCCGGCGCTGGATCACAAGACCGTGCATGGTCTGGTCTATGACATAATGAACGACAAGCAGCGCAAGGACTATGAAGAGTTTCTGGAGACCGACTTTTCCTTCGAAATTCCCGAGCTTGCCCGCTTCCGCGTCAATGCCTTTAACCAGAACCGCGGCGCCGGGGCGGTATTCCGTACCATCCCTTCGGATATCCTCACGCTGGAAGATCTTGGAACACCCTCTATTTTCAAGAAAATCGCCGATAATCCCCGCGGTCTGGTGCTGGTTACCGGACCGACCGGCTCCGGAAAATCCACCACCCTGGCGGCGATGATCGACTACATCAACAATAAGTCGTATGCGCACATACTGACCATCGAAGACCCTATTGAATTCGTGCACCAGAGCAAGAAATGCCTCATCAACCAGCGTGAGGTGCACCGCGATACCCACGGATTCAACGAGGCGCTGCGTTCTGCCCTGCGCGAGGACCCGGACATCATCCTGGTCGGCGAAATGCGCGACCTGGAAACCATCCGTCTGGCACTGACTGCGGCCGAGACCGGCCACCTCGTGTTTGGCACGCTGCACACCAGCTCGGCCGCGAAAACCATTGACCGTATCATCGACGTGTTTCCAGCCGCCGAAAAGACCATGGTGCGGTCCATGTTGTCCGAATCGCTGCGCTCGGTCATCGCCCAGACGCTGATGAAGAAGATCGGGGGCGGGCGCATCGCGGGCTGGGAGATCATGATCGGCACGCCGGCGATACGCAACCTGATCCGCGAGGACAAGGTGGCGCAGATGTATTCATCCATCCAGACCGGGCAGGCACACGGGATGATCACCATGGACCAGTATCTTCAGGACCTGGTCTCGCGTGGCGTGGTTACGCTACAGGATGCGCGCGCCAAGGCGGTCATGAAGGACACGTTCCAGTAATTCATACTCGGAGAACATCGATGGACGTATCTTCACTTCTCAAGCTGATGGACCAGAAAAAGGCATCGGACCTCTTTATTACCGCCGGCCTGCCGCCGAGCATTAAGGTGGACGGCCGCCTCACTCCCGTCACTCCGACACCGCTTTCGACGCTGGACACCGCGGAGATAGTTACCGGCATGATGACGCCGGCACAGCGTGACGAGTTCGAGGCAACCCATGAATGCAACTTCGCGATCAGCGAATCCGGTGTCGGCCGGTTCCGTGCCAGCGCGTTTTACCAGCGCGGTCAGGTCGGTGTCGTGCTGCGACGCATAGAAACCTACATACCGAGTATCGAGGAACTGAAGCTGCCGCCGATCCTGAAAAACCTGTCCATGACCAAGCGCGGACTGATCATCTTCATCGGCGCTACTGGTACAGGCAAATCCACCTCGCTGGCGTCCATGATCGGTTACCGCAACAAGAACGGATCCGGGCATATCATCACCATCGAGGACCCGATCGAGTTCGTGCACAACCACCAGAACTGCATAATTACACAGCGCGAGGTGGGGATCGATACTGAATCCTACGAGGTGGCGCTGAAGAACACTCTGCGCCAGGCGCCGGATGTCATCCTGCTCGGTGAGATCCGTGACCGGGAAACGATGAACTACGCAATCGCCTTTGCCGAGACCGGACATCTGTGCCTGGCGACACTGCATGCGAACAACGCTAACGGCGCCATGGACCGCATCATCAACTTCTTCCCCGAGGATCGCCGTCCACAGCTGTTCATGGACCTGTCCCTGAACCTGAAAGCCTTCATTGCCCAGCAGCTCATTCCCCGCGCGGATGGTAAGGGGCGACGCGTGTGCGTGGAAATCCTGCTTGGTACGCCGCTCGTGCATGATCTAATCCGCAAGGGCGAGGTTCACAAGCTGAAGGACCTTATGAAGCAGTCACGTCAGCAGGGCATGATTACCTTCGACCAGGCCTTGTTCGAACTCTTCAAGGCGGGCGAAATCACCTACGATGACGCCCTGCATTACGCGGATTCAGCCAATGAGGTCCGTCTCATGATCAAGCTTGACAAGGGCGATGTCGACCAGTACGCGGCCGCTATGGATGGCATCGAACTGCTCGAGGAAGATGATGTGATGAGACGCCGATGAGGCGATCTTTTACCAGTCGATAATCGAGGCGTCGAAAACCGGCCCGTCAACACAGACACGCTTCATGGCGAGACCCTGGGGCGTAGTGATTCTGACCGTGCAGCCCGCGCAGCCGCCCACGGCACAGGCCATGAATTCCTCCAGCGACACCTGGCAGGGCAGGTCGAACTCACGCGCCAGCCGGGCGGTCGCTTCCAGCATCGCGCGCGGACCGCAGGCATAAACGCCGACCTCGGCGCGTTCCCACTCCGTCAGCGCCTCCAGCCAGAGCCGCGCCAGGCCGGTGATGTAGCCCTGGTGGCATCCCGGGTAGCTCTGCAGGCTCGCCAGCCGGTTGGGTACGCCCCAGTCGTCAAGCAATGGCATGGCAGCGATGACGCCGTCCTTCATTCCCGGTACGAGGATATGCGACGGCCGGGCGGAAAACGGAAATGGCACCTCGGAACCCATCAGAACGAGCGGCCGCCAGCGACTGTCGGCGCGCAGGCGATCGGCCAGAAAAATCATCGGCGGGATGCCGACGCCGCCGCCCAGCATCAGGACACGCGGTCGTGACCTGTCCGGCACGAATGGTGTGCCGACGGGTCCGATCAGACTGATCGTGTCACCGGCTTTTCTGCCGGAAAGCGCGTGTGTGCCGCTGCCCACATCCTTGTAGAGAAACTCGATCCATCCCTGCCCGGCGTTGGCCCGCATGATGGACAGGGGCCGACGCAGGGGCAGCGTCGGGGCACACTGGATATGTGCGAAGCTGCCCGGCCGGGCATGGACCGCACAGTGCGTCGCAGATACCCGCAGCACATACTGGTCACCCGCATAGCGCTCATGGGAAAGGATGACGGCGTCTTCAACGAACAGCGTGTCGCGGTGCGCCTTGACGCCGGTGCGGGACGGGGATGTGTCTGTGGCCGCCATCGCAGGGCTCATTCGACGAGGCTGTGTACCAGTTTGCCCGCCAGCAATGTGTGCATGACCCGTCCTTTCATTTCCCAGCCCATGAAGGGCGTATTGTGCCCGTTACTGCGAATGGTACCGGGATTAAGCAGCCAGGCGCGCTCGGGGTTGAAGATGCAGACATCGGCTGCTGCACCAACCGACAGGGTCCCGAAAGGCAGGCCGAGGATGGCGGCGGGGCCCGCGGTGAGGCGGTGTATCAACTCGGCGAGTTCGATTACGTGCTCTTCGACCAGACGCAGGCCCAGCGGCAGCAGGGTATCGAGCCCCGAGATGCCGGGTTCCGTTGACGGGAAGGGACGCAATTTCGCATCTGCTTCGTGCGGTTGATGGTCCGAACTGATGGCGGAAAGCGTGCCGCGCTGCAGGGCCTCGCGCAGGTGCAGCCGGTCCTGCGTCGTACGCAGCGGCGGTATCACATGACAGTGGCTGTCGAAATCGCTGATGTCGATTTCCGTCAGATACAGATAGGGGATGGCGACATCCGCGGTGACCGGCAGCCCGTCAAACTGGGCGCGTGCCACCATGTGGACGGCGCGGGCGGTCGTCAGGCGGCAGAAATGCGCGCGTATCCCGGTCTGTTCGATGAGCGTCAGGTCGCGCGCCACGGCCGCCGTTTCGGCGGCTTCTGGAATGCCGGGCAATCCCAGTCGCGTGGCCACCTGGCCTTCATGGGCGCAGCCGTTGGCGGATAGCCAGTGATCATTGGGGTGGAGAAAAACGGTCAGGTCGAAGGTGGCGGCATACTCCAGTGCGCGTCGTTGTACCAGCGTGTTGGCGAGCGGCCGCAGGGCATTACTGACCCCGACGCAGCCGGCGTTCTTCAACGCCGCCATCTCGCTCAGGCGCTCGCCGTCCAGGCCGTGGGTTAACGCCCCCAGGGTGACAATGCGGGTTTTGCCGATTTTTTCGGCACGCAGCCGTATCAGTTCGATATCGGCCGGGGTTTCAACGACGGGATTGGTATCCGGCGGACAGCACAGTGTGGTGATGCCGCCGGCGGCGGCGGCCACGGACTCCGTCGTGATGGTCGCCTTGTGTTCCTGTCCCGGTTCGCGCATGCGCGCGCACAGGTCCACCAGACCCGGAGAGACGATGCAGCCGCTGGCATCGATTTCCCGGGCGGGGCCGAAGCCCTCCGGGGCGCCGCCCAGCGCGGCGATGCGGCCATTCGCGATGTATACATCCAGGATATCGTCGACCTTGTTGGCCGGATCGATTACCCGGCCGCCTTTCAGGCGCAGGTTCATGGTTGACGGTGCTGGCATGAGGCTATTCCGTCGCGGGTTCCTTGTGATGCATCGCCATGGACATCACCGCCATACGCACGGCGATTCCGTGTGTCACCTGCGCGAGTATGACCGAGTGGGGACCGTCGGCGACGTCGGAGTCCATTTCAACCCCCCGGTTGATCGGTCCCGGGTGCATGATGGTCACATCGTGTTTGGCGGCGTGCAGTTTTGCTTTCGTTACTCCAAACAGCTCGTAATACTCATGCTCGCTCGGCAGCAGGGCTCCCTGCATGCGTTCGCGTTGAAGTCGCAGCATGATGATGACATCGGCGCCCTCGATACCCTTGCTCAATTCGTGAAAGACATGTACGCCAAGCGACTCCGTATGGGCCGGGGTGAGGGTCTTCGGCGCCACGATGCGGATTTCTCCGGTATTCAACAGGTTCAGGGCGTGAATCTGGGAGCGCGCCACGCGCGAATGCATGATATCGCCGACGATGGCGACACGCAGTCGCCCGAAGTCCGGCCCCTTGACTCGCCGTATGGTGAACATGTCGAGCAAGGCCTGGGTGGGGTGAGCATGCCGGCCGTCGCCGGCATTGATAACACTGACATGCGGCGCGACGTGATCCGCAATGAAGTGTGCGGCCCCGCTGTCGGCATGCCGGACCACGAACATATCCACATGCATGGCCTCCAGGTTGCGCAGCGTGTCCAGCAGTGTCTCACCCTTGACCGTGCTCGACTGGGTGATATTGATATTGAGAATATCCGCGGAGAGCCGCTTCGCGGCGAGTTCGAAGGTGGTACGTGTGCGCGTGCTGGCTTCGAAAAACAGGTTGACAATGGTTTTACCACGCAGCAGCGGGACCTTCTTGACGCTCTGCTCGGTAACCCCGGAGAAAGACTCGGCCGCATCGAGGATGTCGGTCAGCAGCTTGCGGTTCAGCCCCTCGATGGACAGGAAATGGCGCAGTCTCCCGTGTCTGTCGATTTGCCGGCTGTTGTTCATGGAATCTGTTTAATTTCCAGCTTCAGCGTATCCGGACCGAGCAGCTTGATGTGCTGACGGGGCGTCAGCCTGACATGACTGCCGACCACGTTGGCCTGAATAGGCAGTTCACGTCCATCGCGCTCGACCAGCGTGGCGAGCAGGATGGATGCGGGGCGCCCGTAGTCGAAGAGCTCGTTCATGGCGGCGCGTATGGTGCGCCCGGTATGCAGGACATCATCGACCAGGATGATGTGCCGGTCGTCAATGCTGAACGGCAGCCGGGAGGGGCGTACCACCGGGTTCATCCCGATACGCGTGAAGTCGTCGCGGTAAAACGAGATGTCCAGACTCCCGGGCGGGCTGCTGATATCGAGCAATTCATGCAGTCTCGCGGCCACCCACACGCCGCCGCTGTGAATGCCGATCATGGCGGGATTGCTGCGCCCGGTCAGCTCGATCTGGCTGACAATCTCGCGTGCCATGCGTTCAAGAATGGCGGGTATGTTCTCAAGATCACTCATTTTTTTAACTGCAACCAGCTCACCAGAATCTCCTTCGCCGCGACTGCGTCAATGCCCCTGGATTTCAGTTCGTGTTTCCCCTCACCCTCGCGCTGTGCGGCTGCGTGTGAACTTAACCTCTCATCCATGGGGTGAACGGGTAGTTTATACCGGTCTTCGAGCTGACGTATAAAGCGTTTGACACTGCGGGTGAATCCCGATTCGCTGCCGTCTGCATGCAGAGGGAGTCCGACAACCAGTGCATCCGGCCGCCATGTCCTGATGAGTTCCGTAATCATGTCCCAGTCTGGTTTGCCGTTGCGTGAACGGACGGTTGCGAGCGCCGTGGCGGTGCCGGTCAGCTGCTGCCCTACGGCGACACCGATTCGCTGCAGTCCGAAATCAAAACCAAGCAGAGTCAGCAAGAGGGCGATGGTTCGATGACGGTCGGGTGTGTCGGGCAATCTCAGGCATGGCCCGCGTCACCTGATAGAAGTTTCAGATCAACGCCGATCAGTGCCGCGGCGGCTTCCCAGCGTTGCTCATAGGGAACGTCGAAGACAATCCGGCTGCTGGCCGGTCCGCTCAGCCAGGCATTTGCGGCAATTTCCTCTTCGAGCTGGCCGGGACCCCAGCCGGCGTAGCCGAGCGTAATGAATGATTTATCAGGCCCTGCTCCCTGGGCGATGGCCTCGAGGATATCGCGCGACGAGGTTATCCCGGTGTTATCCGTCACCTTGAGGGTTGCGTCCCAGTTGCCCAGCGGCTCGTGCAGTACAAACCCGCGATCTCCCTGTACCGGGCCGCCCATGTAAACGGGCCATGTGGCGATAGCTTCCGAGCTTGCCTTGATGTCCATATGATCGAGAATGTCGCCGAGGTTAATACCCAATGGACGGTTGATAATGATGCCGAGCGCACCGTCTTCGTTGTGTTCGCATATCAGAGTGGCGGTGTGATGAAAGTTGGGGTCGCTCAATGCGGGCATCGCGATGAGAAAATGATTGTTAAGTGATGCAAGCGTTCCCATGGCCATAGTATCCGGCACTGAGGTGGCCTGCATCAAGTCTTGCCATGAGGCTAGGCGGTTCGCCGTCACGGTTAACGGCTATGCAACTGGTGCGTGGTGGAGAATTCCCATGTTCGGGTAATGTGCAGAACATCGGCCTCTTTGCGGATTTCCGGCGGGAAGGGCAGGAAGGGGCCTGCGAGGTTTACAATCCGTACCGCGGCCTCATCGAGCAGGGGCTGACCGGAAGGCCGTAACACACTGATATTGCGAACAGTACCATCAGGATTAAGTTCCACATCCAGCAACAATTTGCCGGATATGCTGTCGCGGCGAGCGGCATCCGGGTAGTTCAGGTTACCGACCCGTTCAACCTTCTTGATCCACTCGAGCATGTAATTGGCATACTTGAATTCCTGGGTGCGTGCCGAGACAAAGACCTGTTTGGGCTTTTTGGCATAGGCCTGTCTGGATTCGTTGATCTGTTCGCTGAGGGTGACCATTTCCATGCTGCGTTCTATCAGTTCGCTGGCGGAAATATCACTCGGATTCGTTTCAGGAATGGCGGTGGTTTCCTGCTCGATCTTCGCGCTGGACAGCTCCGTCGTCAGTACCTGGGTCGGGACAAGCACCGGCTGTTGTGCGGCGACCGATGGTGCCTGTGCCGGTATGGATTCTTGCGACCGCACCTTCTCCTTGATATTGCCGCCTCCGTCCTGACTGGTCTGACCCAGATATTCCGCTTCCTCCGGCGGAGGACTCTCGTGGCTGGAGAGGGTGATGTCCAGGGACGGCAGATGATTATCCTGCGGTTTCAGAATATCAGTGCCAAAGGTGATTCCCAGGATGATCATGGCATGCAGCACGACGGCGAAGAATACCGCCAGCGCCATTCGGTCGGTCGTGGTAACCGGGCTCTTTTCCAAAGATGACGCAATTACACCCTGCATAGTTCCTGCCAGCCCGACATGACTCGCGCCTGCACACCGCGGAGAAGTGTCGTTTCGTGCCCTTGCGCGTCCGTCATCGATAAGTTTGACTGGCACTGCCTGCCGCAAATGTTCCCCTGGAGGTGTTCATGAGGGCTCTAGGTGGTGTGATCAGAGGTATTCAACGGATTTTGGGTACTTGTCCTTGACTTTGCTGATCAGTCCATCGATTGCAACCTGTTCGGCGTCATTTCCCTGGCGCGCCTTGTAGGCAGCATCTAGCTGGTCGCCGACACTGGGATATTCCGCCCTGCGCATCGAGGCGTAATTCTTGCCGGTCTCGTCAAGGATGATTTTCTCCAGGGCGTGGTGCAGTTCTTCGCGCGAGGGTTGCGCCGCTGCGGCATGCCATTCGGCTAGATAGGGTTCTTCACCGGGGTTCTCATGCCTGATCACGTAATCGATACCTGCGTGTGCGTTCGGTTGCAGCAAGTGCACGGCACGGCAGAGATCACGGGCGTTGTCGTCATGCCTGAGCAGGCTCTGCTGCTCTGCAACTTGTTTTAGCTGTTCATTCATCCTGCGCGTATTCTGCCACAGGAAGAGAATCCAGGCACACACACCCAGAAGAATAAAACCGAGAATTGCCAGTGTTCCAGTGTCCCACATAGTTGTCGTTTGGCCCCTTTATCGTTAATTTATGACAGGTATTGTAGCAACGCAGCAACGGATCAGAATACCACTTCCGTGGAATGCCGGCAGGATAGCGCCGTTTTACCTGTATTTCAGCCCCCCAGGCGCAATTCGATGACATCCATCAGTTGGCCGGCGATGTCCGCCTTGTACAGCGCATCGAGTTCGCGGATACAGGTCGGGCTGGTAATATTGATTTCGGTTAGATAATCGCCGATCACATCCAGTCCGACAAACAACAGCCCCATTTCTCGCAAAGCCTGACCCAGCTGCGCACAGATCCAGCGGTCGTGCTCAGTGAGTTCGACACCCCTGCCGGTCCCCCCGGCAGCCAGATTGCCGCGTGACTCCCCGGGGGCCGGTATACGCGCCAGGGCATAGGGAAACGGTTCGCCATCCACCAGCAGGATACGCTTGTCGCCTTCTGTTATTTCGGGTATGTACCGCTGCGCCATTATGGAACGCCGGCCATTTTCGGTGATGGTTTCCAGAATCACGTTGAGATTCGGATCGTCATGCCGGATCCGAAATACGGAAGCTCCGCCCATGCCGTTCAGCGGCTTTACGACGATATCGCCGAACTCCTCCAGAAAGTTCTTCAGACGCTGCATCTGACGGCTGACCAGGGTGGGCGGGCAGCATGATGAGAACCAGGCGGTGTAGAGCTTTTCACCGGCGTTACGCAATGCGGCCGGGCGGTTGACAACCAGTAAGCCCTCCGCCTCGGCCCGCTCCAGCAGAAAGGTTGTGTACAGATATTCCATGTCAACCGGCGGGTCCTTGCGCATCAGAATCACATTCAGGGTAGCCAGCGGCAGGGGCCGGCGGTCAGAGCGTTCGAACCACCGCTGCGTGTCGTTGCTAACCGTCAGGCGGCTCATGTCGGCAAGACAACGGCTGTCCCGCAGGTAAAGATCACCCTGTTCCATGTAATAAAGTTCCCACCCCCGTGCCTGGGCCGACAGCAGCATGGCCAGAGTGCTGTCCTTGTAAGCATGGATGGACTCGATGGGGTCCATGACGACGCCCAGTTTTATGGTCATGTGAACACGCTTCCCGTGTGCGGGCCCCGGGGGAGACAAATAAAGTTTGCCTATGCCCGGACGATAACTCGCTGTAGTTGAGAGCCAATACTAATTTAATTTACCTGCCATGCGTAACCGGAGAATGGCAAATGGCTGCGGGTGGTGAGTGGCAGTACGACGGGTTCGATCCAAATCGTTTGGAAACATGTAGATAGATAATATGAAAAGTGGCGCCGGAACGACCGTGAACGAGACAGACCTGAACCAGCAGGACGTCCTCGTTACCAATCGGGCATACAGGGTCATGGTGGTCGATGACAGCAAGACTATTCGTCGAACTGCGGAGACCCTGCTCAGTAAGGAAGGTTTCGAGGTGGTCACTGCCGTGGACGGTTTCGAGGCACTTGGCAAGATTGTCGATTATCAGCCGCACCTCATTTTTCTGGACATCATGATGCCGCGGCTGGACGGTTACCAGACTTGCGCTCTGATTAAGCACCACCATGTATTCAGAAATACACCGGTGGTCATGTTGTCCAGCAGAGACGGTCTTTTCGACCGGGCCCGTGGTCGTGTGGTGGGTTCCGATCGCTACATTACCAAGCCGTTTACGAAGCAGGATTTGCTTGCTGTTATAGCACACTATGGCAGCAACTCCGGATGACTGCAGCCACGCACGGCGTGGAGGGAAGCCTGTCAATTAATAATGAGGGAATGGCAATGAAGCAGATTATGATCGTTGATGACTCGCCTACGGATGCACATCTGCTGCAGAAGATGCTGGAAAAGAATGGCTACCAGACCCTGACTGCCGGGAATGGCAATGAAGGAATCGAGGTAGCCAGACTTATGAGGCCTGATCTGATACTGATGGATGTGGTAATGCCGGGACTGAACGGGTTTCAGGCGACACGGGAGCTTTCCTCTAATCCCGAGACATCATCAATTCCCGTCATTATCGTGACCAGGAAGGACCAGAAGGTGGATCGGGTGTGGGGTATACGTCAGGGCGCGCGTGACTATCTCACCAAACCTGTCAGCGAGAGTGCCCTGCTGTCGCTGATCAACGAAGCCCTCGCCATCTAGCGATAACGTTACAAATGCCGACAGCTGCCATGATACTCGATCCCGTTTCCATATTGAAACATGTCGAGGACCGTTGCAGGCTATCCGCCGCCAGTCCGTCGCGAAAGACCGAGGTCAGACGCCTGTGGTCCGGCGTGGCCTTCCGGATCGGTGGTAGCAGGATGGTCGCCGCTATGGGCGAAGTGGTTGAGATAGTGACATATCCGGAACTCTCCGTTGTCCCTAACACCTGCTCCTGGGTCCGGGGTATCGCCAATATACGTGGCAGGCTGCTTACCGTAATTGATATGAATGGGTATCTGCATGGTTGTTTGACACCTATAGGAAAGCGAACCCGGGTGATGGTCGCCGAATGCCAGGGAGTCTTTTCGGGCCTGGTCGTGGATGAGGTCATGGGATTGAGGCATTTCCCCGAGGAAACATTCGTGGCGGAACCTGCCGAAATAGAGGAGGCACTACGGCCCTACGTGCATCAGGGTTTCAGCGTTGATGGTGAACAGTGGGGTATTTTCAAACTATTGAATCTGGTTGAATCGCCACAGTTCCTGCATGTCGCAGCCTGAAGCAGTGAAACTGGATACCAAGTCGGGGGCGGGGGATATTTCCCGGAATCAGAGATTAATCGGTCAGGAGACAGACCATGAAAGGAACATTTGATGTAAAGCTGTCGGGCTCCAGTAACTGGATGCGGTTTCTGAGTTTCCTGATGCTGAGTGCGGTAGCGGCAATTGTAGGTGTGCTGGTGCATGTTGGCAACCAGGCCGAAACCGATCAGCGCAATCTGGAATCCATCGGAGAACAACAGGTGCTTTCACAGCGTATCGCGAAATATGCGCTGGCCGCATCAACCGGAGACAGTAGTGCGTTTGACCAGCTCGCCCTGACAAAAGAGCGATTCGCCAGAATACTGGCCGTCCAGCGTACGGAATTCACCTCCGGCGCCGCAGTGAAGGGTGGATCTCTGATCGAGGCATTTATGGCATTTGAAGCAAGCTGGGACGGTATAAGCCGCGATATAGAGACGGTAAATAACGGCAAGGAACAGCTATTGGCGATAGCCGGAACGGCACAGATGATGAACGAGGTAATGCCTCCCTTGCTTGAGAACGCCGAGGAGGTGGTCGGCATCTTGGTGGAGAATGGCGCAAGCGCGTCGCAGGTTAGCCTGGCGAGTCGTCTGTCCGTGCTTGGCCAGCGTATTGTGAACAACATCAAGCAAGTCATGACCGGCGAGGACGCCGAGGCAGCCGTGATGTCTTTCGTGAAAGACAGCGCCGAGTTTGACCGTGTCATCAACGGGATGCTGCAGGGTCGGGGTGGTATCCAAGCGGTAAGTGACAAGACGGCGCAGTCTGAATCTGCGCCAGATTGACACGCTGTTTAAACGCCTCAGTGGTCATGTCAGAACAGTTGCCGAAAATACCAAGAAGCTGGTGAGCGCACAGGTGGCAGCGAAGTCCGTATCCTTGCAGGGTGAGCGGCTGCTCGAGTCAACGGATAAATTAAAGGATGCCTATGTCGTAACCGAGGATGGCCGGCTCGTGTCCATGGAACTGGCCTATCTGCTGGGTGCGGTGGCATTGTTTATCCTGTTCTGGATGGGTTTCGAGACTCTTCGCAGCCAGAAACGCCGCAGCAAGGTCGTCGAGGACGAGAACTCGCGGAACCAGGAGGCTATAATGCGTCTGCTGGACGAAATGGGTGACTTGGCAGAGGGCGACCTGACAGTACGCGCCACGGTGAGCGAGGAGTTTACCGGTTCAATCGCCGACTCGATCAACGTTACCATCGACTCCCTGCGGGGTCTGGTCAAGACCATCAACGTGACCTCGCGGCAGCTCTCCGGCGCGGTACACGAGACGGAGGAGATCGCGCAGCAGCTGTCCCGGGCGAGCGAGAAGCAGTCGAATGACATAGCCAATACCAGTTCCGCAATCAATGCCATGACCGATTCCCTGGATGAGGTCTCGGACAATGCAAGCGAGTCTTCCAAGGTGGCGATGCGGTCGGTAGAAATTGCCAAGAACGGTGGTAATGCGGTTAAGCGCACCATGGAAGGTATGGGGACGATCCGTGAACATATCCAGGAGACCTCCAAGCGCATCAAACGGCTTGGTGAAAGTTCCCAGGAAATCGGCGACATCGTCGAACTTATCAATGATATCGCCGAACAGACCAACATACTGGCGCTGAATGCCTCGATCCAGGCTGCCATGGCGGGAGAGGCGGGCCGTGGCTTTGCGGTGGTTGCCGATGAAGTACAACGTCTGGCTGAGCGCTCGGCAAATGCAACCAAACAGATCGAGGCGCTGGTCAAGGCGATTCAGGCGGATACCAACGAGGCGGTCATTTCCATGGAGAAGAGTACCTCCGGCGTTGTGAACGGTAGCCGGCTTGCAGAGGATGCCGGCGGTGCGCTTGAGGAGATCGAAAGCGTCTCCGAGCAACTGGCTGGTTTGATACAGACCATCTCGGGGGCTGCCCGGCAACAGGCGGCGGCGGCGGCGGAGATTTCTAAAACCATGAGCGGGATACAGGATGTAACGACGCAGACTGCGGCTGGTACGGAACGCACATCGCAATCCATCGGTAATCTGGCACGGCTGGCACAGAATCTCGACAAATCCGTCGCGGGTTTCAAGCTGCCTCAGTGACGAGGTAATACCCTTGCCGACCATACAGGGAACCGTGTATCCCCTGTGCCGAAAAATTCTATTACCACGTACCAGGTTTGCCTGTGATCTCCGGTTTGGTGATTCCGAGGCGGGCTGACGGGAAAGATAATGAACGAAGCAATCGACTACACCGCACTTGAATGGGTCAAGCATGGATTCAAAGAGAAATTGAATCAGGCCCGCCAGTGCCTTGAGGAATATTCGGAGACCCCGGGAGACACGCGACCCCTGCAGGAGTGCATGACCAGCCTGCACCAGGCGCGAGGACCGTTGAAGATGGTCTATCTGCAAGGGGCGGACCGGCTGGCGGAGGAGATGGAGGCAGTAATCAGTGCCCTGGCAGAGGAACGGATACCACCGACGGTGGAGCCTCTGGAAGCTTTGATGCAGGCATTTATCCAGCTGCCGGACTACCTGTCGCGACTGGGCCGGGGGCGGCGCGATGTACCTGTCATTCTGTTACCGCTGATAAACCGTCTGCGCGTCCTGAGCGGCGAGGAGCCGCTGCAGGAGAGCGATGTGTTCACTCCCGACCTGACCAAACCCGTACCCCCGGCCTGTTTTAACGCGCAGTCGCTGGCCGAACTACCCGATGTGCAGGAGCTAGCGCACACCTACAGACAGCGCTTCCAGGCGGGACTTGTGGAGTGGTATCGCGGGGGCAGGAACGGCAGCGGCCTGCACAAACTGCATGAGGTTCTGGCAAACCTCCAGCAGGCATCAAGGAACGAGTCGGTTGCGCGCCTGTGGTGGTTCAGCGCCGGTCTTGCCGAGGTTCTGACGCGGGGGGCAATGCCGGCATCTACCGAAATCAAGCAGTTGTTCGGGCGCATTGATCGCCAGCTCAAGCGGCTGATTGATATCGGGGAGACGGCATTTTCAGAAACAATCCCCGAAGATCTGCTGAAGCAGATGTTGTTGCATATCCTGCAGTCCGGCATTTCGGCGGGTCGCGTCGGAGACATCAGGGAGATCTATACGCCAAGTGAATCAGACCGGCGTGCAGCTTCTGAAAGTCTGTCAGGGTGCAACGAGGCGCTGTTCAGCAGCGTGTCAAAGGGCGCATGTGAGCGGATTGAACAGATCAAGGAGCGACTTGACGGCTTCATGCGTGCCGGATCGGGAGAAACATCTGATCTGGAGGCCATCGCCGATGACTTGCATGAACTGGGAAATACTGTCGGCATGATCGGCCTGGAGGATGCGGGACGCATACTGGCGAAACAGGAGCATCTTGTCCGCTCGATGTCCGATGATGGGCAGTACCAGCGCGAATCCGGACTGATACCGGTGGCAAATGCCTTGCTGGAAGTTGAGGCGGTACTGCGTGAGGTCAACGCCGGCAACGCGGTCCTTGACCTGTCGCGATCAACCCGGGATCTCGTCTACAGGCAGGGACTCGAGGCCGTCATTCGCGAAGTCATCACCGACATGGCTGGATCCAGGGAGCGGATCGATAACTACATCAGGATGCCGGTTACGCGCGATGTGCTCGCCGATGTCCCGCAGAAACTTGATCAGGTCAGGGCTGGTTTGCTGCTGGCGGGTGAGGAGCGTGCCGCCGCGCTGGTTGCTCAGGTCTGCGCATATGTTTCGCGGGAGCTGATTGCGGGCGAACAGGTTCCCGGAGATCAGCAACTGGATACCCTCGCCGATGCCATTTGCAGCATCGAATATTATGTCGAGGAGCTGAAAGAAGGAGCGGTCTATGGCGGTATGGTGCTCGATGTCGCAGAGCTGAGTCTGGAAAAACTGGGTTATTCACCCTTGCCTGCAGGAGTGCAGGCGTACACGGAACAGACAGTTGGGACCGCAACTCCTCCGGTCGGCGGTTCCGCCTCGACGGAGGCGCCCGAAATCACTGCCCTGCAGGTCATCGCCGATGACACAGACAGCGAGATACTCGATATTTTTCTTGAAGAGGCCGCCGAGGAAATCAGCCTGCTTGATGACCTCCTTCCCAGGGTGATAGAGGGAACCGGAGACGGCGAAATGCTGGAAACGATCCGCCGTGCGTTCCACACCCTCAAGGGCAGTGGGCGCATGGTCGGTGCCCTTGCGCTGGGTGAATTCGCCTGTGTTTTCGAACGCCTTCTCAAACAGCTTATTGATGGCACGGCCGGGACCGGTGAGTGGCATCATGAGTTGCTGGCGCAGGTGACCGCCCCCCTGTCCCAATTGCTGGAGCAGATCAAGGGTGGACCCGCTCCCCGGGCTGATATCAACGGCCTGGCCATGCAGGCGGTCACTCTCATGGTATCCGGCAAGCCCGTAACCTCCGCCCCCGCGGAGCATGCACACACCGCTGAAAACTCTACGGAGCCTGGCGACGCTGCTGATGATGATGCGCAATCGGCTCCCGTGGAGCATGAGGGCGTTAGTGACAATGCCGGATTGGTGCACGGTATGCCGGGATTTGAACTGCCTGTGCTCGCCGAGGGGGCGGACCAGGAGATCGTCGAGATTTTCATGGAGGAAGCCGCTGATCAGCTGGCGACGATTTCAGTCAGCATGCCGGAATGGCTGGACAATCCCGCTAATCAGGAGGCACTGGTAACCGCATGCCGGGCGTTCCACACCCTCAAGGGCAGTGGCCGCATGGCAGGCGCCATGGCCGTCGGCGAGTTCGCATGGGCGATCGAGGCGCTACTGCATCGTGTCATCGACGGTTCAATCGTGGTAAATACGGAACTCATGGAATTTCTTGGCATGGTATCCACGCCCTTGTCCGAACTTCTTGGCCAGGTCGGCGGCGGAAGTGAACCGGCTGCCGATATCCGTTCGCTAATGGAGGCCGCACAACGGCTGGAGCGCGGCGAAAGCATCACTCCGTCCGTGTCCGGCATCGCGACCGACGTGGCAGAGCCCCCGGTTGGTGAGGCAAGTACTCCGGAGACCGGTGTCGGGGATGTCGAGCCGGAGCTGATCGATATCTTCGGCCGGGAATGCCGCGACCACCTTGATTCGATGGAGGATTTCATCCATGACTGCGAGCACAGTGAAGTGGCCTGTCATGTCACGGAGTCGCTCTACCGTGCGTTGCATACCCTGTCAGGTATTGCGGAATCCGCGCAAGTCTCCTTCATCAAGGATCTGACCGGTGAACTCTATACCTATTTCAGCGCACTGGACGAGGCGAGGCAACCGCTCGGGAGTGACGCCGTGAATGTGCTCAAGGCCTGTACGGTGGCGATGTCCGGGCTGGCCGACAGGCTGCCGGACACCTCCTTTGATCCCGCGTCGCTGCAGTTGCTGCGTGAGAGCATCCACGCCTTGCCGGAAGTGTCGCGTCCGGAAGAGATCCTCGCGACAGAGTCCCACCCTGCCGATGACCCGAAGGAAGCACCGGTCGAGGCGGCGTGCGAGGCCGGCTCCGGGCCGGAACCGGTCGCCACGGAAGCGGTGGTAGACAATGTGCCGAATACGACTGAGACAGCCGAGGAGATGCCTGAAGGTGACTTGGATCACTATGCCGATATCGATCCCGAACTGTTCGAGATCTTCCTGGAGGAGGCGGGAGAGATCATCGAAAGCAGCGAGGCCACTCTGCATTCCTGGGTGGCGGATCCCGGTCATCGGGAGCTGATGAATGAATTCCAGCGTCAGCTGCACACCCTGAAAGGCGGTGCCCGAATGGTCGATATCAGCGCCATCGGCAACCTCAGCCACAGTCTGGAAACCCTGCTGACTCGCGTTGTCGATGGGCATGTCGAGATCTCCGAGCAGCTGTTCGATCTGCTGCGGCATGCGCATGATCGACTCGCCGAGATGCTGGAGAAAGTCAGGGCCCGTGAGGTGCCGGAAGGCGCACAGGCACTGGAAGAGCAATTGAGCCGTCTTGGTTCCGGGGACAAGAGCCGTGACATTGAGACGGTGACAGAGGTTGAAACAGATGAGTCGGTAGCGACCGTCGTTCAGCAGCAGGTTGACGTTGTACCGGATGTACAGGACCTTCCGGTCCCCGTTGCAATCACCGATGAACCGGAAACAGCAACGTCATTCGAGGCTGTCGAAGCGGTGGTTGCAGGGAACATACCGCCCGATGCCCGGGAAACAGGCGCGGTCATGCCGCACCAGCCCGAGCGGCGCAAGCCATCGCGTGCGCGGGGTGAACAGGTGCGCGTACAGGCCGAACTGCTCGACAATCTGGTGAGCTATTCCGGCGAGATGAGCATCTACCGTGCTCGTCTGGAACAGCAGATCGGAGTTTACCGGTTCAATCTGGCCGAACTGCTCCAGACCATCAACCGCGTGCGTGACCAGTTACGTCAGGTCGAGATCGAAACGGAAACCCAGATTCTGCACCGCTTCGAACGCGATACCGAAGATCGCAACCTTGACTTCGATCCGCTGGAGATGGATCGCTATTCGGATCTGCAGCAGTTATCGCGGTCACTAGTGGAGACAATCAGCGATCTGCACAGCATCCAGGAACTGCTAGATAATACAACGCGCGAGACGGAATCACTGTTGCTTCAGCAGTCACGGGTCAGCACCGATCTGCAGGAAGGTCTCATGCGTGCGCGCATGATTCCGTTTGCCGGGCTCGCCCCGCGCCTGCGACGTATCGTGCGTCAGGCCGCCGGGGAGCTTGGCAAGACGGTCGAGCTCACGCTGGATGGTGCCGAGGGTGAGATGGACCGTAACGTAATAGAAAGAATCATCGCACCCCTAGAGCACATGCTGCGCAACGCAGTTGATCACGGCATTGAGCGGCCGGAAGAACGCCGGGAGGCTGGCAAGCCGGAAACGGGCACCATCAGGATCGCCTTCCACCGTGAGGGGCCTGAGATCGTGCTGCAGGTCGCGGATGACGGGCGGGGCATTAACCATGACGTCATCCGCGAGCGGGCCATCGAACGCCGACTGATTGCAGGGGATGCGCAATTATCGGACAGTGAGGTCATGCAGTTCGTTCTGCAAACGGGTTTCAGTACGGCCGACAAGGTGACGCAGATATCAGGGCGAGGCGTGGGCATGGATGTGGTGAACAGCGAGGTCAAGCAGCTTGGCGGCTCGTTGCTGATCGATTCCAGCCCCGGCCTGGGCAGTATCTTCACCATACGCCTGCCATACACACTTGCAAGCAACCAGGCCCTGCTGGTCAGGGCAGGAGAGGATACCTTTTGCATCCCGCTCGGCACGATCGAGGGTGTTGTCCGTGTAGACGCGGCGTATCTTGCGGAATGCTACCAGTCGCCGGAGGCGGGCTACAGGTACGCGGGCAACCTTTACCAGCTGCATCATCTCGGGACACTGCTGAAGCGGGGCAGCATGGACCTGGAGGGAGTGCAGGGGCGCATTCCGGTGCTGCTCGTTCGAATTGGCGAGAAGCGTCTCGCGCTGCAGGTGGAGGCCCTGATCGGCAATCGTGAAATCGTGATCAAGCCGCTGGGCGCACAGCTGAGCGGCGTGCACGGGGTATCGGGCGCCACGATCCTGGGGGACGGCCGCGTCATTCTCATCCTGGATATGGCGGCCGTGGGCCGTATGGCCGTCAGGCCGCAGGTTCCGTCCGGGGTGGCCGATTCAAACGCCAAGGAACGGTTGCTGATTATGGTCGTTGATGATTCGATCACCGTGCGCAAGGTAACCACGCGGCTGCTGGAACGTTACGGATTCGACGTGGTAACAGCAAAGGACGGTGTGGACGCCATGAGCCAGTTGCAGGACCGCATCCCCGACGTCATGCTGCTCGACATCGAGATGCCGCGCATGGACGGTTTCGAACTGGCCCGGCATATTCGCAATGATGAACGTTTGCGGCAAATTCCGATCACCATGATCACCTCACGCACCGGCGACAAGCATCGCGAGCGGGCAATGCAGATCGGCGTAAACCATTACCTCGGCAAGCCGTTTCAGGAACATGAGCTGCTGAAAACCATCCACCGTCTGATTGGAATACCCATGGCGGAAGAACTGGAACAGGCGGATGTTTATGGCCAGTCCTGAATCCTGTCGATTGCAAGGAGCATTTATATGAATGGCATTCCGGACCAGGTTCGCAGCCTGTGGATACCCTTGCGTGAGGTGAATATGCTGCTGCCGAATGTGGCGATTGCTGAGGTCGGTAACTACCGCGTGCCGGACGATTTACCCGATAGGCCGGACTGGTTGCTGGGCACGATTGACTGGCGTGGCCAGATAATTCCGGTGGTGTCGCTCGAATTGCTCTGCGGAGAGAAGATTCCGGCCAACCCGGTTTACTCGCGTCTCATTATCATCAATTCCGTACGCACGGACAGTCCGGTGCGCCACTATGCCCTCGTGGCGGCAGCCCTCCCACGGTCGATCCTGTTCGACAACACGATCGTGGACGATGTCGATACCTGTGACCTGCCGGCATTGCAGTGTCGTGTTTATATCGGTCGTGAGCAGGCGGTTGTTCCGAACCTCGATTACCTTCAGGAAATGCTTGAGCAACACTGGTCCGTTGCGGCCTGAGCAGACTTGCCGACAGGTCCGCATGGAGACGGGCGGTTATAACCCCCATGTCCGGACAGGCGGAACGGCCCGATGGCGCACCAGACCTAGCGCAAGTCACCCCACAAGGACTGAAGGCAGGCAAGCATGGCCAGTACGGCGGTTTCCGTGCGCAGGATACGCGGGCCCAGTCGCACGGGTTTGAATCCGGCCGTGACCGCCAGTGTTGCCTCCTCGGAGCTGATACCGCCTTCCGGCCCAACCAGCATCAGGATGGTTTTCCCCGGAAACCGCATAGTGCCCAGTGACTGTCGTGCGTCGGGGTCAAGCAGCAAACGGCAGTTGTGGCGAGGAGTACCTGTCAACCATGAGCGGTATTCAACTGGTGTTTCCAGCCCTGGCAGGGTGGCGCGTCCGCATTGTTCGCAGGCGCTGATCACCACCCCCTGCCAGTGTCGCAGGCGCTTCTCCAGCCGCTCGCTACTGGTGCGCGTCTGGCTGCGTGCGGTCCACAGCGGTTGCACGTCCGTGACCCCCAGCTCAACGGCCTTTTGCAGAATGAGGTCCATGCGGTCTCCGCGCGGGATTCCCTGTGCCAGGGTGATCGCAAACGGCGGTTCGGGGATGCTCGCCACCGCCATGCCAAGCTCGACGGTTACCTGCGTGCGCCGCGCCTCCCGGATCATCGCCTCGTGCTCGCACCCCTTTCCATCGAATACCCTGACTGCCGCGCCAGGACGCAGGCGCAGGACGTGAGTGACGTGGTGCGCGGACAGTTCGCCGAGTCCGAGGGTTTCTCCCTCGACAAGAGTGAGTGGCAGGTATAGTCGCGGCACGTGCATGGGGTTAGGTCCGTGTGGCCTGGTCGATGCCGTCGAGCGCTATCCTCGCCAGCAGGCAGATTTCATCCGGGGTGATGACGTAGGGCGGCATGAAATAGACAACGTTGCCAAGCGGTCGTAGCAGCACACCGTGGGCCAAAGCATACTGATACACCTCGAGTCCACGCCGTTCCTGCCAGGGGTAGGGGGTGCGGTTGGATTTGTCTCGCACCATCTCGATCGCCAGGATCATGCCGGTCTGCCGAACCTCAGCGACGTGCGGATGTTCGCCGATGGGTGCGGCGGCCCGGTGCATCGCGGCGGCAAGGTGCTTGTTCTTTTCGATGACATCCCCGGAGCTGAAAAGCTCGAGTGTGGCCAGTGCTGCGCGGCAGCCCAGCGGGTTGCCGGTGTAGCTGTGGGAATGCAGGAATGCCTTGAGCCGGTGGTAGTCGTCGTAGAAGCAGTCGTAGACGGAGTTGCGCGTCAGCACGACGGACAGCGGCAGATAACCGCCGGTGAGCCCCTTGGAAAGGCACAGGAAGTCGGGCGTGATGCCGGCCTGTTCACAGGCGAACAGGGTGCCGGTGCGGCCGAAGCCTACGGCAATCTCGTCGGCGATCAGGTGAACGTCATAGTGGTCGCAGGCGTCCCGCAGCAGGGCGAGGTATACCGGGTCATACATGCGCATGCTGCCCGCGCACTGCACCAACGGCTCGATGATGACGGCGCAGATCTCCGCGGCGTGTCGTTCCAGGGTCCTCTCCATGGGTTCGAAGCGGCGCACACTGTAGTCATGCCAGGATTCGCCGGGTTCACGGTGATAGCAGTCGGGCGCGGGTACCGTGATGGGTTGCATCAACAGGGGCCCGTAGGTCTGCCGGTAGAGTTCGACGTCCCCGACGGCCAGGGCGCCAAGGGTCTCGCCGTGGTAGCTGTTGGCCAGGGTGACGAATTTTGTCTTGCCTGGCCGGTTCCGGTTGAGCCAGGCATGGAAGCTCATCTTGAGCGCGACTTCGATGGCGGATGAACCGTTGTCGGCGTAAAAGCAGCGCTCCAGACCCGGTGGGGTGATGGCGATCAGGCGCTCCGAGAGTTCGATGACGGCTTCGTGGGTGAAGCCGGCGAGCAGGACATGCTCCAGGGTTTCCAACTGGGCGTTGAGCGCGGCGTTGATGTGCGGGTGGCTGTGCCCGAACAGGTTGACCCACCAGGAACTGATGGCATCGAGGTAGCGGTTGCCGTCGAAGTCCTCCAGCCAGACTCCCTTGCCCCTGCGCACCGGTATGAGGGGCAGCCATTCATGGTCTTTCATCTGTGTGCAGGGATGCCACACAGCGGCGAGGTCACGCTGGACGAGATCGATGTTTGACATGGCGGGCAATATACAAGACTACGACCGATTATCTAAGGTCGTCGTTGGCGCAGCCACCTGACTGCGATACCTTCCCGGCACGTCATCGCCGGACGCACGATCCCTGCGCCAGCATCCGGGATCCCGGTGAGAGATGCGGGCTAGCTGACGCCCAGCCCCAGATTCTTCCAGATGGTCATCGATGGCTCGATGCGGTTGAGGGTGTAGAAATGCAGCCCCGGGGCGCCCTGTTCCAGCAGTCGCGCACACAGTCGGGTCACGACGTCGATGCCGAAAGCGTGGATTGATTCGCTGTCTTCACCGAAAACCTCCAGGCGCTTGCGTATCCAGCGCGGGATTTCCGCCCCGCAGGCATCCGAAAAGCGCGCCAGCTGGTGGTAGTTGCTGATCGGCATGATCCCGGGCACGATGGGGATATTGATGCCCGATTTTTCGCACTGTTCAATAAAGTGGAAGTACGCATCGGGGTTGTAGAAATACTGGGTGATAGCGCTGTCCGCCCCGGCCTCGACCTTGCGACTGAAATTGGCAAAGTCCCTGTCGGGGCTGGGTGCCTGCGGATGATATTCCGGATAGGCCGCCACTTCGACGTGAAAATGGTCTCCGGTTTCCTCACGGATGAAGCTGACCAGTTCATTGGCGTAGCGAAACTCGCCGGCTTCAACCATACCCGAGGGCATGTCGCCGCGCAGCGCCACGATATGGCGTATGTCTTTTTCCCGGTAGGCGTGCAGCATCTCGCGGATGTTGTCATGGGTGGAGCTGATGCAGGAGATGTGCGGTGCCGCATCGATACCCGATGTCTCGTGGAGGCCGATAACCGTGTCGTAAGTCCGGTCGCGGGTGGAGCCACCCGCTCCGAAGGTTACCGAAAAGAATCGTGGCTTCAGTCCGGCGAGTACCTTGCTGGTGGCCTCCAGCTTGATGACGCCGTCCCGGGTTTTTGGCGGGAAAAACTCGAAACTGAAGACCGGATGGTATTTTTTCTGGGATTCCATGGCTTGGACGGCACGGTTTGCGGGAGGCTGTTCATGCCGGGTGCCGCACAGACCGCCTCCCGGCCCTGTGTCAGGACGGCGGGGCGCTCTGTGCCCGGGTC
>CAVXNM010000012.1:0-92088 GCA_963763115.1 uncultured Gammaproteobacteria bacterium
TAGAATTCTAATATTGGTTAAACTTATTTGTTCTTGCGCTAAATACGCTGTAACCTCCGATATGATTCCTGGATAATCTGGAACATCCACAAATAAATCATAAAATGCCGGAATGGCTCCTTTGGATGTAATTGAAGGTCATCACGAAAAGATTTTGCTTCACTAAAATAATCAAAGATTTTTTCCTTCTCATCTTCTTTTATCATAGTAATTACTTCATCCATTTCTATTTTCCATTCTTCTAATATATTTAAAAGTACAGTACGATTTTGCACCGTAATATCTTTCCACATAGTTGGATTAGATGAAGCAATCCTCGTAATATCACGAAATCCTCCAGCTGCTAATCTCCTTAAATAGGGATGTTGTTCTGAAGAATTTTTCGCCTGATGCACAAGTGAAGCTGCTATAATATGTGGAAAATGACTAATTGTTCCTGTTAATTCATCATGTTCTTCTGGATTTACAATTAAAAATTTCGCACGGGTTCCCTCTAACCAGTTCATGAGTTCTTGTATGTTCTCTTCTTTCGCATCCTCCCCAGGAGTAAGCATGTAAAATGCATTTTCGAAAAGAATTTCTTTAGCTGCCGTTACACCACTTTTATGGGAGCCTGCCATTGGATGACCTCCAATAAAGAGAATACCTTTTTCAGCTAAAATTTTTGATGCGTTCATTATTTGTCCTTTTGTACTACCTGTATCTGTTACTAATACACGTTTTTTTAATGAAAAATGTTGTAATTGGTTTAATAGATGTTCAGTTTGAACAACAGGTGTAGAAATGATAATTAAATCAGCTTGTTCCGCTCCATGCTGCAGGGAAATAGACACTTCATCAATAATTCCCAACGATTTTGCCAATCTTAATTCTTTATGATTTATATCATGACCGATAACTCTTGATGCAGGATGCTGATGTTTTATACAAAGAGCCAACGATCCCCCTATTAACCCCATGCCAATTACAAGTACTGTGCCTTCCACATTTATTCACCTCGAATCGTTAGAAAAAAGTCGGTAAGAAAGCTCAAATTGAGATTTTCTCCCGACTACTCACTTCATGACTTACTATGTGTTTGAAGCTTAAGAAACTCTTCCATTTTTTCAATCAATTCTTCATTTTGTTCCTTAGAACCGACCGTGATTCTTACAGAGGTCGGATATCCAAGAGCTTGCCCAGACCTTACTATAAAGCCTTTACTCATTAAATATTCAAAGACTTCATCACCATTCACTTCGAAATCAATTAGAATAAAATTTGCTTGTGAAGGGATAAATTTTAATCCGTTCTTGTAACAGAATTGATAATATTGTTGTATCCCTTCGCGATTATGTTTTCTGCACTCCTCAATAAAAGCTTGATCTTCTATTGCAGCAGCCGTGCCCCTTGACCAAGGGTATTATTATTAAAGGGTTCTCGAATCGGCTCTAGTTTACTTATAATTTCCTTACTTGCCACTCCATAACCCACTCTAAAACCAGCGAGCCCATATGCCTTAGAAAAAGTTCTAGTAATAAGTAATTGGGGGTACTTACTTAATAATTCAATAGAATCATAATAATCTTCTGCAACAGCATATTCGTAGTAAGCTTCATCTAAAACCACTAGTACATGAGGAGGGACAGAGTCTAGAAAAGAAAGCAGCTCTTCATTACGAATATACTCTCCCGTTGGGTTATTAGGTGAACATAACCAAACAACACTCGTGCTATCATCTATAACATCCAGCATTTGATTCAGCTGATGGCGTCCTTTAGAATCAAGGGGAACTTCTCTGACTTCTGCACCTTCTACAACAGCATTATGTTTATACTGCGGGAAAGTAGGTGAAGCCATTACTGTACTTTTATTACCATCTAATAATGCTCTTGAAATCATCTCTATTACTTCATCAGAACCATTTCCAAATAAAAGCTGTTCAGGTTCCACAGAAAGTTGTTCCGCTACTTTCATTCTTAACGTTTTTGCATATCCATCAGGATAAATTGCATGTGATAAAGCAGAGTTTTGTAAAAAGGTTTGGACAGCAGAAGAACAACCAAATGGATTTTCATTAGAAGCCAGCTTAACTACTTTATCAAGTTTATATAAGTCTTTCACATCATCCATGGTTTTCCCGGGCTGATATGCTTTAAGATTTTGAATTTGAGCTTTCCACTGCATCTTAGATACTTCCTTTCAATCATGTCTCATTAAAGATCATCCTGCTATTTATTTAAATCAGGCCTCAAGAGAACTGCATTTTTCATATAAATATGTTGAATCTCTTGTTGTGGTGTAGAGGTATTATAATGAATCATCACTCGAATGCAGCGTTCTAAACCAGTAGGGACCTCCAACTCCTGCATACACATAACAGGAACATACTTCCAATCCTGAAACCTTCTTAAGGCTTTTGCAGGAAATGATCGGTTCAAATCTCTGGTAGCAGAAATAAATATCGAAGCTACATTTTCAGGGATTAGATTATTAACTATAATCATTTCTTTAAGAAGATCTTCAGTAGAAAGGAGAATTTCCTCTTCAGTATTACTATCTGTTGTGGTCGCACCGCGAATTCCCCTTATCATTCTACTCACTCTCCCTATTTATTCTTTTCAAACAGCTCTTTTCGTGAAGATTTTTTTCGCAAAGATTGAGGATTTTAACATATTGTCTGCCTGGGCTCTGTCAATGAGTCTGTGCTCAATGGTGAGGGGAACCGCTCCGCTTTCCGCGGACGTGCGGCCGAGCCTCCTCAGCTTCGCTTCCGGGGTCTCAGCACGCCCGTACTTCCGCAGGAGTCTACGCAGTTCCCCTCACCATTTATAAGAGATTTTTCGTGACAGAGCTCAAAGGTTTCAAAATACAATCTAATTAGAAAACATAATTCTTCTTCCTTAAAAGGAAAGCAATCTCTACTCACCTTGCAGAGGTTGATTCCTAAATTTTTATTTTCAGCTATTTCTTTTAAGAATACATGCTCAGAAAGTTGATTGGAGCGGAAAGCGAGCATCCTGTAGCGGAAATCAACTACTACTTTCTTCTCTAAGATAGCAACAATCCTAACGTATGTCCCTGCAGCGGAAGTGCTCTGATCAATTCGGATGGATGTTAAAGTGCCAGGGAATTAAATTCATTTCCTCCGCCGGACGGGCTCGACAGTTCTTTTGGCAGTTAGGACTTATTCCTGCAGCTTACGGATAAAGTGGTCGGCTTTCCTTAAATCTTCAATAGACACTTTCACAAGCTCAGGTTTTCCAATCTCAGTTAATAAAACAAAGACCGGCTTCCCTTGTTGTGATTTTTTGTCACGTGTCATTCCTTCAAGTAAAGTATCGAAAGAAAGCTCTTCTGGTACACTTAAATCGTAACCAATGGATAGGATCCAATCAATATAATGTTGCAAATCAAAGGAAAATTCATTATATAGTTGACTAAGATAAAGGGCATAAATCATACCAATCATTACCGATTCACCATGGGTTCTATTCCCATAGCCGCTTGCACTTTCAATTGCATGACCATAGGTATGACCAAAATTTAAAAATGCTCTAATACTCGATTCTTTTTCGTCCTTGGATACAATGTTCCCTTTAACCTTAATTCCTCTAAGGAGACAACTAATTAAAAGTTGGTGATTTAGCTTTTCTATTGATTGTAGAGAATCCATTAATTCTTGTAAAAAAGTATCATCTGATAAGAAAGCATGTTTAATCACTTCAGAAAAGCCTGAAAGTATTTCTTTTTTAGGGAGGCTGCTAAAATAATGTAAATCGAAGAAAACACCTTCTGGTTGATAAAAGTGACCAACCATATTTTTACCTAACGGATGGTTTATGGCTACCTTCCCGCCAACAGCACTGTCATGAGCCAATATGGTGGTAGGGATCCCAATAAACGGTATCCCCCTCATAAACGTAGAAGCAACAAAACCAGCAAGATCACCGATAGCTCCCCCACCAAATGCAAGTACCAGGGACTGGCGGTCGACATGATTTTGTAAACCATGTGTAATGGCTTCTTCATACACCTCAAAGCTTTTGGCAAGCTCTCCTTTTGGCGCCTTATAAATAGTTAGGTTAAATGATTTCTCAAGAGCTTTTGCAAGGCTTCCCCCATGAAGATCAAAAACTTCCAAATCTGCAATCATCCATACCTTCGAAACATTCGGGAATTTTTCTTTAATAAATGAAACAATTTCACCCGTGATTCCGACTCCAATTCTCACATCATATGTTTTAGAGGCAGTTTGAATGGTTACTTTGTCCATGATATTAAAACTCCTTAGATTCTTGACGATGCTTCTCAATATCCTTAAGAAGTTTATCAAATTGGTCGCTATTGAATTGTTCCACGATTGCAGAAGCCAGCTCCCATGCAACTACTGCTTCAGCCACTACACTAGCAGCAGGAACGGCACAGCTATCGGATCTTTCAATACTGGCTTTAAATGGTTCTTTGGTTTCAATATCAATGCTTTGTAAAGGCTTATAGAGAGTTGGAATAGGTTTCATTACACCCTTTACGCGAATTGGCATTCCCGTTGACATACCGCCTTCAAATCCACCTAATCGATTCGTTTTTCGGTAATATCCATTCTCTTCACTCCAAGCAATCTCATCATGAACTTCGCTGCCAGGTTTTCGAGCCATCTCAAAGCCCAGCCCAAATTCTACACCTTTAAACGCATTGATACTCATGACAGCCATTGCGATCTTTGCATCAAGCTTTCGATCGTAATGAACGTAGCTGCCTACACCAGCAGGCATACCTTCTACTACTACTTCTACTACTCCACCGATAGAATCTCCATTTTTCTTGGCCTCATCAATTAAATTCATCATTTGCATAGCAGCATTATCGTCAAGACAGCGGACAGGGGATTCTTCCGTTTTATCTCGAAGTTGTTGTATGGACTCAAATTGGGTTGTTTCTGACTTTATCCCTCCGATTTCAAGTACATGTCCAACTACTTCAATTCCTAGCAGCTTTAACAGTTTTTTCGCTACAGCACCAGCAGCAACCCTCACCGTTGTCTCTCTTGCAGAAGACCTTTCAAGAACATTTCTTAGATCACGATGACCGTACTTTATGCCTCCCACTAAGTCAGCATGCCCTGGCCTAGGTCTTGAAATCTTTCTCTTTACCTCATCCTCTTCACCTGGGAGCTAATGATTCTATCCCCATTACCTTCGTCCAGTGTGTCCAGTCCTTGTTCTCAACCACCAATCCTAAAGGAGAACCTAATGTATAACCGTGCCTAACTCCTCCAACAATAGCAGCACGATCCTTTTCGATTTGCATCCTTCTTCCACGTCCATACCCTTTTTGCCTTCTAGCTAGATTTTCATTTATATCTTCAGACGAAAGCGGCATACCCGCAGGTAACCCTTCAATGATTGTGGTTAGCTGCGGACCATGTGATTCACCTGACGTTAAGTATCTCATTTACTTTCCCCCTTCAACTCGTTAAAGAATTATGTACCAATATAACATAGAATTTGTATTCATTCCTAGTGCTAAAGTTCAAAAATTTAGAACAAACTAAAATATAATCAGTTTACCACTCAAACGAAAAAACGATGATTAGTAAGAATGCCGGCTCATTCATTCTATCAGGAATAATAGAATGAATAGCCACCACGCTCACAAATTTCATCGTTTAGAATAAGCACTAAATTTTTTTATAAAAAAAAGTATCCTCCGTTTCAAATCCATATTTCCCCGGGTTAAATATCTGTTCGGTACTACCTACAAAAAAAACACCATCTTTTTTAAGAGCGACATTGAATTTATTATACAAGATATCTTTTTACCCTTGGAGATCAGTACGCCAATGACGTTATCGGCATGGCACTTCTGACAAAGCACGGGATCGTGGCCCAGACGGTTGTATTTGTTACGGCTGTCCGCATTGTAATCTTTCATGAATTCAGTGCCATTCTTGTCATCATGAATCTGCAGAATGGAAACTGCGCTTGACTTCAGATCAGCGACCCAGTCACTTGCGCCCAGGCCCTTCCAGAAGGCTTTTTCCTTCTTGTAGAGGGTGTATTTTTCGCCATTGGCGTTATCATTGGAATGGCAGTTGGCGCAGTTCGGCACATCGATGGGGTTGGTGCCGATGAACTTGACCGGCTTGCCGGTATGGCTGTCGATAACCGGCTTCCCGGAATCCGCATCAACCAGGGCCACCCAGGCCTCCTGATAGGGCTGGATGTCACTTTCCACCAGCGTTAACGGACTCTTGCGGGTGGTGCTGTCCATGAAGGGCGTCAGGGGAAGGCCCAGTGCATCCCAGATACCCGGGTTGGTGAGCACGATCGGCACATTATCCAGAACCGGGGACTTGGTATAGACAATAGTGCCTGTCTCACCGGTGTAGTGCAGGTGGCCGCCATGCAGCGGGCTGGGCACCGCCGCTCCGGCCGGACCCATGTCGCGCGGAATGGGGATCTCGATGCCGACGCGCTTTTTCTCGCTGTCCTTGCTGGTGCCCTCGGGATTGGCGCCCTCGAGTCCTTCATAGACATACAGATGGGTAAAGTAGGCATTGGCAACATTTTCGTTTTCCTGGCCATATTTGCCGTCGCCGTTGACGTCATAGGGGACGTCCCAGTAGTACATCTTGTTACCCTCCGAGTAGGTATTGTCCACGATGCCGTAGGCCAGCTTCATGCGCTTGTCGCCGTCCACCAGGATGGAATGATCTTTCGGGTCCGAGCCAAGCAGTACCGGCGTTTCCTTGGGACCGGTAGCCGTCTTGACGACCTGGCTCTGAATCGAGTTATAGGGCGGCAGGACACAACAGTAGGAGAAGTCAAACCCGGTGCAGTGCATACCCAGTTCGTAGTTGATAGTGATGTTGTAATCGTTCTTCGGTTTATTGGCTGCAACTGCTTTATTGGATGCATCTGCCGTTTCTTGCCCTGTCTCGGCGCAGGCCCAGCCAAGAAATCCGGAAACAACTGCGATGCCCAGGAAAATACGCTTGATATCCATCATGCCGCCCCTTGTATGGTTGTTTATGCTGGGTATCGTGCGCGGTTCTTGCTGTCCGCTTGATGCCAGCCAAATCTATAATGGATCGTGCTTAATTAATATTCGGAATTGTAGCACTTTACCCGACAGTTGCAAGGAAATGGTTGGCCGTATTTGCACGGGCTTGAGTTCGATGATAGGGCAGCCTTGCTGGTCGGTATTAACTCCGTCCCTTCTTGCCTTGATCCAGATCAAGGACAAGCCTTTAGGTCTTTTGTTACAAACCAAAAACCTAAAGGCTTGCACGCATACATGGCTAATGCCATGAATTTTGCGGCATCGATAAAAGAACAGGGGGCAGAATGATGAGCAGGAATTACTGGTTAGGAGTGATCGGTGTATTGGTTCTTGCATGGCAGGGCGCGGCGCTGGCATCCGTCAAGGCGCCACCGGAGCAGATATCGGATGAAACCAAGGAATGCGTCAAATGCCATCAAAAGAATAATCCGGGTATTGTACAGGAATGGGGTGCGAGCAAGCACTACCGGGCCAAGGTCGGCTGTTACGAATGTCATGCCGCGGACAAGAGTGACAAGGACGCCTATCTGCACGACGGAAAGAAGGTCAAAAAGTACATTGCTACCATTGTCTCACCGAAGGATTGTTCGAACTGCCATGCGCAGCAGGTCAAAGAGGTAGGTGAATCCCACCATGCCAAGGCGGGCCGGATTCTAGGCTCCCTGGACAATCTGCTGGCCGAAGTGGTCGAGGGCAACAGTGCCTTCAAGACGCCCGGCTTTCCCAATGGCAACTCCGCGGCTGCGGTTAATGGTTGCTGGCAGTGCCACGGTTCTGAAGTCAAGGTACTGAAAGACGGCACGCTGGATCCGGCTACCTGGCCGAATACGGGCATCGGGCGCATCAACCCGGACGGCTCGGAGGGCGCCTGCACTGCCTGCCACCAGCGGCACGAATTCTCGACCGCCCAGGCCCGCCACCCGGATACCTGCGGCAAGTGCCATCTCGGCCCTGATCACCCGCAGAAGGAAATCTATGATGAATCCAAGCATGGTATCGCTTTCTTTGCCAACATCGACAAGATGAATATGGCCAACCCGAAGTGGGTGGTCGGCGAGGATTATGTGGCGGCACCAACCTGTGCGACTTGCCACATGAGCGCGACCCGGACCCAGGGCGTCACCCATGATGTTGGCCTGCGCATCAGCTGGAATAACCGTCCGCCGGTGTCGGTGCGACCGGAAGTAGCGGATGCCAAGATGGGCCTTGACATGGCCAAGGTGAATTGGGAGACCCGCCGCGACAACATGAAGAATGTCTGTTGGGCCTGTCACAGCGAAGAGTTCATAGATAATTTCTATACTCAGTACGACGGACTGATCGAACTGTACAACAACAAGTTCGCCAAGCCTGGCCTGGCCTTGATCACGGCGGCAAAGCCATTGCTGAAGCCGGCAAAATTCAGCAACAAGGTGGACTGGACCTGGTTCCTGCTCTGGCATCATGAGGGCCGTCGAGCACGCCACGGCGCCTCCATGCAGGGGCCGGATTACACGCACTGGCATGGCACGTTCGAGGTCGCCGAGCGCTTCTATACGGAATATATTCCAGAACTGGAAGAACTCGTGATGGAAGGCCAGACGTCCGGGGATCCGGAGAAGCAGGCCGCGGCGAAGGCACTGCAGGCCAAGATTGACGAGGTGCTGAACTCGGATGACCACAAATGGTATCTCGACAAAATGGATCCAGCCGAAAAGGCGCGGCGCAAGCAGGCGGCTGAGGAGTTCAAGGCGAGGTACGCCAAATAGCGGCACAGGGTGATCCCCTCCGGCAGCTGGAGGGGATCGCATCCTTCTCCCGATTGATAAGGTGTGGCAGCCCGGGTTTTTTTCGCCGTCGTTATATAGCCTTGATCTAAATCAAGGCACGCTATTGGGCGCGCGCTAGGCTAGTGCCCAACAGCCTGTCTCCCATCTGATCGACGCTTCGAATTCGTGAGGCCCATGCAATGAATGTGTCCGGCATTCTAGTTGTTGTGCCACCGGAGCACGTTGCTGCTTCGATAGAGACCCTCGACCATCTGAATGGCATCGAGGTTCACCACTGTGACACGGAGACCGGACGCATCATTGTGACCCAGGAAGCGGAAACCATTCAGGCGGAAGTCGATGGCCTGAAACGGATCAAGGCCCTGCCGCACGTGATTCTCGCCGAGATGGTTTATCACTGTTTTGAGGAGGACAGTGAACTTTCGGGCAGCGTACCACCCGAACTGGATGCACTTGAAGGGCTGAGTGCTGTCCCCTCGTTGCTGAACAGGTGATCTCTAATAACTTGCCCGCCAGGCAGGTTGCCTGAAGCGGGAATCGCTGTATCGAGGAGGTCGATATGGAAATTTCACGCCGTGACTTTCTGAAAACCTGTGCTGTCGCTGCCACTGCCGCGGCTGCGGGTATTCCGCTTGGCGAGACACTTCTGGCTGCGGCCAGAGAGGCCGAGGCCGACTGGCAGTGGGACAAGGGTGTCTGCCGCTTCTGCGGTACGGGCTGCGGCATCATGATCGCGACCAAAGACGGTCGCATCGTCGCCACCAAAGGCGATCCGGATGCGCCTGTTAACCGGGGATTGAACTGCATCAAGGGTTACTTCAACGGCAAGATCCAGTATGGCAAGGACCGTTTGACGCAGCCCTTGATGCGCATGACGGACGGCAAGTTCGACAAGCACGGCAGGTTCGTTCCGGTCACCTGGGATCATGCCTTCGATGAAATGGAGCGGCAGTTTCGCAGAGCCTACGGCGAGCTGGGCCCGACCGGTGTGGCCATCTTCGGTTCCGGTCAGTACACCATCCAGGAGGGTTATGTGTCCGCGAAACTCCTGAAGGCGGGTTTCCGCAGCAATAATATCGATCCCAATGCCCGTCATTGCATGGCCTCCGCCGTGGTCGGTTTTATCCAGACCTTTGGTATCGATGAGCCTGCGGGTAATTATGACGATATCGAATATACCGATGTTGTGATCACCTGGGGTGCAAATATGGCGGAATGTCATCCCATCCTCTGGTCCCGGGTTTCCGATCGTCGTCTTGCTGATGACAACGTCCGCATCGTCAATCTCACAACCCAGAGTAACCAGACCTCCGATATTGCTGATTCGGAAATCGTCTTCAAACCCGGTACCGATCTCGCGATCTGGAACTACATTGCGCGCGAGATCGTCAAGCGGGATGCCGTTAATCATGAGTTTGTGGACAAGCACTGCGTGTTTGCGACCGGCCCCTATGATATCGGTTATGGCATGCGGCCCACGGACAAGTACGCCTTCCCGGCGGAAAAGGATATTCAGGCCAAGGAACTCAAGGTGACACTGGATAAATGGGAGGCTGTCGCCCAGCGCAAGAAACCCGGCGAAGTGGTCGAACAGAAACACACCGGGAAACCGGTTGCGCACTGGCTGATCACGTTCGAGGATTTCAAGACGGCTGTCGAGCCGTACACACTCGATTTCGTCGCGGAGCTCTCGAAGGGCGATCCGGACGAGTCGCTGGAATCGCACAAGGCAAAGCTCAAGGAACTCGCCGATCTATACATCGATCAGAACCGCAAAGTGGTTTCATTCTGGACCATGGGCTTCAATCAACATTATCGCGGCAGCTGGGTGAATGAACAGGCCTACATGGTGCATCTGCTGCTCGGTAAGCAGGCCCAGCCGGGTAATGGTGCCTTCTCGCTTACCGGTCAGCCGTCTGCCTGTGGTACGGCGCGGGAGGTGGGGACTTTTGCGCACCGCTTGCCCGCCGACATGGTAGTGACCAATCCTGACCACCGCGCACGGTCCGAAGGGATCTGGAAATTGCCGAAAAATACGCTCAACCCGAAAGTCGGCAGTCATATCGTCAAGATCATGCGCGATCTGGAAGACGGCCACGTCAAGTTTGCCTGGGTGCAGGTCAACAATCCGTTCCAGGCGACGGCCAATGCCAACCACTGGATCAAGGCGGCACGGGATATGGATAACTTCATTGTGGTGTCTGATCCCTATCCCACCATTTCGGGCAAGGTCGCCGACCTTATTCTCCCCTCGGCCATGATCTTCGAAAAATGGGGTGCTTACGGCAACGCCGAACGGCGCACCCAGTTCTGGCGTGAACAGGTCGCGCCGCCGGGCGAGGCGCGCACGGATGTCTGGCAGGTGCTGGAGTTCTCCAAACGCTTCAAACTGAAAGATGTATGGAGTGAGCAATCCGTACCTGGCCTCGAGGCCGAAGGGTTTCCTGATGGCAAGCTGCCGGATGTGCTGGCGGAGGCGAAAAACATGGGCTATTCGCCCGAAGATACCCTGTACGATGTGCTGTTCGCTACCCCGGCAAACAGGAAGGTCAAATGGCCGGATCCGGTCGCCAAGGGCCACGACAACCATACCGTCAAGGCTCTGGGCGAGAACTGGTTTCCGGAGAAGGCATTGTTTGAGGAGTACGCGAGCTTCGGGCGTGGCCACATGCACGACCTGGCTTCCTTTGACACCTATTACCGGGACGACGTGCGCGGCCTCAAGTGGCCGGTGGTCGACGGCAAGGAGACCCAGTGGCGATTCAACGCCAAATACGATTCCTACGTGAAGAACGGGGAGTTCGAATTTTATGGTCCAGCCTTGAAGGCCCTGCCCACGGGCAACCTGGACAAGCCGACCAGCAAGGAAAAAACCTCGTTGGCCGGCAAGGCGAAGATTTTCTTCCGCCCTTATGCCGCACCGCCGGAGCAACCGGATGAAAACTACGACCTGTGGCTCTCGACAGGCCGGGTCCTGGAGCAATGGCATACCGGCACAATGACCCAGCGTGTGCCTGAACTGCACCGGGCGATGCCGACAGCTCAGATATTCATGCATCCAGAGGATGCAAAGCAGCGGGGTCTTAAGCGTAATGATGTCGCGGTGGTAGAGTCACGTCGCGGCAAGGTCAAAGCCGTGGTAGAGACACAAGGGCGTAATCGCCCGGTCAAAGGATATGCCTTTGTACCGTTTTTCGACGAGGCTGTCTTTATCAATAAGGTCGCCCTGGACGTGACTTGCCCGATGTCCAAGGAAACGGACTTCAAGAAGTGCGCTGTCAAGGTATACAAGGCCTGATGGCCCATGGCTGGTGCCGGGTTTGTATAGTTGGGACGGGGGCGTAATGGGTAATACAAACATAGCGCGGCGTGAATTCCTGACCCGCATGGGGCGGGGTGCCGCGGTGGCTGCAACCGGTGGTTTGATCTGGTCGTATCTGCTGCGGGAACAGGCACATGCGATGCCGACCGGAATCCGTCCACCGGGGGCACTGGCGGAGGCCGACTTCAATGCCAAGTGCATCAAGTGTGGTCAGTGTGTGCGCGCTTGCCCCTACGATACGCTGAAGCTTGCGACCGTGGGGGAGGCCGTTCCCGTCGGTACACCCTATTACACGCCGCGCGAAGTTCCCTGTTACATGTGCGAGGATATTCCCTGCAAGGTGGCCTGTCCAACCGGCGCACTGGATCCCGGCCTTTCCGATATCGACGACTCGCGCATGGGGCTGGCGGTGATTGATATCGAGAATTGCCTTTCCTGGCAAGGGCTGCGTTGCGAGATCTGCCATCGTGTCTGTCCGGTGCAGGACCGGGCGATCACGGTGGAACATCATCCCAGACGGCTCAGCAAGCACGCCATGTTCGTGCCTGTCGTGCACAGCGACTACTGCACCGGCTGCGGGCTCTGTGAGGAGGCTTGTCCAACCGATGAGGCAGCCATCCGGGTGCTGCCGCCGAAGCTGGTTGAGGGGAAGATCGGCGAGCACTACCGGCTTGGATGGACCATCGATACGCCGGTGACACAGGACTTCAACCCCCAGAACCGTCCGGCTCCTCCATCGGGCGCAAGACAGCGGCCAGGTGGTCTGGATTATCTCAACGAGGGTGATCTGTGACTGCCCCGCTGGAACCGCTGAAGCCGGAACCCAACGGACGGCCGATTCGCCCGTTCGTGATGCCCGACTCCCTGATCGGCAAGCTCGGCGTATGGCGCTATATCATCCTGCGGCGTGGTGTGCAGCTGGGTGTGCTGTTGCTGTTTCTGGGGACGGCACACCGGGGCTGGTCACTGGTCGGACAGCCGTTGCTGGTGGGTAACCTGAGCAGTTCCGAGTTACTGGGTATAATTCCCATGGCTGACCCTTTCGCGGTCATACAGATACTCCTCACGCAACATACACTTGCGGCACAGGTCCTCATCGGCGCCGTAATCGTGCTGCTGTTTTACGCTGTGCTGGGTGGTCGCGTGTGGTGTTCCTGGGTGTGCCCGATCAATATGGTCACCGATCTGGCTGGCTGGTTGCGGATCCGGCTGGGTATCCTCGACATGTTCCACCTGAGCCGCAATATCCGTTACACCGTACTGGCGCTGACGCTGCTGCTTTCGGCCTTGACGGGGGTCGCCGCCTTTGAATGGGTGAGTCCGATCAGTATGCTGCACCGGGAACTGATCTTTGGTCTGGGCCTTGGCTGGACGGCAGCACTCGGGGTGTTCCTGTTTGACCTGCTGGTTCTGAAACACGGATGGTGTGGTCACCTGTGCCCGTTGGGCGCGTTTTATGCCCTGATCGGCAGGCTGGCACTATTGCGGGTGCGCTTCGATACACCAACCTGCAGCCACTGTGGTGAGTGCGCCAGGGTCTGCCCGGAGCCACAGGTATTGAATCTCAAACAGGCGGCAAATGCGGGCATGATCACATCGGGGGAGTGTACCAACTGTGGCCGCTGTATAACGATTTGCCCGGAAGATACACTGCATTATGATCTGCTGCACTGGCTGCCGCAGCAACAGACGCAATCGAATCCTCACCAGAGGAGGCCAGCATGAAAACAGGAACCGTATTGACGAGTGCCGTGCTGTTGGCGGCCGGCGGTTTGGCCGCCGCAGCCGGGAACAGTGGCATCGACGATTTGAACATTGGCTTGAGCAAGACCAGTGTATTCGATACGCCCACCCCGGAACCCTTCAGCTATTCAGATACCAAGGCGGGCAAGAGCAAGGTATTGCCTCGCGCTTACCCCGGTATACCGCCCCAGATTCCACACAAGATCGATACCTACCTGCCCATTGTTGCAGAGGACAACCAGTGTCTCGACTGCCATGACAAGCCCAACCTCATTGGCAAGAAGAACACCGGGAAGAGCCCGATGTCGCGCGCACACTATGTCGATCTGCGCGGCTCGGATGACGAGATGAAGGGTGATGTTGTCGGCGCCCGTTTTAACTGCACACAATGCCATATACCACAATCCGGGGCACCGGCACTGGTGGATAACACCTTCGAGGGCGGCAACTAGATACTAGGGCCCGGCTGCAGCCGGTGGATATTGGCCGAAGAAGTTTTCTGAGCGGATTCTTACTGGCACGTGCCGGGCGGGCTGACCAGTCTGACCACCATCGGTGGCCTGGGGTCACTGTCACTGTTTGCCGGTGCACTATGGGCACCGATGACCAACGGCATGATCTTCGGTTACGCTGTATCCACTGTGCTCAGCCTGGTCGTCGTAGCCTCCGTTTACGTAAAGCATGCGACCGGCTACCAGCCAGGGGGCTGGATTGAACACACACCGCCCCCGTTGAAGACGAGGCCTTGAATGCCGGGTTCTGCAGCAATCGAGGGACTTCGCTTAGCCGTTCGCGTGCGCGTCGTGGCAAAGTATCTGGGCCAGTCGTTTCTGGTACTGGCCTCGCTGACCTCGGTACCGGCAACGGTTGCATGGGTCGGCGGCAATAGCGCGGTTGCGCTGCGCTACCTCGCCGTCATCCTGCTGTTCGCGGCCTACGGTGCCCTCACTGCACGAATTCGCGTGGCGGCGAACATGCAGCGCAACGAGGCCCTGGTCATCACTGCCCTGGTGTTTACGCTGTCGGGATGCGCCATGGCCTTTCCACTGACGGGTTATGGGATACCTTTCGTCGATGCGATCTTCGAGGCCGTGTCCGGCGTTACCACGACGGGGTTGTCGACGCTGGCAAGCGTGGAGGGCAGGCCGGCCAGCTTCCTGTTCGCGCGCGCCTGGCTGCAGTGGGTCGGCGGACTGGGCGTACTGGCGCTGGTGCTGGCGCTGCTGATCGAACCCGGCGTGGCGGCCAAGCGGCTGGGTTTCGACGAGCGCGTCGATATCGCCGGCGGCACACAGGCGCATGTGCGGCGCGTCTCGCTGGTCTACCTCGTGATCACGGTCATCGGCATTCTCGCCTTGCTGGCTGTCGGCGAGCCCGCGACCGAGGCGATCACCCATGCCCTGGCGGCGGTATCGACCGGAGGCTTTTCCAGCCACGATGACAGCCTGGCGGGCATCGCCTCCTGGCCGGCGCGCGTGCTCATCACGCTGCTGTCACTGGCCGGCGCGGTCTCCTTTGCCCTGTATTATCTCGGTACCTTCCGTCACCTGTCGAGGCTGCTGCGTGAGCCTCAGTTCCGGGGATTGATCGTTCTGTGTGCCGTGACCGTTGTCGCACTGTTCGGGTTCATGTCGCTGGCTCATCCGGAGCGAACGGCCGCAAACCTTGCCGACGCGGTCCTGACCGGGATTTCGGCACAGACGACAACGGGCTTTTCTAGTCTGCCGCTGGCCGAGCTCGACCCAGGCAGCAAACTCACACTCATCGTCTCGATGTTCATCGGCGGCGAGGTGGGTTCCACCGCCGGCGGTCTGAAGGTGATGCGGCTCATGGTGCTGCTCAGTCTGGTGCGGCTGCTGGTTCAGCGAACGGCCATTCCGGCCGCCGGTCGTGTCTCCGCAACGGTAGGCGGTTCGCCGTTACAGGCCGATGAGGTCAACGCGGTCGTCACGCTGCTTGTGGTCTACCTGCTGGTGATACTGCTGTCGTGGACGGTATTTCTGGTATCCGGTTATGCGCCGCTGGATGCGTTGTTCGAGATTGTGTCGGCGGTCGCCACCGCCGGCCTTTCGGTGGGCGTGGTATCGGCAACGCTGGCTCCCGCACTCAAGGCCGTGCTCTGTCTGGACATGCTCATGGGCCGGGTCGAGGTGATCGCTTTTCTGGTGCTGCTGTATCCGCGCAGCTGGTTCGGACGAAAACGAGGTTAACTGTCATGCGAGCAATATTCGTGGGGGCAAGTACACTGACGGTGATGACGGCGCGGCGCCTGCTCAAGGCGGGACACGACGTGGTCATCATTGAAGAGGACAAGGAAAGGATCTCAATACTGTCGGAAACGCTGGACTGTGGTTTCATTCACGGCGACGGCAGCCGGCCGGCCGTGCTCGAGGAACTGTCTCCGGGAGAGACCGACATGCTGTTTTGTCTCTCCAGTGACGATCAGGACAACATCATTGCCTCACTAGTAGGCCAGACCATGCACTTCAGCCGCGTGATCACCAAAATCGAAGATCCCGACTTTCAGGTGATCTGCACCAAGCTGGGCCTGGAAAATGTAATCGTTCCTGACCGTGACGTCGGCGAACGCCTTGCCGACCTGGTCGAGGGGCACGACGTGGCCGATCTCAGCGCCGCCGTGGAAAGCGGAATCCGTTTCTTTCATTTCATTGCACGCGAGCAGGATACCGGCAAGATCGGCGAACTGGATCTCCCCGAGCAGGCACGCGTTATCGTCATAACCCGGGGCGAGGAATCGATCATCGTCGGCGACGATAACGTACTCAAGCCGGACGATCGCGTGCTGGTTCTGGCGCGCCGCGATGACCTGGAGAAACTGAAAAAACGCTTTGCCCGGATGAAGGATGAATAGTTTCAGGTACTGCCAGTCATTGAAAAAACTCAATGCCAGGGGAATCGGACGTGGGATAGTGGTTTGTAACACAGTACGACATACGTCGGTGATTTGTTACCGTTATTCAGTGCCAGCCCGGGTGCTGGTTGTAGCCCTGTATTCATGGCTTTTCGATCCGCTCAAACAGGCAGGGAACGCATTCGTCAGGATAGAATCCGGAAACATCATGACTGCCATTCGACTATCACGCTTGCCTTATGGATACATCCGGTACAGTAGGTTACATGGAGAGAAATGAACCCGGCATCATATGAAGCAGACAGTTTGCAGCCGGATCAACAGGCACCCCCGATAGGTGATTATGCCCTGATCAGCGACTGTCACTCCGCGGCACTGGTATCCCGTCGTGGCTCGATCGACTGGTGCTGCATGCCGCGCTTCGATTCCGAGCCCTGTTTCGGTCGCCTGCTGGACTGGCAGCGTGCCGGTTACTGTCGTATTGCACCGGCAGAAGGCGCCTTCGATTGTGTCCGCCACTACCTGGAAGACACCATGGTGTTGTGCACCCTCTTCGAGACTGAAGCCGGCAGTGTACAGGTATTCGATCTGCTGGTGCTGACGGACGCCAATACTGCACATGCGGACCGACAGCTCGTACGCATCGTCGAAGGTCTGGAAGGACAGGTCGAACTCGATGTGGAAGTACGGCCACGCTTCGGCTTCGGCGATATTAAACCCTGGCTGTGTCAACATGACATGGATGTCTTCATTGCCGTCGGGGGAGAGAACGGACTGGTGATCTGCGGTGACCTGGGGCTGAAGCTCCAGGACAAGTATTCACTCGGCACCAGGATCAGGGTGGGCAAGGGAGAACGCAGACACCTCTCCATCCAGTTCTCGCCTCCGGAGCTTCTGGATGATGGACCGAAGCTGCTGCCCGATGCCCGGCAACTCGACCGGTATCTGGATCGCACCGAACAATGGTGGCGGCACTGGAGCAGCAGGATCAATGAGGGTAACCAGGGGTTACCCTCTGGTGTCCGGCGCTCGGCGATCATTCTCAAGGCGCTGAACTATGCTCCCACCGGCGCAATCATTGCCGCGCCCACCACCTCGCTGCCCGAGGGGTTGCAGGGCACCCGAACCTGGGATTACCGCTTCAGCTGGGTGCGCGACGCCGCCTTCACGGCGACTGCCCTGGTGGAACTGGGCTGCGAGGATGAGGCCTACCGGTTTCGCCGCTTCATCGAACGCAGTTCCGCCGGCAGCGCCGCACAGTTCGCTACCCTGTACGGGATCGATGGCGGGCGCCGTCAGCAGGAAATCGAACTCGATCATCTCGAGGGTTATCGCGGTGCCACGCCGGTGCGCATCGGCAATCGTGCCTCCCGGCAAATCCAGCTCGACGTGTTTGGCGAGACCCTGGAACTGTCGTGGTTGTGGCACCGGCGCGGCCATGCCCCTTCGAACGACTACTGGGAGTTTCTGGTGGATCTTGTCGACCGGGTCTGTGCACACTGGCGCGATCCGGATCATGGCATTTGGGAGATGCGCGGCGAGCCCCAAAATTACGTTCATTCGAAGGTGATGTGCTGGAGTGCGCTGAACCGCGGAATTGCGCTGTCAGAGGAGCTTGGGCGCAATGCGCCGCTCGAACGCTGGCAACAGGCGCGCGATCAGGTTCGCACGGCGGTGGAAGACTATGGCTACGATCAAAAGCGCGGCATTTTCGTTCAGTCGTTTGATAATCGCTATCTGGACGCCGCCCTGCTGCGGATCCCGGGTGTCGGATTCATCGACTATCGGGATGAGCGTATGCGGCGCACTACCGATGCCATACAGTCAGGACTGGCCCTGGACGGGCTGCTGAAGCGCTACGACTCACCGGACCATTTGCCGGGAACAGAGGGTGCCTTTCTCGCCTGTTCGTTCTGGCTGGCGGAATGTCTCGCCTGCCAGCAGCGCTACGACGAGGCGAGGTCGACATTCGACCGCGCGGCACAGACGGCCAACGACCTTGGCTTGTTTTCCGAACAATACGATCCCCAGCGTCAACTGCTGTGGTCGAATTTTCCGCAAGGGCTTACCCATCTTTCCTACATCAACGCGGCACTGGCGCTGCGACACGCAGTCACGTCCGGTGGACGCTAGGCGTCGACGGAGCAATACTGACCTGTCCGTCCTGGCTTATGCCCGGCGGTACTGGCCTTGATCAATCCGCTTGCTGATTCTGAACCTCGGCCGCGTTGATATTCATCAATGTAACTTACAGGGCATTCAAGTAATCTGAACGGCAACATTAAAAAAAACTGGCCGAACCGGCTGGCGGACGATAAAGTGCCGCGACCGTTCACCATTCATGCGCCTGGACTCAAGTGACAACCCATTCATGAAATACTTCAATGCGTGAAAAGCCCCTAATCACTTCGCCGGTACGGCACGACGTCAGTTTGCTGACCGATCATGATGTGTACCTGTTCAAGCAGGGTAGTCATTACCGTCTGTATGACATGCTTGGCTCGCATCTCCACAACCGCCAGGGCGAAGCAGGGGTGTTATTCGCGGTGTGGGCGCCGAACGCCCGGTCGGTAGCGGTGATGGGCGATTTCAATGACTGGGACCCTCGCGGTTGTCCGTTGCGATTCCGCGATGACGGCTCCGGCATCTGGGAAGGATTTGTCGGCGGTCTCGGCAACGGCGCTGTCTATAAATATTATATTGAATCCCGGCATAGCGACTATCAGGTCGCCAAAGGCGATCCCTTCGCCTTTCGCTGGCAGCGGCCGCCCGATACCGCCTCAATGGTGTGGGACCTGGACTACACCTGGGGCGACAGTGACTGGATGCATAACCGCGCCCGGCGAAACAGTCTCGTTGCACCCTGGAGTATATACGAGTTTCATCCCGGCTCCTGGCGGCGGGTACCCCATGAGAATAACCGTTCCCTGAATTACCGCGAACTGGGCGAGCAGTTGAGCGGCTATATGCATCACATGGGTTTCACGCATGTGGAGTGTATGCCGGTCATGGAGCATCCGTTCTACGGCTCGTGGGGTTACCAGACCACGGGTTTGTTTGCACCCACTGCGCGCTACGGCGATCCCCAGGATTTCATGTGCCTGGTGGACCGGCTGCATCAAAACAACACCGGCATCATCCTGGACTGGGTGCCCTCGCATTTTCCCGATGATGAACACGGTCTGGTGTATTTCGACGGCACCAGTTTGTTCGAACACGCCGATCCCAAGCGCGGTTATCATCCGGACTGGAACAGTTATATTTACAACTACGGTCGTTATGAGGTGCGCTCGATATTGATCAGCAGCGCCATGTTCTGGCTGGACAAATATCATGCAGACGGACTGCGGGTGGACGCCGTGGCTTCCATGCTGTATCTGGACTACGGCAGAAAATCCGGTGAGTGGATCCCCAATGATTATGGCGGCAACGAAGACGTGCACGCCGTCGAGTTCCTGCGCAGGCTGAACGAGTCCATATACCGGGATTTCCCCAATGTACAGACCATCGCCGAGGAATCGACCGCCTGGCCCATGGTTTCGAGACCTGCGTATGTGGGCGGTCTGGGCTTCGGCATGAAATGGAAAATGGGCTGGATGCACGACACGCTCGACTATATGGCCCAAGACCCCATACACCGGAAATTTCACCACGACAAGTTGACCTTCAGCATCTGGTATGCGTTCAGCGAGAACTACGTATTGCCCCTGTCCCATGACGAGGTGGTCTATGGCAAGGGTTCCCTGCTCAACAAGATGCCCGGTGACGCCTGGCAGAAAATGGCCAACCTGAGGGCGCTGTTCGGTTACATGTATGCCCACCCGGGGAAGAAACTGTTATTCATGGGTGGCGAATTCGGGCAATGGAACGAGTGGAACCACGAGAGCAGTCTGGACTGGCCTCTGCTGGATGATCCCGCACACCGGGGACTTCAGGACTGGGTAAGGGATCTGAACCATTGCTACCGCGAACAGCCCGCCCTGCACCAGTTGGACTTCAGGGGCAGCGGTTTCGAATGGGTGGACTTCCACGATGTGGAGAAGAGCGTGGTCACGTTTATCCGCAAGGCAAACGACCCGAACGACATGATGCTTGTGGTGTGTAATTTCACCCCGCTACCGCGCGAGAATTACGTCGTGGGTGTACCGCGGGGCGGCCGCTGGAATGAAATGCTGAACAGCGACGCCGAGTGCTACGGCGGCGCCGGCTTTGGCAATGCGGGTGGCGTGGACAGCGCGCCGGTAGCCGCGCAGGGCAGATACCATTCACTTTATCTTACCCTGCCGCCGCTGGGTGTGTTGTATTTGAAACCGGCTGGTTGAGTCACGCTAGCGTCCCTATCTGTTCAGATACCGTGCCTGACCGCATTGAAAAATATCAATGTGATCGCACGGCCGTCTCGTTAAGTTCTACTGTAATCCAGTGAAGCAATGCATGATATCTGGATGATGAAGAACCTGTTACGCAAGCTGCCGGTATGGATAATCCCCATGCTCTGGATGGTTTCCGCGCAGGCGTATGAAAACGCGCCGTGGGGGAGGGCCAGCCTGCAGGCAATAGAGTATGCCCCTGACAAGGTGGTGTACGATATTGCAGTGCCGGATATCGAGACCTTCTCCCGTGTCCTTGACCGGGTGAGTTATCTGAAGACTCTCTATCATGCCAACCGGTTCGAGGCGTCGATCGTGCTGGTACTGTACGGCGATGAAATCCCGTTTTTCGCGATAGACAAGGACCACAACTGCCGTGAATTCATGCGCCGGACACGGCTATCGCATTTATCTTGAAATGGAAGCGGAGTCGTTGAAATAGATGCCCGGTGAGGTGCAGATGCAGGGATCGACCAGGGAACTTGTCAGATGAATCAACGTTTGGAGAGATAATCCATGTCAAATGAAGGATATCACGAGCCCGTAGCCAGTCTTGACGAGGCAACACGGGACATGCACCGGGCGCTTACCTCGTTAATGGAGGAACTTGAAGCCGTAGACTGGTACCAGCAACGCGTCGCCGCGACTGCAGACGAGGAACTCAAGGCTATACTTGCGCACAATCGCGATGAAGAGAAGGAACACGCGGCGATGGTGCTGGAATGGCTGCGACGCCGCGATGTACATCTTGATGCCCAGTTGCGGAGCTATCTCTTCACTGACAGTGATGTCACTGAAATTGAGGATGAGAAGGCGCCGCCGGCCGGATACTCCGAGGGGTCGCTGGGCATTGGCAGCCTGCGCAACAAAGGAGAATAGACCATGAACAGTCTGTATCGTGAACTTGCTCCCATCCCCGAGGCGGCCTGGGAAAAGATCGAGGCAGAAGCCAGCCAGACGCTAAAACGGGCGCTCGCGGCACGCAAGCTGGTTGATTTCGACGGTCCGCACGGCTGGCATGCCTCTTCCGTCGACCTGGGTCGCACGGAGGCGCTCGAGCGCGTGCCGCACCCTGGTGTGGAGACGCGCATGAGGAAAGTGCAGCCGTTGGTCGAGCTTCGAATACCCTTTGAGCTTGCGCGCAACGAGATAGACGCTATCGACCGGGGTGCGGCGGATGCCGATCTGCAAGCCGTGATCAATGCGGCACAGATTGCCGCAATGGCAGAGGATGCCGCCGTATTTTACGGTTACCCGGATGGGCAGATCATGGGGATCTGCGAAGCTGCGGCTGCCCGCACCCTCCCGCTCACGGACGACTACACCCGGTATCCGGATGTCGTTGCGGAAGCGGTTAACCGGTTAAGGATGGCAAGCGTCGATGGTCCGTATGCCATTGCCCTGGGCCCGCGCTGCTACACCGGGCTGACGCAAACGCGGGACGCAGGCTATCCTGTTATCGAGCATGTTCGTCGCCTGATCGAAGGCCCCGTTGTGTGGGCGCCGGCTGCCGACGGTGCACTGATACTGAGCCTGCGTGACGGTGATTTCCAGCTGACCGTCGGCCAGGATTTCTCAATCGGCTATCTCGATCACACAGCAAGCACTGTCCGGCTCTATCTGCAGGAGAGTTTCACCTTCCGGGTCAATGCTCCCGAGGCGGCGATACCCCTCCGCTACGAGGAGGTCGGTAAACAATGACGGTTGCTGGCGCCAGGGTACTGCTTTGCATTGGCAATTCATCCTGTGGTTTACCGCGTCTGGCGCGTCTGTTTAACAGCCGACTCTCCCGAGGCATGCCCTTGAAAGCGCAGCCAGAGAAAGCCCGAAATGCCGGATAGCAGTGAGGCGAGCAAAATGGCGGTCTTTGCCGCGACGAGTGTTTCGGGCTTTGTGGTGAATCCCAGGCTGGCAATGAAGATCGACATCGTGAAACCCATGCCTCCGAGCAGCCCGATACCCACGATATGACGCATCTGTACACCCGTCGACAACTGTCCGAGCCCCAACCGCACGCTGAGCCAGGTCATGAGCGTGATACCGGACACCTTGCCGAGCAGCAGCCCAATGACGATCCCCAGCGACAGAGGGTCTGACCACAGGCCGGGAAGTGCCTGCACATCAATCGGGGTGCCGGCATTGGCCAGGGCGAATACTGGCATCACTACCAGGGCAATGGGTCGTTCCATGTAGCGCTCCCAACGCCGGAGCGGGGTAGTGGCTTTCTCGACCGTGTCCTGGATACTCTCGGCAACCGCATGCTGTGCATCCTCACCCAGCAATGGCCTGTCGCTTTTCCGTTCCATGGTTTCGAATTCATTGGCCAACCGGTGGGTTTGCCGCACAAACCAGCCCGGGCTTCGCTTGGGACGTGCCGGCACCGTCAGCGCCACCAGGATACCCGCTACCGTCGCATGCACGCCGGAGCCGAGCATGGCCAGCCAGACCAGACCGCCGATCAGGAAGTACACGCCGGGACGGCGCATACCGGCTGCGTTCAGGATAATCAGCAGCAGGAGCAGCAGGGCGGCCGCTGCCAGGAATGGCAGGTCGATGGTTTTTGTATAGAACACGGCGATCACGAGAATCGCTCCAAGGTCATCAATGATTGCCAGGGCAGTAAGAAAGGCGGTGAGCCCGGTCGGGATGTGTCTGTGCAGCAAGGCCAGCACGCCGACGGCGAAGGCGGTATCGGTTGCCATGGGAATGCCCCAGCCGTGGACCAGCGATGTCCCGGCTGTGAACGCCGTGAAAATCAATGCCGGCATGAGCATGCCGCCCAGAGCTGCGGCTATCATCGGAATGAACTGGCGTGGACCCTTTAGTTCGCCCACCAGCAGTTCACGCTTGATTTCCAGGCCGAGCACGAAAAAGAACAGGCTCATCAGACCTTCGTTGATCCAGTGGCGGAGATTCATTGCCAGCGACCAGTCACCGAAAACCAGCCCGGTCTCGGTCAGTAACAGCGATTCATAACCGTGTGCGAATGAGGAATTCGCCACCAGGAGTGCGGTGAGGGTGCAGATGATGAGCAGGACACTGCCAGTCGCCTGGTCATGGGTGAAACGCTGAAAGGGAGGTATGATTTTCTCGATCTTTCTCTCGAGAGGTGTTCCCATGCTATCTCGTTCACTGTCTTCGTGAGGCATGGCTCAGAAACTGGCTGTGCTAATGCTCGTTACCGGATCCGCGGCGCAGCCAGTTCAGCGCCTCGTCGCGGTACTGGTAGTTGAAGTGCCGGACCTCGGCAGCGATGAAGTAGTCCGCGACGCTCGGCAGTATCGCGAGAAAACCATTGTCGGTGACCGCGGCAACCCGTTCGATTTTTTCGTGGTAGTTGCGGACGAAGCGGATATGCGAGAGCATGCTGGAAAAGTCTTCCCAGCCAAAGAACGATTCCGCATCGATCAACAGGCCGTTCAGATCGCCATGCTCCTCTATGTAGGGATCGGTCAGCAGTTGAAGTCGTTCGAAGTCCGTGGTTTCCAGCTTGCCAGCAGGTGACACCACGAGAATGCCATCGTCACGCAATAACTGCGCATTGATCATAACCTTACTCCGCGCTCGTCGCGCTGTCATTTTTGCAACGTCGATCATGAATCATAAGAACCAGGAGCTATGAATGTGCTGCAACTGATTGGTTATTGCATTGCGATTTGTCAATCGTTGGCTTCATATCAGTAGAGCAACGCGCCGTGGAAGTCCATTGCATCCATGTCATATTCATTCCGGTTATTGGACATTACATGATTCATGAGACATCCCACTTTGTTATACAGCCATGCCACGATGGTTACAGAAACACACTGGATGTTTACAACAGAATATATACGTGTTTTTCTCTACACATAACCGACTGTTCGATGATAGATGAATACTTCATGCTGTATTATGAATGGCTTGGGATACAACGAGTAACCACCTAAAAACACATCCTTTACAGGGAAATGCAAGCTACTGTCAGTGCAGTAATTCCTGTCCATCGGACAGTGATTCTGCGCGCAGCGCCCGGCTGCAGACTATCTGGAAAGCTTGAAGGCGAACCGATTGGCTATACTTGTTTGTGACTGCCCTGATCAGGGTGAAGCAAATCAGGCAGCCTGACCCGTCGGTCACCGGAGATGGAACCAGACACCGGCAGGAATGTCGGAGAATGACATGGAGGCATCGCCGCAGCCGGCAAGTACTGCATGGCGATCCAGTGTTGCTTAACAGTAATGAATCACAATTGGCGGAGACGAGTGATCGATTTTACCCACCACAGGCAGGAAACAACAGTCTGCGTGCACAGGTTTGTCGGTGTAACGAACGCCTCCGTTTACAGGCTTCGATGACGATTGCGGGCATGTGACCTTCCAACTCTCGGGCGATGTTACTTATGAACCGACACAAAAGGAGATTGTAAATGTTGATGCCAATGACAGAGAAAACCAGCAATGCCTACAGTAACGTGAATCAGCTGGATGCGGCTGCAACAGCTGAGAGTGTGTGGGGGGAACAGGAACAGCAAACGCTTTACGACGCGGGCAGGAGAAAGCGCTACCTGGCGAAAGAAGTCATCTACCGTGAGAGTGACCGGGTCGACAGGATCTATGTGATCCGCAGCGGCCTGGTCAAATTGCTGAGCTATTTGCCAAACGGCCGGGCGCGCATTGTCCGACTGCACGCCGGCAATCACTGGATCGGGCTCGAGGGATTGCTCGGGCAGCCTTACGAGCACACCGCTATCGCTGTCGGTGATGTCGAGGTCCAGCACGTAGCGATCCACAGTCTTCAGCGTCTCAACCGGGACAACCCCGGGGTGCTGGGTCAACTGCTGTGTCAATGGCATGGCGCTCTCGTCCATGCGGACCGGTGGATCTCGGACTTCTCAACCGGCGGGATCAAGCCGCGGGTGGCGCGACTGCTTGAGTTTCTCGCGGAGCTCGAGTACGGACAACCCCTAGACAGGGTCGAACTGCTCACGGTCTGCGAGATGGCCGAAATCCTGGGGGTCACCCAGGAAAGCGTGAGCCGCATCCTGGCCACATTCAAACGTCGTGATATTCTCCAGAAGCAGTCAGATACGTTACGGGAAATCTACCGTCTCGATGCTCCGAGGTTACAGCGGGAAGCGCGAAAATAACATCGCGCACAGGAGAGCCGTCGGCCATACGAATGTTTACCGATTCCATCCCTTGAGTACAGACAGAGGCGACATGACCGAGATCATCAGGTTACCTGACAATTTCATCGGCAAGGAGGACCGGGAAAAACTGGAAAGCTTTGCCGGGCATACCATCGCCCGAGGACGCGCTACGCGCTGGCATTGGGGCAAGGATGCCGACATGGACGACATCTTCGAAATCTATCCAGGCAGTGCCGACAAAACACTGGCCGTATCCATCAGCCGCAGCCGCGAGCTGGATGCGTTTTGTGCCCGTGATGCTGCCGGGCAGTTGATTACCTCGGGTACGCTCGAACACGTGTTCGCGGAGCTGGATGCATACTTTGCCCGTGTGCACGGTGAGGGGCCTGACACCTACGCCTAGTAGCAACATGATTACTCGGCCAGGCTCCTAGAACCTGTCCAGGCAGGTTATTCAGTCCGGTGTCACTGGCTTATCGCCCACCGTCTTCAAGACCGTCTGGACGTTTATTCAACGGGTGATTGCTTGTAATATCCGTGAAATCGCATCCGACCCTCCAGACTTGATAGTGGTGTTCTGATTGAATATTTCATGGCCTGTTCGCACGGTGGCCTGGTCGAAGGTGTTTATGTCACAATCCGGGCTGATGATTCACTGCATGGCAGGCGAGTAATGAAGCAGACCCGGCGTGTGTGGCCAGGCCTGCCCTATCCGCTGGGGGCGACCTGGGATGGCTCCGGAACGAACTTTGCCTTGTTCTCGGCACATGCCGAACGGGTGGAGCTGTGCCTGTTCGACAGCGGGGGAAAGCGCGAGATCGAACGCATCCCGCTGCCCGAGTATACCCACGAAATCTGGCACGGTTACCTGCCCGACGTGCGGGCCGGTCAGCTGTACGGTTACCGCGTCTACGGACCGTACGATCCCGGACAAGGACACCGGTTCAATCATCACAAGCTGCTCCTGGATCCCTATGCCAGGAATTTGCGTGGAGCGCTGGTGTGGGATGATGCGCTGTTCGGCTATATCGTCGGGGGCGATCAGGGTGACCTGTCGTTCGACACGCGCGACAGCGCCGCCTTCATGCCCCGGTGCGAGGTCATCGATCCGGCATTCACCTGGGGACTGGACAGGGCGCTGGCGCGGCCCTGGCACGAGACCATCGTCTACGAGATGCACGTACGTGGATATACCATGCGTCATGCGAAGGTGGCGAAGCCGGTGCGGGGCACCTTCGGCGGTCTGGCGACCCATGAGGTCATAAGCTACCTCAGGAATCTCGGCGTCACGGCGGTGGAGCTGCAGCCGGTACATGCTTTCGCGCACGATCGCCATTTGATTGATCAGGGCCTGCGTAACTACTGGGGCTATAACTCTATCGGGTTCTTTGCGCCGCATCCGGAATATCTGGGCAGCGGCGGCATCAATGAATTCAAGACCTTTGTGCAATTGCTGCACGAGTCCGGACTCGAGGTCATTCTCGATGTGGTCTATAACCACACAGCCGAGGGTAATCACCTGGGGCCAACGCTGTCGCTGCGCGGCATCGACAACACGTCCTACTATTATCTGATGGACGGTGAGGCGCGCTACTACAACGACTTCACGGGTACCGGCAACACCCTTGAGTTGCGGCACCCCGATGTCCTGCGAATGGTGACCGACTCACTGCGCTATTGGGTCAGGGAGATGCGGGTGGATGGTTTCCGCTTCGATCTCGCCACGACCCTGGCCAGGGTCGGCGGCGAGTTCGACGAGCATGCGAGTTTTCTGGATGCCGTCGCGCAGGACCCCCTGCTGTCCACCGTCAAGCTCATAGCCGAACCATGGGACACCGGTGACGCGGGTTATCAACTCGGGCGGTTTCCACCGGCATGGGCCGAGTGGAACGATCGTTTCCGCGATACCGTGCGGCGGTTCTGGAAGGGCGATGACGGTCAGTTGCCGGAACTTGCGTCCAGACTGGCCGGATCCAGTGATATTTTCGACCGGCGCGGACGGCGTCCCTGGGCGAGCATCAATTACGTGACCGCCCATGACGGCTTCACGCTGCACGATCTGGTGAGCTACAACCACAAACACAACGAGAGCAACCGGGAATGCAATCGGGACGGGCATGATCACAACAACAGCTGGAACTGCGGGGCCGAGGGATCGACAGACGATCCAGGCATCGTGCGGATGCGAGAGCAGCAAAAGCGCAATCTGCTGGCAACATTGTTACTTTCGCAGGGTTTGCCGATGCTGCTCGCCGGCGATGAGTTCGGGCGCACCCAGCAAGGCAACAACAATGCCTATTGCCAGGACAACGAGATTTCATGGCTGGACTGGGAGGGGATCGATGCGTCCGGTGAAGCGCTGATGGCGTTCACCCGGACACTCATCCAATTGCGGCGCGATCACATCGTCTTCCATCGTTCCCGCTTTTTCCACGGCAGGGAGATTCCGGGCACCACCATAAAGGATGTCGTCTGGCTCAAGCCGGATGGTGATGAGATGCGCGAGAAGGACTGGCATGCCGAGGATGCCCGCACCATTGCTCTGCTGCTGAGCGGTGAGGCGGGGGTGTACCACCTGACCCGACACGGCGAGAAGGAACCCGACGACACCTTCATGCTGATAATGAACGCATCCGACGACAGCGTCGATTATACGATACCCGATAACGGGGCACTCTACCGACCCTCGATGCTGATAGATACCTCGCGATTCGATGTGGAAATAGACCCGGAGCAAGCGATAGCGAACCCGTACACCGTGGGGGCGCGGGCGTTGGTGCTGATCAGGTATCGTCGTCAGGAATGATTGTCGCGAGAACGCGATTGTCCGATGATCACCGGTTTCTGTGCGAACGGGCCCGGGAACTCTGGCGACCCCGGGGTGACCGTCGCATGCTCACCTCATGATGTTGCCGCCGCCTGGCGGACTGTCCGGTGTACGAAGTCCAGCCTGGAAAGTACCGGGGGCGAGAGCACGAACGGGTAGAGGTCGGGCTGACCCATGCTGCGATTGAGGCTGTTCACCGCATAGGTAAGCGGCAGCCAGTGGTCGATGACCTGGTCGAGTGAGTCGGGGCTGTAGGGGTCGAAATCCGGCTTCGAGGTCATCTTGCCATCATGGTCACCGCCGGGTGAGACCCGCAGACGGAATGCCCAGGCGGTCTCGAGGGCATCGACGATGTGCAGGTAATGGGCCCAGGTCTCGGCCCAGTCCTCCCATGGATGTGCGGCAGCGTAGGGGCTCACGAAACGGGACTGCCAGTCAGCGGGTGGCCCCTGTACGTAGTTTTGCCGCATCGCGGTGCTGTAGTCCTGCCGCTCATCGCCGAACATCCGCCGGAAGTCCGTCAGCCAGTCGATGTCGCATGCCAGACGATTCCAGTAATAGTGTCCGGACTCGTGGCGGAAGTGACCCAGTATGGTCCGGTAGGGCTCGGTCAACTCTTTCCGCATGCGTTCTCGCAAGGCGTCATCCGCGTCGGCGATATTGATGGTGATCAGGCCTTGTGCATGTCCGGTCATGGCATGCGCGTTTTCCACGAACACCGGTTCCGTATCCGCCAGAAACGCGAATGCCAGGCCAGTCTTCGGGTCTTCCTGCTTGCTGATGAGTGGCAGACCCAGACGCAGCAGGCTGTACAGGAGGCGATGTTTTCCCGTCTCCAGTCGTCGCCAGAGCGCTTTGTTACCAGGTACATTGAGATCCGGTATGGTCTGGTTGAAGCGGCAGGCGTCACAGAAGTCCGCCTTACTGTGTTCGGGTATCATCCAGTTGCATACCTCTTCCCGGGAATAGTTTTGGCACATGCGGTACAGCCGCCCTTCAGCCTGTGGCGCCAGCGGCTGCCAGCGGCCGGCATCGGCCGGCGTCAGGCCGCTCAGCAGTAACTGGTCAGGAAGGAAGCCCAGAACCGTCCCGCAATGCGTGCATTGGGTGTTTTCGAAGTACACGACCTGCTCACAGGACTGGCAGCGGAAAATATTCATTCGTTCACCCCTTGTCGTCACCGTGTTGCAGTCGCAGGGTCATGTCGACGCCTGGGGTCGCTCACTCCTCAGTTCCGCCTTGAGCGGAAGGTGGTCGGAGGCGATTCGTGCCGTCGGACTGTCGTGTATGCCGAGTCTTGTCAACGCCGCACGCGGGTGAACCCAGATCCGGTCCAGTGCGACAAGCGGGAATCGTGCGGGATAGGTGCGCGGATGCGGGGTAGGGGCAAAGTGCCGGCGCAGCCAGCGTAACGGTCGCCCCCAGAGGACCCACTCATTGAGGTCGCCAAGCAATACCGAAATATCGGCGCAACCGGATTCAAACAGGGCGAGCAGGCGGCGGACCTGCCGGCGTCGCTCGCCGGGCCGCAGACCAAGATGCGTGGCGACCACACGCAGTCGCTGCCCGCGCCAGTCGTGCATTACGTCGAGCGCGCCGCGGGGTTCGCGCCGTGGAAGACTCAGGTCGATCCGCCTGGCTGTCACTACGGGCAGGCGCGTCAACAGGGCATTGCCGTAATCGCGGGTTTCACGCAGCAGCGTTGGACCGGCAATCGAAGTGAGCCCAGTTCTTTCTGCCAGGTAATCCAGCAGGTCGTAATCATCGACAGCATGGTGCTCCACTTCCTGCAATGCGACCATGTCCACATTCAGTTCATTCAATACCCGCACAATGCGCTCCGGTTCGAAACGGTTATCCGCACCAATACACGCGTGGATATTGTAGGTTGCGAGTGTTATGTGCATGACCTGCCTTATCGCTGCGAGGTTCAGGAGTGCCTCGATTTGCGATCGGATCCGCTCCCGCGCTGCTGTCGCCGGAGCAGCCAGCGACTCAGCCACCAGGTTCCGGCGCCTATGATGAGCGCCAGGATCAGCAGACTTGCGAGCCGGAACGTCTCGGGTGAGGCGATGGCGGCGACCATCTGGTCGGAGAACAGGGTGAGCGCGAGAGCGCCTGGCACCATTCCCAGCAAGGTGCCAAATGCGTAGTCACGGAACCGGATGTGGGAGGCGCCGGCAACCAGATTGACGACGGTGAACGGGGCGACCGGAACCACGCGCAGCGTAATCATGGCGAGTAGACCCTGCCGCGCGAGTCGCCGGCTGACACGGGACACCCAGCGGTTCGACAGATTCCGGATGGTGTTGTGTCCGAGACGCTGTCCGATCGCATAGGTGACCAGGGCGCTGATCTCGGCGCAGAGCAATGCATAGGTGAACCCATAGGCGGCGCCGAATGCCACCCCCGTGGCAATGATCAGTAAGGTGATCGGAGGAAACACCATCAAACCCGCGATGATGTAGACGAGGATGACGATGAACGGTGCGATCCATTCGCCACCCAGACTGCTTAGGCGGTTGAGTGTCACCCTGAGATCGATCCATTCGCCCAGCGCTGTCCAGCGCCAGGTTGCAGCAAGCAGAAGCGCAATGATGAGTACCGCCGCCAGGCCGATCAAGGAACGCGTGGCCGGGGTTTTGTCCTCTTCAGTAATGAACTCACGAGCAATCTGGTCGCCGTCAACGGGCATTTCCGGATCGGCGATTTGCGCGTCCGGGACCAGTGCATCCAGTTCGTCGGACACGCAAAACCCGAAGGGTGTGAGCGTGCGCCCGTCACCGGCCAGCGATTCGATCACCCGGATGAGCGAACGGTGCTCTGTCAGCGCTTCTGCCACTGTCGATGGGGCGACATCGAGATACTCGGCCAGCAGTCGGTTGCGCATGGCGGTGATTCCGTTGCGGATGCGCGTCTCGCCTCCGGCCTCTATGGCGAGGTCACATTCGGTGTCGAGACCCATTGAACGGTTGTTGAAATTGGCGGAGCCGACACGCAGCAGCTCGTCGTCGATTACCAGAAGTTTCGCGTGCAAATTGATGCACTGCTCGTCCAGACCGGTCACATATGGAACGTAAACACGCAGTCTGTCATGGAGATCAGCGTCGTAAAGTCGCCTGAGCAGTCGCTCGCGCAGGACGTCCATGGTGACCTGCGACAGCCACCCGACCGTCCGCTGCGGCAATATCACGACAATCTCCGGACCATAGTCCTCGCCAAGCCGTCTGGCCAGGGCATCGCCGATCGTGTGAACCGTGAAGTACTGGTTTTCGATGTAGATTGACTCCCGCGCGGCTGCGATCGCACCGATCACAAGCCGCTCCACCTCCCGAACCTCCTCCTGTGCGTTGTATTCCGGATAGGTGCGGGCAATGCCGATCCTGACATCGACGAGTTCGGCGGTGATCTCGTCAGGCCAGGGGTCGCCGCCCCCGGTCAGCTCCGGAGATTGAATCTTCCTGCCGGTCGCCGTGTGCCAGCGCTCACGCGCAAGCTCACCAATCGCCCCGGCGATGGTCCCGCTCACCATCAGCTGGACATCGTGGTAGGGCTGGGGAATCGAGCTATTGATATCACGGCGTCGTGGATCGTCGGGCCGGTGCCTGGAGGTGTCCCAGCGGCCGAGGGCGAAATCCAGTCCGCCGACGAATGCCACACGATCGTCAATGACGACGCTTATCTGGTGATGCGATGCACCGACGGAATAGCGGTCGTCCAGGCGGAAATGCAGGCGACGGTGGGTAGTCCAGTCCATCTTGTAGGCCGGCAGCCATTCCCGGTCGGGGGCAAAGATCATCGCGAAGTCCCAATCCAGGACATGGATATGGAGCTGCTTCCGGCGGCTGACCAGGCTGTTGAGGAATTCCCTGAGACCGGTGGGAAGCCCGTCAGGGGTGTGTTCCCGTTCGAGTTTGAAACGGCCGTCGATATCCCAGCCTATGATCAGCACCGAGCGCCTCGCGTTTTTCGCGGTTTCCCGGAACGCATGAAAATATTCGGCGCCATCCACGAGCAGACTGACGCGATTGGCATGCTCGATGCGCCAGCAGGTATCTCCCGGCTTCAGGATAGCGGATTCGCGCATGTTAATCGGATCGCTGCAGCAGGATTGCGTACCTCGGGTACGGTTACACGCATTATGACCCCATGGGCTGCTGTATTCTTGATTTCATACCAAGGATAGGCGTGGATGTGGCAGCCCGCATTGAAAAAAATCAAAGTCTTACGGGTTTCGTATGTGGCGCTTGCGGCCTGTCCGGCAGGGTTGAAGCTTCTTCCCCGGTCGCGTCGGGCTATTGCTTGACATTGAAATATATCAATGCATGCCGAACCGTTTCTGGTATCAAATTAAAACACGATACCTGACACCTGACACCTGACACCTGACACCTGACACTGTGATACGGCTGCATACCGGGTAATGAAGATTGTGATGGTGATGCCTTCTGATGCCGAGCACCTGGAAACCATCACTACGGAAACCTGTCGTACCCGGAAGACGGCTGGCTCGATCATATTTTAATTGATTGCACAAAAAGAGAATGTGCCGCCGCATCATGACACGTGCCCCCGGGTGCACGCGGTTAACCGACAGACTGGATGCCGGCTGAAATGACCAATACAGTGAAAACACAACGCCTGCCAGAGTGTTCCCGTGCAGGCAGCCCTGAAGGGAATGAGTACCCTTAACCACCTGCAACCGGCCGGCAAGCTCATGCGCTGTTTGCTGCACGCTGTTGACGGTGAAATCGGTACCGTGGAAGCGTTGTATTTCGATGATGTGAGCTGGGTGGTGCGCTATCTGCTGGTCGATACCGGCAACTGGCTTGCGGGTCGGCGGGTCCTGATTTCGCCGGTTGCCGTCGGCGAAGTCAGGGAGGGCGAAAAGGCGATTTTCATTGAGCTGACGCGCCGTCAAATCGAGAACAGCCCGCCGCTCGATGCCGACCGGCCGTTGTCGAGGCACTATGAAGAGGAGTATTACCAGTACTACAACTGGCCGGTGTACTGGGAGGACCTCAGGCAGTCCGGTGTGGCACTGTCGTCGTTTTCGCTGGGGGCGGAGCCACTGGCCGGGAGAGAAGCGCTCGCCAGGCGTCGGGAAATGCACCTGCAAAGAACCACCTGGATCAACGGGTGTGTTATCGTGGCGCATGACGGTGCCTTTGGACAGGTCCGGGATCAGATTGTGGACACCCGGTACTGGGTGATCCGCTACCTGGAGATCGAAACGCACCGCAGGCGACCTGGCAGCCATGCCCTTGTCAGCCCGGGCTGGATCGAGCGGGTGAGCTGGAGGGACCACCTCATGAACATCGGTCTTGCATCTACGGTGATTGACAGTGCGCCCGGCTTCGATCCTACCAGCGGCATCAGCCGCGATTACGAGGCTCGGCTGTTCAAACACTACGGGCGCCGGGGCTACTGGCAGCGGAGCAATGGAATGAATTAGGCTTGCCTCGAAAAATCGGGATCTCTACTATAAAAATGATTTGTTTCGTATTTTTTCGAGGCGTCCTTAAGGAAATATCTGAACACATCATCCCTGTGGAGGCGGGGATCCGGCGTTCAGGTCCCGGGATTAATTCGACGGTCTCATGGCGGAGTGAAACACAGCATGCAAGAACGACGGCATTCGGATCGAATGGTGGCTTTTGTGATGGCTGGCGGCGCGGGCAAGCGTCTTCGGCCGTTGACTGCGGAACGTTGCAAGCCAGCTGTTCCGTTCGGCGCTCGCTACCGGATCGTGGATTTCGTACTCAGTAATCTGATTAACTCCGGGATTCGTTCCATTTATCTGCTGGTGCAATACAAATCGCAGTCACTCATCGAACACGTGCGCAAGGCCTGGACCATATCCCAGCTGCTGCCGAATCAGTTTGTAACCGTGGTACCACCCCAGCGGCTGGATGATAATGTGTATTTTCGCGGTACCGCCGATGCTGTCTACCAGAGCATCAACCTCCTGAGAATTCATCAACCCGATCTGGTCGCGGTTTTCGGGGCCGACCACCTCTACCGGATGGACGTGCGCCAGATGGTTCGGATCCATCGGGAAAGCAGGGCGGATGTCAGCGTCGCGGCGCTGCCGGTGCCGATAGCAGAGACAGCGAGCTTCGGTATTCTGGAGGTGGATGGCGATAACCGGATTCGCGGATTCGAGGAGAAACCGGCGCACGGCAAGGCCATGCCATCGGATCCTGACCGGGCATTTGCTTCCATGGGCAATTATATTTTCAGTGCGCAGGTTCTGATGGACGTGCTCGAGGAGGCGCATGAACGCGGCGGTATGGATTTTGGTCACGATGTATTGCCGCGCTTGCTGGACACCCACCGGCTGTATGCCTACAACTTCGTCGACAATCACATCCCGGGTATCAATCCATACGAAGAGGTCGGGTACTGGCGCGATGTCGGCACGCTCGACGCCTATTACGAGGCGCACCGGGACGTGCTCGGCATGGAGCCGAAGTTCGATGCCTTCAACCCCCAGTGGCCGATCTTCTCCAGCCACTATCAGGGACCGGTTGCGAAAGTTTTCAGCAGTACAATCGATAACAGTCTGCTTGGTGCCGCCACGGTAGTGAACAACGCCTCCATTCGCAACAGCATTATCCGGCGCGAGGCGGTGATCGAACCCGGTGCTGAACTGGAAGACTGCATTATCATGGATTATGTGCGGGTTTGCCGCGGCGCCCGATTGCGCCGTGTCATTGTCGATCGGCACAACAGGATCGATGAGAATTCCGTGATCGGTTTCGATACGCAGGCGGACCGGGCGCGTTACGACGTGACGCCGGGGGGTGTGGTTGTAGTCCCCAAGGGGAGGACGGATTATTTCGCGCGCGATTCCCGGGGCAGTGGGGTGGGTTACGATGAATAGAACCGCCGGAATCGACATCCATGTTTTTATTCATAACGGTATTCCGGATCGTTCAGAGTGGCTGAATGAGGATGACTATGCACACTGACGGTGAAAGCTATCAGGGGATATTCAGGCGTATTGGCCGCAGTCTCGTTGCGGGGGTTGTTGCCACGGGGGTACTCTGGGTGCTGAAACTCAGCAGTGGTACGATACCGCAGCTTGATACCATACGGTTTCTCGACCGCGTCGCAGAGGCTACATCGAAGGCCACGGGGTTGCCGGATACGCTTGTGACCGGATGGGTGTGGCATTGGGTGATCGGGACCCTGTTATGGTCGACACTGTTTGGCATCATGTTCCCGATCCTCCCCGGTCGAATGTTCTGGTACAAGGGCATCGCATTTGGCGTGATCAGCGGATTATTGACCATGCTGCTGGTGATGCCGCTGGCAGGCGCTGGCTATTTCGGGATGGATCTCACACTATGGGATCCTGTCGTTTCTCTCATCTATCACATTATCTATGGCGTCTCGCTTGCCGGGGTGTACGCGTTTCTTCAAAAAAGACATGCAACCCCAACCTGACGAGACTGTCTGATCAGGTTCTGAAAACAGCATGCCGGTAGGCTTACCCTGATGCGAATTCCGTGCAGCCGGGTTTCCTGACGTTGTGGATTGATCAGCCATTGATCAGCAGCGCAATCGGGAAACAATTGAACAGATCCGCTGCTTTCAAACGCGTTCCGTCCATGTGCTGGTGAGTCGGCACTGTTTCACCGGTAAGCACATTGCGATAGGTCCGTGCTTGCGCACCTTCCGGTCCCTCGACCCAGGTGTCATCCCAGACCGAACGCCCCAGTGGCAGGCGATCGGAATCGCCCGACAGGAGCGCAAACCAGCGCGTGGCTGCCACCAGGATCTCCCTGTCTTCGAGACGGCGGGCAAAGGCGCAGATGTGATCGGCCTTTAATCCCTGTGGCTCCAGGCTGAGATACTGGCCGTTGCTGAATACCCGGGGATGCTCTCGTCGCAGGATCAGAGTCTTCCAGGTAAGGTAGAGTTTGGCGCGACCGTCCTCGATGCGGTTGAGCAATTCCTGCAGCAGCACAGGCAGGTTGTCGCCGTTTCCGGAAGCGGTTATGAGCGCCTGCAGTGTGTTCTGGTGGTAATCATAGTCAACGGGCCTGCGGTTATCCGGGTCCACCAGGTTGAACGCCCACAATTCATTGCCCTGGTAGATGTCGGGAACACCAGGCACGGTAAGCTTGAGCAGGGTTTGCGACAGGCTGTTCAGCATCCCGAAACGGGCGATGCGCTTTTGAAACGGCAGGAAGTCGGCAAGGAAGGCATTGCGCCCGGGATCGTCCAGAAGAGCACGCACAAAATGCTGCACAGCCTGTTCGTATTCTTCGTCAGGATTAATCCACGAGGTATTGACTTTGCCCTCCCTGGCGGCTTTAAGCGTGTAGAGCTCAATGCGGTTTCGGAACGCATCAGGTTCTGCAGCATATAGCGATTCCTCGGGCCAGGTGCCTATCAGCGTCTGATAGAGCAGGTACTCGTCATTACGGGAAGGCGCAAGCTCATCATTGACAAGTCGTTTTCTGCCTCGATTGATCCTGCTCCAGCGGCCCAGGTGGATTCGCCACTCATCGGCGATTTCAGACAATACATTGATCCGCGCCCGCACGTCCTCGCCTCGTTTGCTGTCGTGGGTGGACGTTGTCACCATAGCTAAAGGCCAGTTGGTCAACCGCTGCCTGTTTTCATGATGGAAGGCATTGGGCGAGAGGCCGAAGACACGCGGATCGAAGCCGACATCGTTGAGTGACGCCAGGCGGTTGTAGACATAAAATGCCGTATCCTCCATGCCCTTGGCCATCACCGGGGCGGTATACTGCTGGAAGCGCAGCGCAAACTGGATGATTCTGTGTTGTATGTTCTGGCTGTGCTCATCAATACGATCCAGTATCAGCAGGTCGTGAATGAAATCAAAAATGGCAACCTCAGTGGCGGGTGTGTGTTTCTTCGTCTTTGCGATTGCCCAGTGCACATAGTGACGGTCTTCATCGCTGATGCGTCTGGAGGTAACGTAAGTACGGTACACCGGGAAGCGCGCTACCACTTCGCCAAGCGCGTAGCGCAGTCCCTGATTGGTGAAGTCACGGGTGTGGCGATCGATCTGGGCGATGGAGCTCAGCAGGTTGGCAAGTACGGTCAGTTCGCCCGAAAGCGAACTGCGGATGATGAGCTTTTTGCTCTGGTAAAGCAGTTCATCGAAGTCCACCCTGCCTCTCGTGTATCGGCTATACAGCCGGTCAAACCGGCGCTCCGATCCGGGATAGACGAACAGGCCATTGAGCAGATGTGCAGCCTCGTAGCCGGTGGTCCCGGCGACAGTCCAGTCGGCGGGCAGTCGCTCATGGCTTGCGAGGATCTTCTCGACCAGCAAATAGCAGGAAGTGTCGGCGTCGGTTGCCGGGCTGTCTCCTGACTGATCTATCAGATTCTGCAGATCGCAGAAGTAGCCGTGGGGATCAGACAGGCCATCGGGGTGATCGATGCGCAGGCCGTTAACCGCGCCGGTGACGACGAGCTGTTGTACCAGACGATGGGTAGCCTGGAATACCTTGCTGATTTCCATGCGTATCCCCGCCAGATCGTTGATATCGAAGAACCGCCGGTAGTTGATCTCGTCAGAGGCGACCAGCCAGTACGCCAGCCGGTAAGCCTGTGACTCGAGCAGATGATGGAGCAGGTCGAAACTTTCCGGCTGGCCTGAGGTGCCGTTGAAACGTGCCAGATTCTTCCGTATCAGGCTGTGGATTTCGGGTCGAGTCCGGCACAGTTCGGCCAAACGGCGCTTGCATACCTCAGACACCAGCTTGCGTTGCTGCCGGCGCGGGGCAGACAGCTCCGTGCGTTGCGGCAACGACCTGAAATCGGCGATAAGCGAACCAAGTTGATCGAAGGCATCGCGACCGCCCCCGGGTTGCTGTTGCAAGGTATCGATGCCAGGGAAGAGAATCTGCGGGTAAGTGCGGGGGTCGACAGGGAACAGGTGCTCATAGTAACGAACGCTGAACGTTCCGCTGTCGGAGTCATAGCCGAGGTTTAATTTACCCTGCTCCAGTATCGTACCGTAATGGTCGCCGAGGAAGGGCAGAAGCACCTTGTTGTGCAAGGCCGTGTTCACAGGGTGCCAGTCGATATCGAAATACGACGCGTAGTGTGAAGCTTCGCCATGTTCCAGAATGTCCAGCCACCACGCGTTGTCATTGCCGCCGACGCCCATGTGGTTCGGGACGATGTCCAGGATCTGTCCCATCCGATGCCGGTGCAATGTCTCGACATAAGCGGTAAAGCTGGCGGTGTCGCCGATCTCGGGGTCCAGGGCATTGTGATCCACGATGTCGTAGCCATGCGGACTGCCTGAGCGGGCCTTGAGAAAAGGGGAGGCATAAACATGGGTTATGCCCATCATGTGCAGATAGGGGATGATCGCCGTCGCGTCGGCAAAGGTAAAATCACGATTGAACTGGAGGCGGTAGGTTGCCCCCAGCTGCGCCATCATGGCGCGGCATCCTTTCGATGCAGATACCAGACCACCGACCAGGGCCGCAGCTGCCCGTCGTGGAGTTGCCCGCGATCGGTGCCATGCGTGGAATACAGGACTGGCTCCTTTGGGAGAGTTACCCCCGTGAGGACCCTATCAGCGAGATTGGCCATGAGAACCAGCTCGGAACCATCGCCCAGAACCCAGCGTGCGGACAACGCACCTGCGTCGAGCTGACTGCAGTCCTTGCCGTTTGCCGGTAGCTTGTAAAGTCGCGGTATCAGTTCGTGCTGTCGTATTGCGAGCAGATCACGATGGAGGTGCAGCCAGTGTTGATGCGGCGGATGGTCGCGAACATTCCAGTCGAGAACGGCGGCCTCGAAGCTGCGCCTGTCCATCGGGTCGGGTATGTGCGCGCGTGCGGCAGGGTCGCGGAATTGCGGAATACGGGAAAACTCGTCGCGGCGTCCGGCAACCACCCTGTCTGCCAGGTCGGCACCAAAATCGCAGAAAAAGAGAAACGGCCGGGTGCAACCCCATTCCTGGCCCATGAACAGCAGCGGCGGCGATGGGGCGAGCAGCAGCAACGCCAACGCGGCACGCAGCGGCGCGGGTTCGCTGAGCACATTGATGCGCTCCCCAAAGGCCCGGTTGCCCACCTGGTCATGATTCTGCAGGAACGACACGAAAGCGGTGGCGGGCAGGTGATCGCTGGGCTCACCCCGTGGCGCGTTCTCGCGATACGCCGATCGCTCGCCCTGGTAGGCAAAGCCTTCGCCAAGACAGCGAGCCAGATAGAAAACCGGATCTCGGGCGTAATCCATATAGTAGCCGCCAGTTTCACCGGTGATCAGAACATGCAGCCCATGGTGGATATCGTCATTCCACTGTGCCACGTACTGCTGGGCCTGGTGCGAGGCATCTCTGGCCAGATAGCGGGAGGCATTGTGGTCGTTCTCCAGTACGAGATGAATCTGCCGCCGCTCGCCAAAGGTGTGTCGAACATACTCGGCCAGTTCGATGAGGATGTCCGGCCTGGAGTCATCCTGAATTGCGTGTACAGCATCGAAACGCAGGCCGTCCAGGTGATATTCCTCGAGCCAGTACAATGCGTTGTGGATAAAGAACTGTCGTACCCAGTAACTATCTTCGCCATCGTAATTAATGCCCGCGCCCCACGGCGTCGGGTGTCGTTGCGTGAAGAACTGCGGCGCATAGACATGAAGGTAATTGCCCTCCGGCCCGAAGTGGTTGTACACCACATCCAGAAATACCATCAGCCCCCGCGAATGCGCTGCATCGACCAGCGCCTTCAGGTCATCGGGTCTGCCGTATTGACTGTCAGGTGCGAAAAGGTAAACCCCGTCGTAGCCCCAGTTTCGGGTACCGGGGAAGTCCGCTACCGGCATGAGTTCAAGCGCGGTGATGCCCAGTTCCACCAGGTAGTCGAGCTTTTCTTTAACGGCGGAAAAAGTTCCCTGGGAGGTAAAAGTGCCTACATGCACTTCATAGAGGATGGTCTCTTCCCATGCGCGACCGGACCAGTACGTGTCCTGCCACGCCCAGGCGCCCGGATCGATAACCTCGCTCGACCCATGAACATCGTGCGGCTGGAAACGTGAGGCGGGATCGGGAACCTGCATGTCGCCGTCGATGCGGAAACGGTAACGGGTACCCTCGTTGGCCAGTTCGGTAGTGAGGTCGAACCAGCCACCGGCGCTGGCTTCCATTGGCAGCAGTTTTGTGTCCTGGCTTCCTGCCTCATGTTCAGACAGACAAACATCCACCCGTCCGGCCGCCGGTGCCCACAGGCGAAAACGTACACATCCGTCCTCGAGCAGCTCGGTGCCAAACGGCATGCGATGATAACGTCTGGCTGTTCTCAATTCGATGCCCTACATCAGTTCAATGCGGTCTCTGGCGCCGTTCAGCAAGGACACCATGAGAGTCAGGTATTCACGCAGGTGGCGGGTGATGAGAAAGTTGTCGCGCACGAAAGCGCGGGCCTTTCTGCCCATTTCCTCGATCTTCTCAGGTTGATGCAGCAAATAGCGGATGCGAAGAGCCGCGCCTTCGGGGGTATTCACCAGAAACCCGGTGTGGTGATTGATCACCTGCAGGCGGATGCCTCCCACGTCGCCGCCGATTACGGGTTTGCCTTTCCACATGGCCTCGGTGACGGTCAAGCCGAAGCCTTCGCGGACGGATTTTTGCAGGACGATATCGGCTGCGCGCTGCAGTGCATTGATTTCCCGATGCGCATCAGAGGGCAGCAGCAACACGTGAATATCGGGATCACCCCGGGTACTTGCCTGTACCTCGTTCAGAACCGCTTCTCCTTCAGGATCATCGGCCGCTCCGCCGCCAGCGAGAACCAGTTGCAGTGCGGGCACGAACTGTTTAGCCAACTGGTAGGCCTCGATTACGCCGACAGGGTCCTTGAAACGGTCGAAGCGCGAGACCTGGACGACTACGGGCCGTTGGGGATCGATCCGGAACTTCCCGACTGTATCCTGGATTGCACCCGCGTCGAGCTCCACATTCTTCTCGCTCAGGGGGTCGATGCTGGGCGGTATCAGGTATTGCGGATGCGGCAGTTCCTGGGCAAACGCCGCCAGTGAAAAGATGCTGGCATCGTAGGGTGCCACAAACTCGTGCAAATACTTCCACACCGGTCGATAGGGATGACTGGCGTCGATATGGCAGCGCCAGATCCATTTACCCTTCCGGTCGGGGCAGTTACACAGCAGCGCCGCGGGCTGCGGATCGTGAATGAATACGAAATTCGCGTCTTCCAGTATCGGTCGCAGTATTTCCGCGTTACGGGCGTTGGTCTCCTCGTAGACCCTCAGCAGGTTTTCGCCCAGGGGAATGCGGTTGCCCTGCAGGGTATTGTGCATGCCCTTCGTGCACTCGAAGAACTCGCTCTCGCCGGTGATGACTTCCCATTGAGCGTCAATGCCCAGTTCCTGCTTGAGTGGTATCAGTTTGGTCAGGATCTCGGCAACCCCGCCGCCAATACGCGTAGAATTGACATGAACAACTTTTGCGCCGGCTAACGGTCTGGCGAGCTGACGCAATTGCGCAATAACATCGGTTCCGGCGACCTGAGCATAGTCTTCCAGCATATTCATTGTCGCGGCACCTGGAAATACGATGCAAACAACAGCGCAAGCTCATCACGCAGCTCACTCAGGCTGCTGAAATAGGGGTCAATGCACAGGAGTTGTTCCTGTAATGAGATGAATTCATCGCCGAAGCCGGCCAGCCAGTCACTAAAATCATCACGTCCGTCACTGGTGCGACGGCGGGCATCGATAAAGTGATAAAAAATGCTGCTGGTAGAGAGGTCTGCTATGGCAGTGGCCAGTTCTGCCGGCTCCCCGAGCCGCCTTCCCGTGTCAAAAACAACAATATGTGAACATATGAACTCAAACTGCCTCGTGGCGCGCGTCCAGACCAGATGCTCCATTTCATCCATGCGTGTTTCAATCAGCTCGATGATTTCCTGTCGCAGCGCCTCGAGGCCGGTAAAACCGGAGGGCGCCAAGGCCGCGAGTCGTTCCGCCAGCACGGCATCGTGTATCCCGTGCCAGATCCATGCCGCGAAGTCGTTGTTGTATTCGCGTTCCTCGAAGCGCGGCTGCAGGAGTCCGCCCCAAAAATGGTGATAGATGCTCGCAGCATCTATATCGCTCAACTGACTGCGAAACTCCTGCAGCTGTCGCGCTTTCTTACCGGTGGCCAATGCAACCAGCGCGCAATCCTTGATAGAAAACGATCCTGCACCTTTGTCGGCCGCCTCTTTACGTTGCGCATCCGGAGTTTGATCTGTCGCGTCGTGCGTTTCCCCGGTGCCTGTATCCTGGCTACCCCCTTCCATCGTGGTGCGAGTATCGGGTTTCTCGATCCGTGTGCCCATGGTATCCAGTGTCTGTTCAGTTCCGGCGATTGCCGAGTCGTGCTACGCTGAGAAGTAGCCTGTTTATATTTATATTAGCGCAAATATCACGTCCCCAGGCATTGAGAAAAATCAATGATATTTGTAAGGTCTCGTGCAGTCTTTCCAAAAGATTGCACGGTTGTGTTATTCACGGCAGATTGCCCCAGTCTTCATTCGTGTATCCAATGATGGACAGTCAAACAGTCTTGCGCCGGATTATCTACCCTTTACACGGCAGAAACAGCCGTGAGGGCAAATCTATAGTCTATCGCGGTTGTGCGGCATAATCACTGTGCAACACGACCTTGCCGCGCATCTGTCATACTTCTAACAGGTAAGCGGCGCCAACCCTAACGTCAGATGCTCATGCTGTTCCAGCTCTCGCTAGTCGCCACAGCACTGCTTGTCGTTGCCTACATCGTCGGCAGTGAGTTGTGTCTGCCCAGCGCTCGCAACGCCTTGCGCACGGGCAGACTGCGGTTATGGAAGGTCGCCTGTCTTCTCGTGGCGCTGGGCGAATGGGCGATGATCGTTATCGGCCTGACTTCCCTGCTGCTCGCCGAACACATCTGGCAACTGGATACCGGAGCGTGGCCCGGCCGACTTCTCGGGTTGATGTCAGTCGGGATACTTGCCGGCGCTACGGTCTGGCAGCTTGCCTGGCGCACGCAGAGAAATTATGTCAGGGCGATGAGCATTTCGCTCGATCTGGTGCTGCCGGAGAACGGCTTGCAGCGCATGATCTACGCAAACCGGCGTCGACAGCTCGAAACCGGATCTCCTGCCGAACAGGTACAAGTGCTGCATTATCTTTTCCATGAAACGTGCTCGTCGGAAAAATGATATGGCGTCTGAGACCAGGCGGGAAATCTGGGTGTGCAGATCGGGAGTTTGCTCCTGGTGACGGTGCTTTTCTCCCTGCTCGCAATGTCGGTCGGAATTGCAGCCGGATGGATGCATTAATTTAAACCTCGTGCTCAATTGTGGCTCTGAGCCACGGGGTGTATTGTTCCAACCTCAGTTGAATCCACGTCGCTTGAGGTCGGGCAGCTCAATACATGATGTCGAGGGGCTGAGCACTCGGAAATTCGAGTCGAGCGATGCAGGTGCCAGATCCCGTCGTTGCAGCGACGGTGGCCCCGAAGAGGTGCTGTGTGTGGTGCCGTGCAATTACTTCGACCGCATTCTCCCAACCCACCGGAAAACACTCGATACTCGTCAAAACAGACTTGCGTTAGCACTACTTATTCAATAATGTTGCAGATAAACCACATACACATCGACATGGATCACAATACTTGTGTGGCAAGCTGGATTGGGTTCTGTAAAGCAGCCTGATTTCGAAAGATGGCATTGTTACGTTCCGCGACACTTTACAATTATCACGAACTGTATGGCATGGTTACTGTTGGATGAAATTCACGTGCGAGGCAAGGCCAGATGATCGATTTATCTATTTACTGCATTACTGCAACCCTTCACGGGTGTCGGCGTAAAGGTCGTTGAATGTCATGAAAATCGCACTCATTCAGGACGATATCTATTTGCCCTCGTTTGGTGGTGGTACTAAGGCAAATCGATGTTTACTCGAAGGTTTTGCACGGCACGGACACGAATGTCTGGTGCTGTCGCGGGCATTGACCCGTTCCTCCGACGGACCCGGCAATATGCGGCAGTTTGCCGCGGAGATGAAAGCTCGTGGTGCGATTTATCAAGAGGTCGAACCGAATGTGTTTTCCTACAAGTACGAGGGAGTCCAGGTTGAGGCGTTAAACTTTACCGGACAGGACCAGCAACGAGACTACCTGGTTCGCCGGATCAGGAAAATGAGTCCGGATTGGATCTACGTGACAGATGACAAGCGACGCTTTATGTTGAGGGCAGCAATGGAAGCATCGCCATCCCGGGTGATTCTGTTGCTGCAGACGATCATCCAGCTCCCGTTTGGGCCGCTCTCGATCGACAGAAATCCTGATTATACGGAACTGGTCAAGGCGGCTCGGGCGATCGTGGTTATCAGCAACTTCATGAAAAAGTACATTCACGACTACGGAGATCTTGAAGCACAGCTGTTGCCGATGCCGGTTTACGGAGCAGGTCCTTTCCCCCTCCTGGCAAGGTCTGATCGCGGATTCGTAACGATGATCAATCCCTGCGAACTCAAGGGCGTGAGTATCTTTATCGGACTAGCGCGCCAGTTCCCTGACATCGAATTTGCGGCAGTTCCGACCTGGGGTGCTGATCAGGACCTGATAGATCTTCTGCGAAAGATGCCCAATATACGGATCCTGAAACCTGCAAATGATATCGAGGAAATCCTCAGTCAGACCCGTATCCTCCTGGTCCCCTCGTTATGGCCTGAAACGTTCGGGTATGTGGTGCCCGAGGCAATGCTACGGGGCATTCCCGTGCTGGCCAGTGATATTGGTGGCCTGCCCGAGGCAAAGTTGGGTGTCGATTACGTCTTGCCGGTCGTCCCGGGCGAGTTCCGCGAGGGTGGTTTTGTCAGTCCACCGCAGGATCTTGCCCCGTGGTCGCAAGCACTGGACAAGCTGTTGTCCGAGGCAGACACCTATCAGCAGTGTTCGCAGCAATCAAGGCGGGCTGCCCATGACTTTGTTGCCAAGGTGTCGGTGTCACAATATGAGGATTTAATGGACCGGCTCGCAGAGAGGTGCTGACGGCTGTGTTTCGGTAAGTGCAATCGGTCCCTGCTGCCCGGCATCACAAAATGACAATGCGCTGTCCTCATTCGATGCTCATTTCATCTGCCAGTGCATAGCAGCCAACAGAGAAGCCAATACGATGGACATCAAGCCAAAGCAACAAAACCATTCAGAGTTTCAGCGTTACATCGATCAACAGCCCTATTCGGTTCTTCTGGACGGGTTGATATTCACAATCGACAAGGACGTGTTCCCGCCCGACATGGGGAAGTGCTCTCAGAACCTCGCCAGGATTGCACAAAGTTATCAGGCTCAAACAGCTCTCGATATGGGGTGTGGGTCCGGCTATCTCGCGCTGTCATTGAAACGCAGCGGAGTACAGGAGGTCTGGGCCTCCGACATTCATGGTCCGGCTGTAGAATGCACGCGTAAGAATGTCGAACAGAACGAGAGTGCCGGGCCGATTCATGTTGTGCAAAGCGATCTTTTCGAGAACATACCATCTACGGTGAAGTTTGACCTGGTTGTTTTTAATCAACCTTTCGGTCCCGGAGAGGGAGACACAGTGTGTGGCTGCGGGCCGGATGGCGGATATCAGATCACCAGGCGATTCCTCCTGCAGGCTGCATATCGAATGAATCCTGGCGGGGCTGTCATCATGGCGTTTTCCGACCGCGAACCCGCAGAAAACAGTCCGGATCGGGTGGCGGCCGAACTCGGCTATCCTGTACGTACGCTGTTGCATGCGTATTACGGGGAAGCGAATAATTACATATTCGAGATTCGTCCGCTGCAGAATGCGTCTGAAAGCCCTGGCCAGCGGTAAACCCATTCGCGATTCCAATACCTGCCTGTGTGGAGAGTGGAGTCGCCCGCTAGCCATCCTGTGCTTGTAAGTGATTCTAGGCCTGCGCCATGGCGCGGAAGATATCGCAGTCTTTCATGAGTTCTTCGTAACTGCCACTGGCGATAATCCTGCCATGTTCCAGCACGTATATCACATCACAGTCTTTCACGGTATTCAGTCGATGGGCGATGATAAGCAGCGTTTTTGTTCCGGCCAGCTGGCGAACGGATTGCCGGATGATGGTTTCGGTTGCACCATCGAGCGCGTTGGTTGCCTCGTCAAAGACGAGCAGTTCGGGTTTGTGATACAAGGCCCGTGCGATGGCAATTCGCTGGCGCTGGCCACCACTCAGGCGAATGCCACGTTCTCCAACCACCGTATTGAAGCCATCAGGCAGTTCCCCGGTAACGAACTCGTAGATATGAGCCATTCGAGCGGCCTCGGTCATGGCGTCGTGATCGATGTCCTCCGGCTTGACCCCGAAGGCGATGTTGCGGGCTACCGTGTCGTCAGTCAGGAAAATTTGCTGCGGCACGTATCCTGTGTGGATCTGCCAGGCAGGGGCAGTCTGCTCTGTGATCGGTGTCTGATCAATTTTGACCTGGCCGGACTGGGGAATCAGCAAGCCGAGCACGATATCGGCAACGGTACTCTTGCCGGCCCCGGTGGTGCCGACTAAACCAGTAGAGGTATTTTTGCGAATGGTCAGGGTGAGCCGCTCCACCGCATTCGTCTCTGCCGCGGGGTAGCGGAACGATACGTCCTGCAATTTGATTGAATCCTTGCAGATGATGGGTTGTTTTCTGATTTCCCTGATCTGTGCGGCAACCGGGTACTTGTCCGTTAAGGCCAGGTCGTGGGAAATCACGTTGAGGGATTTGCGATTGAACTGCAGGGCAGCCAGGGCTTGCGTTATCTGCTGAAGCGCCGGAAGAATCCGGTATGCGGCGACGGCGTACAAAGTGGCCACCGGTATGACTTCCTGCACCGTCTGCTTTACGCCGACGATGTACAGCGTAACGCCAAGAATTCCACCGATAGCAAGCGACTCTATCAGGTACGAGGGTAGTTGCGCGATAAGACCGCTGGCGATCATCTGTCGGGTGTATCTCCTGAGCGCCTCCGTGAAACTGTCGATAAAATATTGCTCACGACCCGTCATGCGGACTTCCTTGATGCCGCTGAGGACTTCGGAAAGTGTTTTGAATCGTAAATGGTTGGCTGCGACACGTCGTGCGCCGATTGTCGACAGTCTGTGCCTGAATCCGATATACACCCAGGCATACGCGCCCCCGAACAGCATCGTAATAGCACCCGCCAGCACCGGGTCATTCCAGAACAGCAGTACAAGGATGCAGCCGGCCATAATAGACTGGGTAATAAGCCGTGTCGCCGGCAATATCACGCTATTCACGATCTGGTCCATTTCCGAGAGCAGGTTTCTTTGCATCTCGGAGGTGTTGCGTGTCAGGAAATATTGATAGGGGCTGTAAATGTATTTTTCCAGCAGTTTATTTGACAGTGACAGCAGAGTGCCCCATACGAAACGCAGTTGCAGCCACACCATAAAGGCGGCGAACAGATTTCTGAGCAGATAGATCAGTAGCAGCGTGAAGCCGCATATCAGGATGAATTGATGGGCATCATCGATACCCATGAGGATATACAGTCGGCTTAGCCAGCGATTTTCGAAAACCAGATCCGGCTGCGCCAGCAGACCCATAAAGGCGACAATGGCGCCAATTCCAACCAGTTCGAGGGCTGTCATCACCAGGGCAGCCAGCACCAGGAAGAGGAATTGCAGGCGTTCCTTTGCGGTTAACAGTGCGTGTATTTGTTTAGCGATGCCGAACACGAGTGCTGAACCCTTCCTGATTATATCCTGAGGATTTTCTCAGGGTGTTGTATTGCTGCGGCGGATGGTATGTGACCACATTTTATGGGCGAGGCGGGCAGGGTGCATCAGGTAGTATAGGAGAGACGACAGTGCAGCAGGCAGCTTGACCCGCGCGTGGGTTTTGTAATCCGGTACAAAAAAAGTGTAGAACGCTTCTTTTACCATGTACCGATAGGCAGGAATCCTGTCGCGCAGCCGTTCACGCACGCTTAGGCGGAAACGCGGTCTTTCCAGAATCCCGCGGGTGGTCTGCTCATCGAACAGGCGGCGTTTCACGAGTGCAATGAGCGGCTGGACCGCCTTATCCGAACGGATCGAGGTGCAAACCTGCTCGGGCAGCGGTGCCTGCAACAGCTCGTGGGCAAGCGCCAGTCCGAGCAGTAACATGCGTCGTGCCCCGGTATGCGTCGCCAGCTCGAGGCAGTATGACCAGTCAAGGTCAGGGTTCGAGGCCAGCAGTTCTGCAACATCGCAGGTCCAGCCGATTCGCCTCCACCACAGGTCCTTGCTGCCATGGACGCAGAGAAGCAACAACAGGACTTCGGGTGGAAACGTCCATATCTCCTCGTCGAGCAGTCGCACTGGTACCAGGTGTTCCCATAAATCGTCCAGGTCGACATCGAAAGGAAAACGCCTGGGGGCGATGCACCAGTGCAGATCGATCATGGCGTTGGTGTCGGGATGGACGAAATCGTACTCGTTGAACAAGCGGAAGTTTCGTGCCTCGTTGCGCCCTGTTACCTGCCCGGGGTAGGGGTGCGGGAAGGGGTGCCACTGATAACCGTGCGAGATCAGCAGCGCCTTAGCAGCAATGATATCCCGCGGCCGTATGACGATATCCAGATCCCAGAACTTGCGCAGTGTGATATCGCCATGCGCGAGGGCAGCGAGAGCGGGCCCCTTGTAGGGAATCGCCCTGATGCCTGCGGATTCCATACTGCGCAGCACCTTGATCAGCTCCGCAGTGTTAGCCCGATTGCGTTCGGAAATTACCTTGTAGTCGGACTCGAGCTGCTGGAGTACCGCCGGTGGAACCCGGTCTGGGCACAATTCACTCAAGTTGCGATACAGCAACGGTATCAGGGCGTGCGGGTGAGCCTTGGCGAGGATGAAATGCCAGTCCAGCTGTTTCAGGGCGAGTGACCGAATCAGTTCGCGTTGCTGCGGTCCAACCCGGGTGCGGGCGCACAGCAACAGCAGGCGGAACTCGTCACGGATATCTAGTGCCCCGCTATATTTTTTGTGGGAAGGTATTGACATTATGTGTGTCGCCAGTCATGTTAAAAATTATTATATTTCATCCACTTCGACATAGAGCGGCAAACAGCTGAATGCCGTCCGGATCCCGCAGAGGATTTCACGGGATGTTCACAGGCCCGGCGATATTACCGGGCAGTAATTAAATTCGTCATGGCTTTGTCGATACCAGCTTCTGTATCAGTGGCCAGCGTTCGAGGTAGCGGATAATACTGTCGAACAAGATCATTATTATTTGCATTCAACAAAAGGTTATACATTTACAGGGCTGTTGGCAACCACGATCGGCGCGATCCTGCAGGAAACCTCCGGAGTGGTTGTCAGTGCCAGTTACATGGCAACCAGGCAGTTTACGGCAGGGGAAGCGGTATGCATTAGCCACAGGCGGCGGATGACATGACCGGCAGAACCCGTTTAATCAGCGGCGCCGCGGTCAGACCGGGCGCACGGAATTGTTGGGGTACTTCGGTGTAACAGAAATGTCTGGAATAGCACGCTTTTCGAGATCTGCTTGCCCCAGCTAGCTAAAAACGTGTTAACTTAGAGCGTAGAGAGGAAGCCTGTACCCACTGGCCCGTAATGGAAGAAAACTGGTATCTTTCACTGGAGTGATTACACAAAAGAATATGCAGCGCTTCAAGTTCAGGTGTCTCTAGTGAGGCCATTCTCAGGGCCACAGATAGTTAGAATCTTCATCCGGGACATCGTCAGATTAGATAATTATGAAATCTCCTCAACTCCTATACAAAGGCCGGCCGCTTGATATGTCCAGAGAAGCGTTCGGTGAACTGCGTCACTCGGATTCTGTCCTGTCTGATACGAACGAACTGCGGCAGCGAATAGCTGAGGACGGTTACCTGTATCTACCCGGCCTTCTCGAACTGGACCTGGTAAAAGCAGTACGTCGGGACGTTTTTGATCGACTCGCCAAACTCGGTGCATTGCATCCTGATTATCCTGCTTATGAGGGTATCAGCAATCCGAAACCCGATAGATCTGATAGTGCCGTCCTGGATTATCGAACCGACGGCAGTGCTGAATCCTTGCGTGATTGTTTGCCGATCAAGGAACTTCTGTATAAAGGCCGAATGATGTCGTTTTTCGAACACTTCCTTGGCGGGGATGTTCTTTGTTTCAATCACATCTGGTTTCGCGCTAAAGATTCGGCTACCGGCAGGGCTACGCCGCCGCACTGCGATATTCTGTACATGGGCCGGGGAACACATAATTTATTCACCGCCTGGGTTCCATATACCGATATCGACTACGACATGGGTGGAGTGATGTTGCTGGAAAAGTCGCACCTGCATGAAGAGCTTCGCGAGTCCTATTGCAAGCGGGATATAGATGTCTATGATGCAGGTCATGTTGACGCGCCCCTGATCGAATCTGGCAAGAAACTCTGGCAGAAATCCGGCGAATACTCGCTTGATGCCTTCAGCACACGGGACGAGCTCGGTGGCCGGTGGTTGACCGCAGAGTTCAGGATGGGTGATGTTCTCATCTTCAGTCCCTATATCATCCACGCCAGTACAGACAACCACTCACCGCGGATGCGAATCTCCTCTGATACAAGGTATCAACTCGCCTCGGAACCTGCAGACGAGCGTTGGGCTGGACCCAGCCCTATCGGTCACGGCTTAAAGGCAAAGCGCGCAGTGCATCGCTGAAACGGATTCCTTCGGGAAAGGAAACAGCATCTTGCGTAGCTGCCGACGTTTGTGGTCGACTTGAACCATGAACCAACCAAAGCCAATGTATTTGAATAAAAGGTGGATTAACCGACAGGTATATGAATACTTTTCGGTCAATATAGCCCCGCTGCTGGGATGGCGTGACCCGATTCTTGTGTATCAAATGGGCAAGGTTGGTTCATCTTCAATTCGCAATTCCTTGTTCCGATGCCAGGATCCACGCACCCGCCTGGTGTTAATGTGTCACGAGTTCTTTCCGATCAGGAATCGTGATCCCGGTCAAATTGATATCGAACCTGAATACAAGGAGTATGTGGTCCGCGAAATGGAGCATGACAAGCGCGTGTTCGAGCAATTCACGCTACGGCAACGTCTGGGCTGGTTGTTCAGAAAAAAATTCTATACAGAGAGGATTTACAGGGCGTATGTTCAACCGGGAGGGCAAGTACGGGCAATCACTCTGGTGCGGGATCCTGTGGCACATAATATCTCTTTGTTCTTTCAGGTATTTGCTCAATACACCGGGACGACAATCGAACAATCGGGCTTTGAGATCGATGAGATGATCCGGGTTTTTCTGGAGCGTTACGCTTACTACAGGCCACTGATCTGGCTGGATGCGGAATTGAAAACGACCCTCGGCATTGATGTTTACCATACCCCGTTTCCTCTGGACAAGGGCTATACGATAATGTCGCGCGATAATATTTCCCTGCTCTTGCTCAAATGCGAACTCGACGATCAGTCAAAAGCCAACGCAATCAAGGAATTTCTGGGCCTTGAGGATTTCGAAATCGTTCGGAGCAACGTAACCAGCCAAAAAAGTCATGCGAAACAATACAAGGAATTCAAGCAGCGAATAATAATTCCGGATCCCTTGCTGGATGAATTGTATGAATCCAAGTTTGCAAAACATTTCTACTCGGTAGATGAGCGAGCGCGATTACGTGCACATTGGGGTGGGCGTTCTGCTGACCTGGGCCATGATGGTGCTGGGACGATAGATACCCGTTAAAGTTATGCAGAGCGGATCAGATCGCTTTCGATAGATTTCTGCCATGCTTCGGATGATCGATTTACGCGTATGTTGTCCGGAGAATATGAACAGCGCATCAAATCAATTCCATACCAGGCGCCTCGAAAATAAAATCCGGACTCAAATTGGAGTTGTATGCGCCGACCGCATAGTGCACCAGATAATCGCCTGGTCTGGTTTTGACGAACGGGCCATCAAATAAAACATCGTTTTCCCGGCAGGTAGATCCATAGATTGTTGTCGGCGTCTCGGTCCCGGTGCGTTGCCGAATGTCAACCGTGTAGGCGCGAATGATCTGTGGAATATAATGGGTGAGTGGAACCATCGACATGCTGCCGTCGCAGTTGACTATTTGTTTTCCGTCGCGTTGCTTGACGTGAACGACGCGTGTTGCCAGGATGGCGCAATCGTTGGTTAAATATCTTCCTGGCTCGACAATCAGGGTCGGTTGTAATTGCTCGCAGGGAAAATAGCGTCTCAGGGTATCCGTGATGACGCGTATATAGACATCGATTTCCTGCGGATTCCAGTTCTCGCGGCTTTTCGGTTTAGGGGTATGGGCCGGAAATCCTCCGCCAAGGTCAATGTACTTAAGACTGCCCGCGTACTCGTCCACGTGATGTTTTGCAAATTCCCCAACCCGTTCCGCCGCAAGTCTGTAAATGTCCGCTTCGTCAGTATCTCCGTACAAATGCGTATGCAGTCCGACTAGACTGACGTTGGGATCACGTTGTATCTTTTCGAGTGCGGATAGGGCCTCGCCGTTTTCCATCGAAAATCCAAACCGGCTGTGGCCGAGGTTCGGCAGCGTGCTGCCAAGTCGGAGTCCAATATCGACACGTTTCTTCACTGAGCTGGTCAAATCAATAAGGCGGTCCAGTTCGTCATGATCATTGATATTGAGGAGGGATCCCTCATCGATCGCCAATCGGAGATCATCGTCGCTCTTGTACGGGCCATTGAAGATGATCGATCGACCGGGATATCCGAGTTCGAGGGCAAGTCGATATTCGCGCCCCGAAACCACTTCCGCCCATGCACCCTCTTGCCGGAGTATCCCGGATCGGGCTACCTGATAGTTCGTCTTGAATGAGTAACCGATTACATGCTGTTGCCAGTTGTCGCCGAGGCAATGATCGAGTGTACGGTATCTTGCAGAGAGAATGTCCCGATCACAAAGAAAAATCGGGGTGCCGGCACGTGCAAGGATTTCCTGCACGGCAGAACGCTTGCGTGTGATGTCGGGGTAATAATTCAGGTCCAGCTGGGATGGCATTTCCGATGGGTCCATGTTCATTATTGCCTTGGCAGCTCTTGTTCTGCGATTCGGATGTAGCCCGGATTCTAACAAACCCGGGTGCCAGTATCAGTATACGAATGGTTCGGACGCTGTTCGCCGTAGCTTGTAATACCTCGTCAATTGATGTCAACAGACCCTGGACATGAGCCACTGCTGTTCCCCGGTTACTCCAGTGCGGTCCTGCGTCCACCCGGGTTTTCCCGCCTCGGACTTTGCCCTTTCATGGTAGACAGGGATTGATCAGCAAGCCTGATACCTGACTAAAAGCCTGCAATCCAGTGGCAGCAGTGGTGTGTATATAAGACGGATAGGGTTTCATCGAGCTCTCGTCAGTGAGCGATCACCCTCGCGAACCTGTCAGGGTAGTAACGGGGTTTCATGGATCACGAAATCAGGGTGACGACCAGGTAGCTATGCAGGACCTGACAGGTTCTGCATACCTTCGATGTGCATCGTGGCGGGTGGATGTCGCTATTCCGGGTGGTGGAACTGCATGGCGGATCAGCCTTATTTCCGCAGAAAATTAGACGCTAAGGGAGGTTGGCATACGTGTAAAACCCTGATAGCATCAAGGCATTGTTTTTAATTGATATTCACCTGCAATAAGTTTAATAATAGTAAGAACGGGATCGAATGGTCCGAAAAAAGCTTTATTTTTACAATAAGTTGTTGATGAAGGATTAGTGCGCATTGTCAGGGTCAAGCTTACCGATGGTCTGCCAAACGCCATGCTGGACAAGCCGGCGTCGACTCGCCTGGCGGCCCGGATACCTACAGAGTCACAGCTCGGACGGTGTGGCGCACCCGATGGCCTCTGTGCGTTAGCGCTCGATCATATATCACGAGTATTTTTCGACATTGGGATCGATAGCCCATGATTTTCCTGCATCCGGCTCATTCATTGATGAAATGATCGGTACTGCACGTACTGGTGATCGATGTTTCCGGAGTACTGGCAATGTTAAATCTGAATTCTTCGGCATTCAGTCACCAGCTTTATTATCTGCTTTGAGCGGAGGTAAACCATGCAACTTCAGCACGCCAAACAACACGAACAACTGCAAGACACCAGGCAGAACGATAACAGCCGGTTTGTCCGGCACCGCGGGCCGGTTACCTGCGTAGCAGGAATTCCGAATCGCAATGCTGCGGTTACCTCCGGTTACGACGGTGCGGTGGGGTACGCCGATCTCGACGCGGATACCTTGGAATTGATGGGCTATCATGACCATCTCACCAACAAGATCACCGTCAATGACACAGGTACCAGAGCCGCATCGTGCTCCTCCGATTACACGGTCTATATCTGGGATCTGGCGACACGGCAGATCGAACGCATTTTGAAAGGTCATAGCGATGACGTCGAGGATTTCGTATTTGTCGATGACAGCCGTGGTGTCTCCGTATCGCGCGACTGGCGGATCATCGTGTGGAATCTGCTCACCGGGGCCGCTTTACACATCATCGAGGGACACGACAAGGATGTGCTGTCGGTGGCCGTCGACAACGGGTGCATTTATACATCGGGTGACGACATGACGCTGCGGGTCTGGGACCTGGAAACCGGCAAGCCGATCCGTATGTGGGGACCATTCGAGGATGAAACGGACAGCTGCGCGATCGACCCCGGTCATGGCCGCGCAATACTGGGTTGCGACGACGGTGTCGTGCGGGTATTCGATATCGAAACCGGGGCGCCGGTCGCGGAGATCGAGGCCCATTCTTCGGGTATCAAGCGGGTTACGGCATCTCCCGTCACAGGCGACATCCTGTCGGCGGCCTACGATCAGCGCATCCTGGTATGGGATGCAAACGACATGAGTCTGAAGCTGACCCTTGAATTCCGGCCTTCGATCTGGGAGCGCTCCTTCAACTGGACGTCGGACGGCGCGCGGATACTCGCCGGCACGTTCGATGGCACCGTGCTCGTCTGGGATGCTGCAACCGGCAAGTGCCTGGGCGAAGTCGGTGAGCGCGGCGAGGGCAACGCGTGTTTCAATGATGTGAGTGGAACCGGCACCGGTGAAATTCTCACCGTGAGCGACGACGGCCTGCTGCGTCTGGGTCGATTGACACCCACGGAGGCGAAATGGATCGCGGAAATCGAGCCGAAGTCTGGCCGGATACTCGCCAACGCGATCACCATAGACGCGGAATACGCGATGGCGGTGAGTGGCGCTCACAACCAGGCGTTGCACCTGTTCGACTATGACGGCCAGACCCTCAGCGGGGAGATAGAAGTGCCGCTCGGGGAGGGTCCCATCAACTGCGTTCGCATCTCCCACCACGATGGTCATGAGCGGGAATGTTTTGTCGCCTGCTACAGCGGCGCCATAGTGCGCGTCAGCCGGAAGGGTGAAATCCTGGGCAAATTCGCCGGAAATGACGGAGCGGTCAAGGCGGTACGACTGCACCCGAGCGAGAAAATTGGCGTCAGCTGCAGCGCTGATAATAGCCTGCATTCGTGGGATTTCGACGGCAACCGCTTGCACAGCTTCCTCGGGCACATGGCGATCGTCGACGACGTCGATATCGATCCGACCGGCACCATGATTGCCAGTGTTTCCAGGGACTTCACGATGAAAGTCTATCGCCTGGATGACGGCAGCATGGTCGGGTCCTATTCCCTCGGGCGCCGCTCACCCAAGGCGGTGTGCTTCGTCGATAAGGACACGGTTATTGTGACGAACTACTGGGGCTCGCTGTTGCGCTTCGATGTGACCAGCGGTGATACGCTGGTCCGGCATATCGCCAAGAACGGCATCAGCGCGCTGGCACGTTGTGGTGACCACCTGGTGGCGTCGTCCTATGACGGCGCGCTTTACCTCGTGGACCCGGTGACCCTGGAGCCGATCAACACGCTGCGCAGCATGACCCAGCGTCTGATGCCGAGCGCCCTGATCTGAGTCGGACTCGGGTTCGGGCGATGCAGCTGACAATATCAATATCCCATGTCTACAGGCACAAGGTTCGTCATACTTGCGGCGCCGAGAACGGGGAGCAACCTGCTGTGCACGCTGCTCGATTCGCACCCGGAAGTGTTATGTCATCACGAGCTCTTCAATCCGAATGGGATCTTTTATGCGCTGGAATATCGCGACGGCTCTCTGGATCTCGGCAGCATGGAAGCGCGCGAACGGGATCCGTTCGGGTTTCTGCAGCGCATATGGGAACATCCGCAGGGCGCATCCTGCATCGGGTTCAAGATGACACGGGAACAGAACGCCGCCATTATGCAGAGCCTAATCGAAGATCCCGGTGTGTTGAAGATTCTGCTGCACCGCAGGAACCGGCTGAAGACATTTGTCTCCGAAGAGCTTGCAAGGCAAACGGATCGATGGGAGGTCTATGCGAGGGACGAACTTGCAACCGATACGCCCAGACTGCATGTCGATGTCGAGTCGTTCATGGCGCATTGCGAACTTAACGAGCGCTTTTATCAGGAGATTCAGCATGCATTGCGATCCGGGCGGCAGCCCTGGATCGAAACAGCGTACGAAGATATCCTCGCCACTCCCGAGCATGTCCGCCTGCTCGAGTTCCTGGGGGTAGAGGCAACACGAGCGAAACTTTCGCAGTCCAGCATCAAACAGAGTGACACGGATCTACGCACCCACATCGAAAATTTCCGGGAGCTCGAACTGGCCCTCGAAGGCAGCGAATACCTGGCGGAACTGTACGATTACGAAAACTAGCGGGCTGATTGGCACGCGTCTATGCGGACCTCTGCAAGCGTGTCTCAACCGCACTTTGAAGTGATAACCCTGAGAGAAACACTATGCCTGTGAATACATTGCTGAACAATGATTTCATTACCTCGATGCTAACAGTCGATGACCCCTGGTGCTCGAGTCATGGCTCGGACAACGGTTCCGAGGATCTCAGTGCAGGGCTGCTTTACTACGCGCTTGCCTATTCCGCCAGGGCGCGCACCTGCGTTTGCCTGGGTTCCGGTGGCGGGTTTGTGCCGCGTCTCATGCGGCAGGCGCAGCGGGATTTGAACATTCCGGGCGCACGCACCTTCCTGGTGGACGGTGCCCAGCATGTGACCAAGGAACGCAAGGACGTCTGGGGTACTCCCTACTGGCTCAAGGAGGATTCCACCTTTCGCAAGAACTATCCGGAAATCGAGATCGTGCTGAAACTTACCGAAGATGCGTTTAACGAGGTATTCGTACCCGGGAAGATCAGTATCGATTACCTGCACATCGATGCAGATCATCACTATGACGGTGCAAAGCGGGACTGGGACCTGTACCGCACCCTGGTGCCCAATAATGGCGTGATCACATTGCACGACACGACAAATTACCGTGATCCCTGCGGCGTTCCGCAACTGGTGGACGAGATTCGGGAGAGTGGAGAGTACGATATTGTCAATTTTCCGCTTGCCTATGGTACGGCTATTGCCAGGAAGATTATGAGTGTCGAAGAAAACATAGCGGCCTCAAAAGCGAGTCGATCTTCCCCACCCGGCCCTGAACGACAGAAACAGGCTTGACCGCATGTTCATCGACGATCTCGCGGCTTATGGTTTTTTCAGTAGTGAACCATGGCACCGGCGTTTGCAACACGTATGGGCCAAGCCGGCTGGAAGAGCAGCCGGTTGATATAGATGCTGGTGTCAGCGATGGGCAGTACTGGGCGTGTCAGGTTATGTGATTCCTGTATCAGCACGCAAAGGGATTCGTGTCACGGCGTGCGACAGTGGTGTTATTCCAGAGGCGATGCCTTTTGACGATTAGCAGGCAGTCTGTCGATGCATTGATGTCAGCGAAGCGAATTCTGGTGCTCGGATCCTGCGGTTCCGGCAAGACATTTCTAACCCGTGAGTTAAGCCGCATCCTTGATTTGCCGGCGGTTCATCTCGATGCCAGTTTCTGGCATCCGGGCTGGGTCAGCACGCCACAGCCGGAATGGCGACGTGTGGTGGCCTCTCTGATCAGGCAGAACAGCTGGATTATGGACGGTACCTATGAATCGACCCTGGACCTGAGGATCCCGGCAGCCGAAGTGATTATCATGGTCAATCGCCCGCGCTGGTCCTGCCTCTGGGGGGTGGTTAGCAGGAGCCTGACCTATCGAAATAAACCGCGACCCGATGCGCCACCCGGCCAGCCCATCGACCTCGCGTATCTGCGTTATATATGGAAGTATCCGGTGCGAACAGATACTCTGGTCCGTGAACTCATCGACAAGCATGGTCCGCAGATACCTGTTGTCAGACTCGATAAGCGAGAGAGTGTCGAGGCGTTGTTATCAGCCCTGCAGGCAGTACCGGCTGGTTAGCAGGCTGCGTCGTTGGACGGGGTGCATACGGACGCGTTACGGGGCAATGACAAGGTGCGGGATTACAGGTCCGATTGCACGTGCCGGAAGTCATAACATCTTGTAACCTGCAGTCAGGCAACGTTTTTTCAGGTCCGGCTCATTCAGTCCGGAAAGCAGCTTATAAAAGCTGCAGGCGTATTCGAAAGCGTGATCAAGCCCGGGTCGTACCGGTTTTCTTTGTGCCCAGTATCCGTGGTCCAGCGGTGTCAGTGAAGAGGGCGGGTGATCGGGGATACGTCGATCGGTTTCGTTTGGCCAGCGTCGCATGGTCATGATATACATGCGGGCGCACTGGGCAAAATTCAATACACCCGGGGCTGTTAATACGCGTGTTAACAGGCCCTAGAGTCGTATTTCGTGTTTGAACAATCGACATGGCTTCAAGTAGTCGTCGCCATCAATCAGATAACGCTCCAGGTATGCTCCGGCTCGAACATGGTTGACGTTGATATTGTTGTAATCGGAACCATAGATAAAAATGTCCGGATTGCACCCGACCAGCTCAGTTAGCCAGATATCGTAGATTTCCTTGCGTTCATCCGCTGTATACAGCCAGTTGCTGTAAATCGTGAAAAATGCATTGCTCCACCAGATTGCTGCATTTGGTCGATTGTCTATGGCTGCTAGCAGATTGTTCCTGTCCGTCAGGAGATTGCAGTGGACATACTCGTGTCGGATCCCGCGGAATGCTGCCCAGTGTTCCTTGATAATCGATTCACCGCCCCACTTTTCGATCTCATTACACCACAATTGCTCCAGATCGCCCCAGGCAATTTCATCAGGTGACAGACCCGCCCAGAGCTGATAGAAAACTTTGCCGGGCGGAAATTTCCTCATCAAGTAGCGGACAAACCGGGGGAAATCATCTCCATCCCACTCGGAGTTAATCATCTTTCTGATTTCCAGTGCAGTGGTGCTGTAGTCGTAAAACACCATGCGGGTTGTCTCGTCAAAACCCAACGCGTGCAGCATCATGTTGGGTTTAAATCCGGCGGTGACCGAGTAAAGCGAGCTAAGCGGCGGCTGGAAGCCTTCCGGTTGCTCGAGCACATCCTGATACGACTCAAGGTTGAAAAGGAATACGCCCTTTCTCGACTCCTTTACCTGGGAGTCTATGGATTCCAGGAAGCGCTGTTGCCCGCTTGACAGCCCGGCATTCGTTTCCGTTCGGGAAAAATCGCTCAGCTCGCTGTCAAGATATCGGGAGAAAAACAGCATCTTTTGCTCGGACGGGTCGAACAGACTTATGCGACTGCCGTCGATGGACTTGTTAAAATTGAATACGTTTAGTCCGGCGTGCAGGCTGGCATTGATGAAACTCCAGCCGGCGTGGCGGGGTATCACGCTTTCCTTTGCCTGCAGGGTTTCCAGTGAGTGAAACCGGTCATTATCCGGGGCAGGCTCCATGTTAACAGCCGGCTTGATTACTTCAACGGCCTGGGTGAGCGGGGGGTGGCCAAACTCGGGTTTGCCCAGTGCCGCATAGTGCCGCAGGTCTACGAGCAGGCAGTCATCGTCCAGGCCAAACCATCCCGATTTGTCCCATATGATCGTTCCGGTTACCAAAAAATCATGGGTATTAATCCACTGACTGAGGGCGGTCTGGAAATCGACCTGTTCCCAATGTGCGGGAATCCAGGTCTCGCCAATTACGTGTCCATATGACTGCACGAGACAGTGGCTGTAACCGAGTTGCAGAGCCTCGCTGAGTAACTTTTCGAGTGAATCATTTTCCAGGATGATGTCGTGGTAGCCAAAACGCGACCAGGAAATCGTGAAATTGCGGAATTTCTCGGCCAGTCGATTCCCGAGAATCCTGCTGGAGGTATCCAGCAAGCCGAATACAACACCTTCAATGTACATTAATTCCCCACCATCCTGTCAGCAATTTTTCATTTATCCATCTGCAGCAACTGCGTTATCGAGAACCAGGCGACCCCATACCAGCATGTCATCTCCAAGCCGTTCATATTCAACATCGGTCAGACAGGGTCTGGAGGTGGGCCGCACACAATTCAGGGTTTCAACCGCGCGGACGCCGCTTCGGCCAAAAAATTTGGGCGCGATGGTCAGCACCAGCTGGTCCCCCAGACTTTCAGCCAGTACGCTGGAGATTACCTTTGCACCACCTTCGATCATCAGGGAGTTCACATTCTGCTCCCGCAACCAGCGAAACAGTTCAGTCAGCAGTATCCCGCCACCACCTGCTTCGGGAATTCGTACTACCCTGGCGCCTGCTTTGACCAGTATCGATTCACGCTCGTCGCTGGCTCCCGGCAATGTGGCAATAATTACCTGTTGTTCGATTTGCTGAAGCAGTTTTGCGTGTGGTGGGGTCCTGAGTTGTGAGTCGAGAACAACCGGAATCGGGTTTTCACCATCCACGTGACGAACTGTCAAGCTGGGGTCGTCGACGAGAACGGTGTTAATTCCCACCAGAATGGCATTGTGCATGGCCCGCAGTTGATGTGTTATCAATATGGACTGATCACCGCTGATTGCGGTCGGTATCCCTTTACTGGCGGAGATGCAACCATCCAGGCTTTGTGCGTATGAAAGGGTGACGGCGGGGCGCGGGATTTCCCGTTCCTTTCGCTCTGCCCTTGCTAGCGTTTCCCTGACGGATCGGATAATAGCGGATTCATTGACAGCGCTGTTCATTAATCCCGGCCGCAAGAACAGGCGTTCTCGGTTTTCGATATGCTGGACTGGCTCAATACAGGTGATTCATTTTTTCTCTTTTGATATTGATATAGCCCCTGTTGTGGTCATTGGGCTCGATAATGATGGGTATCCGGCGCCTGATTTTGATGCCATATTTCTGTAATTCATCAAGTTTCAGTGGGTTGTTTGTAATAAGGTTGATGGACTTGACTTTGAAAGCATCGAGAATTTTCCCCGCTATCTCGTAGCTACGCTGATCAATCTCTAAACCAAGGTCAGTATTGGCTTCAATGGTATCCCGACCTGTATCCTGCAAAGCATAGGCACGGATCTTATTGAAAAGGCCGATTCCACGGCCCTCCTGTCGCAGGTAGATGACCATCCCGATGCCGCGCTTTTCGATGTGGTCCAGTGCCCATGCAAGCTGCTCGTTGCAGTCGCATTTCAGTGAACGAAACACTTCGCTGGTGATGCATTCCGAATGTACCCGTACATCCAGGTTGTCTGCATCCAGCACCGTTCCTTTGTATATGACTACGTGCTCCCTGCCTGAGTCATCCTTGACGACTCGCATCAGGAATTCTCCATGGCTGGTAGGTAACTTGGCAGACTCGGTGAATGTAATTCCAAAATTATTCTTCATAGGGCATCACTATATCTTTAAGGGTAACTTGGCAGACTCGGTGAATGTAATTCCAAAATTATTCTTTATAGGGCATCAAATAAGTTAATTAATGTTATTTTGATAACGTTTGTATACATATACGTATTATTTAACATTATCGTCAATATGAGTAATATACAATGAAATTTTTTCAATGTAGCTTTTTTAGTGCATTCATTAATAAGGACAGGTGGTTTATAGCTATCAATCTGTATAAGGTAACCATCTGAAAGCGAAAAGATTATTTTCATGAGACCCGATGGACTCACGATAGGGATTCGCTGTGAAAGCTGTGTTTACACAATCTGAACGAACGGCGAGGCTTTCTTAATGAAGAACGAGCGGTGGTCTCAGCTAGCTTAAGGCGAACAATCGCCGAGCTTAACGCGGTCGTCCTCCCGGCCTTGCTTATGCTGATCCAGCTGCAGGGGCCGGCTTTTGTGAGGGCCGCGGATGCCGCCGGGCGCGTCAGCGATGTGGCGCCCAACGCTGAGTTTCGGTCCCATAAGGGAGTACAGCCAGCGGCTGGTGTTGTGGATCCCGGGGTGGGCTGGCTTGCCGGTGCCCGTCGCCACATCACCCTGCGCGAGTATCACGCCAGCGTGAACGCAAGGGGTCTGCAGGCACCCAGTCGCCGCCATGCGTTTCGTACCTACTTCGAGCCGACGGGCATCCGTGTCGTAGACCGCGTTGCCGAAGGCAGTCCGCAGCTGCTCGCCTTGCGACTCGAGCAAATGGGGCGGGCGAATTCTCTTGCGCCCGTCGTGGCCGGCAAGGTTGCAAACCACGGTGCCAGGGTCGAGATTCATCGTGGATCTATCCTTGAGTGGTACGTGAACAGTCCCGCGGGCATCGAGCAGGGATTCACGCTGTCGAAACGCACCGAAGGCGAAGGCCCCCTGGTGCTCGATCTCTCGCTCGAAGGTGCCGATGCGTCGTTGAGTGGAGAAACAGTGCGAATTGCGACGGCGACAGGGCGCAAGCTCGCCTACGGACTGCTGAAGGCAGTCGATGCTGTGGGAGCTCCGCTGCCGGTGGAGCTGTCGGTGCCATCCGCTCACCGCTTACAGCTCCGGGTGGACGATAAGAGCGCCGTCTATCCCATCGTGATTGATCCATTGCTAAGGGCTGACGCGGACACACTGCTCGAGTCCGATCAGGCCAAGTCACTTTTTGGCTTCTCCGTCGCCGGTGCGGGCGACGTCAACGGCGATGGCTACGCCGACGTCATCATCGGCGCCTGGCGGTACGACGCGGGCGAGACCGACGAAGGCGCAGCCTTCATCTTCTACGGCAGCGCCACCGGCATTGCCGACGCCACCCCCGCCACCGCGCATACCCGGCTCGAATCCGACCAGGCGGGTGCCGAGATGGGGGAAAACGTGGCCGGTGCGGGCGACGTCAACGGCGACGGCTACGACGACGTCATCGTCGGTGCCTGGCATTATGACGCGGGCGAGACCGACGAAGGCGCGGCCTTCATCTTCCTCGGCAGCGCGGCAGGCATCGCCAACGGCACTCCCGCCACGGCCCAGACCCGGCTCGAGGGTGACCTGGCAGGCGCCGAGTTCGGCGTCAATGTTGGCGGTGCGGGCGACGTCAACGGTGACGGCTACGCCGACGTCATCGTCGGAGCCTGGCACTATGCCGACCAAGGCGCGGCCTTCGTGTTCCACGGCAGTGCCACAGGCATCGCCAACGGCACTCCCGCCACGGCCCAGACCCGGCTGGTAAGTGAGCAGGCAGGTGCTCAGATGGGCATCTCGGTGGACGGCGCGGGCGACGTCAACGGTGACGGCTACGCCGATGTCGTCGTTGGGGCTGACCACTTTGACGCGGGCGAGAGCGACGAGGGGGAAGCCTTCGTGTTCATGGGCAGTGCGTCCGGCATCGCAGACGCAAACCCCGCCACGGCCCATGCCCGGCTCGAAAGCAATCAGTCGGGGGCCTGGATGGGGGTCAATGTGAGTGGCGCGGGCGACGTCAACGGTGACGGCTACGCCGATGTGATCGTAGGGGCTCGACTCTACAACACGGGCAAGACCGACGAAGGCGTGGCCTTGGTGTTTCAAGGCAGCGCATCCGGCATAGCCGATGGCACCCCTGCCACGGCCCAGACCCGAATCATAGGCGACCAGGCGGGCGCCTGGATGGGCTACTCGGTGGATGGCGCGGGCGACGTCAATGGCGACGGCTACGCTGATGTCATCGTCGGGGCCGGTCGTTACGACACCGATGCGTCGTTGCTGGGATGGGGGCGGCACCTTCTGACTGATAAGTCGGACGAGGGCGCTGCGTTCCTGTTTCTGGGCAGTGCAACCGGTATTGCGGATGCCAGCCCCGCCAGCGCCTATGCCAAATTCGAGAGCGATCAGGTGGGTGCCTATATGGGCACTGCGGTGTCCGGGGCCGGCGACGTCAATGGCGACGGGTTTGACGACGTCGTCGTCGGAGCCTACTTTTACGATTGCGGCCAGAAAAACGAGGGGGCCGCCTTTGTATTTCTGGGCGGCGAATTGACCGCTTCAGGCAGGACAGGGCCAAAGACCGGATCGCCTCGCGATAGCTGCAGACCCCTTCCTTTGGAGTTCTCCTTTAAAAAGGTCGCCGCCGCGCTCATTGTTCTCGTCGGTGGTGCGGGTCTTCTCGTATTCCTTATACGGCGTCGGGGAATTTCGAGTTAGCCTTCATCTTGACTGTGCGCCAGTCTCCGTTTTGAGGGTGTGTATCTTGCCCGCATTTCTCGCCGGGCGGTGTTTTGTGCTATGCCGAGCGCCGATCCCGGTCGGCGCAGTGTGTGCGCCTCGAGGAAATTTCATAAATATCCATGAACGCGGATCGTAAAGGTAAAAGGTCCGGCTGGCTGAAGTGGCCTGTACGTGCCGTGGTGCTGGTGGCGGTGTTGCTGCTCGGGCCGTTGGGCGTCCTGGCGTTCGGTAACCTGGATCTGGACACCCCCTGGCGCGAGGCCAGCCGCGCCAGCAGCGGGCAGGCGCCAAATCCCCGGCAGGAACCGGCCGCGCTCGTGATGGTGTACGGCGCGCGCGCACGGTTGGCGCGGCGCGTCCGCTATCCACAGCTGGATCGCCACCAAGCGGCTGGATGACGCGCAATACACGGTTTTTCAGGCGACTGCATGGGGCCAACCGGCGGTGGTGGCACAGCGTGGCCCAGCCGACCTGCTGTGGTACGGTGCACAACCCGAGCTGTTGCTGGAACGCCGCGGACCGGGCGTCGATGCACTCATCGACTGCATCGAGGCTGCGGCGGCGGTGTACCCCTACGCAAACGAATATCGGGTATGGCCTAGTCCCAACAGCAACACCTTTACCGCATTCGTGGCGTGGCGGGTACCCGAGCTGGGTCTTGATTTGCCTCCCACCGCAATCGGCAAGGATTACTTGCCGGACGGGCAGGTTGTCGACCGCATGCCCAGCGGCACCGGCTGGCAGGTCTCTGTATACGGGTTGTTGGGGATCGGCCTGGCCCGGGAGGAGGGGATCGAGCTGAACATTCTCGGTCTGGCCGCAGGCTTCGATTTCAATGATCGCGTCTTGCGCCTGCCCGGCATCGGCTGGCTCAGCATGTTACCTCGCGGATAGCTCCCAGCCGGGAGCTGGCCGCAAGCGCAAGCGACGTGGACGGGCTGTGCTGCCGCGTTGTTTTTCGGATGCCGGTTAACGTCTTGAAATCGCTTACCGCCGCCTCGGTGACTTTGCCGGTATTCAGAAGCACCCGGCCACGGCTCGATGTGAAAGAAAAAACCCGTTTGCTCTGAAAAGACGGGAACGTCACATGAATGCCAGAGGGTTACGTCGGCATTCAGGCCCCGGGTTGCCTTGGATCGTTCACGCCGTGTGAACTGCCGGCTTACCTCCCGCCATGCCTGACCGCATCGCTTTCAGTATCTGTGTGATTGGCTGAGCTTCCCAGTTGAAATTCTTTAAGGTTGCTCAATCCGTCTCCATCCTTGTCGAGACTTGCATCCGCCGGGTCCAGAGGATCCAGCTGGTTTTCGACCTCGTATTCGTCAGGCATGCCGTCGTTGTCATCATCATCATCGCAAAGGTTGCCCGCGCTATCACCGTCAGTATTCAGCTGGCTGCCGACGGCATCGCCGGGAATGAGGGGGCCGTTCGGGACCAGTTTGCAATTGTCCTTGTAATCAGGGATTCCGTCGGCGTCTGTGTCCAGCGGGTACAAGTCAGGAATTCTCTCGCTTCGATAGACCTGTAGTCGGGCATGGGGGCCAGGATCATAGACCAGCATGTCGAATACCTTTTTTGCCGGTGTATCGTGCGTTACTTCAATAATCCGTGTAGAAGACCTCGCCCAGGCCCAGATCGGAATTGCGTTCGCCGCCGGTAAAACTGGTTCCGCCAAATGTGATCAAAACGTTACCGGTTGTTTTCATCCAGTTCGCGTCGCCAATCCATCCTGCATACAAGGGCTTCGCCATATTCTTTCCATACTCCCAGACTTGCCGTATTTCCATGTTCTGCTCGTCAATCGCGTATTCGACGGCGCGGCTGTAGTTCTTGCTGTCCGGTGTCGTGGTAGTGCCATCGAAAGGGCTGGCCCTGAAGTTGCCATTGTCGAAAAGCAGAATTGTTCCCGAGGGAGTAATGGTCGGGGAATGTTGGTGATATTGCCACTCGAAGGGTTCGCCAATCGGAGTGAGAAGGAATGGTTGAAATTTCGATGACCAGTTGGCGTGTGGTCCCAGAATCCATTTCAAATCACCCGTCGATCGGGAAAATTTTACCAGTGCGTCCTGTTGCCGGAGCGATATAATGATCGAATCGTCACGCGGATCGTTAATAACGGCATTCACATGTGCCCAGTCATAACCAAGGGAGCCTACGGGTCGCTTTGTGAGTGAGTTATATCCGATCCGGGTTGTATCGAGCATTTTACCAGAGGCCAGATGTGCAGAAGCTTTCCTTCCCGGTCGAATTCGACTATCGGGTTATCTTCCACCTTGGCAGGTTTTCTTTCAGCATTCGGATCAGTATAAGAAGTAGGGAAGTCCTTAATGACCGCCTGTTGTATTGTAATGCTGAGATACGTCTGGTCGGTTAGTCGGATACATGTCATGTGTAAGGCCGGTTCCCGGGTCATCCAGTGTGATACGTCGTATTTCATTGCCCAGCATATCCACATTAATAACGTCCGATTCAATCCGGTATAATATTGTTCCATCTTCCAGTTGGTAGTTGGTTTCAGCCCCCAGCGGCGAATACCAGACGACATCACCTGTAGCATCGACTATGATTGTGTAGGTGGGAGCAGTACTGGATCCGCATTCTATTACCCAGTTTATTGCCTGACACATCCAGTCCGGTAACTTCTGCTCGTTAGCCCAGTGCCGAATCCCGCAAGGGTAATTTCCCTGTTACCGCCTGCTCGAATAAATCTGGCCATCATGGTATATCCGGGTTCCATGAGGGCAGGCTTGCTGACGAGGACCTTGATATCAGGAAAGTCATCAGGCAGCGGATCCGTCACGGCTTTCAAAGCTGGTGCCAGAGTCATCTGCTGGTTGTTCTGATCCGTAAGTCTTACATCGATCGTATATGTTTTATCCGGTTTAAGTCCAAGAAGCGGGAGCGAAAAATCCGTCTTGAATTCAGCGAATTCGATAGTTCGGCTTTCCTTCCCGTCGCTTACCTTAAGGGTAACCCGTGCAGGCAGGTCTGTATTGAGGTGAATAACACCCGCAAGAGGCGTATTTCCATTGGGATTCAGGGTCAAAGTCGGACCGGATGTAACTGTAACGGAACATGCCGATGAACTGCCCAGTAACAGGATCAGGTAACTTGCTATGAACAGGAGAGTCTTTACAATCGATGAACGGGATCGTAATTTACCGTTAGAATGATAATGACTGTTTAACATACGGGAAACCGCCTTCAGGGACTGGGTGCCGACGAGCATACTGCGAGCTTATGACAAAGGGCTATAAGAGTTAGCAAAAACCAAATCGAAGAAAGTATAGCTGACATGCTTGTTTGATTGAAAGGCATTAATCGGCGTGTACACAGGTGGCATATTACCTGATGTCATCAGTATTCGATCGTATTGTTGATAATGCGTTTGCACTGACCGGAGTGTGAGCCTTGTGGATGGATAGTGACAAGCGGCGGGAACTATGGCCGTACTGAAATTGAATACGTGCACGCAAGAATCTTCGATCGTACCCGAGTAAATGAAACAGCGATGAAAGATGCAATACTCAGTGTGATACGGCCTGTCATCTTTGGCATGTCGTGTCATGCGTGTTCAAAGTGTGCTGGAATATGAGACATTCCTTGCTCCTGCTGCTGATTCTGATGGCAGCTATTTGCGCATGTACGAACCAGGTGCATGTGGCGGATAGCATTAAGCGGCCCGGCACAGACTCAGCAAATGTACAGCAATGGACGGATCTCGAGTCCGTGGCCGATCGTACGAGTCTCAGAGTAATGACCTTCAATATCCGCTGGCAGGGGAATGGCGTTGATGGGGAATTTATTGAATCGGGGTTCGCATATCGCAAGCCGCTGGTCCTCGATGTGCTCACGAAGTTTGGTGCCGATATAATCAGCCTGCAGGAGGCATCGATTGAACAGCGCGCAGCACTTGCTACAGGACTGCCCGGGTTCGGCATGTTTCCATTGCCTGTCGAGGTCGGTGATGAGTGCATCCTCTACCGACTGGACCGCTTCGAACTCAGTGACAGTGGACACGAAGCCTTGCGCCGGGAACCCGAAATAGCCGGAACGAATATCGGGGTGCGCGACTTTGTGTGGGTTTATTTGGTGGATCGAATCAGCGGTAAACGGTTCTACGTCCTTAACCTGCACGCGGATCATCGATCATCCGAACGTGGACGCCAGCTGGACGGGGTACTGATAGGTGAATGGATAAGGAAGCGTGAGTTTGCTGATCCGGTGATACTGACTGGAGACTTCAACGGCAAGCCGGACCAGCCCAGATATTTATATCTGACGGGACAGCGGGCCTATGCTGGCGAGGACGGAGCAACTGTCAGCATGCCCATGCCCATGCTGGATACCTTTACGGTGGCAAATCCGCATGCACGGTATACCGGTACCAGCAATGCCGGTTACAGGGGTGATAAAAACAGAGACCAGATCGATTATATATTTGTTCCCCGCGGAACGACAGTGATTGACTCAGGCATCATTTACTATCATGTCGATGGTGCCTATCCATCGGACCATTTCCCTCTGTTTTCCGAGTTCGAGCTGGAATAAATTACCATTCTCTGTCATTCCGCGTCTGTGCGGGAAGATTCCGTTAGCGCAGTTCTTGCCCCCCAGGCAGTGCAGGCCGGGAATCCCGACAAAAACAGCGCCTCATGGCCGAGACCTGGATCGGGTCGGTAAATTTGATTACTCAAAGTCAACCGGGAACCGGGTACACGGATGCCCCAACAGGCCGGGCGCAGTGAGCTCTATTTCCAGGTTCCGTCCGGTACACTGTCTGTGTGGCGGGCTGGCAGCGCTAGTTTACGAAGAATGCTATCTGAATGGCCAGGTCAGATTTGTCGAAGCGTGACCAGTATGGCGCTATCTCGCAGGATACAGCAGACTGATCTGTGATGTAGGGGACCATGGAGACAGGAATGCCGGCATCACTGAACAGGCCGATGATCTCCGAGGGACGCTTGAGGTTAAGCAGCGCATCATGTTCGAAGTAATCTGCCGGGTCCAGCCGGTAAATCTCGCGAAACGGGTCGTCGGGTGGGCTCACGTGGTCGGTGAAATTGACTACATGGTACTGCCGTGTAGATGCATGAGACATCTGCCGGATCAGAGCCACGGCACTATTGATATTACCGATATGCTGCAGGACGCCATTGGAAAATACGACATCCACCGGATCACCGGCATGGGTGTAGTCCTCAATCGCGACAGCGGTAATCCGAATCCTGGATCGCACCCTGTCGGCAAATTCGTCGAAGCTCAAGCCGCAATCGAACAGGGCATCGAGTTGCTGGTAGAAGGGCAGAAAAAAGCGCGTCCAAACCACGTCCGATTCCAGCACATCCGGTTGATAACGGGGCTCGACGCACTCGTACTCAGTAGCGCCGAGGTAGACCGCGATCGGCCCTATGCCCAATAGAGGTCCGCAGCCAATCTCCAGAAAACGCTTCCCGTCGAAGTCGAGGGGACTCCAGGTGCTTTTCGCCTGAAGGACGCGATCATAGCGTAGTAAACGATCTATCACCCTTCGTGCATCCATGTGAAATGATTGTGCAAGTATGGTTTGCAGGTCGTACCGGAAGTCTTCCTCTCCCGGCTGCAACCGGTTGTGGTCTGGTCGATTACCCATCGCGTATGTCCTCGATTGTCATGCGCCGTGTGGCAGGGCATCCTGTCCACAGCTCGCTTGTATGCCTGTTTTTCTGGCGAACGCACCGGGTAAGTGCGGCCGTCAGTATTCTTCGATTACTCAATTACCACCGGTCGCGAAGAATACAAGATCAATTCCCCATAGCCCACGGTCACTGAACAGCCATTCGCATTGTGTTATGTGCTGGTTGCTGGAAAGTATCGCTGATATCGACTGTTCGTGCCTGGTTGTTTCCCCGCATTACGGGTTGGTACCTTAGGCCTGCGCCATGGCGCGGAAGATATCGCAGTCTTTCATGAGTTCTTCGTAACTGCCACTGGCGATAATCCTGCCATGTTCCAGCACGTATATCACATCACAGTCTTTCACGGTATTCAGTCGATGGGCGATGATAAGCAGCGTTTTTGTACCGGCCAGCTGGCGAACGGATTGCCGGATGATGGTTTCGGTTGCACCATCGAGCGCGTTGGTTGCCTCGTCGAAGACGAGCAGTTCGGGTTTGTGATACAAGGCCCGTGCGATGGCAATTCGCTGGCGCTGGCCACCACTCAGGCGAATGCCACGTTCTCCAACCACCGTATTGAAGCCATCAGGCAGTTCCCCGGTAACGAACTCGTAGATATGAGCCATTCGAGCGGCCTCGGTCATGGCGTCGTGATCGATGTCCTCCGGCTTGACCCCGAAGGCGATGTTGCGGGCTACCGTGTCGTCAGTCAGGAAAATTTGCTGCGGCACGTATCCTGTGTGGATCTGCCAGGCAGGAGCAGTCTGCTCTGTGATCGGTGTCTGATCAATTTTGACCTGGCCGGACTGGGGAATCAGCAAGCCGAGCATGATATCGGCAACCGTACTCTTGCCGGCCCCGGTGGTGCCGACTAAACCAGTAGAGGTATTTTTGCGAATGGTCAGGGTGAGCCGCTCCACCGCATTCGTCTCTGCCGCGGGGTAGCGGAACGATACGTCCTGCAATTTGATTGAATCCTTGCAGATGATGGGCTGTTTTCTGATTTCCCTGATCTGTGCGGCAACCGGGTACTTGTCCGTTAAGGCCAGGTCGTGGGAAATCACGTTGAGGGATTTGCGATTGAACTGCAGGGCAGCCAGGGATTGCGTTATCTGCTGAAACGCCGGAAGAATCCTGTATGCGGCGACGGCGTACAAAGTGGCCACCGGTATGACTTCCTGCACCGTCTGCTTTACGCCGACGATGTACAGCGTAACCCCGAGAATTCCACCGAAAGCAAGTGATTCCATCAGGTGTTTGGGTAGTTGCGCGATAAGACCGCCGGCGATTATCTGTCGGGTGTATTTCCTGAGCGCCTCCGTGAAACTGTCGATAAAATATTGCTCACGACCCGTCATGCGGACTTCCTTGATGCCGCTGAGAACTTCGGAAAGTGTTTTGAACCGTAAATGGTTGGCTGCGACACGTCGTGCACCGGTTGCCGACAGTCTGTGCCTGAATCCGATATACACCCAGGTATACGCGCCCCCTAACACCACGGTTAATGCTCCCGCCAGGACCGGGTCACTCCAGAACAGCAGTGCAAGGATGCAGCCGGCCATAATAGACTGGGTAATAAGCCGTGTCGCCGGCAATATCACGCTATTCACGATCTGGTCCATTTCCGAGAGCAGGTTTCTTTGCATCTCGGAGGTGTTGCGTGTCAGGAAATATTGATAGGGGTTGTAAATGTATTTTTCCAGCAGTTTATTTGACAGTGACAGCAGAGTGCCCCATACGAAACGCAGTTGCAGCCACGCCATAAAGGCGGCGAACAGATTTCTGAGCAGATAGATCAGTAGCAGCGTGAAGCCGCATATCAGGATGAATTGATGGGCATCATCGATACCCATGAGGATATACAGTCGGCTTAGCCAGCGATTTTCGAAAACCAGATCCGGCTTCGCCAGCAGACCCATAAAGGCGACAATGGCGCCAATTCCAACCAGTTCGAGGGCTGTCATCACCAGGGCAGCCAGCACCAGGAAGAGGAATTGCAGGCGTTCCTTTGCGGTTAACAGTGCGTGTATTTGTTTAGCGATGCCGAACACGAGTGCTGAACCCTTCCTGATTATATCCTGAAGATTTTCTCAGAGTGTTGTATTGCGGCGGCGGATGACATGTGACCACATTTTATGAACGAGGCGGGCAGGGTGCACCAGATAGTACAGTACAGACAGCGCACCGGGTAGCTTGACCAGCTCGTAAGTTTTCCTGCTCGGTATAAAAACCCTGTGGAACGCGGCTTTTACCAAGTGCCGATAGGCTGGAATTCTGTCGTGCAGCCGTTCACGCACTTTACTATGGAAGCGCTGTCTTTCCACAAAATAATCAAGGACGGTCTGCTCATCGAACAGGCGGCGTCTCACGAGTGCAATGAGCGGCTGGACCGCCTTATCCGAACGAATCGAGGTGCAAACCTGCTCGGGCAGCGGTGCCTGCAACAGCTCGTGGGCAAGCGCCAGTCCGAGCAGTAACATGCGTCGTGCCCCGGTATGCGTCGCCAGCTCGAGGCAGTATGACCAGTCAAGGTCAGGGTTCGAGGCCAGCAGTTCTGCAATATCGCAGATCCAGCCGCATCGCCTCCACCACAGGTCCTTGCTGCCATGGACGCAGAGAAACAACAACAGGGCTTCGGTTGGAAACGTCCATATCTCCTCGTCGAGCAGTCGCACTGGTACCAGATGTTCCCATAAATCGTCCAGGTCGACATCGAAAGGAAAACGCCTGGGGGAGAAGCGCCAGTGCAGATCGATCATGGCGTTGGTGTCGGGATGGAGAAAAGTGTATGCGTGCCACAAGCGGAAGTTTCGCGCTTCGTTGCGCCCTGTTACCTGCCCCTGGAAGGGGTGCCACTGATAACCGTGCGTGATCAGAAGTGACTTTGCAGGTATGATATCCTGCGGCCGTATGACGATATCCAGATCCCAGAACTTGCGCAGTGTGATATCGCCATGCGCGAGGGCAGCGAGAGCGGGCCCCTTGTAGGGAATCGCCCTGATGCCTGCGGATTCCATACTGCGCAGCACCTTGATCAGCTCCGCAGTGTTAGCCCGATTGCGTTCGGAAATTACCTTGTAGTCGGACTCGAGCTGCTGGAGTACCGCCGGTGGAACCCGGTCTGGGCACAATTCACTCAAGTTGCGATACAGCAACGGTATCAGGGCGTGCGGGTGAGCCTTGGCGAGGATGAAATGCCAGTCCAGCTGTTTCAGGGCGAGTGACCGAATCAGTTCGCGTTGCTGCGGTTCAACCCGGGTGCGGGCGCACAGCAACAGCAGGCGGAACTCGTCACGGATCTCAGGTTTCTCTACCATTGATGGCCGGGCGCTGGTCTTGTGGATGATGCCGCCCATGTCAACAGTAACGCTCATCGCAGGTGCTCAGCCGGAAGGATGGTGTGAAAATCAGATTAGCCGGTAATATCCCAACTAAGTATATATACTTATATGTATTATACTACCCTTGCCTCCGAGTGAACTCAAGGACTGGCATCGATCGGAAAGACAGCGCCCGGGTCGCGAATCGCCAGTTATTTCATTGCATGACGGGGTGGCCCGCGAGCGACAGAAGTACGAACTACCGCGCTGTTACCTGCCGCAAGGATGCAGGTGATCCTGGTGCCAGAGGACAATTGCATCTGCGATATGGCAGAGCAACGGTAGTTATTTACCTTCCATGACTTGTAGACCAGGATGTATTTTTACGGAGACGCATCCGGGAAAATATTGATATGATTATTCAGAATGTTATTTACCTTTTGTTGAGCGTACTCAATTGTTGCGCCATATTTCCAGAACTATTTCTAATTTAGAGAATGAAACAGATGGATGGTTCGATTACATGTACTTCATGATAATTTATGTCTTTTGTGAAGTGCCCGAATGTTTTCCGTGCAACAGATGATGGACCTGATTTCTCTACACAGGTTTTTTCTCTACAGTCGTTACTGTGTGCATTGATCTCTCTTGCGTTTACGGTTGCAACATACGATCGTTTTTGACTTAATTCTCATGAGGCGGAAGGTATGACCTGGACAGTGGTCAATGAAACGGGTGCAGGGCCTGCCACATTGTCAGCTGCCGGTGAGAAACAACTGCTGCACTCCCCTGCGTTTGCAGTGCAGGCGGATGATGGCACATACCTCATCGTTGACGAACTGGGCAGGGAGAAACAGGTCCCCTTCAGTTTCGGATGCCGGACGATTCGTGTCGATGCTGACGGCAGTATTCTGTATGACTCACAGACCAGCGGCATCGACGATGGATATGGATGCCTGCTCGATGATGGGTTCATGGCGATCCTGCGCCGCACGAAATGGGAATTGCTGATTATTTCTCCAGATGGCGTCATAGCCAATGTGCTGTACCTGGATACGTTCAGCAAGCGCCTGCCCCGGTACGTTTCATGGACCTGTAATGGCACGTTCCTTGTTGTTTTTGACAACCGTGCGTACGACCTGGACATTGTCGAAATCGATCTGCAGGGTAGACTGCTCTGGTGTCTTCCATCGCATGTAAGGCATGTTGGTCTCCCTGCAAGCGCACAACTGACACGCTCGGACACGATATTGATCGCTGACCCGATCCGGCATGTGGCGATGGAAATCGATCGCGCGGGCAACGTGGTGTGGCAGTTCGGGGAGACAAAGCATCCTTCAAGTTCGTTGGACCACCTTTCAAGTCCCTGTTCCATCAGGCGCCTGCATGACGGGCGTCATGTGGTCGCCGACACCAGAAATCACCGGGTCATGCTGATCGATGTCGATGGAACAGGTCGTGAAGTTATGCCGAATAACGGCACACTCCGAGATCCAGCGTATGCGGATGTGCTCGACAACGGTAATTGCCTGATCTGCGATACCGGCAATGCGAGAATTATTGAGCTGGACGAGCAGGGAGATATCGTCTGGTATTACGGCGCTTCGACTGTATCCCGTCGCCTGCTATCGTATCCACGCTCCGTTGAGGTAACGGCATCAGGCGGGTACCTGGTCGCCGATACGGCGCATGACCGTATTATCGAAATCCTCGATGGCCGGGTCAGTGAAATACCTTTTCTGGACGAGCCCGGTCTGTTCTGGCCGCGCTGCGTGCGCATGCTGCCCTCCCGTTCGCTACTGATTGCCGATGCGCGCAATTCGCGTATTGTCGAAGTCTCGACCGAAGGCTATGTCCTGAGAGCGCTTACACATATTGATCTGGACGGTTCGGAGGCGCTGCAGGATCCGCACGACGTGCGGCTGCTTCCCGATGACCGGCTGCTGATCACTGATTCTCATCAGGATCTGGTCGTGGTGGTCGACTGGTCCGGTCGCGTTCATCAGGTAGTTGGCAGGAATGGCAGCATCACCCTCGATGATCCCCACAGCGCGCAGCAACTCGACGACGGTAGCATTGCCATTGCCGATACCGGCAATCACCGGATCGTGGTGGTGGACTCGCATGGTACGCTTGTCAGTGAGATCAGCGCAGTTTACGACGATTTGTCCCGTCTGAGACTGAACAGGCCCCGGTATGTGGAACTCATTCCCGATGGCACGATGGTGATTGCCGACACAGGCAACAACCGGATTCTGGCCGCAACCATTACCGGCCGTTTGATCTGGGAATTCTCCAGGGTGCCCGATTCACCACTGTCTCGCCTGAGTCAACCTCGGTGGGTCAAGCTGTTAAATCGAAATGAAGTCGTGATATGTGACCATTTCCATCACCGGATATTGCATATAAGAAATGATTTATCCTGACTGATCCAGGGTGCTGATCCGGCCTGCTGGTCAGTCAGAGTGGGGCTGGGTTCGTGAATATTTTGTGATTACAGGGTAATTGTCTTGCCCCTGGGGACTGTCATTGCAACCCGGCGGGCTATCGGATCAGGTCTGCAGGGCATTACATTTGTTGTACCAACTTGCTGTCCGGAAAAACCGGGCAGCTTCTGCCCGGAGCTTGCTTTGTCAGATATTTGTGTAGTTATTGTTGATCCGTATTCGTCAGGTGCCATGCTTGCCGAGGCATTACGTGCGCGCGGGGCGAAATGCATTGCGGTCGAAAGTTCGCTGGATATGCCAACGTCGATGCGATCCCGATTCAATCCGGGGATGTTCCAGGAAATCATTCAGTACGATGTCGGTTACGAGCAGACCCTGCATGCTGTCAGACGTCACCAGCCGACGTATATCGTGGCGGGTTTCGAATCCGGAGTCGAACTCGCTGAGCGACTTGGCAATGAACTGGGATTGCCTGCCAATGGTGCAGCACTGACTGAGGCAAGGCGGAACAAGTATCTCATGGCGGAGGCCGTCAGTCGCCAGGGGCTGCGAACTGCGCTGCAGTTTCTCTCGAACAATATTGACGCCATGATCAACTGGACAAGCAATACACTGGACTGGCCGGTGATTGTAAAACCTCCCAAGAGTGTAGCGTCTGACGATGTCTTTTGCTGCCATTCTACCGATGAGATGCGCAAGGCTGCGAAGAAGATATTGTCAGGTACCAATGTACTTGGATACCGCAATTCTTCAGTACTTGTCCAGGAATTCCTCGCAGGCACCGAATATGTCGTGGATGTCGTCAGCTATGAGGGTAAACCAAAGACCACGGCATTCTGGCAGTACAACCGTCCGGCAACTGCCCTGTCAGACGAATTTGTCTGCTACGACGCTATGACCCTGTTGCCGTACACCGGTGAGCGTCAGGAAGTGCTGCAGTCCTATGTATTCAAGGTGCTCGATGCCCTCGACATTCGTTTCGGTCCGGCCCATTGTGAGCTGATGTGGGTGGATGGAGAGCCCGTCCTGATTGAGGCCGCGGCCCGCCTGACGGCCGGAATCAATAGTCTCCTTAGTGGTATATGCGGAGGTATTAGCCAGCTTGATGAGACCCTCGAGTCTATGCTTGACCCGGATCGATTCCTCGCGACACTGAATGATCAGCCGCACTTGCAGAGACGCGCGGTCAACCTGTTTCTCATGCCTAACCGACCTGGTCGGCTGGTCCGACTTCGAGGCCTTGATGAAATACGGCGCCTGCCTACGCTGCATTCGTTTTCCGTGAGTGCGCAACCGGGAGACATAGTAAAACGCGTGTCCGGTCTGGTGACGCTGGTTGACGAGGATATCGAGTCAATAAAACGTGATATCAATACGATACGCGCGCTGGAACGTGAGGGGATTTATGAAGTGGAGGATGAGCTTCAGGCGTAGATGACTGGCGATTATTTGATACCGCTGGTCAGGTATGCTGCACCTGATGAAGGCCATTATGAATACAAGCTTATTTGAATTCGAGTGGCACCTATTATTGTGGATTGATGGTAAAAGATTATAAAAAACGGACGTTGAAAGAAAGTCCGAAACAAGATGACCAGCGACCGAATGAGTTTTCCATAGTCGACCGGTTGAATTCATCTGGACCAGCCATGGTGAAGCTTGAAGGTTCGGATATGGACTTGAACGGTCAGTATCGTATATTTTACAGATTTCTTAACAGGGTATGTTTCCGGGCCGTTCCCGGATTCTGTATGTCGTTGTAATCTATCTGCGCCTTGTCGCTAGACGAGCCCGGCGAACGTCAACCATAAAGCCCCCCGATGCAAATGCTGGTAGATATCGCGATACCGCTCGTCGTCATCATGATGATGGTCGTCGTGGGCATGGAGCTGACACTGGAGGATTTCCGGCGGGTACGCGCTTTCCCGAAACCGGTGTTTATCGGAACGGCAGGCCAATTGATCGTACTGCCAGTCATAGCCACCGGCCTCGCCTGGGCGTTCGACCCGCCGCCATTTATCGTGGCCGGGATGGTACTTGTGGCTGCCTGTCCGGGTGGAGCCATTTCGAACTACTATGTCTACCTGGCGCACGCCGACGTTGCCCTGTCTGTCACACTGACAGCGGTTTCCACCGTATTCGCTTTTATAACCCTTCCGCTATTGACCGCCCTGGGCTTCGATCACTTGCTTGGTCAGCAGGCGTCTATACCCGTACCGGTGGGACACATGATGTCCCAGCTATTTCTCGTGTTGCTGGTGCCAACAGCCGCAGGAATGTGGATTCGACAACGCTGGACGGCGTTTGTGAAATGCAAGGGCGCCCTGTTAAGGCGGATCAGTGTGGGCTGTCTCGTTGCGCTGGTCGCGTTCGTGATTCAGGATCAGGCGGGAAACCTGGAAGCACAGATCGGAAGTCTGTTCGTGATTACGGTGCTTTTTACCCTGCTCGCAATGACCGCCGGAGCGGCAACCGGGTGGGGTCTCAGGCTAAAGCCTCATGATCGATTTGTCTTCCTGGTCGAATACTCCGCGCGAAACCTGGCGATTGCCACTGTCGTCGGCGTCGCCCTGCTGGGTCATACGGAATTCGTGGTGTTTGCTGCGGCCTTCTTTATTATCCAGGTGCCGTTGCTGCTGGCAGCCGTCATGTTACGTCGCATGAAGTCGGCCAAGCTGAAGTTATCCTGAGACCAGCCGGTTCTCGACAGACTCCTGCTCCTGCCCCAGCGCCTCGACAAATTGTGCGTCCTTAACGCATTGGGTGGCGTTGACTTCAACCAGGATTTCTATCAGGGCAGATGCTGCCGGGGGAAGTGAAACCCCCTTTATGGTTGCAATTCCATACGCCGTCCTTAGTTCAGGGATTCTAAACGGCAGGGCGGCGAATCGATTGATCTTCAGTTCTTCCGCTATCATTCCATGGGTAGCCAGACCAATGGCCTGACTGTTTGCGACGGTGTTCCGGATCAGTGATACGTCATTGCTCTGGATGATCGAGAGATGGTCAATCGAGGCAGTCTTGTTACCGGGCGTTTGCAACAATCTGCAAAAAATATCCAGCAGTCGTTGTGGCAGGGTCGGAAGAACGAAAGGGTAGCGAACGAGTTTATCCAGGGAAAGCGATTTTCTTTTCAGGGCGGGGTGAGTACCGCTGCAGAACAGGAACCCCTGGTGAGGCAGCAGTGGTCTGATTGCCAGATGCTGATCCGCTTGCAGTTGGCTGGTTTCCATCAGGACAAAATCGAATTCCCGTGCCTTTAATCTTCGTGGCAGGTTGACCCAGTCATCGATCATGGCGGTGATTCTGATCCCGGGATGCAGCTTGTTGAAGCGGCCGAGTGACTGGCCAACCAGGATACTGGCGGCATAGGGGCCGATACCAATGGTGATCGACCCTTCTTCCAAACCCTGGAACTGCCGGATCCCTTCCTCGAGCGCGAGGGAGGAGGCGACTACCAGCCTGGCTTGCTTCAGCATCTCTTCGCCGACCGGGGTCGGTAGCACGGTTCGGGTCTTGCGGTCGAATAGCCGACATCCAAGGCGTGCTTCCAGTAACTGGATGCTCCGGGTCAGGGTGGGTTGGCTGATGCTCAATGCCTGGGCAGCCCGCGCATAATTCCGGTAATCGGCGAGGGCGATGGCACTACGCAGCAGGCGGATTTCAATCATGCATGAAGCGTATCAAATGCATAGTAATAATTCATTAGATACATTAAATGACAATCGTTACCATCAATAGGCCTTAATCCTGAGATTGGTTTTCGGGATTTGCCGGGGGGGCGGTACGAAAAAATATATATCTCGCGTGGAATAGCGAGCTTAACTCGTTATCCCGTGAGATGTTTTAATGCGCGGTTCCCCGCATGTCCATATGCACAGGCGTTTTCAATGCATGATGAGGAGAAAAATATGCGAACAATGACGGAAGTCTCAAAATATGCGGGGATCTTGCTGGCGGGGTTACTGGCATGGTCAACCGTTCAGGCACAGTCCGACAAGCCCAATATCCTGGTGGTGTGGGGGGATGACGTCGGCCAGTCCAACATCAGCACCTACACGCATGGACTGGTCGGCTACCAGACGCCCAACATCGACCGTATCGCCAGCGAGGGCATGACCTTCACGGATTACTATGGCGAACAGTCCTGTACCGCCGGCCGGGCCTCGTTCATTACCGGACAGAGCGTCTTCCGTACCGGTCTGTCCAAGGTCGGTCTCCCGGGCGCCAAGGAGGGTATCAGCGAGAAGGATCCCACCATCGCCACACTGCTAAAAGCGCGCGGCTACGCCACCGGCCAGTTCGGCAAGAACCACTTGGGCGATCGCGACGAGCACCTGCCGACCAACCACGGCTTCGATGAATTCTATGGCAACCTCTACCACCTCAACGCCGAGGAGGAACCGGAGAACGAGGACTATTTCAAAAATCCCGAGTTGAAAAAGAAATTCGGGCCACGCGGCGTCATTCACTCCTGGGCCCTTCCCGACGGAACCCAGAAAATCGAGGATACCGGTCCCTTGACGAAAAAGCGCATGGAAACGGTCGATGACGATACCTCGGATCGCGCTATCGAGTTCATACGCAAACAACAAGAAGCGGGCAAGCCCTGGTTCGTGTGGTGGAACGGGACGCGTATGCACTTCCGCACCCACGTCAAACTGGAAGTGCGCGGCATTTCCGGCCAGGACGAGTATGCCGACGGCATGGTCGAGCATGACATGCACATTGGCAAGTTCCTGAAGCTGCTCGACGAGCTCGGCATCGCCGATAACACCATTGTGTTCTATTCCACCGACAACGGTCCCCACTACAACACCTGGCCGGACGCCGCCGCCACCCCGTTCCGCGGCGAGAAGAACACCAACTGGGAAGGCGGCTGGCGCGTGCCTGCCATGGTGCGCTGGCCCGGCAAGATCAAGCCTGGAACCTGGTCGAATGGCATTATGCACCACATGGACTGGTTGCCGACCCTGCTGGCGGCCGCCGGCGAGCCCGATATCAAGGAACAGCTCCTCAAGGGCGTCAACGCCAACGGGCGGGATTACAAGGTTCATCTTGACGGCTACAACATGTTGCCGCTGCTGACCGGGCAGGTCGAGAAAGATCCGCGCCATGAGATCTTCTACTTCTCCGACGACGGCGATCTCACGGCGATGCGTTATGACGACTGGAAACTGATCTTCATGGAACAGAAAGCCACGGGTACCTTCCGCGTATGGATGGAACCTTTCGTGCCGTTGCGCGTGCCGTTGATAGAGAACCTGCGCCGCGACCCCTACGAGCGGGCGGAGATCACCTCCAACACCTACTACGACTGGATGCTGGATCGCGCCTTCCTGCTGGTGCCGGCGCAGGCGTATGTGGCCAACTTTTTGGAAACCTTCAAGGAATTCCCACCGCGCATGAAGGCCGCCAGCTTCAGTCTCGATCAGGTTCTGGAGAAGATGCAAAGTCCAGCTGGCGCACAGTGATCCATCTATTCCGGATGAAGATGGAACGTCATTGAATGCATGCTGACCACCCTGCCAGGGAAGGCCGGGTGGTCAGCGTCACTGTCTGTCAGAACCCTGAATACTAGCCGGATAGGGGGCGCACCATGCGTTTATCGTTTCCTGAATACCACTTTGCGTTGCCATGCGGTTGGTTACTGGCCGTCTGTCTGTGCCTGTTCATGCCGGTCGCAACGGCCGCAACAGACCCGCTGCCTTCCTGGACGGAGGGCGCGAGCAAGCAGGCCATCGTTGATTTCGTACGACAGGTGACCACGCCGGACAGTGCGGAGTTCGTCGTTCCCGATGAACGCATTGCCGTCTTCGACAACGACGGCACGCTGTGGTCGGAGAAGCCAGCCTATTTCCAGCTCCTGTTCGCCATCGATCGCATCAAGCAACTGGCGCCGCAGCACCCCGAGTGGAAAACCACACAGCCTTTCAAGGCCGTGCTGGACAACGACATGGACGCACTGGCGGACTCAGGTGAAAAAGGCCTGTTGCAGCTGGTGATGGCCTCCCATGCCGGGATGACCACCACGGAGTTCGAGCGGATCGTCGGGGATTGGTTGATGACGGCCCGGCATCCGCGATTCAAGCGGCCTTACACGGAACTCGTTTACCAGCCCATGCTGGAGCTGTTGAGCTACCTGCGCGCCAACGGCTTCAAGACCTTCATCGTTTCCGGCGGCGGCATCGAATTCATGCGTCCATGGACGCAAGCGGTCTACGGCATCCCGCCGGAGCAGGTGATCGGCAGCAGCATCAAGGTGAAGTTTGAGCTGCGTGACGGTGAACCGGTGCTGGTGCGCCTGCCGGAGATCGATTTTATCGATGACAAGGCCGGCAAGCCCGTCGGCATTCACAAGTTCATCGGCCGTCGGCCCATCGCCGCGTTCGGCAATTCCGACGGCGATCTGCAGATGCTGCAGTGGACAACGGCGGGAGAGGGTGTGTGCTTCGGGCTCATCGTCCATCACACCGATGCCCGACGCGAATGGGACTACGACCGCGACACCCACGTCGGCAAGCTCGACAAGGCCCTGGGCGAGGCCGCTGCGCGGGGATGGACGGTGGTGGATATGAAAAATGACTGGCGGGTGATTTATCCCTTCCAGTTGAAGAAGCAAGAATGATGCGCACGCTTTGCGAAAAGTGCATACAGTTTCTGTTTGAAAATGAATTATTTTAGCAATTTATGATCCGGCACGCTGGACGGGTCTGTGGGGTCGTTAGGGTTGGTTCGGCTTGTAGCAGGCCATTTCAACAATTATTAACGGATTAATTTAAGGAAACATTTATGGACGAGAATACAGTGGTAGATGTTACGAAAGTCATTCCTACCAGTGTGGATGAGGTTAACCAGATCTGGGTGCAGGTACAGGACATCGTTACCGTCTGGGGTCTTAAGGTCATCGCCGCCATAGCGATTTTCATCATCGGCCGCTGGATCGCGATGCTGGTGCGACGTGTCGTGCGGCGTGTCATGGAAAGAGCCAAGGTCGAGCCGATCATCACCGGTTTTGTGAGCAGTATTGCCTATATTGCCCTGCTGGCTTTCGTGGTCATCGCGGCGCTCGGCCAGCTCGGCATCCAGACAACCTCGTTCATCGCCATTTTGGGTGCCGCCGGTCTGGCGATCGGCCTGGCACTGCAGGGCTCGCTGGCAAACTTTGCCGCCGGCTTTCTGATGATCATCTTCCGGCCATTCAAGGTCGGCGACTTCATCGAAGGTGCCGGTGTGGCCGGGGTGGTGGAGGAAATCCAGATCTTCACCACTACGCTAAAAACCGGGGACAACAAGATCATTATTGTTCCCAATGCCAAGCTGTCCGGGGACAACATTACCAATTATTCCGCACTGGAAACGCGGCGCGTGGATATGACCGTCGGGGTTGCCTACGACGCGGATCTTGCACGGGGCAAAACAGTGCTGAATGACATTATCGGTAAAGATGAACGCATACTTGCCGAGCCGGCATCACAGGTGGCCGTTGCGGAACTCGCGGACAGCAGTGTCAATTTCGTGGTGCGGGTGTGGACCAAAACGGCGGATTACTGGGCGGTCAAATTCGACATGACCGAGACCATCAAGAACCGTTTCGACGCCGAAGGCATCGGTATCCCGTTCCCGCAGCGCGAGATACATATTGTCAGGGGTGAAGCGGCGGCATGAATATGAAGGCCATTCATAACAGGACGGTCTGTGGATGCTTGTTATCGATTGTTGCCTGTCTGTCCGCGCAGACTGTCACGGCTGCCGGTTTTTACCTCTCGGAGGTCGGTTCTCCGGCGAGCCTGGGAACAGGCGGGGTGGCCAACCCGACCAATACCTTTGGCGCTGATGCCGCCTGGACCAACCCGGCCGGCATGACGGGACTGAACAGGGACCAGATCTTTTCCGGTTTTCAGGCCGTGATTCCCAAGGTGGAGTTCGACTCCTCCACGGCGACGGCAGGGGGTCGGACGGGGGTAATGCCGGTAATACGGCCGTTATTCCGAGTTTCTTTTACGTCAACAAGGTCAACGACCGCACCCGGCTGGGCATTTCGCTGGTCGCTCCCATGGGCGGGGGTGTGAACTACGGCGATGACTTTGTCGGACGCTACCAGACCATCCGCTCGGAACTGGCCACCGTCGCCCTCTCACCCGCCATCGGCTACAAACTCACAGACCGGTTTTCCGTCGGCGCCGGTGTATCGTTCATCTATACAAAGTTCGAGCAGAAGATCGCCATCAACCAGGCTGCGCTGCTGGGGCCGGGGACACCGGATGGCGCCGTGCGATTCGATAATGCCACCGACTGGGGATACCAGCCGTACCTGGGGCTCACCTGGCAGTTTACCGACCGTGCGCTGCTGGGTGTGGTCTACCGGGCCAAGATGGATGTGAATCTGAAAGGGGATGTGAATTTCCGCAACCTGGCGATACCGAAACCCGGTGTCAACGATGTGAAGCTCGGGTGGGACAATCCCCAGACGCTGGAGGCGGGTCTGAAATACCGGTTGTCGGACAAGAACCACCTGTTCCTGAATGCCGGCTGGCAGGACTGGTCGGAATTCAGTAATAACCAGCTGGAGTTTTCCGGCGGGACGGTCGGCACCCTCGACCGGCAATGGGAGGACACCTGGCATGCGGGGATCGCCTTTGCACATCTTGACCAGGGAGACAGCGGTTACAGCGTCGGCTTCTCCTATGACAGTTCACCGGTCGACAACAAACACCGGACCTTCGATCTCCCGGTCGACGAGGCGTACAAGCTCTCCGCTGCCTATTTCTGGAAGGGTACCAAGAAGCTCGATTATTCCCTGGGCGGCACGATGTATTTCATCGGTGATGCAAATATCGACCTGACGGCCCAGGGCGTGCGCGCTGCCGGCAAGTATGACAGCAATTACATCCTCTTCCTTGGTGGCACGGTGCGCTACCGGTTCTGACACCTGAGCCTCCGACGTGAGATGAGGAACGTCAACCGTCTCGATAGTTCAATGGCTCGAGGGAGTCCTTACCGGAACACATTGCCGTGACATCAACTAATATGTAGGGAATCCGTACGGATTTTTCCAAAAACGATGATGAAAGGTTGAAAAAATAATCGTTTAATCAGCGAGGGGGGGATCTCTATGAAGGCGGTACGTTTGCTGGCGGTGGCAGCCTGTCTGTGCTTCGCGGTGTTGGCCTACGGGGATGAACAGGCAGTGGACACCACGCCGGGGCCGGATATCGACCGCATGACCGAGCGTGTCCTGCTCGATGCCTGCGGTTATTTGCGCTCTGCCGAACGGTTTTCGGTTAATGTCGAAGCCACCTACGAGGACGTGCTGACGTCGGGTACCCGGGTGGAATACAGCCGGCAGGCCCATGTGGTGCTGGAACGCCCCGACCATCTGCGTATCGACACCGAGAGCGATAAAGGTCCCCGTTCGTTCTATTATGACGCCAAAACGGTGACGGTTTATCATCCCGACGAGGGCATCTACGCGGTCTTCGCGGCACCGTCTACTATTGACGCAATGGTCGATGCCGCCGAGGCGCGTGGTGTGACGATGCCGGCGAGCGACCTTTTGATGAACCACCCGTGCCAGGCACTGGGAGATCACCTGCGCACCGGGACCTATGCGGGGCGTCATTATCTCGATGGAGACTGGTATCACCACCTGCTGCTGTCCACCGATGCTGTGGACGTGCAGCTCTGGGTGGCCGAGGGCGAGAGCCCCGAGATTCACAAGCTGGTCATCACCTACACGGACCTGCCAGGTGAGCCGCAGTATCGGGCACTGCTCAGCGACTGGGACTTCACCCCCGCTATCGATGCTGCGACGTTTACTTTCACGCCACCCGCGGATGCCCGCAAGGTTGGGTTTCTGGGTGCCGATGCGGCCCAGGGAGGTGAGCAATGACACGCACTCGTACAGTAAGGCAGCAGATGGCAAGCGGGCTCATCGCGGCTGTTCTGGTGATCCTGATAGGCGCCGGCCCCACCCTGAATATGTCCGACTATCCGTATGGCGCCGGCCTGGCCGCGGCGGCGTTGCGAGGTGGTGGTGGAGGCGCCGGTCGTGGCAACGTCCGTGCCGGCCATAAACAGAGCAAGGTCGACCGAAAGCCACGCGCCTCCAGTGCGCGACAGGGTTCGATTAAGCGCGCCAGCGCGAAGCAGACCAAGAAGTCCTTACGCCCGGCAAGCGGTGCTTCCGGTACGGTAAAACGCCCGGCGACGGCGACCAGCCAGCAGCGCCTTGCGAAGCAGAAGCCGGCGCAGACCAAACGGCCCGCGGCTAAAACGAAGCCGAGCGACCGCAGCAGCATGAGTCGCAGCGAATGGAACAAGAAACTGCAGACGCACGAGGGACCGAAAGCGGGCGCGAAACCGGATCGCCAGGTCGCACGTCTGGACAATACGGAAAAACGCGGTGACCGGCGCGGGGTCAGCGAACAGGACCGCAAGGAACGCAAGAAGAACGTCGAGGACCGCCGCAAGGAATATACCGACAACCGCGATGAAATTCGCGACGAGCGCAAGAAATCGATGGAGGAATTGCAGAAGAACCGCCAGGACTATCTGGATGCCGCACGCGAGGATCGCCAGGATTTCGCGGAAGACATGATGAAACAGCGCGAGGACATGTGGGAGGACATCTATGACGATCGTCACTACTGGGGTGATTATGACGATCATCATCATCATAATAACGATGATGACGACGAATGGCTGTGGGGTATCGGCGGGGCGCTCGTCGGTGGGGTTGCCGGCTACATGATCGGCGCGGCGGTGAACTCGCCACCCGAGGGCACCGTGACCGTGCCCGCCGGTGGTACCAATTACCAGTACTACGGCGGCGCATTCTACGAGCCGGCCCCTTCCGGGCAGGGCTACGTGACCGCACCGGCGCCGGTGGGCGCCACGGTCGAAGCGCCGCCGCTGGACTGCACCATCGTGTTCGGGCCGGACCCTGCGGATCCCGGGTACTGCTTCTTCCAGGGGGCGTTCTTCCTTTACGACGAGAAGAGCGACAGCTACCTTGTTGCCGACCCCCCAACGGGCACGCAGGTGCCGTACCTGCCCGATGGCTACACCGAGGAGACGGTCAACGACGTCGAGTATTACAAGCTCGGCACGATCTACTATCGTCCCTACCTGGCGGGTGATGATGAGCTGTTCGTCGTTTCGAAAATCTGAGTCAGGGTCGCCATACTCCCGAGGCCCGGCATTGCCGGTCGCTTCGGGATGGCAGCCGTCTCAGAAGTACGAAGCTGTCCCTCATAGAAGTGACTTAACAACCCTCCTGGCATCACAGGGGGATAACCACAAAGGAGAAAACACCATGAAATATACCCTACGCAGCGGTCTCGTCTTCCTGTTGCTGGCGTTCTCGTTCGCCCCGGCGTGGGCGGATGAATACAGTGACACGATCAAGGTCTTCAAGGATGCCGGCGAGAGCGGTACGTTCTTTGCCAAGAGTTACGGCTACGCCGTGTTTCCCACCATCGGCAAGGGAGGCATCGGCATCGGCGGTGCCTACGGCAAAGGTCGGGTCTATGCCGGGGGTAATTACGTCGGCGACACCTCGGTGACCCAGGTGAGCATAGGGTTGCAGCTTGGCGGGCAGGCCTACAGCCAGATCATCTTCTTCGAGGACCAGCGCGCCTTCGAAGAATTCACCAGCGGCAACTTCGAATTCGGCGCCCAGGCCTCGGCGGTCGCGATCACGGCGGGCGCCTCGGCGGCCGCCACGACCACCGGAACGTCCGCCGGCGCGAGCGGCGGCAAGCACGATGCGACCACGACCACAGCGGGCACCGAATTCCACAAGGGTATGGCTGTGTTTACCGTCGCCAAGGGCGGGTTGATGTATGAAGCCAGCATCGGCGGGCAGAAGTTCAGCTATACGCCGAAGTGAATGGTTGCATCGGGCAGCCTGATAAGGTTCTGGAAAGGCGACTGAATGCCGGCCGGCAGGAATGGCTGTGGTCCGCAATTATTCAAGCTGCCTTCGGGAGCAGGCCGTATTCGTGATGTAATCCACTCAGAATAGGGTGAACCACCACCTTGAGATGATCCGAGATACGATGTCGATGTAATTGTGGCGAGGCAGGGAGGTCGGATGGTGGGTCCGGTATGCCTGGGCCGATACTGGAATGGGGCCGACCTTGGTTGTAATGCATCACCCAGTTTGTAGTGATGCAACGCAGGTGGGATTCTGTTAACGGGATAAAGTAGTCAAGGCATTCTCGGCGGAGTGTGCCGATCACTCGTTCACAGAGACTGTTGGCTTTTGGGCTTCGTGGTGGTGTCCTCAGTACACGTAGCCCCATGTGTGAAATCGATTGGTCAAGATGAGGTGAAAAGATACCGTCGCGATCATGGATGAGAAAACGGTAGCCATGGTCTGATGGGATGGCTTCCCGTAGTTGCTGTAGCGTCCATACGGCCGTTGGGTTAGTTGTCACATTGCAATGTACAATCCGCCGGGTCTGATGTTCGATGACTATAAAGACGTAGAGCAGTCGAAACGTTGCAGTCATGACGACATAGAAGTCACAGGGCAGTATGGCTGAGGCATGATTGCGAACAAAAGTCGACCAGCGTTGATCCTTGCGCGGATGTCCCCGTGGGTATTTAGGCATATATTTTCGTATGGTACGCGGTGATACGCGAATACCCAGCTTGAGCAGCAATTCATTGGCAATGCGCTCCTCGCCCCAGGACGGATTACTCATGGCCATTTCGCGGATCAGTTGCCTGAGTTTGGCGGGTATCGGTGGTCGTCCTGGTCGTGATTTCCAGCGCCAGAACAGGCGAAAGCCCTGACGGTGCCATCGGACTAATGTCCGGGGCTGGACAACAACCAAGGCATCACGCCAGTTGAATAACCTGGAAAGCAGCACGAGTACAATTCGGATCGGTGTGTCTGGTCGGTGAGGCTTGGCCTTCCGCTTCTGGAACATAGCCAATTGTTTCCGCAGGAAGAGGTTTTCTGCCGCGAGTGCGCCCTGCGGACGTAGAAAGAGCCAGAGGAATGTGGCCAGGTCGCCGAGCAGTGTGATTATCGTTTTGACACCATCCATGACGAGCAGTATCTTGCCCGTGTGGTCAAAAAACCCATCCGTATAGAATTATCAACATTTTAGCACCTGCTGTAGGTCTCACAATGCCTTTGTGTCCGGCCTCAAATCTCGATGCTCACCCCGTTGGGCAACCGTATCCGGCACACGCAAAGCGGTGCCGCGGTTGCCTCGGTTACCTGCACCCGCTGAAATCCGGGACGAGCCGGCATTGCAGGTGATAACACTCCCTGCTTCACCAGTCGCTTCCTGGCATCGTATAACGCACGGGCTCCCAGACCCTGGGCTTGCGCATAGATGTTCATCTTCTGGCCCGAGGACTCACACGCCTTGAGATGGTCAAGCCAGTAGCGCTGGCGTGTCGTTAACCGCTGTTTGCCATGCCGCATCGCTCCGCTACTTAAATCACCAAGAGACCAGCATGCCGATGGAGGCATCAAGAGAACAGGGTGCGGTTTATTTATCGCTTACAGTACTCGGACCGAGGACGAGGCGCCGCCCCGCCAGTTCCTGGCGGAGAGGGCAAACGACGCGGAGGCGACCCAATTTTTCTACGAAACTTTTCTCTGAATTTTTTGCACAGAATTTTTCCAGCTGAAAATCCACTTTTGTGGAATCGCTGGCGTGTCTACGTGCAGCTGTGTCTGGGAGGTGGGACCAGCGCGCGGTTGTGGTCAGAGTGCTTCGTGCTGCCACTTGCCGCTGGGTGCTGGCCGTTCGGTAGCAGGTGCTTCGCGCCGGGCGCTACGCTCGAAGCACTCAGACCTCAGTGGGAGGGGACGGTTAGTCAAAGTAGCTGCTGGTGAACGGCAGGGTGCCGCTCAGAACCGGACGATTATCTGTAGAATCTGGTCGGCAAAAAGCGACCCAACCCAGACATACAGATATTTTGCTTAAAGGTCAGAAAGTACTGTTTCCGGTCATACGGCGTTTCAGCAGCTAGGTTTGTAAATCCCATTGGGCTATGTAATATGACAATATGTTATTGATCCTACTAGATGTGAAAATTTAAACATGACCTAAAAGTCACTTATTAACACTGACTTTTAGGCCTCCTAATAGTAGTTCTACGGACAAATCAGATTTTTCTGATAAAGCTTGTCTTGGAATGCCGACATACGCGGTTCAAATGATATGGTTAAAAAGCGAAGAGCGAAAGCGCTGCGATTCAAGCTGGCTTGGAAGCGACAGCGCTTTCGCTCTTCGCTCCCCAATATATTTCACCGTCGCCTCTCGACCTTCCAAGGCAAGCAGTCATGAATCGACATTTGCCTTAGAACAACTCCCTGCAGTAGACACATGCTTCGCGCGCGCTACTGACATCGAATGTTAGATCAACAAAACCTAGAGAGGTGAAGCCATGGTAACAAAAAATATCCTTTTCGCTATGCTGCTTATTGTTGCCGTAAGTATGGGTTTCCCGATATCAGCGATGGCCCAAGCTGCCATAGACGATTCCGCATCATTAAGTGGGATCAAAGAGGCGAAGGGGGTCTTTCTGATTGATTTCACCAACCCAAAGAAAACGGCCTTTTATCTCAAGGTTATTAAAGGAACACATCAAGGCTTCGTAAAGCAGGGAGTCAAACCGGATCTGATATTGGTATTTATCGGACAAACAGTTAAATACCTGAGCACCGAGCCAGATGACGAATTGGCACTGGAGTTTGAGTCAGAATTGAAATCGATTGCTCAAACAGTAAAAGAACTCCATTCCCTTGGGGTTCGTATGGAGGTGTGTTCGGTCGCTACCAAAGCATTGGGTGTTGACAACCAAACCATTCTCCCGGGAATGAACGTGGTCGGAGACGGCTTCATTTCATTGATTGGCTGGCAAACCCAAGGGTACAAACTTGTACCAATATTCTAGTCGTCATTGATCTAACAATTGCCTTCAGGGGACGCTCCGCTTCGCTGCTCGCTCCTGAGCCAAAGCGTTATGCACATGTGATCCGCAAAAATTATGCAGCCTTCGCTACCAAGCGATATTCGTGGTGTAAACCACCCAGGACAGGGTGAGCTACTACCTTACAGTGGCTCGGCATGCGATGCCGATGTTCGTGTGGAGTGACAGGAAGATCGACTCGCGGATCCGGGATGC
>CAVXNM010000013.1:0-4598 GCA_963763115.1 uncultured Gammaproteobacteria bacterium
GGCTACGCATGACTGCGGCGGCACGGCAGGGGTTTTCAACCGCAACCGACCTCGCCGACTATCTGGTACGCAAGGGAATCGCCTTCCGGGACGCCCACGAGATCGTCGGCCGCGCGGTACTCTACGGAGTTAACAATGCCAAGGACCTGTCCGAAATGACGCTGTCGGAGTTGCGGACGTTTTCAGCGGCGATTGAGGAGGACATCTTCCAGGTTCTCAGCCTCGAAGGCTCGATTGCGGCCCGCAACCATCCCGGCGGAACCGCACCGCAACAGGTGCGCCACGCCATCGCCCTGGTCAAGGGGCGCCTTGCCACGCGGCAGGGCTGATATGAACCCCGCGGAAAACGTTAGCAACCGGATCCAGCTTGCATGTTGAATTCACTCACACTTGAAGAAGCCGCGACCCTGCTGGATGCCTGTCCACTGGCCATCCTGCTGCTCGATGCATCCGGTTCCATACGCGCCTGCAACCGCGCCTTTGCAAGTCTCGCTGGTGTGGTACCCGGCGAGGCGGCTACCGAGCCTGAAGAACTGCGGAAGGCGGGCCTGCTGGAACCCTTGCTCGGCGTCGGAACACTGGTCAACTGGATCATCCCGAATGGCGATGAACGCTGGCTCGCGGTGGAATCCCGGCCCCTGACCGGCACAGATGAAGGTACGGCTCGCTTTTACGTCGATGTCACTGAAAAACTGCGTCTCCGGAATGAGCGCGATGGCCTGCGCGCGGAATTGAAACAGCTCTCGCTGAAGGATGAAATCCTGACCAGCCTGATGAACCGGCGCGGCCTGTTGCATTCACTGGAACCCCTGGTCGCTCGCAGCCGGCGTTACGACAGCCCCTTGTCCATCATCGCAATGGGTCTCGAGGCGCAAGAGGAACGACAGAAACTGTTGATGAGGATCAGTTATCTGTTGCGTGACCAGACCCGTTGGGCAGACCTGCTTGGCTGCAACGACGACCATGACTTTCTCATCATCCTGCAGGAAACCACTCGGGAATCCGCGCTGCGGCTGGTCGAGAAGCTGGCCGCCAAGTTCAAGCAAATAAGCGACAGTGCATTCTCACCGGCAAGCGCCTGCTACGGCGTCACCCACTGCCAGCACGGTGACGATGCGGAAGCACTGCTGGAGCGAGCCGAGGCCGCTCTCGGCCAGGCCCGCAAGCAGCAGAACGGAACCGTTATCAGCCTGTAGCTGGAACAAACCGTTTTTCCAGCCAGTCGCGCAAGTCCCTGATTTCCTGTGGATACACGGCATGCGGCATGGGGTAGGAATACCAGTCGACCGTGTAGCCCTGCTGCCGCAGCCGATCACGCGACTGCTCCGCCAGCGCCAGCGGGACCAGTGGATCGGATACCCCGTGCGCCATCATGATCGGCACCGCGCGACTCGCCTCGCAGCTCTCCCGGACCAGTGATTCAGCCAGTGGCAGGTAGCAGGACAAGGCCAGGATGCCGGCAAACGCCTGGGGGTAACGCACACCGGTATGCAACGCCATGGCGCCCCCCTGGGAAAACCCCGCGAGCACGATGCGCTCGGCCGGTATCCCGTTCGCCACTTCCCTGGCTATCAGGGTCAGCAGCGCTTGTTCGGATTGTCGTATACCGCTACCGTCCTCGGCGTACCCGAAATCGGGCGAGAGCATGTCATACCAGGCCCGCATGACCATGCCGCCATTGATCGTGACGGGACGGGGCGGAGCATGCGGCAGGACGACGCGCACGCCGATCTCGTTGACGAGGCGCAGTTCCGGGATCAGTGGTTCGAAATCATGCCCGTCGGCACCCAAACCGTGCAGCCAGATAAGACAGGCCTGCGGTGGTTGCGCCGGGTTGATCTCCACGGCATCGAGTATTCGCGTCGTCATGCCGTGTAGTATGCCTCAGTCTGCACGCCGGCATTGGGTTTGTTGCAGGCACACCGTATACTGACCGCTCGTTACTGGAGCATGCCATGAAAAACCGCCTGCCTGCCCGACTCTTGTGGCTGGTGCTGGCCATCGCCGGCATCGGCATCGGCCTTGCCGGATGCGGCCAGAAGGGTCCGCTCTACCTGCCGGATGAGCAGCCGCAAAAACAGCACGACTGATTAACCAGCTCACCGCGCATTCACCGTCATGGACCATTTCACCTACCGGGATGGCCGACTCCGGGCCGAAGATGTTGACCTCGGGGACATCGTGCACCGTGCGGGAACACCCTGTTACGTCTATTCACGCGCCACCCTGGAACGTCACTGGCGGTGCTTCGACGCGGCGCTCGGCGCCCGTACCCACCTCATCTGCTACGCGGTCAAGGCGAATTCCAGCCTGGCCGTCCTGCAGGTCCTGGCGCGCCTCGGGTCCGGATTCGACATCGTTTCGATCGGTGAACTGCAGCGCGTCCTGCAGGCAGGCGGCGACCCGGCGCGGGTGGTATTTTCCGGAGTCGGCAAGCGCGCCGATGAGATGCAACGGGCGCTGCAGACCGGTATCCGCTGTTTCAACGTCGAGTCGGAAACCGAGCTGCGGCGGCTAAACGCAGTGGCCGGCGAGTGCGGCGTTACCGCACCCGTGTCGCTGCGCGTCAATCCGGACGTGGATGCCGGCACCCACCCCTACATATCCACCGGCCTGCGGGAAAACAAGTTCGGCATCGCCATCGACACGGCCCTGGAGACCTACCGCCAGGCCGCCGCCCTGCCGCACCTGCGCGTCACCGGCATCGACTGTCACATCGGTTCACAACTGACCGATACCCGGCCGTTCGTCGATGCGCTCGAGCGGGTTCTGCAGCTGGTTGGCAAGTTGCAGGAGGAGGGCATCCGGCTGCAGCACATCGACCTGGGCGGCGGTCTGGGTATCCGCTACCAGACGCAGGACACGCCCCCATCGCCGAATGACTATGTGCATGCGCTGCTGGAAAAGCTGGGGGACAGCCCGCTGGAGATCCTGCTGGAGCCGGGGCGCGCCATCGCCGGCAATGCCGGCATCCTGCTGACGCGGGTGGAATACCTCAAGCATACGGCCGACAGGCATTTCGCCATCGTGGACGCCGCCATGAACGACCTCCAGCGCCCGGCCCTCTATGACGCCTGGCATGACATCATCCCGGTGCAGCCGCGGCAGGGCGAGCCGGCGCTGTGCTACGACGTGGTCGGGCCAGTCTGTGAAACCAGCGATTTTCTCGGCAAGCATCGCCAACTGGCGATCGCGGCCGGCGATATCCTGGCCGTACGTTCCGCCGGCGCCTATGGTTTCTCGATGAGTTCCAACTACAATTCGCGGCCGCGCGCGGCCGAGGTAATGGTGGACGGCGAGCGCCAGCACACCATCCGCGAGCGGGAAACCCTGGCAGACCTGTACCGCGGCGAACACCTGCTGCCGGAATGAACATCAAGAATTCACCGCAGAGAAGGCAAAATATTAAGTTAAACTCCAAGCATTCCTCACAAGCGGAACCGCCTCATGCCGGGTAAATCCTTCCGTGACACGCTGTGAATACGTCCCTGTACGCTCGACGGCCGCATCCATGCGGCCGACGGTCACTACAGGACTTACCCGGCAAGACACTACGTTGACATTATTATGAAAGTAAGCTGAAAAGCTGCTGAAACTGCACAGCATGCCAAGCGGATAGGAACTCGTGTTGTAGAGACCCATATGCCATGATGCTGGAATTCTCGAAAATGCACGGCCTGGGCAACGATTTCGTCGTCATCGACGCGGTCAACCAGGACGTCGCCCTGTCACCGGAGCAGGTTCGCCGCCTGGCCGACCGGCATCGCGGCATCGGCTGTGACCAGTTGCTGCTGGTTGAACACCCCCGCGGCGGGCAGGCCGATTTCCGCTATCGCATTTTCAATGCGGATGGCGGCGAGGTGTCCCAGTGCGGCAACGGGGCACGCTGCTTCATGCGCTTCGCACAAGAGATGGGCCTGTCGGACAAGCATGAACTGTGTGTCGAAACGGCGAACGGACTGCTGTTGCTGGTTCTGGAAGACGACGACCAGATCACCGTCAACATGGGTGAACCCCGCCTCGAACCGAGGGATATCCCGTTCGATGCGCCGGCGCGTGCATCGACCTACACCCTGGAGGTCGAGGGTGAACGTCTCGAGATCGCCACCGTGTCCATGGGCAATCCGCACGCAGTAACCCTGGTGAGCGATGTCGAGACGGCCCCGGTGGCGCGACTTGGACCGGCAATCGAACACCACCCGCGTTTCCCGCAAGGGGTCAATGCGGGATTCATGCAAATCATCGATTTTGAGCGCATCCGCCTGCGCGTCTACGAGCGCGGTGCCGGTGAAACGCAGGCATGTGGCAGCGGCGCCTGTGCCGCCGTGGTTGCGGGCCGGTTGTGGGACCGGCTGGCGGCACGTGTCAAAGTTGCCCTTACGGGCGGCGATCTTGTGGTAAGCTGGGCAGGCAGGGGCTACCCGGTATACCTGACCGGACCTGCGACACATGTATTCAGGGGGCGCATCGACATATGACGACATTTCAGCAGTCACAGACCGAGAAGCAGCCACTTGAAGAAAAGACGGTTGCCGACTACCTGCGCGACAACCCGGACTTTTTTCAGAACAATGCCAGCCTGCTGGCAATGCTGAAAA
>CAVXNM010000014.1:0-37228 GCA_963763115.1 uncultured Gammaproteobacteria bacterium
CCAGGATGAAGAGCTCACTGGAGATGTAGCTGTCCTTGCGCTGCTGCGCAAGTTTGTCGGTGACATTCAGGAGTCGGCCCAGTTCATTGGAAAGATGCACCTCGCCGGCCGTACCCTGGACCTGGGGCATCTTGTCCAGCAATTCACCCAGCCGGGAGCGGAACAGGTTGACGTTGACGTCGGCCTGCGCCAGCAGATGGCGCACGCTGCCGCCCTGCTGGTCGAGCAGCGCGATCATCAGGTGCGCGGGTTCGATAAACTGGTGATCGCGTCCGACGGCGAGGCTCTGGGCATCTGCCAGCGCCAGCTGGAACTTGCTTGTCATTTTGTCCATTCGCATGGGAACTGTCTCCGCTGATGCAGGTTATTACCCTGTTTATGGGGGGTGAATCCTCCGGTTTCAACCCCCGCCGCGGTTCCACCCGCCGTAACCTAGGGCAAACACGCGACCAGAGGCAATCAGTGCAGCGTCGAATGGGTAACGTAGATAACCAGCACGCCGGCTGCGATCAATACGATCTGATGTACGGTCTCGGAGACCTCGATACGCTGATGCAGCGTGGGGATAAGGTCCGCCACCGCGATGTAGATAAAACTCGACGCAGCGACGGCCAGCACATAGGGTAAGGCATGCTGGAGATCCGACAGGGCGTAATAGGCCAGCACGCCCCCGATCACGGTGGTCAGACTCGACAGGACGTTGTAGAACAACGCCCTCCCGCGCCGGTAACCGCTGTGCAGGAGCAGGGCGAAATCGCCCACCTCCTGGGGAATCTCGTGGGCCGCCACGGCCAGACTGGTCACGATGCCCAGATGGACATCGGTGAGAAACGCGCCGGCGATCAGCACGCCGTCGAGAAAGTTATGCAGACCGTCTCCGATCAGTATCAAGGTGCCGACGGAGCGCTCACGGCCGTTCATCCCGGGGGCATGGACTTCCCCGGGGGCATGGATCTCACAGTGATCGGCATGGCAGTGCCGCCATATCACCATTTTCTCCAGCATGAAAAACCCCAGCAGGCCGAACAGTACCGTCATGGGTATGAGATGGGTATCGCGTATGCCCGACGCGTCGAGCGCATGCGGCAACAATCCCATGAAGGCCGCCCCCAGCAGGGCACCGGTCGCGAAACTGACCAGGTGTGGCAGCATACGGTTGCGCAGCGGCTCCTTGAGGATGAGAAATATCGCCGCTGCCAGCACGCTCAGCACCCCGCCGACCAGGCAGAACAAGATGATCCAGACTATCAGCGGCATGCGGTTATCTCGGGTTCGCTCGTGGTCGGTGATGATACCTGACGACAACAGGACCTCATAACAGTACCTTATATATCCTGCAGCCAGATAAGCGACGCCATGCGGCCGGTGGCGCCATCGCGCCGGTAGGAGTAAAAGCGGGCCGGGTCCTGCCAGGTGCAGAACTCTCCTCCATGGACCGCGGTAACACCATGACTCCGCAGGCGTTGTCGGGAGAGCCGGTAGAGATCGGCATGCCAGCCCCCGCCCGCGGCCGGCCGGAAGGCCGTATCCGCCGCCGGGTCGTGGGTCACGAACGTCTCGCGGACTTCCTCGCCCACCACGTAGGCCTCGGCACCGATGGCCGGACCCAGCCACGCTATCAGCTCGCCACCCGGCACCGGCAGGGCCGCGATGGTCCGTTCGATCACCCCCGCGGCCAAACCGCGCCAGCCGGCGTGCGCGGCCGCGACGGCACGCCCGTCACAATCACACAGCAATACCGGCAGGCAATCGGCGGTCAGCACGGCGCAGATCACCCCCGGCTCCAGGGCATAGGCGGCATCGGCGGCAACCGGTGCAGTAACCCCGGCGGCATCCACTACCTGCACGCCATGCACCTGCTGCAACCACGCCGGCATGGCCGGCAACCGCATGGCCTGCTCCAGCCGTCCACGATTCGCCGCCACCGCCCCGGCCTCATCGCCGACGTGTTCGGCCAGGTTCAGGGTATCATAGGGTGGGCGGCTCACCCCGCCATGACGCGTCGTGGAGATAGCGCGAACGCGTTCCGGCGCAGGCCACCGGGGAACAATCCATTCACTACGCATCGATGCCTCCCTCGGGACAGGCATCGGCCTTCAGTTGTTCAAGAAGAAATTTCATATCTGCAGGCAATGGCGCCTCCCACGCCAACAGTTCTCCGCTTGCCGGGTGCACCAGTTCCAGCCGTTGCGCATGCAGCGCCTGACGCCTGAAATCCCGCAAGGTGTTCTTCAACGCATCACCTGCGCCGCGCGGCAGGCGCGGCCTTCCCCCGTAGACCGGGTCGCCGGCGACGGGATTGTGGATATGCGCCATGTGGACACGGATCTGGTGTGTACGGCCGGTTTCCAGGCGCACCCGCACCAGCGTGTGGGCGCGGTAACGCTCGATCACGCGGTAATGGGTGACCGCCACCCTGCCACCCCCCACCACGGCCATGCGCTTGCGGTCCACCGGATGCCGGCCGATCGGCACCTCGATCCGGCCGCCGGCGGTCAACACGCCGTTCACCACGGCGAGGTATTCCCGCCGAATGCGGCGCTCCTGCATGGCCTCGACCAGCCGGGTGTGGGCGATGAGTGTACGCGCCACCACCATCAGGCCGCTGGTATCCTTGTCGAGGCGGTGTACGATCCCCGCGCGCGGCAGCGCCGCCAGCCCGGGATCATGGTGCAGCAGGGCATTGAGCAACGTCCCGTCCGGGTTGCCGGCCGCGGGATGCACCACCAGCCCGGGCGGCTTGTTGATGACCAGCAGGTGGTCGTCTTCATGGATCAGCTCCAGCCCTATTGCCTGGGCTGCGTAGGCGCTCTCGCCGGTGATCTCGGCATCGATGCGTACCGTATCGCCGCAGCGTACACGTTCCCTGACCCTTGGCACCCGGTCATCCAGTGTCACCTGCCCGTCCCGTATCCATTGCTGGAGACGGCTGCGCGAATAATCCGGCACCAGTTCCGCCAGCGCCTGATCCAGACGCTGGCCCTCCAGTTGCTCCGGGATGCTGACCGACAGGTGGATGGATCGGGTCATGAGAAGAGGGGGTATAGGATATACTCTGCTGCCTGTCATTCCTGTCAACACCATTTCTGATACCCTAAGCCCATGCGTTTGTCGAGTTATTTCCTGATGCTCCTGGTGTTCATGGCCGGCGGCTGCTCGTTGCTGCCTGAACAGATTGACAAGACCAAGGACTGGTCGGCAAACCAGCTCTATACCGCGGCCAAAGAGTCGCTGAATGACAAGGATTATAAAGAGGCCATCGAGTATTTCGAGAAACTCGAGGCCCGTTACCCGTTCGGAACCTATGCCCAGCAGGCCGAACTGGAGATCGCCTACGCCTATTACAAGTATGACGAACCCGAATCCGCGATAGCCGCGGCCCAGCGCTTCATCAAGATGAACCCGCGTCACCCGAATATCGACTATGCCTGGTACATCATGGGGCTGACCAATTACAACCGCGGGAGGACGCTCATAGACAAGGTCCTGCCACAGGACCCCTCGCAACGCGACACCACCATCATGCACCAGGCCTACGATGACTTCTATCAGCTGGTCAAACTCTATCCGAACAGCAAGTACGCCCCCGACTCGAGGCAGCGCCTGATCTACCTGCGCAACAACATGGCGCTCTATGAAATGCACGTAGCGGACTATTACATGCGTCGTGGCGCCTATATCGCGGCCGCCAATCGTGCCGAATACGTCATCGAGAACTACGAGCGCACGACAGCGGTACCCGACGCCCTGGTCGTCATGGTGCGCGCCTACCGGAAACTGGAGATGGATGAACTCGCGGATGATGCCCTGCGCGTGCTGCGTCTGAACTACCCCGACAATCCCGACATTCCCGCCCTGTCGCAGGGACGCGACCCGAAGAAAAAGAAACGCTGGTTCAGCTGGCTTTAGCTGGTAAATCCCGAAGTTATCGGGTAGCGGCGGTCACGCCCGAAGGCGCGCCGGGAAATGCGGATTCCGGGAGGCGCCTGGCGGCGCTTGTATTCATTGCGATCCACCATGCGCACCACCCGTGAGACCACCCCGGCATCGAATCCCTCGGCGACGATCTGCTCGATACTCCGGTCCTGCTCGATGTAGCGTTCCAGTATCGGATCGAGCACCTCATAGGGCGGCAGGCTGTCCTGATCCTTCTGATCCGGCGCCAGCTCGGCTGACGGCGCCCGCTCCAGTACCCGCCGGGGGATGACGTCACCCAGGCTGTTGCGGTAGTTCGCCAGCCGGTAAACCAGCAGTTTCGGCACGTCCTTGATCGGCGCGAATCCGCCGGCCATGTCGCCATACAGGGTCGCGTAGCCAACGGACATCTCGCTCTTGTTGCCGGTGGTGAGCACGATCCTGCCCTTCTTGTTGGACAGCGCCATCAGTATCACGCCACGACAGCGTGCCTGGATGTTCTCCTCGGTGGTGTCCGCCGGCAGTCCCGCGAAGCTCTCCGCCAGGGCATCCAGGAAGGCATTGAAAACGGGTTCTATGGAAATCTCGTGATACGCGACCCCCAGGGCCTGCGCCTCGGCACGTGCATCCTCCAGACTGATGCCGGCGGTGTAGCGCGAGGGCATCATCACCGCCTCGACCTTTTCGGTGCCCAGGGCGTCCACCGCGAGGGCCAGCGTCAGCGCCGAGTCGATGCCGCCGGAGAGGCCGATCACCGCGCCCTCGAAGTGGTTCTTGTGAATGTAATCCCGCACCCCCAGCAGCAGCGCCTTGTAGACGGCCTCGGTGCTCTCCCGGTGCGGGACACGCTCGCCGGGTACCGGCGACACACCGTCGGGACCTGCCTCGAAATCGACCGGTAACAGGGTCTCCTCGCAGGCCGGCGCCCGGTGGGTGACCTCGCCCTGCGCACTCACCACCACCGAACCGCCGTCGAATACCAGTTCATCCTGGCCGCCGACCAGGTTGACATAGACCACGGGGATACCCGTTTCCCGGGTACGCTGCTTCAGCAGCACCTCGCGCTCGATGCCCTTGCCCGCATGAAAGGGGGATGCGTTCAGATTGATGAGCAGGCGCGCGCCGGCCCGTGAGGCCTGCATGGCCGGGCCGGCCGACCAGATATCCTCACAAATGGTAATCCCCGCAGGGATGCCTTCCAGACTCACGATGCAGGGGGAGTCACCCGGCGTGAAATAGCGTTTCTCGTCGAACACGCTGTAATTGGGCAGCCGCTGCTTGTGGTAAGCGGCGATGACCCTGCCATCCCGGATGACAGAGGCGGCGTTGTACAGCTGCCCGTCATGGCGCAAGGGATGCCCGACAATGGCTGTCACCTGCGCGATCTCCCCTGTCAGGCGCGCCATGGCCTCATCGACGTCATCGAGAAAGTGCGCACGGAACAGCAGATCTTCCGGCGGATAACCGCTGAGGGCGAGTTCCGGAAATACCACGACATCCGCGGCCAGTTCAGCCCGGGCGCGGCGGCAGGCGGCAAGAATCCTGTCGGCATTGCCCTGGATATCGCCGACCAGGAAATCGAGCTGGGCCATGACGAGGCGCAGACGGTGTGATGACTGTTGCGTTGCTGGGGGCACGGAATGAACGATAGGTTATTGCCGGGTTGTGAATTCAATAATTCACCGAAAAGTCGCCATTGCCGTTTTCTTCAGAAACCAGCGATGGAACAGTCTAGCACTACCCGGCGCATCGGTCTCGCTGTCCACGACGTATCCCTGCCGGTCAACGACAGGTACAGTTGCAATACGGAAAACGCATAGTTGTTCACGGACCTTCGCGGCAAGATTTCTTGAGTCATCAAATAGCACAGCCGTTCCGGATGAACCGGGAATACTTCACACCTGGCGCCGGCCTCTCCTGCAATGATCAGAATGTCGACCGACGCTAATGTTTGACGCGGGATGCCTCACAATGACCGCACATTGGGATTCGTACTGCTCTGCCGGGGGTCGGTTCCGTGGCGAGGACATTAGCCATGCCGCCATTCGTGACACTGAAATCTGGCTCGGCCGCACACATCGAGCAGCTGGGGTTGGCTATAACACATCTGGACTTTTCTTCATTCGCATTCGACACTTGGCGGCAATTTTCATCAGCACGTGAGATCATGCCTGCCATGTACCAACCCATCCTCGTCGTCGGCGCCGGCTACGCCGGCAGCGTCATCGCCCGGGAACTGGCCGATGCCGGCCGTCGCGTGCTGCTGATCGACAGACGGCCGCACATTGCGGGCAACGCCTATGACGAATATGACTCGCATGGCGTGCTGGTGCACCGCTACGGGCCGCACATCTTTCACACCAACAGCGAGCGCATCTTCGAGTACCTGTCGCGATTCACCGAGTGGCGGCCCTACGAACATCGCGTGCGCAGCGTGGTCAACGGGGTTGCCTATCCGTTTCCGATCAACCGCGACACACTCAACCGCCTGTACGGCCTGGATCTTGACGAAGCCGGCGCCGCGGCATTTTTCGAGCGCGTGCGCGAACCGCGCGAACCGGCGCTGACCAGCGAGGATGTGGTACTGAACAGCGTCGGCCGCGATCTGTACGAGAAATTCTTCCTCAACTACACGCGCAAGCAGTGGGGGCTTGAGCCCTCGCAGCTCAAGGCCGGTGTGGCCGCGCGCATTCCCGTGCGCACCAACTCCGACGATCGCTACTTCACGGACACCTTTCAGGCCATGCCCATGACATGGCTATACCCGGATGTTCGAAGAACATCCTCGATCACCCGAACATCCGCGTGGAACTGGGCGTGGACTTCACGGAGATACCCGACAGGGAGCGCTTCGCGCACATCGTCTACACCGGCCCCATCGATACCTACTTCGGTTGCTGCTACGGCCGCCTGCCCTACCGTTCACTCAGCTTCGAGCATGAGCACCTGGGCGGCGTCGATCGTTTCCAGGAAACCGGCACGTTCAACTATCCGAACGATTACGCCTATACGCGCATCACCGAATTCAGGCATCTGACGGGACAGGAGCACACCGGCACGTCCATCGTGCGCGAGTACCCGCAGGCCGCTGGCGAACCCTACTATCCGGTGCCGAGCACCGGGAATGAGGCACTCTACAAGCGGTACGAAGCACTGGCCGAAAAGGAGAAGAACGTAACCTTCGTCGGCCGGCTGGCGCAGTACCGCTACTACAATATGGACCAGGTGGTGGGAGCCGCGCTGACCGCCGCCAGGCGGTTGATAGACTGGGCATAAGGTTCTGGTGAATTGATCAGGCTCGTCTCGAACTCGCCAGGGAGTTGCTCATCCGAGGGAAAGCCCAAATTTCAGTAATTTCAGGTGGCTGTGAACGTCATATCAGCGCTTCAGGGCGGCCTCCATGCCCGCCCCGATTTCGGCCGGCGAACGCACCACGGTGACGCCCGCGGCCTGCAGGGCGGCGATCTTCGCCTCGGCCGTTCCGCTGCCGCCGCTGATGATGGCCCCGGCATGTCCCATGCGCTTCCCGGCAGGGGCGGTCACGCCGGCGATATAGGCGGCCACCGGCTTGCTGACATGCGCCTCGATATAGTCGGCGGCGCGTTCCTCGTCAGCACCGCCGATCTCGCCGATCAGCACGATGCCGCGAGTCCCGGGATCGGCCTCGAACAGTTCGAGGCACTCCACAAAACCCAGCCCGTGAATCGGATCGCCTCCAATGCCGATGCAGGTGCTTTGCCCGAGGCCGTTGCGGGTGGTCTGGAACACGGCCTCGTAAGTCAGCGTTCCGGAGCGTGAAATAATGCCGATAGTGCCCGGCTGGTGGATGTTACCGGGCATGATGCCGATCTTGCAGGCGCCCGGCGTGATGATTCCCGGACAATTCGGACCGATCAACCGGGATGCCGTGCCGGACAACACGGCCTTGACACGCAGCATGTCGAGCACCGGAATGCCTTCGGTGATACAGACGATGATCCCGATGCCGGCCGCCGCGGCTTCCAGGATCGCATCCGCCGCGAAGGCCGCCGGTACGTAGATCATGCTGGCGTCGGCCCCGGTCTCGGCCACGGCATCGCGCACGGTATCGAAAATCGGGAGTCCCAGGTGCATCTGGCCACCCTTGCCGGGCGTCACGCCGCCGACCAGGCGGGTACCGTAGGCGAGCGCCTGCGTGGAGTGGAAGGTACCCTGCGCCCCGGTAAAACCCTGGCAGATCACCCGGGTGTTTTCGTCGATCAGGATGCTCATCGGTCAGCCCATTCCGTCACGCCGGTTGAGCCGCGGCCACCGCTTTCAGGGCCGCCTCGGTCAGGTCCCCGGCGGTCTGAACGGCAAGACCGGAATGCGAAATCAGCGCAAGCCCTTCGGCGGCGTTGGTGCCTTCCAGTCGCACCACGACGGGAACGGTCACCGCAACTTCATTGATCGCCTGCAGGATGCCTTCGGCGATCAGGTCGCAACGCACGATTCCGCCGAAAATATTGACCAGGATCGCACGCACACCGCTGTCGGCCAGGATCAGCTTGAACGCCTCCGCCACCCGTTCGGCCGTCGCGCCGCCGCCCACATCGAGAAAGTTGGCCGGCTCGCCCCCGTGGAGCTTGATCAGGTCCATGGTGGCCATGGCCAGCCCGGCGCCGTTGACCATGCAGGCGATGTTGCCATCCAGTACGATGAAATTCAGACCGTGCGATCCTGGCGACATGCTCGCGCGCATCCTCCTGGGCGGCATCCTGCAGATCGGCCAGATCCTTGTGCCGGAACAGGGCGTTGTCATCCAGGTCCAGCTTCGCATCCAGCGCCAGCAGTTCGCCGGACGCGGTGACGACCAGTGGATTGATTTCGAGCAGACTGGCGTCGCATTCTTGCACCAGCCGGAAGGCGGCGGACAGCAGGGCGGTAAAAGCGCCGACCTGTTTGCCTTTCAGGCCCAGTCCGAACGCGAGGTTGCGGCACTGGTACGGCTGCAGCCCTGCCGCCGGACTGACTACTTCGGTCAGGATGGCGTCCGGATCCCGAACCGCCACCTCCTCGATATCCATGCCACCGGACGCCGAGGCCATGACCACGAGGCGTTCCCGGCCGCGATCGACCAGCATGCCGAGGTAGAACTCCCGTTCCAGGGCAACGGTTTCCTCGACCAGAACGGAATTGACCGGCAGTCCGGACGACCCGGTTTGTCGGGTTACCAGGCGCGAACCCAGCATGGCATCGACCGTCGTTTCAAGTTCATCCCTGCCGGTCACCCGCTTCACGCCGCCGGCCTTGCCGCGTCCGCCTGCATGCACCTGCGCCTTGACGACCCAGGCATCGCCCTTCAGGGTGGCGGCAACCGCGCCTGCATCGGCCGATGAATCCAGCATGACACCGGCCGGAACCGGAATGCCATAGCTTGCAAACAACCGTTTTGACTGGTATTCGTGCAGGTGCATACTGTGCAGTGTTTCAAATAATGGGTGGTGTTGTAAAGGAATCCCCGCCATGGTTGCGGCCACCCGCCGGCGTTGAATACACACGGAGAGACTTAAACCCGGATGCCTGGCCGAATACTCCTTATCCTTATACTGATCGCCATTGCCATTCTCGCATTCAGGCGCCTGAAGAGGGCGTCCTCCCGGCCACAGACAAAAACGAAGACCACCACCGGCAGGATGGTGCAATGCGCAACGTGCGGCCTCTACCTGCCGGAACAGGAAGCCATCAGCCATCAGGGGAAATACTACTGTTCGCAGTCCCATCGCGACGGACACGCTTCCTGATTCGCACGAGCCTGGGTTGCGAACATCACGGTCGGGCCCCCGTTTACAGTAAACTCACGCCATGGATGCGTTACTCGAAGACAGCAGTGAGGCACAGAAAGGGCGCGATGCCCTGACCTGGAAACCGCTGCGGCTCCTGACCTTCTACCGGTTGATCCTCGCCAGCATGTTGCTGGCGCTGTATTTCGGGCTCAAAGGCGATTCGACACTCGGCGGCACAAATCCCGCACTGTATACACTCACCTGCGTTTTCTATATCGGATTCAGTCTGATTGCAGGATTCACGGCGCGGCTGCGCCGGCCTGGTTATGAACTCCAGACCATTCTGCAGATACTGGTTGATATCGGCGCGATCACCCTGATGATAAACGCCAGCGGCGGACCGGCCAGCGGCCTGGGCATCCTGCTGATTATTACCGTGGCGACCGGCAGCCTGCTGATGCCGGGACGAATGGCCTTCCTGTTTGCGGCCATCGCCGCCATGGCGGTGCTCGGCGAACAACTCTACAGCACCCTGTTCGCCGGACTGCCGCGGGACGGCGGCTATACCCAGGCAGGACTGCTGGGGGCCGCCCTATTTCTTACCGCTGGCCTGGTCTATCTTATGACGCGCCGGATCCATGCAAGCGAGGCGCTGGCGCGTCGACGTGGTGTGGATATCGCCAATTTGGCCAAGCTCAACACCCACATCGTGCAGCGTTTGCAGGCGGGCATCCTCGTCACCGATCACCGGCACAACATACGACTGATTAATGACACGGCCTGCAAACTGCTGGACATCCAGAAAGGCAGCGAGGGTCGGGCATTGGCGGAAGTATCACCCGCGTTGTATGAAAAACTCATGCAGTGGCGAAACTCCCCCGACAAGGAAGCCGGCATACTGAAATCCGCTACGAACGGCACCGCCATTCTCCCACAGTTCACCTTGCTGGGCACGGCGGATGGCATGGGCGCCCTGGTCTTCCTGGAAGACACCGCCGCCATGGCGCGTCAGACGCAGCAATTGAAACTGGCATCGCTGGGACGCCTCACCGCCAGTATCGCCCATGAAATCAGGAACCCGCTTGGCGCCATCAGTCACGCCGCCCAGCTGTTGAACGAATCGAATGCCCTCGACAAGGAGGACCTCCGGCTCATGGCGATCATCCGCGAGCATACCCGGCGCGTTAACACCGTAGTAGAGAACGTACTCCAGCTGTCAAGGCCAGTCACTACCATCCCACAGCGGATTGCAGTGCACCAGTGGCTGGATAAATTCATGGATGAATTTATCCACAGTGGTCTCTGCAACCCCGGGCAGATATCCGTCCTTGTGAAGCCGAAGGATATCGAGGTATTTATGGACCCGAGTCAGCTGCACCAGGTGGTATGGAATTTATGCCTGAATGCCTTACACCACGCAAAACCGGAGAGAATGCCGGTTACATTGCAGCTTGTGTGTACCCGGACGGACATCCACCATGCGCCGACTCTTGATATCATCGACAACGGCACCGCAATCAAACCTGATATGGCGGACCAGATATTCGAACCTTTTTATACGACCATGAGCGGAGGCACCGGCCTTGGCCTGTATATCTCCAGGGGAATCTGTGAAAGCAACCAGGCTCGCCTGAGTTATCAGCCGGAACCCGGGGGTGGCAGCCGCTTCCGCATCAGCTTTCCCTATAAACAGGACTCCGCTGTTTCAACCTTCACATGAAGCGACCGCAATGCCCATGAGTACCCATCTCGCACTGGTTGTGGATGATGAACCCGATATCCGCGAACTGCTCGAACTGACGCTCGGGCGGATGAATATCGAGACCCGCAGCGCCGGAGACCTGAAGCACGCACATGCCTTGCTCGCAAAAGAACACTTCGATGTCTGCCTCACCGATATGCGACTCCCCGACGGCAACGGCATCGACCTCGTGCGTCATATCCAGCAGCAGGACCTTAACGTCCCCATCGCGGTCATCACCGCCTATGGCAACATGGAATCGGCCGTTGAGGCACTCAAAGCCGGTGCCTTTGATTTTGTTTCCAAACCGGTTGATCTGCAGGTGCTGCGCAACCTGATCGGGAGCGTGCTGAAACTGACGGGCAATTACCCCGAGCGTGACCGGCGCAGTCGTGACACCCTGCTGGGTGAATCGCAGATCATGTGCAATATCCGCTCCACCGTCGAAAAGCTTTCCCGCAGCCAGGCGCCTGTTTATATCAGTGGCGAATCCGGCACCGGTAAGGAGCTGGTAGCAAGGCTGATTCACACCAAGGGACCGCGCAATGACTGCCCGTTCGTGCCCGTCAACTGCGGCGCCATTCCCACCGAACTCATGGAAAGCGAATTCTTCGGCCACAAGAAAGGCAGCTTCACCGGAGCGTTCAGCGACAAGGATGGCTTGTTCCAGATAGCCGCAGGCGGCACCCTGTTTCTGGATGAAATCGCAGAACTCCCGCTGCATATGCAGGTCAAGCTGCTGCGCGCCATCCAGGAGAAAGCGGTACGGCCGGTCGGTGCGCAGCAGGAAATCCCGACGGATGTCCGCATCCTGTCCGCAACCCACAAAAAACTGGAACAGCTGGTCGAGAGTGGCCAGTTCCGGCAGGATCTCTATTACCGTCTGAACGTCATCCAGCTGCAGGTACCGGCACTGCGGGAGCGCCGCGAGGATATCCCGATGCTGGCTGAACATTTCCTCAAACTGCTGGCCCGGCGTGACGATCATATACAGTACAGGATTGCCGATGATGCCCTGAAGGCGCTGTCACATTACCCGTTTCCGGGTAACGTCCGGGAACTGGAGAATATCCTCGAACGCGCCACCACCCTGTGCGAGGGCACACTGATCTCCTCCAGTGATCTGCAATTACCGCATACCCAAATGGTCGATAACGACTCGAGGGAGGAAGCCATGACGGAACTGGAGCCCGGGATGCTGACACTCGACACGTACATGGACACCGTCGAGAAAGAGGCCCTGATCAAGGCGCTGGAGCAAACACGCTACAACAAGACAGCCGCCGCCAAGTTGCTTGGCCTCAGCTTTCGGGCATTGCGCTACCGTTTGAAGAAACTCGGCCTGGAGTAAGGAGTCGCACATCCACCACGGAAAATGTCCCCACGATGGAAATCTCAGGTGACGTAAAACGTCACATTATGACGTAACCAGCAGTTTTGACCTTTGTGGTGCTCCACCGAAGAATGCATCACGTTATGACGCCGGCCACTTGCGCGACCCGATACCGTACATTAATTACTCAGCAACATACTGTAATAAATAAATATTTTATAACTTATCACGCATTCACCGACACGCGCGCAAGCAGAGTCGAAAAACTGGCACGAATTCTGTATCGATCTTGACAGCCAAAGAATCCGGGCATCCGCCCGATAGCAAGGCTGAAAGGGAGGCTCGTTGTCGGGCTACCAGACAGGATGTGAATCTCGTTCCACTACATAGAGGGCATCACCATGAAACAGCAACACGGCTTTACACTGATCGAACTGATGATCGTGGTCGCAATTATCGGCATTCTGGCCGCCATTGCGATCCCGGCCTATCAGGATTACACCGTCCGAGCGAAAGTCTCCGAAGGTCTGAACGTCGCCGGCGCCGCCAAGCTGGCCGTCGCCGAGACTTATGACAGTAAGGGGGGTATGCCAACAGGAACCAACACGAGCTTCGGCTTGCCGAGTCCCGATAGCATCTCATCCCAGTATGTCTCCTCCATTTCCGTGGCTAACACCGGTATAATCACGATCACGTACTCGAACGCACTGGGCGGCAATCCGTCCGCCAATGGCAAAACGCTGGTGCTGGCGCCGATCACTGCCAACGAGGGTGCGATGGATTGGGACTGCGCCGACAATGTCGCCGCCACTGCAGGTACTATGCAAGCGAAATACCGCCCGTCGGAATGCCGTTAACACGACCAGTCTGAGCAGTGCAAAAACGCCCCGGCAACGGGGCGTTTTTTAATGGCATCCTGTCGCCTTCGACGACTACCTGATCGGCACACTTGAAGTAACAAGATCTCCTCGTACCCATCAAGCGGAGATATCCAGTTCAAACTTCCAGCGGGATGGGGATATAGTCAGCATATGGTCAAATCACCCCCAAGTTCCACTACCACCTTGTTTTTCGCGCTGGTCTGTGCCCTGACAGCCGTCATCTACCTTCCGGGTCTCTCGGGTGACTATATATTTGATGATCTCCCGAACCTGCTGAACAACAAACGTCTGCAACTGGATACCCTCGACATGGAATCGCTGCAAGGTGCCGTGCTTTCATCAGGCGCCGGCACACTCCGCCGGCCCATCAGCATGGCGAGCTTTGCGTTGAATCGCTATTTCTTCGGAGTTTCGCCGTATTCCTACAAGACGGTGAACCTGATTATCCACCTGCTGACCGGACTCAGTCTGTACCTGTTGAGCAGGTTACTGGTAAAGGCTTACAGGACATCTCACAAGTCGGACTTGTCCGACGCAGCCGCGGCCTGGCTGCCGGTCGTGGTCAGCGGGCTATGGCTGGTGCACCCCCTGAACCTGACCTCGGTACTTTACATCGTCCAGCGCATGACCAGTCTGGCAGCGCTGTTCACAGTGTGCGGTCTATGCCTGTATGTTGCCGGCCGACTTCGAATGCTTGACAAACAGCGCGGCCTGCCATTGATCCTGACAGGTTTGCTGGTCTTCGGGGGCCTTGCGGTTTTCAGCAAGGAAAACGGGGCCCTGCTGCCGCTGTATATGCTCGTCGCGGAAATCACGCTGTTCCGCTTCAGGGGCAGCAAAGGACAAGCCGACAAAACGGTGATTATTTTCTTTCTCACAACCGTTGCAATTCCGGCCGCCCTGCTTCTGCTGTATCTGGCCATGCACCCTGGGGCGATTCTCGGTGGTTACAGCGGGCGTAATTTTACCTTGACAGAACGGCTGCTCACCGAATCGCGGGTGCTGGTGTTTTACCTGAAAATGATCATCATGCCCTCGATTACCGAACTTGGGCTGTATCATGATGACATTACCATCTCGCGTGGCCTGCTGGATCCACCCACTACTCTTTACTCATTGATCACGCTCTCGGGACTGCTGTTCGGAGCCTTGCTGTTGTTGAAGAAACGCCCGCTGATCAGTCTCGGCATTCTCTGGTTTTTCGCCGGGCATGTGCTTGAATCCACTGTATACCCTCTGGAAATCGCCCATGAACACCGTAATTACCTGGCCGATTACGGTATTCTTCTGGCCGCAAGCGTGGGGCTTGCACAGGCACGCTTGCAGCGGATGGCTCCGGTAATCCGAACCACCGTACCGCTTCTTTTTCTGATTCTGTTTTCCTCCACGACGTGGTTGCGGGCGAATCAATGGTCGAACAATATCAATCAGGCCATCTACGAGGCGAGACACCACCCGAACTCCGTTCGCGCCGTCTTCGCGGCCGGCCGGATTCATGGTCGCCTGGCGATTCAGGGCCAGCCCGGCAGCGAGGATAAAGCCTATGTCTACCTTGAACGCGCCGGCGAGCTGGATAAGGTCAGCATCATGTCCGAAGTCACCATGATCAAACTCAGCTACCTCCTGGGGAATCCTGTAAAAGACGCCTGGTTTGAGACTATACTTCACAAGCTTGCCCATAACCCGTTAACGGCTTCCGACATATCAAGCCTGAAGGAACTGGCAAACTGTATAGGGGACACGTGCGATGTCCCCTCGGAAACGATGGAATCGATATTCGCCCTGGCGCTCAAGCACGAAAATGGGATACTGCTCTCAATATACGGTTATTACACCATCAATAAACGCGGAAATTTTCCCAAGGGACTGGCACTGTTCAACCATGCAGTTGAACTGAATCCGCGTGAACCCCAGCTCTGGATCAATCTCATCAAACTGCTGATAGTCATGCAAAGACCCGATGAAGCGGAGGAAACACTGACGCGGTTCATAGCCGCCGACACTCATGGAGGGAACGCATCGGATTACCGCAGATTACAGAAATCCATCAATGAACTGCGCAAGACGCAATCATCTTCCACACAGGCCAGTACTTCAGGAGACGGTTAATTTATGGCGAGTGACATCAGCATCATTCTGCCGGCAAAGAATGAGGCCGATAGCCTCCAGACACTGCTGCCCGTGCTACGCAAGTCATACCCGGAAGCGGAGATCATAGTGATTGATGACGGCTCTTCCGACGACACGACCCGCGTTGCGGAATCAAATCAGGTAAAGGTTATATCTCACACCTACTCCATGGGTAATGGTGCCGCTATCAAGACCGGCGCGCGCAATGCCAGTGGCGAAATACTGGTATTCATGGATTCCGACGGTCAGCACGACCCTGTGGATATCGCACGGTTGCTGGAAAAACTAGAAGAAGGCTACGACATGGTGGTGGGTGCTCGAAAGCTCGATACACACGCATCATTCACCAGACGCATAGGCAATTCATTCTACAACGGAATGGCATCATGGATGACCGGCTACCCGATTGAGGACCTCACCTCCGGGTACCGCGCTGCGCGCGCCTGCCAGTTCAAGAAATTCCTTTATCTTCTGCCCAACAAGTTTTCCTATCCGACCACCAGCACCATGGCGTTTTTCCGCTCTGGTCTGCCGGTTGGCTACATCCCGATCGCGGCGACAAACAGAACCGGAAACACCAAGAGCCATATCAGGCTGTTTCACGACGGCCTGCGCTTTCTGATAATAATACTCAAGATCGGCACACTGTTCTCGCCGATGCGCTTCTTCCTGCCCGTCAGTTTCATACTGTTCCTTGCCGGTGCCTGTTATTATGGATACACCTACTTCAGCTGGGGCCGCTTAACAAATATGACCGCAGTCCTCTTTCTGTCCTCTCTGTTTACATTTCTTATGGGAATAGTGTCCGAGCAAATCTCGGCCCTGCATTACAGGGACATCGATGAAACAAAACGCAACAACCATAATTGATGGTTTAGAATACACTTGGACGAATGCCTATCCGGCGACGGACAAGGTAATGGAGAATTGCTGCTGACAGGACGTAGGTGATTCCAGTCGCTAGGGCTGCGCCATTTATACCAAAGCCGGGGATAAGTATTATGTCGAGCGCCAAATTAGTCGCGGCACCCAAAGACAATACTCGAGTGGTGATTCCTGCATGGTCTGCCATGTTCAGAATCAGAGCGCATGGTCCAAATGCGAACCTGGTGATATGACCAACCAGTAATATGGAAAGCGCATGCCTTCCAGCCACGAATCCGCTGCCGAAAACGTATTCCAACAGGATGCCTGACAATAATGCAATCGGAAACCCAACGAACAGACTCAAGGAAAAAACCCAACGCGCCGAGGTACGCACAAGTGCCTCAGCTACCGGATATTGTCGGTCTGCAAACAATCTGGCAATGCGAGGTCCAAGAGCGAGATCAAATCCGAGTGACAAGAAGGTGATGACCTCGGAAACCCGGGCACTGATCGCGTATACCCCGACGGCTTCTGGGCCAATCAAGATTCCTATTGCAAGTTGATCGAGACGGGCATATAGGAAATTCAGTCCGCCGAGCAGTAAAAAAGGGAATGCAGCGGAAAGAGATACGGGCCAGGTTTCATATGCGGAGCTATGAGTCGAGCACGAATACTGTATCTGGCTGATGATCAAAACAACAAATGACGAGACCACCATGGCGCCGAGGGTCAAAGTAGACGTGATACTATCGAGCCACCACCATGCACTGGCTAGTAGAACAAGCATGACCGCAGGGCCAATCAAAAAGGGAGGAGTCTGTGCGGACACCACTTTCCCCTGACCACGCAACACACCTTGTCGCAGTCCTGCAAGGGCATTGATCACGGGAATGCCCATGCCGATCGCTATCAGTTCGGGATAGGGCGCAGGTAACGGGAGCAGCGTTAGCACAATCAATGCAGAAGCAAGTACCAGGGTATAGGATGACAAGACCCAACGTTGGGCCCAACGAAGAAGCCATCGAGCGTGCCCAGGAGTGCGGGCCTTGGCCACCTCACGTACCAGATACTCACCGAGGCCAAGGCTTGTAACCAGATGAAGCATGGTCATCCACGCGACGATGTAGGCGTAATAGCCGTATTCGACGGGCCCGAGCGCCCGCGCGTAGATCAGGCTCGCAAGGAAGCCTATCCCCATGGCTGCTACCTTGAGCAAGATTCCGCCGAAGGAGTAGCTTAGGAAAGCCTTCCGCGATGCCGTCAGGTGATCCCGGCGTTTCCGCGGAGTCGTTTCCTTGGGTGTCAACATGCGTTCTGGTCAGCAATGTTATGCATGACACTCCACACGCTCACTTGATGGGCCAGTGAAATTATGTCTACGATTAAAACTCGTTTTGCTGCGCGGCATAGGATACGTCAATGCTTCCTTAGGTCGATTGCCTTCTCAGCGAGGTCGATCATTCGGCACGCTTGATCTCTCCATGTCGGAATTGACGCTGTTCGCGTCGAGTCGAAATTACCTAACGCGCGCCCAATCGCTGACGCTAAAGAAGAAGGATCTCCCGGTACATAGTGCCAGGTGTTATCGCTGGTACCATAATCACGTATATCTCCGACTTCCGCTGCGACTACCGGTAAATTCATCGCACGCATCTCAAAGTACTTCTGTGGAAAACAGTTCCGAGCGAACAATGAGTTGGAGTTACAAACAACACCGACGTCAAGAGCGGAAAAAAAACCAGGGATCTTGTCGTGCGGCAATTCACCAAGATCGATAACACTCAGTGATTTCGGCACGGGCAATGTAGCATTGCGCGGGCCCGCTACTGCAAGATAGATCGGTTCTCCACGCGCACGGAGTAGTTCGTGCGCACGATAGAGCGTACTGATATCCCTATCCTCAGTTAGTGCACCTGCGGTGCCGATCAGAAGTCCCTCTGCCGGAAGCCCGCATTCCTTTCGAGCCAATTCCCGAGACGGAATGTCAGTGGAGTTAACAAAATGCTCGTCAACCGCGTTGCCAATAACGCCCACACGTTCAGCAGGCACTCCCAGTTCGCATACCCAATTCGCCAGCGTCCTGCTGATACACGCAACGGTATCAGCCTCTTTCAGTGTAGTCTTGTACAGACGAGCCATAAGAGGAATCCGGGTCAGCCCATATGCCAGAAATTGATCATAAAGGTCGGCCAAGTAGGGGATAGACATGGCTCGGGAAAGGAAATACGCGATAACCAAATGCGGGACATCGGATGCCCCAACCACAATGTCGGGTCTAAATCGCAGGCAATCAGCAACGAGGCGAAAGAAATAGGTTTGTGAAAAAAGTGCAAAAAGACCGTGGTCTCGAACGTTGAGATTTGATTCTATTGCATGCGATAAATGCCGGATTCCGGCTCCTGCAATGTGCCTGTATGTCAGGGTATGCAGATGAACCTGATGGCCTTGTGCAGCCATCGATTGTGGAATGCAATAAAAGCGACCGTATCGGTCGAACACGACGTCCTTCGACATGTAACGACGCTTACTCAGAAACAGAATCCGCATCGCTAGCTCTGTGCAAAGAGACGGCCTGTGAGCAAAAGATCGATAATAGCTGCTGTGTGAGGTACTGGCATATCTGAAAAGTCGCGCTAATACACTGAACTGTCCGTTCAACGTGGATCGGATAATCCGCAGCCAATCGTGATTATGATGCAAGCAACTTCTTGGAGTTAGAAACTGTTTCCTCCAGGACGTCAGTCAAGGATACTTTTGGTCTCCACCCAAGCTCACTGATTACTAGTTCGAAGATGCAGAACGCTTTTTTTTGACCCGTAAAATAATTATCAACACATAGGTCATCGGTGTCTGTGTCTAATAGTCTCTCGCAGTGGTATGAGCCAAGAAAGCCGGCTCCACCGATGACCAAAGTACGATGCATTTTATTTATCCGGTTGAAATAATGGGCTGGAATGTGAAGTCGGTTCAGCTGATCAGATTTGGCGTCGGCCCCAACGCCACGCAACCCTGAACTGATCTAGAGTCGCTTTAATCGGAGTTCGTAGAAAGCTCACAGATAGATCCCTGCCTTCGAAGGAACCCGTGTAAAACGCAGTGGGAGTAAAATGCTGGAATGGAATGCCGAAGTTACGAAAGTAATATCCATACATCATGGCCCCTTCTATGGGAAAGACATGTCTTGACGCAATGGCAGAGATTAGTTCGTCTTCATCGCGGACAAAAGCTGCGACATTAAGTTCGTTATACAGCGAAGGAGCCATCAAGATCGACGGGCGTCGCCAGTATGTCGCCTCAATGCCGACTGTAGAGCCGAATGTAATTACTGCTTGAGCAGAATCGATTAGTGCATAAGTATCGATGGGACTTTCGGGAAGGATAATCTCAGTATTTGGAACAGAAAGTGCCTTCCAGTTTCGGTATTCGGTGATGTCTTTCTTCTTTACATGCGGGTGAACTCGCACGACTAGACGCAGTCCGACTTGCCGGCATGCTTTGGCGGCCGTGCGAACGGCATCGTGTTGGCCTGAAAATGGACGGGAACGTATTCGCTCAAGGACAGCTGCAAATTCGTCTTCCGATGTAGTAAAGAAGGCAACGTAGGGATTGGATCGCAAATGGGCAGGAATCCGGTCCTTCTGCTGCCCTTTTGTGAAGGAGTACCAGCCGTGCTCTTCACGCTCACGTCTGCCAGAAAAGAATTTATGAGCGGTTTCGATATCGACTGGTCTCTTCGTCCAGAATTCTTTGATTAATTTCTGTACATAGTGAAAATCATGAATCGACTCATCATCGATACGGTAATGATGCATATCACAACCACGTTCGTGGGTTCGCCACGCCACGTTATGCAACTCAGCCGCTCTTAGTATCCCGCGGGAGGCGACAAAGCGTCCATTGAACGTATATAGGACGTCCCATTTCTTCAGTGAAAGAATATGGTCTGTTATTCGATATGCCGTCAGACCGGTACGTATAATTCGCCGAACAAGGTTTTTTAGTTTCGGAAGGTCCGGATAGGGGTTTCTGGTAACGCTCAGCAGGGAACTCCACGTGCCATAGCCGATGTCATGATATTGGCCTGCCTGAATACTGAACAGTTCTTCCTTCGTGTGAAACCTGGCGGACATGACGAATTCTTTTATTTCTTTCTTTTCGTCGGGTTCAAGGCGTGGGTAAAGGATAGCGATCTTCGAGGCTTCCAGAACGCCTAGGGCGCGTTCCAGCTTTCGCGTAGCGACAAAATATGCAGAGCTAATCCAGCCTCCTTCATCCGAATACTCAAGCACAGGCCAAAGGTTAGCGTAGGTGACAGAGTCCCCTAGGGCTTTGTGCTTCAAGGCTATCTCAAGCCCGGTTTCAAGGTGCGGTGTCAACAACCACGTGTCGACGATCAATACGTTCATGCTTGGCTTGGAGATGCGAAGGATGCCATTTAGCCGGGTAGCCTTAACTGACTATCAACCAAGTTGTGTTGTTCTGAGTGAAAATATTCAGTGGTTACCGTGAAGAGAAGTAGGAATATAAGCTCCTTTCGACCGAAATTCTAGCCATTTGTGCGTGTAGTGGTCAACCATTTCCGACTCTTTACTTAAGGTCCATTTCGTGATCCATCCGTTTCTTGTAACCCAGCGTCGCAGAGATGCTTCGAGTTGTAATACATCCCCACAAATCCCCGAACATCGGCAATAACCTGCAGTTCCCCATTGTCTGGCAGCCCCCCCCCGCACAGGCACCCTGCTGGTGAGGCATCGCATCCGTCATCACTGGCTAGCATTGAAGTAACACCAGGGTCTTACTTGCATCTAACGATTGTCGTTACCTGAGCGCTGCCTGACCAGATCCCAAGACATCGGGGTTCCCTTCTTTACATCGCGCGTAACGGTCATACCCAGCAACTCTTCGTAATGTCTGGCGGGCAGTCCATAACCGGGCCTGATTACCCTGAGATTATCTCGGGTCAGTGTGTCGCCTTTCTCCATGTCCGCGGACACATACAGCGAGCGCCTGAACACCATCGACCCCTTTTCCGCCGCAGTTGGCCCGTACGCCACCTTGCCAAGCGCCAGCCAAGCGCGTTCCGTTTCGCAGATGAGGGCGGCCAGTTCAGCGGGCTCGATCGAGAATGTCGAATCCACTCCACCGTCCTCTCGCGCCAGTGTGAAGTGCTTCTCGATCACTGTTGCACCCAGTACCACGCTGGCGACTGCAACCCCTATACCGGGCGTGTGATCGGAAAGTCCGACTTCGCAATCGAACAGTTCTCGCATGTGCGGTATGGTCATAATGTTGGTGTTTTCCGGTGTGGCAGGATAGGTGCTTGTGCATTTCAGCAACACGATATCCGAACACCCGGACTCGCGTGCCGTTCGAACGGTTGTATCTAGTTCAGCCAGAGTCGCCATGCCGGTAGAGATAATCATCGGCTTGCCGGTGGCGGCGACCTTCCGTATAAGCGGCAGGTCGGTATTCTCGAACGAGGCAATTTTATAGCATGGGACATCCAATCCCTCGAGAAAGTCCACCGCGGTTTCATCAAAAGGCGTGCTGAAGGCAACCAACCCCAGCTCCCGGCAACGCCCGAAGATCGTCTCATGCCACTCCCAGGGAGTGTGTGCCTCCTGGTACAACTGGTACAGGGTTCTCTCCTGCCATAGGCTCTGTTCGTCGGTAATACGGAAGTCGCCTTCGTCCAGGTTCAGCGTCATCGTGTCCGCAGTATAGGTCTGTATCTTCACTGCGTGAGCGCCCGCTCTGGCGGCTGCATCGACGATTGCAAGCGCTCTTTCCAGGGATTGATTGTGATTACCGGACATTTCGGCAATGATAAAAGGCCGGTCACCGGTGCCTATGCTGACATTGTCTATTTTGATGGTTTGCATATCGACTCTTTACAGCTCGTTAGCAGGTAATCTGCGACAAGTTGTAATTCACCAGTCAGATCAAATGTCTTCCCAGCATGAATGCCTCCGCCACCTGCACCCCAACGGTTGCCCCACGCCAACGGGACAGGTGCTCAATGGCTTCCATGGAACGCGGATGCGGCCATGGCCGCAGTTCAACATGATACTTTGCTAGTGCCTGCATCTTCGCATCCAGGGTCGCAGTGATATCTACGAACCAGTCCGGGGCGAACACCTTGCCGGCAGAAGGCACCTGCCATTCGGTGCTAGACGGGATCTCGAAGAACAGCAACGTCTTCACGGTGTTGCCCAGCTGCGGCCGGCAGGCGGTCACGACAGCCTCATGCACACTCCGGTGGTCTATGTTCAGATCCCCAGAGTGATGTGTATAGACCACATCGGGTTGGAAATGCCTGATTTGTTGCTCAACCTTTCTGATGATTTCCAAGAGGTCCCGAGAATCCATGCGATTATCAGGAAACGCATCCAGTATGACTCGGCTGGCTCCCAGAATATCGCCGGCAGCCCGTGCTGCTTCACCCCTCGCCTGCAGCACCGCGGCTGGATTTTCCGTCCCCAGTATATGGCGGCTGGTATCGCCATCGGCCAGTATATATATGCAGACCTCATCCCCTTGGTCAACATGCCGGCGTAGCGTGCCCCCACAACCCAGCACCTCATCATCCGGATGGGCCGCGACAGCCATGATTTTCCTGTTCGTGGTCATTTCTTCATTGTGATCGTGACATCGGCATGCACTGCACCGTTTTTGAGAGAAGCATTGCTGAATTCCAACCTGATTCTGTCATTTTCCATAAATGCTGGCGGATACCCTTCAGCGTCGAGCATACGAATAAAATCATATATTATATCTAGCGTTGCAAGGTTCGAAATATCACCATCATCTGGTTTTCTTCTTGTGAAGACGACCGGCAGTCCCTGCTGTTCGGAGGGTTCGGGCATATTATCGACGATGTGCCTGATCATCCCGCCGATGATCTCGGTACCACGCACGTAGATTTCCCCCGCTGACCCCTCGAGGGTGAAAGGTCTTTTCAGGTATATCGGCCCGCCATCCACAACCCCGCTGCAGCGAAATGCTGACATCTTCGTCTCAGAAATACCCCTGGACAAGAGGTTCTGCAGCGGGCTGCCACCCCGTCCAAATGGCAGGTCCGTCATGTGAAACATGACACACTCGAAATTCTCATAGATTTCCCTGTCCAGTATATGAGACCAATGCGGGAAAAATAGATAACGCGGCTGCAGGCGCTTTACGCGACCGGGAGTGAACTCCTGCGGATCCGTAATCAGATGCCACTTGCCGGGGAATTCCTTCTCCCAGCGGACAAAGGCGCTGGTCACCCAGGTCCTATCCGAGACGACGACATAGTTCATAACACCATGTTCTGCTTTGCTCACGTGTCTGCGGTTCCGGATTTAAGCAGGCGGATTTCATAACGGTGGCCCCTTAAATCGAAAAACGCAGGATATCGGTTAGGGTCCGCGACACGTAGCAGATCGAACTGCTCGGCGATGCTCCTGTCAGGGTCGATGCGACTGTCTTCCGGTGTGCGTTTCCTGTAGTAGGTCGGCTCCGCGTCCCGCTGCGGAACGGGCCTGATGCACTCGATAGCCCCGATGGCAAAGTTCATCAGACAAATGACCGCATCGAACAAGGCATGGTTAATTTCGTCATAAAGTTCATGACCTACAAACAGAAGTTCCACTTGCTTCCACACGGCCCCGCTGTCCACCTCGTCTTCCGCCTCCAGGAGGGTAATAATGATTGTCTTCCTGCCTTCCAGTATTTGCCAGATATGCGGCGACCACCCTCGTCCCTCGGGCACATCACTTTCGTGCACAACAAGACTTGCCAAGTATTGTTCACGTATATCTCTTCTGACAATCTCGTGGCAGGCAATCAGGAACAGGATATCCCCCCCGGACAGTTCCCGGCTGGAGTTAACCAGTTCAACTGCATGCCTGACTGCGGTTTGCCTGCACCAGTCCTGCAGACGTGTATATATCGGATGGTCCCTGCAACTGCATAACACCGACAGCTTCATACGTGGTTCACCATTTCATCTATTACCCTATCCGCGCCCAGACCATCGACCAGGCGTTCCGAAATCTTGCCCTGCTCTAGCAACTTCATAGGGTTGCTGCACGCCCCGGCAAGTGCGTCGCTGATACGCTCCGCGGTGACCTCTTCAGCCGTCCCCAGGTAGGTGATCGCGCCGGTGGCTGCCACGGTCTCCGCAATCGCTTGCTGGTTCCATGCCAGGGAAACCACCAAGGCGGGCAGCGACATGGCGCAACGCTCCCACGTGGTGGTCCCACCGCCTCCCAGCGCCAAATCGGCCTTACCCATGAATTCCGCCATGTTATTAACCTGGAAATGACATGTCACGTTTTCCAAGCGGTTGCACTGTTGCTCCAGGACTTCCCGGTGAGGATTACTGGTCCCAATGATGACATCGACGAGGATATCCGACCTGCGCAGGGTCTGAACGGCCTGCAGCGCCTTGCTGGTAATGTTTTCAGGATCAGCACCACCGAAAAACACCAGTATGCGACCCACGGAACCATCACGCTTAGCTTGGTGCGCGCGCGCCTTGTTGAACTCTTCCCGGAGTAGGGCGTAGCGCGGGCCGAGCAGTAGCCGGCAGTCCTCCGCGACTTTTCCCTGGTAACGCTGCTGCGGATTCCGGCTCAGATTCTGGTCCAGTAGCAGATCACAATCATGCCTGCGGTCGGCCAGATCATCGATCACCATGATCCCGCTAGCGAACGGACGCAAACTGGTTTCCCAGAGGGCATCGATCGCATAGTGGTCTACCACGAGCCAGTCAATATCCGGTCCCAGCTGCTGCAATATACCTGCGGTATCCCGGGCATCCACCTCCCGGGGCACGCCCAGCCAGGTGGCATGGGGAGACTCACCCTCACCGATGCTGCCTGCCACCCCCGTCGCAGGTGCAGGCAGCATATGCACATGGAAGTTGCACTTCTCGATAACGCCCGCAATGTTACCTGTCCGGTCGCGAGAGATGAAATAGCTGACATGCCCGGCTGTGCGCAGCCGCTCGGCCAGAGTAAGACAGCGCATCACGTGGCCCGTCCCGATTTCAGTCGAGGCATCAGCCCGAAACACGGTCTTCATAGACCGCCGGGCGGCGCCGCGTGCATAATCCGGTACATGAGTTCCGCCCTTTCCCAGTCTTCCGGTGTGTCGATATCCTGAACCAGATAACGTGGCAGAATAACGGGTATGGAAGCGGAAGAAAAGGTTGGGACTTCATCCAGGAATGCTTCAGCCCTGCCCCAGTAGAATTGCCCGGCGTCATGATAGGCCTCCTCGAGGTCTTGCGATCGCTTCGTGACGTTCGCCGGGAACATAGGCTCAATATCGCCATTAGGTGCAATCCGTATCGCGCGCTGAATCGGGAATGGAAACGTCGTTACCGAAAAGGCATACAGCCTCCCGGATTGCAGCAACCGCGCGAGGCCCTCTTCAAGATATCCGATCTGCAGGAACGGTGCTGTTGCATAAATACAGCAAGCGTACTCCACCGCATCCCCCTGGCTGTTCAACCACTCGATTGCATGTTTTATTACGGCGTTTGTGCCAGTAAAGCTATCCGCAAGGAAGTCGGGACGTAGGAACGGGCTCTCCGCCCCGAAACAGCACGCCACTTCCGCAATCCCCGGGGCATCGGTCGAAACGATCACCCGATCGAACAGATTCGAGTCCAACGCAGCCTCGATTGAATAAGCGATGATCGGTTTGCCAAGAAAGGGCTTGATGTTTTTGTGTGGAATTCTTTCGCTGCCACTGCGGGCGGGGATGATCGCCACATTCATACAAGGGCCGCCTGCAGCGCCTCCACAACTCGTTCCTGGTCTGCTTCATCCAGTCCCGGAAACAGGGGCAGCGTGAGCGCTCCCGCATAATATTTTTCTGCTTCGGGAAAGTCCCCATGCACGAAGCCGAGGGCCTGGTAATATGGCTGAATATGTACCGGGATATAATGGACGTTAACGCCGATCCCGGCGGTTCGCATGTGCTCGTATACCTTCCGCCGCAACCCGCCGTCCGCGCCCGACTCCAGCCTGATCACATAAAGGTGAAATGCGGAATAGCAATCCGGTTCCCGCCGGAGAAGACTTACCGGCAGTCCGGACAACAACTTGTCATAGTTCGCTGCAATCTTGTGGCGGTTCTGCACGAACTCATCCAGCCGGGAAAGCTGGCTCAGGCCAAGTGCCGCCTGGATATCCATCATACGAAAATTGTAACCCAGGTCGATCTGCTGGTAGTGCCATGGCCCGTCGGGTTCCTGTGGCATCATTGTCGGTTCGCGTGTAATCCCATGGCTGCGCAATCGGCACATATGCTCCGCCAACTCCGGATCATTTGTAAGCGCCATGCCCCCTTCTCCGGTCGTAATGATCTTCACGGGGTGGAAACTGAATACCGTGATGCTGGAGTAGCGGCAATTGCCGATAGGATCACCGAGATACTTTCCCCCGATTGCATGGGATGCGTCCTCAATTACACGGAAACCGTAGCGTTGCGACAGAGTGCCGATTGCGCGCATGTCACAGGACTGCCCCGAGAAATGCACAGGTACGACAATTTTTGGCAGTTTTCCCGCTTTCTCTGCCTTCTGCAGCTTCGACTCCAGGGCGCCGACACTCATATTGCAGGTCAGCGGATCAATATCGACGAAGTCAACTTGCGCGCCGCAGAAAAGCGCACAATTTGCCGATGCCACGAAAGTATTGGGCGATGTCCAGAGGCGGTCTGCCGGTCCTAGTCCAAGGGCCAGACACGCGACATGCAAAGCGGAGGTGGCACTGTTGACGGCAACGCCGTGAGCAGCGCCGCTGTAACCCGCCACAGCTTTTTCAAACTGCTCAATGACCGGCCCCTGAGTAATCCAGTCCGATTTCAGGGCGACTGCAACCGCCTCTATATCATTCTGATCGATATTCTGACGACCGTATGGAATCACTCGAATGACACCTTTTTATTCATGGCAACAATCTCGTCGACTGACAGAAATCGGGAATTTGTACCGGAATTGTACTCAAACCCCTGTACTACCGGCACACCCATTTCATAGATCCTGTTGGTCGCATAATCCAGATCTTTTCCAAAAAATTTAATGGAAGGCTTGATGACATAGTGATCATCAAACTCCAATGTAAGGTGGGAATCATCACATGGGCACATGACCTCGTGGAGTTTCTCGCCGGGGCGTATGCCGACTTCCCGCGTGTTTATGCCGGGAGACATTGCTTCGGCCAGATCCATGATCCGTACTGATGGTATCTTCGGGACGAAGATCTCGCCCCCCAGCATCCGGGCAAAATTCTTGAGTACGAAATCGACGCCATCCTGCAGAGTAATCCAGAAGCGCGTCATGCGGGGGTCGGTAACCGGAAGCTCGGTCACACCCTCGGAAATCAGCCTTTGAAAGAAAGGTACGACCGACCCACGGGAACCCACTACATTACCGTACCGTACCACTGCGAAGCGGGTGAGTTTCCCGCCGGTTACGTTGTTGGCTGCCACGAAAAGCTTGTCCGATGCGAGTTTGGTTGCACCATAGAGATTGATGGGATTGGCTGCCTTGTCTGTTGAGAGGGCGATCACCCTGTCAACCTCGTTTTCCAGCGCGGCGCTAATAACATTCTCCGCCCCGTGGATATTCGTCTTTATGCATTCCATGGGGTTGTACTCCGCCGCAGGCACCTGCTTGAGGGCTGCCGCATGAATAACCATATCTACGCCCTGCATGGCCTGGACCAGACGCGTGCGGTCACGGACATCCCCGATAAAATAACGCATCACCGGACTGTTGAACTTCTGCGCCATTTCGTACTGCTTAAGTTCATCACGGGAAAATATGACCAATCTTTTAGGCTTGTATCGCTGCAACAGCGTCTCGGTATATTTCTTTCCGAATGATCCTGTGCCACCGGTTATCAGAATACTTGCATCATCAAACATCAGCTGTTCCTGTCCATAAAGTGTCTCGATGTACTACCATGATTCCCGATAGACCTAGGCCTTCTTGATGGGACGGTAAGGCATGGGTCGTGCTCGTATAGCAACAGAAGTCAACCGTTCGGTCATTGCCTGCAGATCATAGCGGCGGTTAAACCGATACTCAAACTTGACCTGGTAGCGCGGCAGATACCTGTAATGGAAGGCACTTGCGCCAGCAAAGCAGTACAGCCGCTCGGAAAGCACCTCGCTACCTGGCAGGAGTCTGGACTGGGCATAACGGACTATCTCGGTTCTCCGGAAAAAACTTACACGACGCAGACGCACCTTTATCGGCCAGCCGTCCTGCATCGTCTCAATAGCGACGATGAAAGGTATCTTGTTCTCGGATCCCTGGCCACGCTCGCCCACCTGGTCTCCGCCCGGGCAGACACCACCCATCTCGACACACCCTCCACCAGAGGTTGACGGTGCTGGCGCCCCAGCTTCATTCGCATCACCTTGTGCTTGAATCTCCGGGCGGTGTCTTGATTGACGTCGATTTCGCGCGACAATTGCGGCGCCGAGGTGCACTTCTTGCGCTGGGCGAGCAAATAGATGGTCAGAAAAAAGTTTCTCAGCGGCAGCTTGGTGCTGTAGAGAATCGTTCCCGTGGTGAGCGAGGTCTGATGGTAGCATTTGTGGCATTCGAATACGTTGCACTATTTTATCCCACAACCGGTAGTGTTTACGTAGTATTGACATACATAGACTCTGTATCAGTGCAGTCGGTGCAGCGCCTCGCGGAATTGCTCCTCGCTACGATAGTCTTCGAGAAATTCTTCCAAACCGATACCTATCTGGAACTGAACAGGATTCCTTGCCATATTGGCTCCCTCTGTATCTTCCGTCAGTTCCAGTATTCCAGATCCATTGGCTACACTTGCTGAGCCCCAGGGGTAGTTAGGGACCGTTTTTAACGGTAAGGGTGTAAACACACAAAAATGCCTAATCGGTACTGCGGGTCATGATATCTAGATAACGTTGCGCGATCCGGTGCCACTCGAATCGCTTGCCAACAAAGATTCTGGCATACTTCCCAAGATTGTTTCGCAGTGTGTCATTCATCAGGTATATGATGATCTGCCAAACGAACTCATCCTAGTTTTCTGCCTCGACGAGAACACCGTTCTTACCGTCTATTACTGCATCTTGCAGGCCTTCCAACCTGGCGGCGATGACCCAGGTACAACTCGATCCGGGCTCCAGGACTACTAGGCCAAAACCTTCCATATCCCCTGCCACCTGAATATTCGGTTGAATATACAGGTCAGCGATTACGTATAGCTTCTTCTTCTGTTCTTCATCGGCATAACCTAGTAAAAATACACGGTCAGTTGATCTTCCACGATGACATGCTCGATAGCCGAAGGGTCTGCACCTTCACCATCAACAAGGTAAATCACCTCTTCAGGCAATTTTGGTATTACCGATGCGATAAACCATGCCATTCTCTTACGCTTGACCAGTCGAACTATCTATAATAGAATCCATTTATTTTCAATTACTTGAATTAGTCTGAGCACAGATGAACCTTGTCAGTATCACAGTAATAGTTCCGGAGATTAATACCCTTTGGGACAACCTCAACCTTCCCTGCAGATAACTCACGTCTGATATATTCCCTTCGTGTTTCTTCACTTATAGTTACAAGCAAGTCAATACTTGACATGAAACGAGCTATCTACATACGTTGATAAATATGGTTGGGAATATCACATCCAGACCATGAACAATACACACCACTTTGTTTATTGGACAGAGGAGTTTGATGAACCATCCGATTAGGATCACCTACCTGTGTACGGATGAAGGCTGGCTGTATCTGGCCGTGGTCATCGACTTGTATTCCCGCCGGATGGTGGGCTGGGCCATGGCCGAGCGTATGATGGATGACTTGGTGTGTGCGGCACTGACCATGGCCTTGTGGCAACGGCGGATGCCGAAAGGCGTCATCGAGTATACCGACCGCGGCAGCCAGTATTGCTCGAAGGACTATCAGTCACTGATCCTGCGATACAAGCTGCTGTGCTACATGAGCGTCAAGGGTAATTGCTATGATAATGCGGTTGCCGAGAGTTTCTTTCATACCTTGAAGGTGGCGCTCATTCATGGCGAACGTTTCCCGACTCGTGCACTCATGCGACAAACGGTATTCGAGCACATCGAAGTGGACTACAATCGAACTCGCCTACACAGCGCCAACGGCTACCTCAGCCCCGAAGCGTTTTAGGCACAACAGGCCGCTTATCAGCGTTTCCGTTGTTGATGGGCAGGATCAGGAAAACATAGATGAACCAGTGAATACATTATTTATTCGCAGCCTTCAACAGGATGCCCTGTATATTCCGGGATGCGTAAGTTTTTTCCAGAGATTGAAATCGTGAGCAGAGGTTATCAATATGATTTCTCGATTAACAGCCCCTATGTCTACGACGTCGAAAACCGGGAGCGCAAAGCCCATACCATGGCGGCAGTATTGGCAGACTACCTGCCAGAACCCCTGACCCACTATGACCTGCTGAATGTTGGAGGTTCTGCCGGTATAATAGACAATTACCTGGCTGATCATTTCCACCGGGTCGTCAGTATCGACATCGACGAACCGGCGGTAAAGCATGCACAGGAAAACTACAATCGCCATAACCTCAGTTTCCAGTTAGCCGATGCTATGAACCTGCCTTTCGAAGACGGCAGTTTTGACATCGTGGTCTGTTCACATGTTTACGAACACGTCCCTGATGCAGACAAAATGTTCCGTGAGATCTATCGTGCACTCAAACAAGGCGGGATTTGCTACTTTTCTGCCGGCAATCGCCTGATGTGGAATGAACCGCATTACAACCTGCCGCTTCTATCCATCCTGCCAAGACCCTTGGCGCATATTTATATCCGCCTTGCTGGCAAGGGGAGTCATTATCACGAGAAGCACCTCAGCTACTGGGGACTAAGAACGCTGGCCAAGGACTTCTCCTGCACGGACTACACGGCCAAGCTGGTAACCGAGTCGGAAAAATATCACACTAGTTACATGATCCCTCCCGGGAGCCTGAAAGCGAAAATTGCAGCCGCAATCCTGAAGCATGCTTACTGGGCATGTCCTGGCTACATCTGGGTGCTGGAAAAATAACCGCAAGAATTAACAAACAGCTCACTCATGCCGAAGGAACCAGTAGTCAATTTTCAGGGACTGGAAAAATTTTGCCTTCCGATTGGATAAAATTTTCAACTACAGCGCTCACGATGCAGTAACAGATGAATATCCTTTTTATATCAAGGGCATACCCACCGATTACGGGCGGGATTGAAAAGCAGAATTATGAAATTGCGCAGGCGCTGGCGAAAATCTGCAATATCGACGTCATTGCAAACCGTCAAGGCAAACGGTTTTTGCCATTCTTCCTGCCTTACGCAGTACTCAGGTCACTGGCGGTCATACGTAAACACGATATGGTGCTCCTGGGTGACGGGGTTCTCGGTATTGCAGGATTCATTCTGAAGCTGTTATGCAGAAAGCCTGTCATCTGCATAATTCACGGTCTTGATATTACCTACCGGAATACGCTCTATCAAAAGATGTGGGTAAAGTTTTTTCTCCCCAGGATGGACAGACTGATCGCGGTCGGTAACGAAACCATTAGACAAGGCAAATTACGCGGAATACCAGAGTCGAAATTCATTTTTATTCCAAACGGGGTAGCAGTAATACCAACGGTTCAGCAATATTCTCGGAATGACCTGGAAAACTACCTTGGCCGGGACATTCAGGGGAATGTTCTTATCACACTCGGCAGGCTTGTAAAAAGAAAAGGGGTCGCCTGGTTTATTGAGAACGTAGTCCGACGACTCAGTACAGACGTAACCTACATCGTGGCAGGGGAAGGCAGAGAAGCATCCGCTATTCAGGCAGCTATACGACGTAACCGCCTCGAGAACCGGGTTTTCTTTATCGGCCGTGTATCGGACAGGGAAAAAGAACTGCTCTACTCCAGCGCAGACATTTTTATCCAACCCAATATCGAAACAGACGGCGATATTGAAGGATTTGGACTGGTCGTTCTGGAGGCCGCCATGTACGGACTGGTTGTAATCGCTTCCAGAATTGAAGGATTAAAGGATGCGATACAGGACGGTCAGAACGGGTTTCTGGTAGCAGCCGGCGATGCCTCAGCATACAAGCGAAAAATTGAATCAGTTCTAGGAGATCCTGCGGGAAAGATCGCTTTTGGCGAGCAATCAAGAGATTACGTCATTAAAAACTACGCGTGGCCGCTAGTGGCTAATAAATACCTGGATCTTATCAGCAGCACCGAATGCTCATGGAAAACATGATCATCCTTTTGTTCGAGAACCTGGCGATAGCATCCTTTGCCTATGACTACCCCGAGAGTGTGACTGAACATTCATGCCAATCAGGAAAATCATCGTGCAAGTGTGTAACTCCATGGCTCGCGACAGATTAAAGTTTGACAAGCAATGGACGAAATGCTTTAGGAATCAGGTAGGAAAAAACAGTTATTGTCATGGACACGTGCTCTCTGTCCCGGCTCAAAAAGTATGTTACAAGATATTGACAATAATGGATATTATTGTCGATTAGATTTATTATGTATATATTTTGACATGCTCGCCGAAAAAGTGGGAACTGGAAGCTCATCACAGCAGGTAACCCCTGATTAGGATATGCATTAACGATCATGGCAACGATCCAACCCACAATACACCTCAGCGGCCTGGCGCGCAGACTGGTCATGGATGGGTTTCTGGAGGAAGCCGAGGCATTCAAAGCCTATGACGCGGCGCAGAAGAAACGCACGCAATTCGTCAGCTATCTGGTCGAAAACAAGATCCTGAAAAGCCGCAATATCGCATGGGCCGGAGCCCAGGAATTCGGGGTACCGCTGTTTGATCTGGATGTCATGGACATGGAAGCATCGCCGACCAGTCTGGTCAGCGAGAAACTCATCCGCCAGCATCATGCCCTGCCGCTGTTCAAACGTGGCAACCGGCTTTATATCGCGGTTTCTGACCCGACCAACCTCGCCGCCATTGACGAGTTCAAGTTTCATACCGGCATCAACACTGAGGCTGTGCTGGTTGAGGAGGAAAAGCTCAGCCGGACGATTGAAACCGCACTCGATGTCATGGATACCACCATGTCCGATCTTATGGATTCGGATCTGGATAATCTGGACGTCAGTGGCGGGGAAGACCAGCCAGCCAGCTCCGATGTCACCGAGTCCGATGTCGATGATGCCCCGGTGGTCCGTTTCGTCAACAAGGTGCTCCTCGACGCCATCAACAAGGGCGCCTCCGATATCCATCTGGAGCCTTACGAGAAGGAATTCCGGGTCCGCTTCCGGCATGACGGCGTGCTCCACGAGTTCGCCACACCGCCCCGCTCCCTGGCCATGCGGATCATCGCGCGACTCAAGGTCATGAGCCGCATGAATATCGCCGAACGACGGGTCCCGCAGGACGGACGCATCAAAATGAATCTGTCCAAGAACCGGTCCATCGATTTTCGCGTCAATACCCTGCCGACCCTGTACGGCGAGAAAGTCGTACTGCGTATCCTTGACAGCAGCGCAAGCCAGCTTGGTGTAGATGTCCTCGGCTTCGAGGATTTTCAGAAAAAGCTTTACCTCGATGCACTCAAAAAACCCTATGGCATGATCCTGGTCACCGGGCCAACCGGTAGTGGTAAAACAGTATCGCTCTACACGGGACTGAATATACTGAACACGCCGGATGTCAACATTTCAACCTGCGAAGACCCGGTGGAAATCAACATGGTTGGCATCAACCAGGTCAACGTCAACCCCAAGGCCGGTTTGGATTTCGCTGTTGCGCTGCGGGCATTTCTGCGTCAGGATCCTGACATTATCATGGTGGGTGAGATACGTGATCTGGAAACCGCTGAAATCGCCGTCAAGGCCGCCCAGACGGGTCACCTGGTCTTGTCTACACTGCACACCAACGATGCGCCCCAGACACTCACGCGTCTGGCGAATATGGGAGTGCCGCCCTACAATATCGCCTCGGCAGTCCACCTGATCATGGCCCAGCGACTTGCCAGGCGGTTGTGCAGCAAGTGCAAGAAAGAGATGCAGATCCCTCACGAGGCGCTGATCAAATCCGGCTTCAGAGAAGATCAACTCGATGGGCTTACCATCTTCGCACCGGCTGGTTGTGGCAGCTGCACCGGGGGTTACAAGGGCCGAACAGGTATTTATCAGGTCATGCCGGTATCCGAGGAAATGGGGCACCTCATCATGGAGGGAGGTAACTCCATGCAACTGGAGGAGCAGGCGAAGCGGGAAGGCATTCCCGATCTTCGGGAGGCGGGGCTGAGGAAGGTTGCAGCAGGGGTTACCAGCCTGGAAGAAGTGGATCGCGTCACCAAGGACTAAAGCTATGGCGGAAAAAGCACTCAAGCAGCCGGAAGTTTTCATCTGGACCGGAACGGACAAACGCGGGGTACGGGTCAAGGGCCAGACACGCGGGTCCAATCCCACCATCATCAAGGCAGACCTCCGCAAGCAGGGCATCACACCGCTCAAGATCAAGAAGCAAAGTTCGCTGTTTTCGCAGCAAAAGAAAAAGAAGATCACCGCCAAGGATATCGCCGTGTTCTTCCGCCAGCTGGCAACCATGATGTCTGCGGGCGTCCCGCTGGTACAGGCCTTCGAGATCATCGGACGCGGTCATGACAACGTCAGCATGCGCAACCTGATTCTCAAAATCAAAAGCGAGGTCGAATCCGGAACCAGCCTATCGGAAACCCTGGCCAAACACCCCATCTATTTCGATGAACTGGTTGTCAACCTGGTAAACGCAGGTGAACAGGCCGGTGTACTCGAGGCACTGCTCGACAAGATCGCCACGTACAAGGAAAAAACGGAATACCTCAAGGCCAAGATCAAGAAGGCGATGTTCTACCCGGCCGCCGTTATTGTTGTCGCGATCATCGTGACATCCATTCTGCTGATCTTTGTCGTACCCCAGTTCGAGCAGTTATTCACAAGCTTCGGTGCGGATTTGCCCGCCTTCACCCGGCTCGTTGTCAACCTTTCCGAATTCATGCAGGACTGGTGGTGGGTGGTTTTCGGCATTGCGATCGGCGCCGTTGTCGGAATCCTGCAGGCCAAGAGACGCTCCAGAGAATTCAGCCGGACACTTGATCGCATCATACTCAAACTGCCGATTGTGGGCACTATCATGCACAAGGCATCTGTGGCCCGTTATGCGCGCACGCTGTCCACGATGTTCGCCGCGGGCGTCCCGCTGGTTGAGGCGCTCGAATCCGTCGCCGGCGCCACGGGCAATGTCGTCTACTCGGATGCCGTGTTGATGATCCGTGACAGTGTTGAGCGATACGGCGGGCGCTGTTATTGTCTACCTTCTTCATTACATATCTTCGCGCATATCAACAATTCGCTGGTACAACTGACATTACAGATGCAGCAGGCGTCGCTCAGGAGGCACGCGCCGGGCTGGAGCGCTGATTTCGGATCCGGCCTGCGTAACATCACGGTCGGATCGTCGGAACTGGTGAAGATCGGCTCGGAAGCGGTCAAGCAAGAGCAGTACGGAACGATCGATATCATCGTGTATTCCACGCTCGAAGAGGCTCTGCAACATGCCCGTAAGGAAATCAAAAAGGGATAAACCTGTCCCGTCAGTTCCATTCGGGTCGACGCTAAACCGGGCTTTGCTCGGTTTTTTATTTAGCTGAATTGTTAATAAATTGTTTGGATTTGATATAGGCTGTTCTGGTTTGCGTTGGGCCGATTTTACATTCTTCGTGCATGGCATGAAGGCTGTACACGGTTTTGTTATATTATTCGCGGCTCGCAGTGCTGCTTAAGTTATGATCCGCGTGATAAATGGATTGGTGTTCAGTTGGTTGCAATGTTTAACGCAGATAGAGCTGGATTTATAGTATGAATAAATGAATTGCGTGTCGGGCTGAACTCAACCAATAGGATCCTTCCGGCGGCTGAAGGTTGCAGATCCGGGTGAGAGTGGATAGCATCGAACGCTGCTGGTAGCGTTGGCCGGAAAACGGGTCGGGATGAACGTCCTTCAACAATATCGTATGACATCCAACTGGAATCGCTGGGAACCCCTGGCTGCTGGTACAGTGATCATTTTCTCCGTGTGCCTGATGGTGGTCTTCAGCCTTGGCCCCATTTTTGAAGGTCCTGACGAAATCGAGCACTATCGGTATGTGCGCACCCTGATCCAAACTGATCCCTCCTGATCCGGCTGGCCAGCCCCACGGTGAATATCATCAAGCGCCGCTGTATTATCTGCTCAGTGTGCCGGTAGCTGCTCTCACGCATGACAACGATTTTGCCGCCATCGAGGGGCGACGTAATCCTTATCACGGGGCATGGATTGATGTTCCCGGCAACGACAATAAAAACATCTATCTGCACACGCGAGCCAATCATTTCCTTATGATCACAGCCCAACGGCGCGGGCCGTTCACCTGATGCGGTTGGTGAGTTCGCGTTGGGGCTAGGGACGCTGCTGACCGGTCGCCTGATTTTCCGCCGTCTCTGGCCGAATGATCCGGCTCCCCGCCTGATAACGCTCGGCGCAGTCGCGTTTTGGCCGCAGTTTCTTTATTTGTCCGGAATCCTTAATA
>CAVXNM010000015.1:0-18938 GCA_963763115.1 uncultured Gammaproteobacteria bacterium
CGCAACATATCAAGGAGGCGCTGGAGCGCGCTCGCCTGGAGCTGGATACCGCACGGCGGGCCAGCGACCTGGCGCGGGCCGGTGAGCTGCAATACGGCAGGATTCCCGAACTGGAAAAACAGCTGGCGGTGGCCGACAAGGCCGAAACGCAGGAGATGCAGCTGCTGCGCAACAAGGTCACCGAGGAAGAGATCGCCGAGGTGGTTTCCAAGTGGACCGGCATTCCGGTGTCCAAGATGCTGGAAGGTGAACGCGACAAGCTGCTGCGCATGGAGGAGGCGTTGCGCCGGCGCGTGGTCGGCCAGGACGAGGCGGTCATCGTCGTGTCCAACGCCATCCGCCGTTCGCGCGCCGGGTTGTCCGATCCCAACCGGCCCAACGGCTCGTTCCTGTTTCTCGGCCCGACCGGCGTCGGCAAGACCGAGTTGACGAAAGCGCTGGCCGGTTTCCTGTTCGACACCGACGAAGCCATGGTGCGCATCGACATGTCCGAATTCATGGAGAAGCATTCCGTCGCCCGGCTGATCGGCGCCCCGCCCGGTTATGTCGGCTACGAGGAGGGCGGCTATCTCACCGAGGCGGTGCGCCGCAAACCCTATTCGGTCATCCTGCTCGATGAGGTGGAGAAAGCGCACCCTGATGTTTTCAACGTCCTGCTGCAGGTGCTGGATGACGGCCGCCTGACCGACGGCCAGGGCCGCACCGTGGATTTCCGCAATACGGTGATCGTCATGACCTCCAATCTGGGCAGCCAGATGATCCAGGAGATGGCAGGAGAAGAAAAATACGCCGCCATGAAATCCGCGGTGATGGAAGTGGTCGGCACTCACTTCCGACCGGAGTTCATCAACCGTGTCGACGATGTGGTGGTGTTCCATCCGCTGGGTCGCGAACAGATCCGCTCCATCGCCAGTCTGCAGGTCGACATCCTGCGATCCCGCCTGCGGGAGCGTGATATCCATCTGGAGCTCTCGGATGCGGCGCTGGATCACCTGGGCGATGCCGGCTTCGATCCCGTTTACGGTGCCCGCCCGCTGAAGCGCGCCATACAGAACCAGCTTGAGAACCCGCTGGCGCAGGAGATACTGGCGGGCCGCTTCGGGCCCGGCGACCTGATACAGGTCGATGTGGATCAGGATCATCTGGTATTCAGCTCAGGGACGGTTGCGGCATCGGTTGCCTGATGCGTAGCACCCGCCGGCGAGATCGTGCGGATCAGATTCTGGCAAGCACCCTGTCGAGCATGTTTTGTGTCAATACCCGTTTCAGTACCGCGAACAGCCAGGTGGGGAAGGTGACGTAGTAGCGCACCCGGGGACGGCGGCTTTCCAGCGCGTGAATTACTTTCCTCAACACCGCTTCCGGCGGCAGGGTAAATGGCACTGCCGGCCCGGTCTTGAGCAGACGCTCTTCCATGTTCAGATATCTTGCACGGTGGACACTTGTCTGCGGATCGATATGACGCTTGTAGGCGGCATAGGCATTGGGCCGGAAACGGCTTTCGATGGGCCCGGGTTCGATCAGCGATACGTGGATGCCGGTGCCGCGTAATTCCAGACGCAGGGTGTCGGTGAGACCTTCCAGCGCATATTTGCTGGCGGTGTAGGCGCCGCGAAACGGCAGTGCCACGAAGCCCAGCACCGAGCTGTTTTGAATGATGCGCCCGTATCCCTGCCGGCGCATCACAGGCAGTACCCGGTTGGTCAACTCGTGCCAGCCGAACAGGTTGGTCTCGAACTGCTGGCGCAGCACCTCACGTGACAGGTCTTCGACCGCGCCGGGCTGGCCGTAGGCGCCGTTGTTGAACAGGGCGTAGAGCTGCCCTTCGGTGCGTGAGAGCACTTCGCCGACCGCCGCGACGATCGAGCCGGAATCCTCCAGGTCGAGCTGCAGGCTGGTGAATCCCTCCGCTCGCAGGTGTTCCACGTCCTCCTGCCGGCGGGCGCTCGCGAACACCCGGTAGCCGCGCGCCGCAAGACCGCGGGCCACGCACTGTCCGATGCCGGAAGAGCAGCCGGTGATCAGGATCGTTCGTCCGTCCATTGCATTCGCCTGAGGAACGTCTGATTCAGCCTGTCATTCCCGCGAAAGCGGGAATCCAGTCTTTCCAGGATCAGTTCGTGACTGGATCCCCGCTTCCGCGTGGACGACTTGATTAGGGATTCCCTAAGTCATTGTCTGTCTGAGTGATGTCCCCTGGAAGGGAAGTTTCACCGGTCTCCGGGGCTTTGTCAAAAGCGCCTGGCGGTCCCGGGAGGCTGTGATAAGTGCTTGTATCGGCGTTTACTTTTTCTTAGTATCGCCGTGCTTGATGGCTTCATTCAGACATCAGAACAAGAGGCAGGAGGGGTGAGGTGATAAAAAATCGATTCATTGCCGCATTGGGATGTGTCCTTCTGGCGGCGGTTTCACAAGGTGCTGGAGCCAAGGGATTCAACTATTCCTACGCAGAACTCGGTTATACGAAGATCAATTCGGATCCGGTTGATGCCTCCGGAGCCACGGCGGAGCTGTCCATCGCTGCGGGTGATTATGTTCATATAAAAGGCGGGTATTCCCGTCTCTGGGTCGATAACGTCAAAGGCAGTAAAAAGGATAATATCGATATCGATTCCTTCCGGTTGGGGATGGGCGGCAACTATTCGGTCCACGAGAAAGTGGATATCACCGGCACGGCCAGTTTTGTCGACAATGAAAACTCGGGCGATAACAATAACAGCGACAGGGGTTACGAACTGGAATTCGGCGCCCGCGTACAGGCCTTGAAGAAACTGGAAATGACCCCCTCCATCGTACGGTTGCATACCGATAACTACGAGGCAACCGGTTACAGCCTCGGCCTGGTTTATGCCCTGAACAAGCAGTACTCGATCCGTACTCGCGTGCGCCGGTTCAGCGACGATGACGTGACCGATTTCTTCGTAGGCGTCCGTCTTAACTTCTGAGCCGTTATTTCACTTCTGCTTCCTGGAACCCGCCTGTTGGCGGGTTTCTGCGTTATGTCTCGGGTGATCACGGCTGCCCCAGCATCGTGGCCGCCGTTTCCTCCGTCAGTTCGTGGCGTTTTTCCTCCTGTTGCAACGCCCACAGCCTGGCGTAAAAGCCCTTGGTATCGAGGAGCGACGGGTGCGTCCCCTGCTCGACGATCCGGCCGCCGTCCATGACCAGAATGTGATCGGCATCCACGATGGTGGACAACCGGTGGGCGATCGCCAGGGTGGTGTGATGCGCGGCCACCCGGCGCAGCGCATCGAGAATCTGCTGTTCGGAATGCGAATCCAGGCTGGAGGTGGCCTCGTCGAAGACCATGATCCTGGGGTTCTTCAGGATGACGCGGGCGATGGCGACACGCTGCTTCTCCCCGCCGGAGAGTTTCAGCCCGCGTTCACCGACCACGGTGTCGTAATCCCGGGGCAGCGACGTGATGAACTCGTGAATGTTCGCCAGACGGGCGGCCTGTTTAATTTCGTCGCGATCCGCCCCGGGCCTCGCGTAGGCGATGTTGTAGTACAGGGTATCGTTGAACAGCACCGTGTCCTGGGGAACGATGCCGATGATCCGCCGCAGGCTTTCCTGGGTGACCGAACGGATATCCTCACCATTGATGAGGATGCACCCAGTGGAAACGTCGTAGAAGCGGAACAGCAGCCGCGCCAGAGTGGATTTGCCGGCGCCGCTGGGGCCGACCACCGCCACCTTCTGACCGGGATGAATGGTGAAACTGACGTCATGCAGAATCGGCCGGTCCTGCTCGTAGGAGAAGGATACGTGGTCAAAGCGGACTTCCGCCTCGCCGATGGCAAGTTCGCGGGCACCGGCTCGGTCGGTAATCTCGGGCTCGCGCTCGAGTACCTGAAACATCAGCTGCATATCGGCGAGGGCGTGTTTCAACTGGCTATAGACGACACCGAGAAAATTCAGCGGGATAAACAGCTGCAGCAGGAACGCGTTGACGAGCACCAGATCGCCCAGCGTCATGGTGCCGGCCACGACCCCGCGGGCGGCCTGGATCATGATGAGGGTGACGCCGGTGGCGATGATGGCGGACTGGCCGAAATTGAGCGCCGAGAGTGATGTCTGGCTCTTGACTGCCGCGGCTTCCCAGCCGCGCAGCGACTCGTCGTAGCGCTTGAGTTCAAAGGTTTCATTGCCGAAATATTTCACGGTCTCGTAGTTCAACAGGCTGTCGATGGCCTGGCTGCTGGCCTTCGAGTCCAGTGCGTTCATGGTGACCCGGTACTTCATGCGCCATTCCGTGATCTTCATCGTGAAGACGATGTAGGTGATCACCGAGACGAAGGTGATGACGGCGAACCAGACGTCGTAGCGTGCCAGCAGGATGCCGGCGATCATGAGGATCTCCACCAGCGTTGGCAGCAGACTGAACACCATGTAGTTGAGCAGCGAACTGACGCTGCTCGTACCCCGCTCGATATCGCGCGACAAGCCGCCGGTCTTGCGTTCCAGATGGAAGCGCAGGGAGAGTCTGTGCAGATGCTCCATGGCCTTGATCGACACGCTGCGGGTTGCGCCGTGGCGCACCCGGGCGAAAACCGAGTCCCGCAGCTCGTTGAACAGGGAGCCTGACAGTTTGAGCACCCCGTAGAGGATCAGCAGGAGGAGCGGTAGCACCAGTGTCTTGCCTGCCGCGGCATCGAGGTGGTCGACGATGTCCTTGAGCACCAGTGGAATCCCGACGTTAGCCACCTTGGCCAGCACCAGGAACAGCAGTGAGAGCAGCACCCGTCCCCGGTACAGCCACAGGAACGGCAACAGCGATCGCAGCGTGTTCATGTCCGCACCGGCGGTGCCGGGAAGGGTGGTCGGGCGGCTATGCATGTGCAGTCGGGGGATTCCTGGCGGGTCATTGCGATGCGTTATTGTCACAGAATCCCGCCACCCGCGAAACCGTATACCAGGCTCCTGGCCCTTCGCCGTCATGGGTTTCGATATCCAGGGGGCGTAGACAGCGGTCCCGGCGCGGGCGCTATAATAACAACGCCAGTTGCCGGGACGGCCCGGCGGCAAGGCGAAGACACCCGACGGAAGCACCTGACATGCCTATCTATGAATATCGCTGCGAAGCCTGCGGACACTATCTCGAAACCCTGCAGAAGATCAGTGATCCACCTCTGACGGACTGCCACAAATGCGGCCAGCCGGCCATGAAAAAGCTGATTTCCGCCTCGGCTTTCAGGCTGAAGGGCGGCGGCTGGTATGAAACCGATTTCAAGACCGGCGGGAAAAAGAATGTCGTCGAGTCGGACAAGAAGGACAGCAAGGACAGCAAGGACAGCAAGGACAGCAAGGACAGCAAGGACTCCGCCGCCGGGAAACCGAAGAGCGGGGATACGACGGCAGGCACCACTGCTAAAAAAGAATCCACCGGAAGTTGAGGCCGTCAACCGGGGTCCGGCGTTGTGTTGCACCGGCTGCGATGACCCCGTACCATGCCGCGTTTGCCCTGAATATCACAGGAATTCCATTCCATGCGCAGCATTTACTGTGGTGAGCTGAACACTACGCATCTTGAGCGGGAAGTCACCCTGTGTGGCTGGGTGCACCGTCGGCGTGATCACGGCGGCGTGATTTTCGTGGACCTGCGCGATCACACCGGACTGGTGCAGGTGGTGTTCGATCCGGACACGGCGGAGGTGTTTGCGGCCGCGGAGCGCCTGCGCAATGAATACGTGCTGCAGGTGCGGGGCCGGGTGCGCAACCGGCCCGAGGGAACGGTCAACAGCGATCTGCCGACCGGCGAGATCGAGGTGCTGGGGCAGGGGCTGGACGTGCTGAACGCTGCGGACACGCCGCCGTTCCAGCTGGATGAAGAGGGCGTGCAGGATGAAACCCGGCTGCGCTATCGCTACATTGACCTGCGGCGCCCGGAAATGCAGGAAAAACTGCGCCTGCGCGCCCGGATCACGCGCACCCTGCGGGCGTTTCTGGACAACCACGGCTTCGTCGATGTCGAGACCCCGATACTGACGCGTTCCACCCCCGAGGGCGCGCGCGACTACCTGGTGCCGAGCCGCACTCATGCCGGGGAGTTCTTCGCCCTGCCGCAGTCGCCGCAGCTGTTCAAGCAGCTGCTGATGATGGGTGGGATGGACCGCTACTACCAGGTGGCGCGCTGTTTCCGAGACGAGGACCTGCGGGCGGATCGCCAGCCGGAGTTCACCCAGCTGGATATCGAGACCGCGTTCATGGATGAACGTGCCATCACCTCCCTGATGGAGACCATGATCCGCGAGCTGTTTTCCGGGGTGCTGGGCGTAGGTCTGCCGGACCCGTTTCCGCGCCTGACCTATGCCGAGGCCGTGGCGCGCTTCGGCACCGACCGTCCCGACCTGCGCATCCCGCTCGAACTCATCGATCTGGGCGACGTCATGAAAGACGTCGAATTCAAGGTGTTCTCCGGACCCGCCAATGACCCGCGGGGACGCGTCGCGGCCCTGCGTGTTCCGGGGGGCAATGCGATCAGCCGCAAGGACATCGATGACTACACTCACTACGTCGGCAAGTACGGCGCGCGCGGGCTGGCCTATATCAAGGTCAACGACGTCGGCGCGGGGCGCGACGGGCTGCAGTCGCCGATCCTCAAGTTCCTGCCTGATGAGGTGATCGCGGCCATCGTGACGCGCACCGGCGTCGTCGACGGCGACCTGATTTTTTTCGGTGCGGACCGTGCCGGAATCGTCAACGACTCGCTCGGCGCCCTGCGCGTCAGGCTCGGTAATGACCTCGGGATGCTGACGGGTGACTGGGCGCCCTTGTGGGTGGTCGACTTCCCCATGTTCGAATGGGACGAGAAGACCAGTCGCTGGATGGCCCTGCATCATCCCTTCACGGCGCCGAATATCGATGACCCCGAACTGCTGGCCGAACATCCCGGTACCAGCCTGTCCAGGGCCTACGACATGGTGCTGAACGGGACGGAACTCGGCGGCGGGTCGATTCGTATCCACCGCAGCGAAATTCAGCAGGTGGTCTTCGGGCTGCTCGGCATCGGCGAGCAGGAAGCCCGCGACAAGTTCGGATTTCTGCTGGATGCGTTGAAGTACGGTTGTCCTCCGCATGGCGGCATCGCCTTCGGCCTCGACCGCCTGGTGATGCTGATGACTGGCGCCGCCTCGATCCGGGAAGTGATGGCTTTCCCCAAGACCCAGACGGCCACCTGCCCCCTGACCCAGGCGCCTTCTCCCGTGGCCACCGGCCAATTGATCGAGCTCGGTATCCACCTGCGCAAGCCGCCGAAGTTCGAAGCCTGATGGGCTGGCCCTTGCGCATTTTTTCACCGCAGAGACGCAGAGGACGCAAAGTAAACAATCTTTCAAATAAAAACCCTGATGGCGGGGTGCATCTATCCAGTGAGTCATCCTGCATGTCCGGATTGATTTTTATTTGCTCAGTGTCCTCGGCGTCACAGCGGTGAAATCAATTGGATCAACCGCAATACAAACGGCCGGAATCGGTGCTGGTCATCGTCTGTACCAGAGCGGGTGAGGTTTTGATGCTGCAACGCGTCGAGCCACCGGATTTCTGGCAGTCGGTGACAGGCTCGCTGCGACGGGATGAAACGGCGGCGGCCGCCGCCCGGCGCGAGTTGCGCGAAGAAACCGGCATCGATCTGGAACCGATCGACTGCAGGCGATCGAATCGCTTTCCCATACTTCCCGCCTGGCGCCGGCGCTACGCGCCGGATGTCACGACCAACCTTGAGCATATGTTCCGGGTAGTATGTCCCGTCCGTCCGGCGGTGACGCTGAATCCGCAGGAACACCGCTGCTATCGCTGGCTGCCGCGCGAGGAAGCCGCCGGGCTGGCCTCGTCCTGGACCGATCGGGACGCGCTGCTGCGCTTTGTGCCGGGTGATTGATTGATGCGGACGCCCGATAAGGATTCTGCGCCCGAAACCGTCGTCCTCGTCCACGGCATCTGGATGAGCAGCCTGGAACTGCTGCTGCTGGCCCGGCGGCTGCGTCGCTGCGGTTACCGGACGCTGCGGTTCCGCTACCGTTCCCTGCGCCGGCCGGTCCGGCACAATGCGGCGTGTCTTGCCCGCCGCGTGCGGCAGCTCCCTGCCACCGGCAAAATTCACCTGGTCGGCCACAGCCTGGGCGGCCTGGTGGTGCTGCAGGCCCTGCAGGACCATCCTGATCTGATCACCGGCCGCATCGTGCTGCTGGGCAGCCCGGTCGGAGGCAGCGCCGTCGCCCGGCGTGTCGCCAGCCGCCGCGTGCTGCGCTGGCTGATCGGTCGCAGCGGTGAACAGGGCCTGCTCGGCGACGGACCGCGCTGGCGGGGATGGCAGTCGCTGGCGGTGATCGCCGGCAGACGTTCGCTGGGCATCGGGCGGCTGATGGGCGGTCTGAGCGGTGCCAACGACGGCGTGGTGAATCTCGAGGAAACAGCCATTGAGGGCGTACAGGAGAGCATCGTTTTGGAGTCCACGCACATGGGGCTGCTCACCTCCCGACGGGTTGCCAGGCAGGTCTGTGCATTCCTGAAGCATGGTTGCTTCGATGCTGACAGTCCCGCGGCCTGATCGTGCCGGTAAAGGTACTAATTGATATTGTTCATCCATAAACACCGTTTTCACTGCAGAGAGGCAAAGAACGCAAAGCCGTTAAATCGTTTTCGTTGGAGAATTTCTCTGCGTCCTTTGTGTCTCTGCAGTGAGTTTGATTCTTTGGTGGATGAAAACTGGATGATGTTGGTGACTTTTCCGTTCTGGTATGAACGTGCTGTATACGCTGTAACTCTCTGTCCCGGCGGTGTTAAAATGCGCCCACTGCAAGTCATGAGGTGATGCGAAAATGGCAGGACACAGTAAATGGGCCAACATACAACACCGGAAAAATGCCCAGGATGCCAAGCGCGGCAAGCTGTTTACCAAGCTGATCCGGGAAATTACCGTGGCGGCGCGCACCGGGGACCCGGACCCGGCGGCCAACCCGCGGCTGCGTCTGGCGGTGGACAAGGCGCTGACGGCCAATATGACCAAGGACACCGTCGAGCGCGCCATCAAGCGCGGTTCGGGCGCGCAGGAAGGCGAGAACTTCGAGGAAATCCGATACGAGGGCTACGGTCCGGGTGGTGTCGCCGTCATGGTCGACTGCCTGACCGACAATCGCAACCGTACCGTGGCGGAAGTGCGCCATGCCTTCACCAAGTCCGGCGGCAATCTAGGCACCGGCGGTTCGGTCGCCTACCAGTTCGCCAAGACCGGGGTGCTGAGCTACCCGGCGGGCAGTGATGAAGACCGGATCATGGAGGTCGCGCTCGAGGCTGGTGCGGAGGACATCGTCAGCTATGACGACGGTTCCGTCGACGTGCTGACCGATCCGGAGCAATTCGATGCGGTCCGCGACGCCATGCACGCCGCCGGGCTGGGTACCGACCAGGCCGAGGTGACCATGCGCTCGGCCAACTCGACCTCGCTGGCGCTGGAGGAGGCGGAAAAGATGGTGCGCCTGCTGGATACGCTGGAAGAACTCGACGACGTGCAGAACGTCTACTCCAATGCGGACATATCCGAGGACATTCTGTCGCAGCTTGGCTAGCCTGAATCATTCACCGCAGAGACGCAGAGGACGCAAAGAATAAAACTTATGGGAAATAAATTTCGTGCTCGCTTGCCTGTGTGCATTGAATTATTCCGCATGACCTTGTCTGAATTCAGTCCGCTCTGCGTCTCTGCGGTAAAATGCCGGTTCGACACGATGTTTGACATCGTGATGTTTGACATCGTCTGGTGATGAATTTCAACAAAGCACTACAAGCAGGCACGCGTTCCACATGATCCGGATTCTCGGCATCGACCCTGGATCGCGCGTTACCGGCTACGGGATCATCGACCAGGAGGGTCAGCGGCTGAGTTACGTGGCGAGCGGCTGCATCCGCATCGAGGGCGAGGCGCTTGCCGCGCGGCTGGGGATGATCTTCGCAGGGGTGAACCGGATTATCGACGAGTACCGGCCGGAAGAGATGGCGATCGAGCGCGTGTTCATGAACAAGAACGCGGATTCCGCCCTGAAGCTGGGCCAGGCCCGGGGCGCCGCGATCTGCGCCGGCGTCACCCGCACGGTGCCGGTCGATGAATACGCCGCCCGGGAAATCAAGCAGGCCGTGGTCGGCCGGGGCGGTGCGACCAAGGAGCAGGTCCAGCACATGATTCGGGTGCTGCTCGCGCTCGGCGAGCGCCCGCCCAGCGATGCCGCCGACGCCCTGGCTGTGGCGATCTGCCATGGTCATATCCGGCAGACCCGCGATCGCATCGCCGCCCAGGGACCCGGGAGCACGGCCGCATGATCGGGCTACTGCGCGGCATGATCCTCGACAAGCGGCCGCCGCACCTGCTGCTCGAGGTGCAGGGCGTCGGCTACGAGCTCGAGGCCCCGATGACGACCTTCTATGAACTGCCGGCCACGGGCGCCATGGTGACGCTTTATACCCACCTGGCGGTGCGCGAGGATGCCCACCTCCTCTACGGCTTCGCGAAGGTCACGGACCGCGATCTGTTCCGCCATCTGCTGCGCGTCAACGGCGTCGGCGCCCGGCTGGCGCTGACCATCCTCTCCGGGATGGATGCCGGCGCCTTCGCCGGCTGCATCCAGGCCGGCGATACCGCGGCGCTGGTGCGCCTGCCGGGGGTGGGGCGAAAGACGGCCGAGCGGCTGGTCGTGGAAATGCGCGACCGGCTGGACAGCCTCGCCGGTATCTCCCTGGCCAGGGCGGGCAGCGCCGCCGTCGCGCGTCCGCCCGACAGCCCACTGGAGGATGCCGTCACGGCCCTCATCGGTCTGGGATACAAGCCGCAGGAGGCCAGCCGCATGGTGCGCGCCATCGATACGGCGGAACTCGGCTCCGAGGAGATCATCCGCGCGGCCCTGCAGGCCAGCGTGCAATAGCTTGATTCATGCCGCGTGAGAGCCGACACTTGGCGCCTATGATCGAAGCCGACCGCCTGGTTAACCCGCGAGAGACGCGAGATGACGAACTCATCGACCGCAGCATCCGCCCGCAGTCGCTGCAGGACTACGTGGGGCAGCCACAAGTCTCTGAACAAATGGATATCTTTATCAGGGCGGCACGCAAGCGCGGCGATGCGCTCGATCACACCCTGATCTTCGGACCGCCGGGCCTGGGCAAGACCACGCTGGCGCACATCATCGCCAACGAGCTGGGCGTGCACCTGCGCCACACCTCGGGGCCGGTGCTGGAACGCGCCGGGGATCTCGCCGCGCTGCTGACCAACCTCGAAGCCCATGATGTGCTGTTCGTAGACGAGATCCACCGGCTGTCTCCAGTGGTCGAGGAGATTCTCTATCCGGCCATGGAGGATTTCCAGCTCGACATCATGATTGGGGAGGGGCCGGCGGCGCGTTCCATCAAGCTGGAACTGCCACCGTTCACGCTGGTGGGCGCCACCACGCGCGCCGGATTATTGACATCTCCGTTGCGTGACCGCTTCGGCATCGTGCAGCGGCTCGAGTTCTACAGTACGGCGGACCTGTCCACCATCCTGGGGCGCGCCGCCGGGATACTCGGCATCCAGATCGACGCGACCGGGGCGATGGAGCTGGCGCAGCGCTCGCGCGGCACGCCGCGCATCGCCAACCGCCTGCTGCGGCGCGTGCGTGACTATGCCGAGGTCATGGCGAACGGACAGATCACCGCGGCGATCGTCGCGCGCGCCATGGAAATGCTGAATGTGGACACCCAGGGCTTCGATGCCCAGGATCGCAAGCTGCTGCTGACCATTATCGAGAAATTTGATGGTGGCCCGGTGGGCGTCGACAATCTCTCCGCCGCCATCGGGGAAGAACGCGGCACCATCGAGGACGTGCTCGAGCCTTACCTCATCCAGCAGGGTTTCATCATGCGCACCCCGCGGGGTCGCATGGCGACACGCAATGCCTATCTGCATTGCGGTCTGAAGCCGCCTGCTTCACAATCCGCAACCGATGCACTTGAATTGTTCCCGAACGGCCGGTAGTCCGTTACCTTCACGCCAGTCAGGGGTTTTCCGTCATGTCAGTGGCAGAACTCTCCCGGTGGGCGTCGCATCCGGGGAATTTATGTTGCGTGGTGCGGTCAACGGAGGGGTAGCGTTTGCCGGAGACTGAGTTTCACTGGCCGGTGCGGGTCTATTACGAAGACACGGACAGCGGCGGTGTGGTGTATTACGCCAATTATCTGCGTTTTATGGAACGGGCACGGACCGAATGGATGCGCCGGCTGGGTTTTGAGCAGGACGCTCTGATCAGGGACAAGGGGATTCTGTTCGCGGTCCGGACCGCCAGTCTGGAATACCTGCGGCCGGCCCGTTTCAACGATCTGCTCGAGGTCGGCGTGCGCCTGCGCGAGCGCCGCCGCGCCAGCCTGGTCTTCGAGCAGCTGGTCAGCCGCGTGGGCGATGCTGAAGGACCCCTGTGCACCGGCAGCTTCCGCATCGCCTGCCTGGTAGCGGCGTCGTTCCGTTCTACGCCAATCCCCGATTTCATCTTGAAGGAGATACCGCATGTCGACTGACATGTCATTTTTTCACCTGATCTCGGGCGCCAGCACCGTGGTGCAACTGGTGATGCTGCTGCTGCTGACGGTTTCGATGGTGTCCTGGACAATGATCTTCCGGCGCCGCGCGGTGCTGCGCGAGGCGCGACTCGCCGCGGATGTATTCGAGCGCCGTTTCTGGTCCGGCGGAGATCTGGGGGCGCTGTACCGCGAGGTCGACAAGCAGGAGGACGAGGCCATCGGCATGGCCGGAATCTTTCAAGCCGGGTTCAGTGAATTCGCCCGGCTGCACAAGCAGCCCGGCATCGAACCCCGCGCCGTCGTGGAAGGCGCGCAACGGGTGATGCGCGTCATGCTCTCGCGTGAAACCGATGACCTGGAGACCCATCTCTCATTTCTGGCCACCGTCGGTTCGACCAGTCCCTACGTCGGCCTGTTCGGCACCGTGTGGGGAATCATGAATGCCTTTCGTGGTCTGGGTAATGCGCAGCAGGCCACGCTTGCCATGGTGGCGCCGGGCATCGCGGAGGCATTGATCGCCACGGCGATGGGCCTGTTCGCCGCCATCCCGGCGGTGATCGCCTATAACCGCTACTCGAACGACGTGGAACGGCTGATTAACCGTTATGACAATTTTCTCGAGGAATTCTCGACAATTCTGCAGCGCCAGGTGCACGCCTGATGCACGCTGCCGATCCCCGGGAACGACCAGCGCACATGATGAACGGCACCACAGGAATGACCTGATATGGCCCGCCAGCGAGTTCGCAAACGCCCCATGGCGGAGATCAATGTGGTGCCGTATATCGACGTCATGCTGGTCATGCTGGTAATTTTCATGATCACGGCACCACTGCTGACGCAGGGCGTGAAGGTGGATCTGCCCGAGGCGAGTGCCGAGTCCATGCCGCCCGAGGAGCAGGAGCCGCTGGTGGTCAACGTGGACGCGGCCGGGAAGCTGTATCTGAACATCGCCGACGACCCGCGCAAGCCCATCAGCGGGGATGATCTCAAGCAGCGTGTGGCGGCGGTGCTGCGGCGCCGGCATGACCAGAGCGTGCTGGTGCGGGGTGACCACGCCGCGGACTATGGCAGCGTGGTGGCGGCCATGGTGCTGTTGCAGCAGGCCGGCGTGCCGAGTGTGGGGCTGGTGACGGAACCCCCCGAAGGCGAGTAGCGTCAGCATGTGGCAAGCCATACGCGAGAATCCACGCGCCGTGATGTATGCGGTGCTGATGCACCTGATACTGCTTGCGCTGCTGGTGTTCAGCCTCGACTGGACTCCCAAGGTCAGCCATCCACCAGGCATCAAAGTACCGATCGAGGCCCAACTGGTCGATCAGGCCCAGCTGGATGCCGTGGAGGAACGCAAGCAGGCGGAGCAGCAACGGATCGAGGACGCCAAACGTCAGGCGGAGCTTGCGGAGCAGCGCAAGGTCGAGGAACAACGCAAGGCCGAGCTGGAGGCGAAGCAGAAAGCCGAGCAGGCGGTGAAACAGAAGCAGGAAGCCGAGCGCAAGCGCAAGGCCGAGCTGGAGGCGAAGAAGAAAGCCGAACTGGAAGCGAAGCAGAAGGCCGAGCAGGCGGCCAAACAGAAGGCAGAAGCCGAGGCCAGACGCAAGGCTGAGGCGGAGCAGAAACGCAAGGCCGAGGCGGAGCAGAAACGCAAGGCCGAGGCCGAGGCCAAACGCAAGGCGGAAGCAGCGCAGCGGCGTGAGGCGGAACAGGCGCTGCAGTCGCAACTGGCCGCGGAGCAGGCGGGCATGGAGGCGGCGCGCGTCCAGGGTGTGGTTGCGGAATACATCGGCTACATCCAGGAACGCATCCAGCGCAGCTGGCTGCGTCCTCCGGGCAGTCCCGCGGGATTGTCATGCGTCGTTCAGGTTAGCCTGATTCCCGGCGGGGAAGTCGCCCGGGTGCAGATTGTCCGCAGCAGCGGCGATTCGGTATTCGACCGCTCCGTCGAGACGGCCGTCTACAAGGCGTCGCCGCTGCCGCTGCCGCCGGATGCAGCCCTGTTCAAACATTTTCGCGACCTGCGTCTGATCTTTAAACCCACCTGAGACAGGATACCGAGAACCCGTGAAACCTTATCGACATACCCTGTTAGTACTCCTGCTGCTACTGGCTCAGCCGGCCCACAGTGACCTGACTATCGAAATAACCCAGGGCATGGAGGGAGCGATACCGATCGCCGTGGTTCCCTTCGGCGGCAACGAGTCCGCCACCGGGGGGCAGGAGAATATCGCCGCGATCATTTCCTCCGATCTCAGTCGCAGCGGTCGCTTCGCGCCGCTGCCCGATCACGATCTCGTCTCCCGGCCATCCGACCTCACCCAGGTGAATTACCCGACCTGGCGCATGCTTAACGTCGACGACCTGGTGATCGGCAAGGTGACGCCGGCTGGCCCGGATCAGTTCAGCGTCCAGTTCCAGCTGCTCGACGTGTTACGCACCAATCAGCTCATCGGCTACAGCTTCACGGCGCGCCGCACCGACCTGCGCCGGGTGGCCCACCACATCAGCGACCTGATCTACGAGCAGCTGACCGGTGAAAAGGGGGCGTTCAACACCCAGATCGCCTATATCATCACGACCGGGACGGGCACCTCGAAATCCTACACCCTGATGGTAGCGGACTCGGACGGCTACAATCCCCAGACGATCCTGCGTTCCAGCCAGCCGCTGATGTCCCCCGCCTGGTCCGCGGACGGTAGCCGGATCGCCTATGTCAGCTTCGAGAACAAGGCCGCGGAGATCTATTTGCAGGAGGTCGTCACCGGCTCCCGGCGCAAGGTGGCCTCTTTCAAGGGCATCAACGGGGCGCCCGCCTGGTCCCCGGACGGACAACATCTGGCATTGACCCTGTCGCAGGATGGCAACCCGGAAATCTACGTCATGGACCTGAATACCAAGGCCCTCAAGCGGCTGACCAACAGCCCCGCCATCGATACCGAACCGGTCTGGTCGCCGGATGGCAAGAGCATCGTGTTCACCTCCGATCGCGGCGGATCCCCGCAGCTCTACCGGGTTGCCGCCTGGGGCGGGCAGCCGCAGCGCCTGACATTTGACGGCAAATACAATGCCGGGGCCGATTTCTCGCCCGACGGCCGCAAGCTTGCCATGGTGCATGGGGAGAACGGCGCATACCGTATTGCCGTGCTCGACATCGATTCGGGTCTGTTCCGGGTCCTGACGGACGGGAACCTCGATGAATCGCCCAGTTTCTCGCCGAACGGCAGCATGATTATCTATGCCACCGAGGCGGGCAACCGGGGTGTGCTGGCGGCTGTGTCCACGGACGGACGGTTTCGTCAGCGGTTGTCCTTGCAGGCGGGTAATGTGCGCGCGCCGGTCTGGTCTCCCTTCCAGCGGTGACAGAAATCCATTCAACACTAGGAGTCTGCCGGACTTGGGATTAATCTACAGCGCTCAAGGGAGAGCCATCCAGCGTTTCCCCGGTTTCCCGCTGCGTCGCCTCACCCGGCGCAGCGGAATCGTGAAACCCTGTCGCGCGCGCTCCTGCCATGCTCGCTGGAATCGCCCGCGTCCGACAACTTTCTGGAATGTCTTTTTAAACTCAGGAGAACAATGCAATGAAACTTCAGTTAAACACGTTTATCGCCCTGGCGCTGGTCGCCCTGCTGGCCGGCTGCAGCACCGCCACCAAAAAAGGCGGCGGCGTCGAGGTCGTGGATCACAGTATGGGGTGGTAGCGGCGGCGTGATGACCAGCGGGGCGGCCGGCACCTCGTCCTATGCGGGCGCTTCGCTGACCGATCCGAGCAGCCCCCTGTCGCGCCGTGTCATCTACTTCGAGTACGACAGCGATGCCATCCTGCCGGAAGACCAGGAGCTGATCACCGCGCACGCGACGTTACCTCAACGACCACCCCGAGCAGATGGTGACCCTGGAAGGGCACGCGGACGAACGCGGCTCGCCCGAGTACAACATCGGTCTGGGTGACCGGCGTGGCCAGGCGGTAAAGCGGGCTTTCGAGTTGCAGGGTGTCCCGGCGCAGCAGATCACCGTCGTCAGTTACGGCGAGGAAAAACCGGCGGCCGAAGGGCATAGCGAGGCGGCGTACCGGCTGAACCGTCGTGTCGAGATCGTCTATGTCGGTTATTGATATGCGTTGCCGCGGTTGCATGACACGGTTCGGTGCGGCGGTACTCGCCGCCGCACTGGTGTCTCCGGTCTATTCGGCCAGTAATCTGTCGACCTCGGAACGGCTCGATCGCATCGAACGCCAGCTCGAGGGCCGCGGCCTGATCGACCTGTTGAACCAGCTCGAGAAGCTGCAGGGCGATGTCCAGCAGCTGCGCGGCGAAATCGAAGTCCAGAACCATCAGCTGGAGGACATGCAGCGCCGGCAGAAGGACCTTTACCTGGATATTGATCGGCGCCTGCGGCAGCTGGAGACCGGGACAGCCCGCGGGCGCGGCGGGCGCAGCGCCTGTTCCCGGGGAGGCGGCCACTCTCGTACGGACGCCACCCTCATACCAGGCGCCACCCTCGTACGAGACGCCACCCTCGTACCAGGCGCCATCCTGGTACGCGACGCCTTCGCCAGTCGACGGTTGTCCCGCCCCCGGTGGCTCCGGCGCCCGCGGCGGCCCCCGTCAACACGGCGGAACAGCAGGCTGAATACGAAAAGGCGCTGGCGATACTCCGCGAGGGTCGTTATGTCGAGGCGGCCACCGCCTTCAACCGGTTCCTGGAGAAGTACCCGGGCAGCGCCTATTCCGACAATGCCTATTACTGGCTGGGCGAGACCTATTATGTCACCCGGGATTTCGATCGCTCCCTGGCGGCGTTCAAGCAGCTGGTCGGGGCCTATCCGATGAGTCCGAAGGTCCCGGGCGCCAGGTTGAAAATCGGCTATATCTATTACGAAAAAAGGACTGGGCGGCGGCCCGCCAGGAGCTGGGCGGCCTGGTCACCGGTTACCCGGGCAGCACCGAGGCCCGTCTGGCCGACGATCGGCTGCAGCGCATGAAGAAGGAAGGCCATTAATTGACGGATCATGCCGGCTGATGCGTCATCGACCGCCACCGGGGATCGCCTGCGGGTCACGGAGATCTTTTATTCCCTGCAGGGCGAGTCGCTCACCTCGGGCTGCCCGACGGTATTCATCCGCCTGACGGGCTGCCCCCTGCGTTGCGGGTATTGCGATACCGAGTACGCCTTCCAGGGCGGCGAGTGGATGGGGCAGGCGGAAATCCTGGAACGCGTCGCCGGCTACCGGCCCCGCTATGTGACCGTGACAGGCGGCGAGCCGCTGGCGCAGCGCAACTGCCTCACGCTGCTGCGGGCGCTCTGCGATGCCGGTTACACGGTCTCGCTCGAGACCAGCGGCGCGCTGGCCGTGGACGCGGTCGATCCGCGGGTGGTCAAGGTCATGGACCTGAAGACGCCCGGATCGGGCGAGGTGGACCGCAACCGCTACGAGAATCTCGACGCGCTGGGCCGCAGCGATCAGGTCAAGTTCGTCATCTGCGATCGCGGGGATTACCAGTGGGCGCGGGAACTCATCGACCGCTACCGGCTGGATGCGGTCTGTGAAATCCTGTTCTCGCCCAGCCACGGGCAGCAGGACCCCGCGGAGCTGGCGGAGTGGATCCTCGAGGATCGCCTGCCGGTGCGTCTGCAGCTGCAGCTGCACAAACAGTTGTGGGGCAACGCGCGCGGGAGGTGAACATGATTGGCCGAACATCAGCGGCTATACAATTTTTCCTCCTGTCTCCGGTGACCCATGCCGGGTAAACCCTTTCATGGCACGCTGTGAATACCTCCCTGTACGCTCGGCGGTCGAATCCTGTCCCTGAACCCCCTTTAGGGAGCGACCGACGGTCACGAAAGGATTGCCCTGGCGTGGGGCATAGTCAACTTATGTCATAGGATGCGAAAGGACTTGCCAAAAGCCGTCGTGCTGTTATCGGGAGGACTCGATTCCACGACCGTGTCGCGCTCGCCGTGGAGCAGGGCTATGCCTGCCATGCCCTGAGTCTCGACTACGGGCAGCGCCACGAGGCAGAACTGGCAGCCGCGCGCGTATCGCGCAGTCCCTCGGCGCGGTGGAGCACCGGATCGTCCGCATCGGCCTCGACCAGTTCGGCGGCTCCGCCCTGACGGACAGCCGCATCGACGTACCTGAGCAGCCCGGCGCCGGCATCCCGGTGACCTACGTGCCGGCGCGCAATACGGTCTTCCTGGCGCTGGCGCTGGGCTGGCGGAAGTGCTGGGCGCGGTCGAGCTCTTCATCGGCGTAAACGCGGTGGATTATTCCGGCTATCCGGACTGTCGTCCGGAGTACATCGAGGAGTTCCAACGGCTTGCAGACGTCGCCACGCGAGCAGGCGTCGAGGGCGCACGCTTTCAGGTGCACGCCCCGCTGATCCGGCTGAGCAAGGCGGAAA
>CAVXNM010000016.1:0-69290 GCA_963763115.1 uncultured Gammaproteobacteria bacterium
CAGTTCCGCCGCCGAGGTGTACGGTCCGCCCGTCTGCTCGCTCAGCGCCTCAAAACGGATGTACCGCCCCGAGGTCGTCGTGAACAGCACCTCCTGCTCCACGGCACTGTTCGGAAATACCCCCGTCGCGACCGCCGTACCCCAGCTCACCCCGTCGGCGCTCACGTAAAACGCATAACTCTTCACCCGCCCGTTGATCCCACCGTCCTGGCGCGGCAGATAACGGAACCCGTTCAGCGCGTACACCGCCCCCAGATCGATATCCAGCCGGTGCGGGTGCCCCGGCGCCGACCCCAGCCAGTGCGTGTGCCAGAGCGTGTTCACATCGCCGTCAAACGCATTGACCGCCGCCCCGTTCTCACCCACCAGCTCCTCACTGTCGACCGCCTTCAGCGTCCAGCCCGCTTGCGGGATCACCGTCGTCGTCGGCGGATCGATCACGTTCACCTGGATCGTCGCCGGCGTCGCATCCGCCAGCCCCAGACTGTCCGTTACCGTCAGCCTCACCGTGTGCGTGCCCACCGTGTTGAACGTCACCGCACCCGGATCTGCCACCGTCGCAGCCGGCACCGTCGGGTCGCCAAACGTCCACACATAGGTCAACGGCAGGTTGTTGTCCGGGTCACTGCCCGTCGCCGTGAAATTCAAGGCGCCGCCGACCACTACCGTGGCCCCGTCCGACGGCGTGTTGATCACCCCGTTCGGCGCCAGGTTGCCGCCACCCACCGCCGTGCCCAGCACGTTCAGTTCCGCCGCCGAGGTGTACGGTCCGCCCGTCTGCTCGCTCAGCGCCTCAAAACGGATGTACCGCCCCGAGGTCGTCGTGAACAGCACCTCCTGCTCCACGGCACTGTTCGGAAATACCCCCGTCGCGACCGCCGTACCCCAGCTCACCCCGTCGGCGCTCACGTAAAACGCATAACTCTTCACCCGCCCGTTGATCCCACCGTCCTGGCGCGGCAGATAACGGAACCCGTTCAGCGCGTACACCGCCCCCAGATCAATATCCAGCCGGTGCGGGTGCCCCGGCGCCGACCCCAGCCAGTGCGTGTGCCAGAGCGTGTTCACGTCGCCGTCAAACGCGTTGACCGCCGCCCCGTTCTCGCCCACCAGCTCCTCACTGTCGACCGCCTTCAGCGTCCAGCCCGCTTGCGGGATCACCGTCGTCGTCGGTGGATCGATCACGTTCACCTGGATCGTCGCCGGCGTCGCATCCGCCAGCCCCAGACTGTCCGTTACCGTCAGCCTCACCGTGTGCGTGCCCACCGTGTTGAACGTCACCGCACCCGGATCTGCCACCGTCGCAGCCGGCACCGTTGGGTCGCCAAACGTCCACACATAGGTCAACGGCAGGTTGTTGTCCGGGTCACTGCCCGTCGCCGTGAAATTCAAGGCGCCGCCGACCACTACCGTGGCCCCGTCCGACGGCGTGTTGATCACCCCGTTCGGCGCCAGGTTGCCGCCACCCACCGCCGTGCCCAGCACGTTCAGTTCCGCCGCCGAGGTGTACGGTCCGCCCGTCTGCTCGCTCAGCGCCTCAAAACGGATGTACCGCCCCGAGGTCGTCGTGAACAGCACCTCCTGCTCCACGGCACTGTTCGGAAATACCCCCGTCGCGACCGCCGTACCCCAGCTCACCCCGTCGGCGCTCACGTAAAACGCATAACTCTTCACCCGCCCGTTGATCCCACCGTCCTGGCGCGGCAGATAACGGAACCCGTTCAGCGCGTACACCGCCCCCAGATCGATATCCAGCCGGTGCGGGTGTGCCGGCGCCGACCCCAGCCAGTGCGTGTGCCAGAGCGTGTTCACGTCGCCGTCAAACGCATTGACCGCCGCCCCGTTCTCGCCCACCAGCTCCTCACTGTCGACCGCCTTCAGCGTCCAGCCCGCTTGCGGGATGACAGCTGCAGCCACTGGGGCTACTTGAAGAACCAGCACTAGGGGGATCAGAAGGACAAACGTGCTCAACTGCTGCATCGGTACACCTGCGACGCTCTAATGGCGCGTCAGCATACTTTTTCGGGTTATTGTGTCTTTAACTCGGCAACCACTGAGGAAAGACCGCTACTGGATTACCACTTTACGTTATTATGCCGCCCGGATCCATCACGCTGCGGACATGGGCGTCGGACCAAGCCCGAACTCTCGTCGAACAACAGACACCCCAGTATAGCTCACCGGCCAGCAGGCTGCTTCGCACCTAAAATCCAGCAACCCATGACAACCATTTGTAAATAAGAATATTCCTACACGGGCGCAGGCATCTGTCGGCTATGCGGATCCAAGATCTTTCTTGAGTTTGTCGTACCTGCTGAACACGCTTCCCTTCGACAAGTACTTCCTCAGGCACACGGTTTCATAGGTGGAGAACTTGTCCGTATCGATGGAATGGAACCAGGCGTCCTCTTGAATTTCAATGATATCCAGCTTTTCAAGGAACTCTTCATTGATCTGTTCCCTCGGAATGATGACCGCGCCGCTATCATCGCAAACCGCTATTGTGCCTTCGTAGCGTTGCCGCAATTCCGCCAACAGCTCCGGGTCTGGTGGTGTTTCGTTTTTCACGTTATAACACCCGATCGGTGTAAAACCCCGGGACCAGGCAGGCCAGTTCCACTGGCGCAGGTCACTGTGGTCACGCAACAGTCCGTTGACTATAACTGCAGCGGCATTCCTGTACAGGATCAGGAATTTTGTCACCAGCTGACCGAACACGGCGTAATCGCCGCAGTCGATTGCTTCGACAACGACGACATCGCCGGGCTGTACATCCTGAAGCTGTTCATGAAGCTCCCAGTTGCTTGAATTGTAGGCATAGGCAAATCGAACCCGTCCGGTGCGGAAATGACCGAAGTTGATCGGCTTGACATGTGGCAGTGCACCGGTCTTTCCCAGACAATCGGAAACCTGCGAGGTTGAAATGCGGTTATTCTGGATTCGCTTGACGATCTCTTCTTCAACGGCTGTCATGGTACTAGTCCCCTGTTGTAGATAGTGGCAAACAGTTAACCCGGCGCACCGGGTATGTGCCGAGTTATCACAGTGACATGGCTTGGCTCAGGATATTAGACTGTTCAGACCTGCGACTAACACGTCAATATCCTGCCGTTGCGTCCGAAAATTTGTCACACAGGCACGCAAACACGGCGTCTTATTTTGTAAATGGGTCCGTGAAATCCACGCAACATGATCGCGGGCGAGATCTTTGACCAGGTCGTCTAACGAAATATTCTTTTCCATAATCCTGGCGTGAGTGAAGCAAACCACAGGCAACGCCGTCTTATTCAGAACGTCCCAGCCGCTTTTCCGCAACTCATTGCGAAGGTATTCACCCATGCCAGCCTGGTGCTCCAGTCGGTCCGCAATCCCCGGAAGACCCAGCTCAGCCAGCATGATAAACACCTTCAGCCCGGTAAAGCGCCTGCCCCACTGCATCGTCGTGAGAAAATGATAAACCCGGCCATCGTCCTGGCGCTTGGGCACGTAGGCGGCTTCGGTTGTGAACGCCTGCATCACAGCAGTTCGGTGCTTGCAGAAGAACATTCCCGTCGCGGCTGATACGGACAGCCATTTGTGCGCATCAAACGTCAGGGAATCCGCCTGCTCGATGCCCGCCAGTTCCGGTCGCAGGCGATCGGAAAGCGCCGCCGCACCGCCCCACGCGGCGTCCGCATGAAACCATACATCATGCCTCTGACAAAAGTCGGCTATCCTGTCCAGCGGATCTATGACACCGGCGTTGGGCGTACCGGCTGTACCTACCACCATTAACGGTGCAGAGCCTTCGGCGCGATCTGTCTCGAACTGCTTTTCCAGCTGTTGCAAATCCATGCACAGCACGGCGTCTGTCGGAACCAGTCTCAGAGCTTCCCGCCCCAGACCCGAGATATGGGCGATCTTCTCGAAGGAATGATGCGCCTCTTCAGACACGTAGATCAGCGGCTGTGCCTCTAATGCACGCAAGCCGTTTGTTCCGTACTCCGGAAATCTGTGTGTGAGCGCGGCTATCACCGCGGTCTGGTTTGCCTCGGAGCCCCCGTTTGTGAAATTGGCTATGCCGGTCGTCGGCATCAAAGCCGAACCGTGGGGCCAATACGGTCAGGGTATATTGTTCGATCTCGTTAGCCGCAGGCGCCAGATCCCAGGTGGCAAGCTGCGGGTTGTACAGGGCGGCCAGTGCATCGCCAATGACCGAGGAAAGGTCGGTGCCGGGCCTGAACAGACCCAGGTGTCTGGGGTGGTTACTGTGGGCATTCCACGCGCGCAGCATGAACACAACATCCTGGAAAACCTGAGAAATTGCAGCGGGTTGTTGGAAATCATAGCGGTGCAGAAATGCCCTGATTTCCGCCGGTGTGACGTCCGATGTGAGCGGAATTTCGCGAACGTCTGAATAGAACTTATCGATTTCTTCTTTGAGTTCTTCGGTGACACTCATCTACTTAATTACTCAGTACTATCTGACGACATAGTACTATATACCACAGTATATTAAAGTAAACTTGAGAGTTGCATAAAAAAATCCCTGCCCGGATTCGCCCTAACCCTGTTGTTTAGGGGTTACATGGCTGGCAACGGCTCTGTTGCTCCGACCTTGGCCGATGCCATCCTCGACCGCCTGGTACACAGTACCTATCGGCTGACACTCAAGGGCGAGCCGGGCGGAGCGTCAAGAATGTATGCCGCGAGCACGGCGTGTCGGAGGCGACGGACTACAAACCGGAAGGCGAGGTTCGGCGGCATGGAGGCGGCCGATATCAAGCGGCTGAAGCATCTCGAGGAGGAGAACCGGCACCTGAAGCAGATGTTCGCCGATCTGAGCCTCGAGAATCGCACCCTGAAGGACGTGATCAGAAAAAAGCTCCAAGGCCAGCAGAAAAGCGAGAACTGGTGGACTGCATGGTTACAACCCACGACATGAGCATTCGCCGCAGCTGTCAGGCGGTAGAGTTGAGCCGCAGCGTCTACCACAGTTATCAAATAGCAAAACTCGAGGGGGATACTGCCCGTGTGTTGCAAATATTCGCATGAACCGTATGATATTTGTATTAGACAATATTACGAACAATCTGTTTGTGCGATGACCCGCGTCCTACAACCCTTCCGCCTCCTCAATCGCTCTGGCCGCCTGACTTCATCGTCGCCAACAGGCGGTCATCTGCTATCTGATCGAAGAGCACCCTGTAATCAACGATCAAATCTAAGGACAGCGACTTGTGTTTACTGACGAGCAGCGGATACGACTAGTCGTGAAAGCCAAGGTCCTTGGTCGCCTGTTACTTCATGAACTCGAGACGCTCGTCGCGCCCTATGCGCTTCTCGCCGGGCACCGTAAGCTCAATTCGAAGAAGTGGACCTATGCCAGAAAGGGACAGGGTCAAACCCGCGTCGTGCAACAGAACACGGTCCAAAAAAACCCTGAAATGGCATGACATAGAACAGGCACTGGATCGAGAGAGTGTTGAGTTTTGCACTCTACGGAGTAACCGCTGTTCAATAGTCTTGGACTTCAGAGAAGAGCGCTTTTATTGTTCTTTATGCTTCATTTATTGTTCTTAATGGTCGATTTGCCTTCCCGATATAGGAATTTATAGTATGAATGAGTTCTTTATTCACCGTTCATTCTGTCCAGCCTGTCGATCAGCCGACGTGCGTACTCTAAAAAGTTGCTCATACACGGAATCGCCTCTCAAAGAATATTTGCACGATTTCTATAAAGACTTGGGTCCCGGGATTCCTTTAGAATTTCTTGACGGTAGTGAATTTGTCCTTGATGAATGCAGCAACTGTGGTTTGGTGTATCAGAATCAAGTCCCCGATAATTTTCTCCTTAAGAAACTCTATGACGAATGGATCGATCCCGAGATAATCCACGAGATGTATAAAAAGAATTTTAGAGCGCGCTATTTCTTTTGGCTTGCTAAAGAAACAACCCGGATTCTTGAGCATTTGGATAAACCACCCGCTTCTATTAGCTTCCTCGATTTCGGCATGGGATGGGGAAATTGGTGCATGATTGCCAAGGGATTCGGCTGTGACGTTTATGGTACGGACCTGGCGGATACCCGAATGGATCAAGCGCGTGAGCTGGGTGTCAAACCGGTGCCTTGGGAGGAACTCGGCAACCATAAGTTTGACGTCATCAACGCCGAACAAGTTTTCGAACACCTAACTGATCCGCTTGAAACGTTGATGTATCTTAAAACCGCATTGAAACCTGAAGGTATTATCCGAATCAACGTTCCTCCGGGCTGGGACGTAAAAAGAAGATTGGATAGCTGGAATTGGCAGGCGCAGGAAGGCGATCCTGACTGGTTGAACATGGTCGCCCCCTTGCAACACATTAATTGTTATAACTATAACGCACTCTTAACTATGGGTACGGTAGCGGGTCTCAATGTTGTAGAGACTGCCAAATTAGACGAAGATAATACAAGAAGATCGGTTTGCGACAAATTAAAACAAGCGATTAAACCGATGTATTACGCCATTCGTCCCTCAAAGCGACACTCGAATTCACTTGAGCGATCTGGGTGCATAGTCCTCAGAGGTGGACCCCGGTAGCCGGACAGGGATGAAGAAAGTTTAAGTGTCTTCTGCGAAGAGAGTCAATGTGATGACAGGAGTAGAAGATGAAGAGGAAACGTCGTAATCATTCAGCGAGTTTCAAGGCGAAAGTAGCAATGGCTGCAATCCGGGGTCCATTTCTATGAATCTGCATTACACGATGATGGCCCACTGGCCTCCGCTGGCGTGGCTGGCTGAATGTTCTGTTGGCGACGCGACTATCCGCGTATTTCATGGAAACCGGGTCGAAACACGGGAAAACTGGTTTTGTGAAGCCGTTTGGGCCGGGGACTTTCCGGCAGGCGACCTCGACAAAACCGACATCGTGGCAGGAACCGGCGGCCGAATCCGTGAACACGGCCTGTGTTTCGTTTCCCCGGGCTCGAATATCAACCGCCTGCATTCCCTCCTGACAGGCGTTACAACGCTCGTTTCCAATTCCCTGATTTGTTTACTGGCACGGGTCGATGCCCGGCCGGATCTCGCCTACCTGGCATATTCGACCGACTATGGCGAATACAAACATACCGTGTTTGGCGACCATTCTATTGAATTTCCCAGCACCGCCGGACCGGTGCAGTTAACGTATGTCGCTAATCTGCATTGGGACGGTGATCGGCTCAGCGAGCGTGAAAAATCCTATAGCACCCCTGAGCTTGGCAGTTTCAGCGACTACTCGGCGTTCATGCATCGCTCAATGGAGTCATTCGCAGCCAACGCCATGCACCGTGAACGATCACACCCTTTGAAACTGGTATGCGGTATGTCGAATGGTTACGATTCGCCGGCGGTGGCCGCCCTGGCTCATGCAGTGGAAGGTTTCGAGACCTTCACCCTGGCCACTGACCGGCAGGGTACCGATGACAGCGGTGAGGCCATCGCTGCGGCTCTCGGGATTCCGTGTCACGTCCTTGCACGTGATAGCCGGTTTACCTCTCCGCTTGCCGAGGTGCCTTTCCTCGCCGCCTCCGGCAGCGTCGGCGATCTGGCCTTCAAACCGGCTGAAACACTGTTGCAGAATTCAGTACTCCTCACAGGTTTTGGTGGTGACCTCATATGGGACAAGAAGACCCCGCCGTCCGAAAAAATCCCGATTGGCGACGGGAGCATGCTGGGCTCTTCGGAGTACCGGCTCTGGAACGGATACATCAATTGCGCCGTGCCTTTCTGGGGCATAAGACAACTGGATGACATCATCCGCATCAGCAACTCCCCTGAGATGAAGCCCTGGGACATAGAGGGGGACTACAGCAGACCGACCTGTCGTCGCATTGTCGAAACTGCCGGCGTATCCCGGTCCATGTTCGGCTATGGCAAACAGGGCGTATCGGCTGTACCGCGTGCCAGACCAGAGTATCTGAGCCCGGCGTCACTGGAAGATCTGCTGGCTTGGCTGATGGAGCAAGGTGGCCAAATGCATGATCGCCGCATCTCTCTGCCGCGACCGGCGCTGGGTCGCTTTCTGGATCGCATCGCCATTCCGTTGACGGATATCGCGGGCATCCTGGATCGAATACGCCGGCGTCGCGGTTTCAGATGGCTGACCGCCCCGGCACGCGCTTTCAAAGAAAAGGTCACAGGACCGTATTATCACCATAGTTACTATATACACTGGGCGATTGATCGTGCCAAACGGCGCTACGACAATTCCGTGCCTGCCGACGCCCCCGAACTCTAGCGCGTGCCTGCCACGACACCCAGGTATAACTGTTCGAGCCGGTTATTGATTTTTTCGGTGTCGAATTCGGCCTCAACCTTCTGTCTGGCATTTCTGCCCATTCCGGGCCATTGTTCCGGATGGTCGCACAAATGGATCAACCGTTCACTCAGACGCTCCACATCAGCTTCCGGGACAAGATAACCAGTTACACCGTCTTCCACCAGTTCCGGGATACCGCTGTGCCAGGTACTCAGGACCGGTAGCCCGGTAGCCATCGCCTCTTTAAGAACATTCGGAATACCTTCCTGGTCACCATCCTCAGTAGTGACGCTCGGCGCTATCAATATATGCGAGTCGCGCAGCAATTGCGTCACTTCATCATGGTCGCACCAGCCTAACAGGGTGACCGAATCCCGCAACCGGTATTTGTCGATCGAACTTTCCACCTGGTCTCGAAGTTCACCGTCGCCCACAAGGGTGAAGTGAATATCACGCCCCGCGCTCCGGGCTTCTGCCAGCGCTTCGATGGCGTATACCCAGCCCTTTTTGCTCACGAGTCGCCCGATTCCGAGTAGCCGGGTGACTTCTTCTTTGCTCTTATGACGCTCGGAAAAGATAAAGCGCCCGCAGTCTATTCCGGAATGCAGTATTTCCATCCTGTCGGCGGGACAACCCGCGCTCAACAGTCTGTCTGCGAGGCTCTTGCTTACCGGAAGGAAAAGACTGCCGTTACGAAACAACTGATCGTAGTAAGACGGTGTGTCTGCAAGCACCCTGTTGACATCGTAGCCACGGAACGAGGTAATAATCCTGCCATTCGTGGCTCGAAGTTCCTTCAATTTCAGCGCACGCGGCCCCAGTGTGCCGAACTGGCAGTGGATAACGTCGTAAGGCCCGCGGTCCGCCAGTGCAAGGGCCCAATACAGCAGCCGCATATTCAAGCCCGTCCGCCCGTCATTGGATACAGCCATCGCCCTTAGCACCAGGCCGGGCCGCCGCCATACACCCCGGCTCAGGGTAAGACCGATGGCCTTTAACAGGCGCTCCAGATAGCTGGCTGGGACATCGGAAAAAAACCGTGTTTTAGCCAGTAAGCCGTAACTGGCGATCTGCGGGTGGCACTTGTCGGTTGGGAACCGTTGTGCGGCATAGATATCGACTTCGTGTCCGCGATCGATCATCCCAGTGATCTGATTCAGGATAAACGGCTGGGACAGCGCAGGAAATTCGTTGAGGAAAAACGCGATTCTCATAAATTCATATCACGGCGTTTTGCCTGCACTGTCAGTTTCGTGCCATGGCCCGTTTGATGCTGCCCAGCCGGTATGCCACATTTCTGTCATAGAACCAGCGAAGCGGGGAATAACAGTAGCCAAAGGCCTTGTAGATCCGCAAATAATCCAGCGTTGACTCTGATACGGCCGATCCATTCGATACATAGCAGTACATCTTGTTACAGAAATACAGATTGCCTTCGGCGCGCAATACGGGGCAGTCATTGGGCAGCAGTTGACACAGAACGTCCAGAAGGTAAAGGCTGTCTTCAACCCAGTCTTCAATCGGCACCGTGGCACCGCGATTAGCGCTATGACGTCGAAAACCGGCCTTTACCTCCGCCACATCTGCTCTTCCGTAGTTAGCGACCAGGGTAAAGGTTGGCACAAGGTCATCAAAAAGATTCTTCTTCGAACAGAATCCGCCGACTTCTTTCAGCCTGGCTGTATTGTACAAGGTACTGCACAGGTACAGCGTTGTCGTTCCCTTGAACCATCCACGAATGAAATCGGTTGCGGATCGTGCTGTAGCCCTGTTCGCGTATTCATTGCGCACATTATCGTGCTCATCAATAATGCGCACACCGGTAAAAATTGCGCCTACCGATTGACCTGGTTTGAGTGACGAGATACAGGCCTCAACGAAATCTTCGTCAATCATATCGTCGTCATGAAACAGAAGGAAATAATCGCCTCTGGCCTGATTCAGGCAGTAGTTGAAGTTATTGTTTGGACCTATATTGGTTTCCTGGCGAAAATAGCGTAATCGCGGGTCCTCGATCGAGCGAACCAGTTCCGGTGTTTCATCGCTTGAACAATTATCCGATACGATAACCTCGACGTTGCGGTAGGTTTGATTCAGCGACCGTTCAATAACTTTCCGCAGGTTGCGTGCTGCACGGTTATAAGTGGGAATCCCTATGCTGACCAGAGGATCACTAGTCTTGTACATCGGTGTTATCCGCATGATTCACGCCGTCACGATACTTAACGATGCGGGCTGGATTTCCCGCCGCAATTGCACCCGCCGGTATGTCCTTTGTCACCACAGCGCCCGCCGCGACAACCGCCCCTTCCCCGATTGTTACACCACTCAGTATTATGGCTCCTGTACCGATCCACGCATCGTTATGTACCGTGACAGCGCCTTTTGAGGTAAGCGGCTGCCGGCGGATTGGCAGGTCAGGTGCTGTCCCATGGTCATAGGAATATATCGCCACATTCGCAGCAATCATCACACCTTCGCCGATCAGGATCGGCTCAACATACGCCGTGAGCCGGCACCCGGCGTGGATACTGGATCCGGCGGCCGCGGTAATATGGCCGCACTGTCCCGTTTCAAGAATTGCACCTGTGTGTACTGCCACTTTGTCCGCCAGGGTTACCGGCCCCCCCTGCTCACTTTCGATGATCGCAACGTGGGGGGCCACGTACACGTTCCGCCCCAGACGAAGGTCTGAATGATGAATCGTCGCAGTGGCATCGATGTAACCCCGTGGCGTCTGATAGGCCAGAGACACCTGACCAAGATGTGACGGCGCCGCCCAGGCGGCGAGTCTGCTGGCAAATCGCCCGAGCGGGCCCGTCCCGCTCCAGCGCATCCAGAATCCTATCCAGCCCCTGGCGAGCCGCCCTGGTTCCTGCGCGGCGCCAGCACACCTTATTCGTCGCACTGAAGGCTCTGGCCGGTTCACTGGCAAAACCGTATACCGCGATCAGCGTCCATGACGCTGTTCCCAAAGGGCAAGGCTGAGCAGCGGCCACAGACCCCATCCGAAATCACGCCGCCCCTCCAGATGTTGCTGATACAAGGCGCGCAGTGCTCTCCTGTCAACGGCAACACCTGCCAGGTGGTCCCTCGTCAGCAATACGTCTTCCATGAACGGCCGAAGCGATGTGCGCAGCCATTTGCCCATGGGCGGTTCAAACCCTCTTTTGTCAGACGTCTGAAATTTCAAACGTCTAGCCAGACTTTTGCGGAGAGGAATCTTCCCTGTTCCCTGTGCCGGACTAAAGCAATCGCGCCAATCAACCTGGACAGCAACATCGATGACTTCTCTGTCGAGCAGCGGGACACGCACTTCCAGACCATTATACATACTGGCCCGATCCACCTTGAGCAGAACACCCGTGAGATGACTGAGAAACTCGTTCCAGCGTAGCCATTGGGCGGCACAGTCCGCGTCGCTGCTGTCAAAGTCATAAGCATGGTAGTCAACGGGCCACGTGGACATTTGCGGGAATACTTTTTTCAGCCACGGTTCCGGGAGGTGGCTGTGCATGGCACGTTGCCAGGCCCCTACCGAGTCATAGCGATGACTATCTGTTTGCGGCCAGCGCGCCAAACGGCGCACGAGCTGCCTCGCACGTCGCCCCTGCCGGGAATGGCGGAAATCCTCCACACCCGCCATCAAGGTTCCAAAGCGTCGCGCATATCCCCAGAATAATTCGTCACCCCCATCACCGGAAAGCATAACGGTAAACTGCTGCCGCGCAAGCCGCGACACCAGCAGGGTGGGAAAAATAGAAAAATCGCCAAACGGTTCGCCGCAGGCACTGACGACATCGTCCAGCATGTCCACCGCATCATCGGGGACCACGTGCACTACCGTCTGTTCTATGCCCAGCTCGCGTGCATAACGAATCGCATCCTGGGACTCATCTGTTCTGTCACCACCCGTACCGATGGTGAACGCCCGCATTTCAGTTTCACAGGCTTCCCGCATCTTGGCACAGACCAGTGGTGAATCAATGCCTCCGGACAGGAACGCCCCTATCGGCACATCACTCACCAGTTGCCGTTTGACCGCGCCGCTGATTGCTGAATCCACGGCATCCAGGGCCTCCCGCCCGGTAAGGGTCGGCACCTGATAGCGTGGGAAATCATAGTAATGGCCCCTGGAGATGCGCCCTGTGCGGATCAACCTCAAGCCAGCTGCCTGGTTCCAGCATAAAAGTATCTTCAAGAATACCAAAAGGCGCGGGAACGCTAGCCAGATGCAGATATAAACTGGCTGCCGCAGGTGAAAAACCAAGCCCGTCGCTCCATGGGTGGGCGAGTAACTGGTCATATTGCGACCCGAATACCAGACCTGCTGGATGCTTCAGGTAATAAAGCGGTTTGATGCCGGCATGGTCCCTGGCCAGTAGCAGCGTCTTCTCTCGAACATCATAGAAGGCCAGCGCGAACATGCCGTTAAACCTGTTCAGCGCATCGCGTCCCCATTCTGCCAAGGCATAAAGGACAACTTCCGAGTCACTGCGGGAACGAAACCTGACTCCCCGCCGCTCCAGTTGGCAGCGCAGCCCGGCAAAATTGTAGACTTCGCCATTGAACACCAGGACGTATCGACCATCCGCGGAAACCATCGGCTGATGGCCCGCGGCAGACAGGTCAAGAATGGCCAGGCGGCGGAATACGAGATGGCAGTACTCGTCCTGCCAGGCGCCGGCGTCATCCGGACCGCGGCGGACCATGAGTTCGCTGATAACCTCCCAGTTCGCAGCACTCGGCCCGCCGTTAAAGCGCAACTCTCCCGCTATTCCACACATAACATCGATCTGATACTCAAACGCGGTTCACACAGACTTGTTTGCCACAGGCGAAATATCGGTCGAAGAATACTGAAATAAAGTAAAAATGTCATAGAGCATACCGTGCTGTCGTCGGCGTTGTTCTGCGGAGGTGTTGCTCGACAGCAGGTTCTCCAGTTTGCTGCGGTCAATAAGCGCCCATAGTGGTGATTCGGTTTGATCGAAACAGAGGCTGCGAAACTGCTCCAGTCCGGTTTCGAGCAGATCGGATCGCTCCTCGCCTTTGGTGTTCGTGAATACCGGTCTGTATTGCCGCCCGTTACCATTCTGTGCAACTTCCGCGCTGCGCGTATTGGCAGAGACCGATTGGCGCGATCCACGAAGTGTTCGAAAATGAGCCCGGATACGGTTTGCGGATGCCACGGCATTTCAAACGGAACATCACCAAGTTCAGGGACGAGACGGGCAAGCAGTTCCTTGGGAATGCGCTCACAGTAACGTTGATAGGCAGGCACACCAAAGGCCGCTCTGGCGTAGGGTCGGGTGGCGAGCGGCGCAAATACATCGATGAATGCCGATATCTGGCGAAAATTACTGCCCCCCCACCGGCGCAGGCGGTCGCGCAGGTAAAAAACCGTGTTGAGATCTTTTGTCGCAAATCCCATCCCGGTCGCCTCCCGCGCGAAATCGCGAATGTAGTCGGCTGCCACGTGGACGACATCGGGATGCAGCAGATCTGCCCGCGGTTTGACGACCGTGTTGATCATGTTTGTAGTGTAGTCATTCGGCGCTGTGCTCAAAGAGGTAATAGAAGCGCCGGTCTTTCAGGTAGAACGGACGGGCAATTTCTCCGCCAATACCGTACAGGTGTATTCTCAGACGGTCTATTTGCTGCGGGTGTCCGATCGCATTGGCGATGTTGGCAAGCGTCACCATGCCGTCCGTCTGCCCGAGGAGGCGCCGGCTTGCCGTCGCCCACTGAGCCAGTACCGCGGCGTTGTCCAGTTCCTGTTCATTCGGAGCACGATGAGGAATAACTCCCGCGCGGTGTGGCAGATTCAACCTTTTTGCAACGGCAGTACCAATGGTGACGTCCGGACTGGAAAGCGGCCCGGACGAAAAGTATTCCGCGGAAATACCATTGCGCACCAGGAGCGCCGCCAGCAGCCGTGAATCACGCCCGGCAGTGATCGGACATTCGATAACGCTGTCATAAGCCGACAGGCCACGACAGATCTGCGACAAGTGCCTGCGCGAGATCATCGGCTTCGCGGCCAGCAAAATTCTGCTGCGGCAGCCGTGAAAGCTCCTCCAGAGAAAAGTACTTTTTGCGTTGCGGTTCGCCGCAGCCTGTCTTCCAGCGCCAGATCTCCCCTGCCGGAAACACGCGGATCCCATCTCGCAGCGTCCGGTCACCTGCCGTCCAGCCCAGCCCCAGACAGTACATTGCGCCGACGGTATCAAGGCTCCGTCTGGAACGGATGCGACTGATCAATTCGACGCTGTTACTCAAAATTACGCCCTGCTGCGTCTGGCAATAGAAGAGCTGGAACATGCCCAGGGCGTCAACCATAATTTCAATGCTGGCCGGGTCATGGCGCACACGCGCAACACAAAACTGGCCTTCAAGCACCTGTGGTAACGACTGCCAGTGTTGTGCGAGCTTCTCAGCATCAAACGCCTGGAATTCTGCCGTTGCAACCACAGGAACGCCATCATACAAGACGGTTTCTTCGGGTGTCTGATAGACGTAACGACGCAGCTTTGCTGGTTTCTTGCCGGCATGCAGTCCAGCGACAAATGCCGTGTCCCCAGCTGGGTACGAGCTTTCGATGTCAAGGTAAGGATATATGGCCCGCATTTCCCTCAGCAGAGCCGGAATGCGGTCTCTCATCGCTGAATCGAGCTCCCAGCCAATTACAAACAGATTCATACTTCTCGGCTCCACGAAAAGGCGAGCCCCATGTTACACGAGGATTTTGTGCAAAAATACCGGCGCTAACTGGTCCCCTCCCTTCGCCACACTGTCTCGGCAGCAGTCCATTCGTGCTCGATAACAAGACGCCTTGCAGACTGCCATCCTTCTGATCTTATGCGACGCAAAGACACGGCGTGCTGTTTGGGCTCTACGGTACGGAATGACTGCGTGATTGCCCCGGTCAGATTTGGGCGCGACAGACAGGAAACCGCTGCGACCCGGCTATATCGTTGCGGTCAAGAATGTTCTCGGAAAAACGCTGTTACTAAGCCCGAATAAGTTGGCATACGGGTATCTGCAACACGGGGTAACTTGTCCGGCCACGCGGACTTCATGGGCTACATGTTGCGAGGATGGGGTTCGAGTGCATCGAACCAGACATTCGCCATCTTCGCATAGCCCGTAGTATTGGGATGTAACTGATCGCTCAGATCGTCCGGATAGATCAGGGCGCCGTGCTGGTCGACAACAATGATATCATCGCCATTCGCGATGCGGGTGGTGGCCATGGACTGGACAGCGTTGTTCAAGGTGGTCACATCGGGATTAAGCGGATTCTGGTCAATGATAAGCGCCAATATCACGGTTACATGATTGCCGCCGGCACTCTGTTCCCACTGATCAATCTCGTTCAGAATGTCGGCTATATCGACTTCGGTAGTCTGACTGAGATTGTTCGTTCCCGCGTGTAGCAGAACGATATCAGCCGGGTTTGCATTCAGCCAGGCACGGACGCCATCGGTTGGAAAACCCGTCTGGCCATATGCGATCTCAGTAGCATTCCACCCGCCATGACCTTCATGGTTAACATCGAAATCGGGCAGGGCGCTCGAACCGCTGCTCAGGCTGCCGACAAAATCGAAAGTGAAGCCAGACCCTGTTAGTAAATCATACAGCGGTCTGCGGTATCCGAACCTTTCGTCGAGCGGTAGCACGGTGGGACCAATCACCCCGTCCGTAATGGAATCACCCAACGGCATAATGGCCTCATCCACAACAACCTCTTGTGTCGCGCTCGCGCTTCCCCCGTCCGGATCAGTCACCTGGTAGGTAAAAGTATCAAGCCCTCTGGCGCCACTGGTGGCAGGCTGATACGAGAATGCACCCGTTGTGGCATTGGTGATGGTCACTGTGCCGTTCTTGGCGGTCGTAACAGGGCCCAGCCCTCCTGAGCCGTCTGCATTCAGGCTGTACATCAGCAAATTGGGACTTTCCACATCGGTTGCGGTCAAGGTCCCTGTTAACAGCTGCGCCTGCCGCGTGTTCGAACAACCTCCAGTGGCCTGGGGTGGGTCATTGATCGAATTGATAACCACTGCCACGTCTGCGACGTTGGAATCTGCGAGGCCATCATTCGCTTTAAAGCTAAAGCTGTCTGTGCCATTGGCGTTCGGATCGGGCGTATACCGGTAAGCGCCGGTGGTCGGATCAGTAATACTGGCTGTCCCCTTGCCCGCATTAGTAACGATACTGTACGTCAATGGATCGCCGTCGGTGTCCGTCGCGTCAAGTTTACCGGTGGCGGAGGTATCCTCATTGGTCGACAAGGTACCCGCGGTCGCCACCGGTGCAGACTCGACAGTGGTGCCACCGCCGTCACTGCCACCACCCCCACCGCCGCAAGCGGCCAACGCACTCGCGACCAGCAGCACGGCAAAAAAATGAACATGCGAGGTATTATTCCTGGTAGGGCTCATGCACTTCCGCCTCCTATTCTTCGATTCTGATCGTTCATTCTGAACACTGCCCCTGCACAGCCGATGGCTTGGCCCATAAATCCAATAAGGCAGGTAATCTTCCCCAGACGAAACAGTCGCGCTTACGCGGCAGCACAGAAGTTCTTATAGAAACATCTTCAATACTTAGTGAAAACACAATTGGCAAGAATTATACCAGCATTTACGACCGACTGGCATTCCGCTGCGCCACACGGCCACAGGTAATTTAGCACCGACTATTCGCATGGACAGTGGCACGGCAAGCTGACGTTCAACCGACTTAACCGGGCCCTTGACCGATCCTCAGCAAGGGTTGTGTAAATCCTGCCGACAGACAACCCTCTAAGATCTCCTTGTGCGGATTGCCGGGCGTCGTCTAACGACGCCGAGGCGTCAAAATCCGCCGATATTACTTTAATATAATCAATCAGATAGTAGGACCACAACGTCCAGCAGGCTTCGCCCGGGCGGCGGGATCCAATAGAAACACGGGCGTCCGATTGCGCGTCAATTTATCCGGCAAGCAGGCTCACGCAAGGCGAACTCTAGGTGTCCGGACGAAATTGTAAATATGTAAGCTTTTCCGACTGCCCGGTCTGTTTTGCTGGCAAATGGCGTGCCTGTGGCCACTGAATGGTCATGGTTAACCGCAGTCGGCGGACACCACCCTCAAAAATGCATTCACCCAAGGATGACTATGACAGTTTCGCCGTCACGGGACTCGTGAGAAAAGAATACGCTCAATGACGTCGCGATACACTTTGGCAAATCGCTCGCGGGTATGGTGCTCTTGTGCATATTCCCATGCCCGCCTGCTCATTATCGCCAGCTCCGCCGCTGGGCGTTCGGCAATATCCCGCACGACCTGCCTGATTTCGTCGATTGAACTATGCTGCAAGACGACACCAAAGTCGTCAGAGACATCCACGCTTGATTCACGGCTCACGATGGGAATGAGACCCGCGTGCATGCATTGCACAACTGACCCTCCACCCGCCTCGGAACACGAGGCATAAACAAGTCCGGCACATTTGCTAACCAGCTCAGCAAATTGCTCACTGCCTACGTCCACCCATCCCGTGACGCGGATATTGTCAGTTTCGTAAAGTTCTTTGCGGAAAGCCTTTTTGAATTCCTTGTCTGCATCGACGGGTCCGCATACGATGAGCTGATATTCGGGCATTTCGACAAATGCTTCCAGGACAAGATCGAGCCCTTTGTGCACAAGCCCCCAACCTCCGAACCACAGAAAGTTTTTCCTGCACTGGTTAAAATCCTTTTCGCTGTCGAATGGAAAATGGTGCGTGGCACTGATTGGCACTCTATGAATCGGTTTCCCCGCAAAGCGGTAGGAATCGACGGTAAACTGGTTACCCAGGGTAGTGATATGATCGGCGAATCGAATGCTGGCATCCGGCTGAATCAGTTTTACCGGCTGCAAGACTGAGCCTTTCCTGTTTTTTAGCTGTTCCAGCCGGCGATACTGCGCGCCATTATTCACCAGCCAATGCGCGTAGACTGCGTGCAGAATCTTTATGCAATCGCCATTGACCAGCGGTGCCAGACGCCCAAATCCGTCCAGGGCTCCAACGAAAACCTGATAATCCTTTTCGGGGATGAAGGTGCGGTTATGAAAATTAATAACATCCACCGAATAGCCCAGATCGAGGAATGTCTTGCCTATCTGGAAGCCTTCCCAGTCACAGGTGTGAGTAGTGCCGATGTCGGCCTCACTCTTACACAGAAACGGGGCCAGCACATTCGCCACCAGGACACGGCCTCTGCGTTCGCCAGCGACCTTCGGTTCAAGTGTTACGACTCGTTCTTCTTGTCTTTCTGGCGGATCGAGAATAGGCGTGATATATCGAAGCCAGCTTCCTGCGAAAGCTGCTCATAGCGACCGTGCATCAGCCATGAACCGCCACCGCCTGCGTGAGCAATTGCGTCTCCCACTTCAACATCGGCCGGACGACACCCATCATGGCGCCGCCCCACGAACCCCGGGCCGAATCGCCTTCTCCCGGATCAAACACCTGGAAAGCGGCTGCATCGCGGGCAAGGAAATGGGGGCGGAAGGGTGCGGGCGTCATCATTGCGGGTTCGATATATACAGTACCCTCAGACAGGAAATTTCCTGGTATCCACGCAGTGCTTCTATACAGACCGGCCGGGCGCGGAACGTTCTTCCAGGAGGTGTCCTGCTCGAGCGTTGTAAACAGACAGGTACCGTCTTCATTGTAGATGTTAAAATTGGGAAGCAGCACGCTCCCGCCCTGCAACACCTCATATTCCATGTCGATGGCTACAGGTTGGCGAATGTCCACAAAATCCAGGGTCTCCCCGTCGTGCGAACGCACGCGCACCGCACGCAGTCGCACGACATCATCACCGGGTGCTGAAGCCGGATCCCAGCCACGTTCGGGCGTTGTCCCCAGTCCAGTGCTGAGATAGGCGTTGACGACTTCGTTAGTCTGACCGTCTTTGCTGACGTAACCATTCTCGAGCAGCAGGGCGCGTGAGCACATCCGGGTAATTGCCGGCATGCTGTGAGACACAAACAGTATGGTCGTTCCCAACTGACCTACGTCCTGCATCTTATTTATACATTTCTTCTGAAATGCCGAATCCCCAACCGCCAGCACCTCATCGACAATCAGGATTTCCGGCTCCAGATGAGCCGCAACGGCAAACGCCAGGCGCACACGCATTCCGCTGGAATAGCGTTTTACAGGAGTATCTATAAACTTCTCAATACCGGAAAAGTCCACGATACTATCGAATTTATTGTCCACCTCTTTCTTTCTCATGCCGAGAATCGTGCCATTGAGGTAAACATTCTCGCGTCCGGTAAGTTCCGGGTGGAAACCCGTCCCGACCTCGAGCAGGCTGGAGATTCGGCCTCTTATTTCGACACGCCCCGTCGTTGGCGGTGTGATCCGGGCCAGTATCTTCAGCAAGGTTGATTTGCCGGCGCCGTTGATCCCGATAATGCCCAGGATCTCTCCTCGCTGCAGAGTGAAGGAAATATCCTTCAATGCCCATATTACATTATCGGACGTCTCTCTCTTCTCAAGATCCACATCATCGAAGCTGTACAGCGCTCGATACTTCCGGTAGTTTTCCAACGGGCTTTTTACAAATGAAAACACAGTCTGCGCAAACGTATCCTGTGTCTCGTTTTCGAATCCGATGCGGAAAAGTTTACTGACGTTTTCTACTTTGACTGCTATATCGTTTTCGCTCATGGCCCCTGGCATCGTGAATATGGAAAAGGCAACGTGGAGGTTTGTTCACTCAGATTACGTCCACCACGAGACGTTCCGTTCTTTTGAAGTAGAGTGCGCCGCTTACCAGCAGCAACGCAGTTGTCACGATGCCGGGCACAATATACTGCCAGAGCATATCAGTACCTACAACCGCGGCGCGAAAACCTTCTATTACACCCACAATAGGATTCAACGAGTACAGAATCCGGTAGGGCTCGGGAATCGCTGACGCAGAATAGACGATGGGCGCACTGTACATCAGCATGCGGATGACGAAGTTCATGGCAAATTTCACATCCCTGAAACGTATTGATAACGACGACAGCCACAGTCCCACTGCAAGGGGCACTGCCATCATCATCAGAATGAACAGCGGGAGAAAAACAATATTCCAGGTGAGGCTCACTTTGTAGTAAACCGCCACGAAGATAACGATGATCATCGAAATCACGAAATCAACCATACGTGTCAGCACGGGCGTCACCGGGAACAACAGCCGAGGAAAATACACCTTTCCCAGCATCGCCTGCCCACTGACCAGGCTCTCGCTGGACGCCGTCATCGCAGTCGACATATAGGTCCAGGGCAGGATTGCCACAGTCGAAAACAGGAGATAAGGAATCCCGTCAGACGGGACTTTTGCCACTTTTCCGAAAATAAACGTAAATATAACAATTTGGACCAGTGGCTGCAGAATTGCCCATCCAAAACCAAGAATGGTTTGCGCGTACAGCACTTTTATATCCCGCCAGACAAGAAAATAGAACAGGTCCCGGTACTGTCTGAGCTCCTTGAAATCTATAAGCTGCCAGCCGCTTGGCGGAGTAATGACGGTGACCGGCACAGTCCCTTGCAATGTGGGTGATTTGTCGTTCATCGGCTATCCCGTTTTCAACGCTTCCACGAAACTTATGTTCCGGGGCAACGCATTTTACTGCACCCGGGCGTCAGACACCTGCCCATTGCAACAGCCGTCCCCGCGGAGACGACTGCTGTCACCCTGAATATTAAAGGCAAATCAATGCCTTTGTAACGACTGGTACGGCCGGGATCTTGAGTTGCCTGCGCCTTTGGCTGTCATGCCGAGGCCGGCACTACCAGACTTTCCAGGGGGCCTCGCCGCTCTGCCACAGCTCCTCGAGCACATGTTTATCGCGCAGCGTATCCATGGGCTGCCAGAATCCGCTGTGCCGGTAAGCGGCCAATTCACCGCTGACCGCGAGCGTCTCCATAGGCTGCTTCTCCCAGCTGACGGAATCGCCTTCAATGTAGTCCAGGACACCTGGTTCGAGCACAAAATAACCGCTGTTGACCCAGGCACCGTCGCCATCAGGCTTTTCCTTGAATGACGACACCCGGTTCTCGTTTCGCCCAAGCTTGAAGGCGCCGAAACGGCCTGGTGGTTGTGCCGCCGTGAGTGTGGCCAATACACCTTGAGCTTTGTGAAACGCTATGAGATTTGCAATATTCACGTTGGAAACACCGTCGCCATAGGTGAAACAGAAGGTTTCATCTCTGATAAACTCACCTACCCGCTTCAGCCTGCCCCCCGTCATCGTTGCGTCCCCGGTTTCCACGAGCGTGACCCGCCAGGGGTCCACGCAGCTGTTGTGAATCTCCACCTCGTTATTCTTCAGGTCGAACGTCACGTCGGCGCACTGGAGGTGATAATCGGCGAAGTACTGCTTGACCACGTGTGACTTATAGCCACAGCAGATAATGAAGTCGTTGATCCCGTAAGCTGAATAGGTCTTCATGATATGCCAGAGAATCGGTTTTCCGCCTATCTCCACCATGGGCTTGGGTTTGACGCTACTTTCCTCACTGATTCGCGTCCCGAACCCTCCCGCCAGAATGACTGCCTTCACCGGATTGCTCCTTATGGTCTTTTCCAGGCATGGCCGCCTGGACAGACACGTTTAATACCATTGGCTCCAGAATATTAGGATTCGATTATATTACATGCGCAAGTCGTGATTTTACGTCCACGCTCGAGAACACCCGCCAGCAACTGTCGGAACGGCTCTACGGTTTAAGTGCCAACAGCGAAGCTGTACTGTGACATTTTATCTTGCTTCAACCCAATGAGTGGGGTAATCTCCACGCGATACTGTTAAATCGTACCATAGCGTCATGATATTGATAAGCTTTTCTGCGTAACGTTGATACACAAAGAATCTTAGTCATTTACTCATTTAAGGAAATCAGCTTTATCGGCCGCTATTGGCTGAGTGCCAGGCGTATTCGGTCTATTCGACTGAAATACGAATTAAATTCAAAGGCTTAACGATCCAAACGAGGTTGCAAATATGAGTCGACTAGTTAGCGTCAGGGTCTTCCTGCTCATGGCAATCGCCACCCTGATAGCAGGCTGCGGTGGTAGTGGTGGCGGCGATAACACCCCCAGCACCCCACCTGCCACCGGCAGCAGCAACTGGGACACCATGGTGTGGGACCAGGACAATTGGTCATAACCTGACCGACAATATTCGAGTTATCTATCACTGAACAGATTGAATACAGAGAGGTACCCGTCTTGAAGAAATCACTGTTTTCCACGAGCATTGCCGTCCTGTTGGCCTCCACTGGGCACTGCAACATTGGCGGCAACTGTAACCATCCCCAATACTTTCACGTCCGGTACGCCGGCGGTCGCGGCGCAGGTCAACGATAATTTCACCGCCGTAGCAGACGCGGTAAACGCCAATGACAGCGCAATCACAGCGCTTCAGGCAGGCAGTGGCACTAGCTGCGCCGGTCAGGATGCGACCGATATCATGGTCCAGATTGGATCCGTGTGTATCGACAAGTACGAGTCCAGCGTGTGGGACAGTGCCGCGGGCGGCGGTACTCAGTATGATGGCGTCGGATCGCCTTACCCCTGTGTCGCCGACGGCAGTGACTGTGGCAAACCTGCCCCATCTATGCCCGCAGTCAAGCCGGCGTGACTCCCTCGGCAAATATTGCCTGGTCCCAGGCGGTGCAGGCCTGCGCCAACGTCGGCAAACGGCTGCCCACAGCTGCCGAGTGGCAATTGGCTGCCTCGGGAACCCCGTCTGGCGTTAATGCTGATCCGGCCGCCGGTTGCAACACTGGCTCCGGAGCAGTTTCCACGACCGGCCTTGCAGGCACACGTGCGAGTCCAGCGGCGGTGCAGCCGATATGGTCGGTAACGTGTTGGAATGGGCAGCGGATCTCGTGGTCAATTACGGTGGCACCAGTAATACCAGTACCGATAACATGAAGGTCCTCTCTTTCGGTGATGACTACCTCAATTCAACTGCTCATGCCGAGTACAAAAGGTGTCTATGTGATCAACAACCCAATCACACCGGTAGGGTCGATTGGCTTCCGCTGCGTGCGTTAACTCAGCGCGAGCTGCGACTGGTTGCGTGGTGCCGGAGCCCGGCACCACGCTACCAGCCTTACCGTCGACACCACAAAACAGCCGCTCGGTACACGAATTTCCGTTCAGGACGCTTGAATCTTACCGGGCCGGGAAAAGTATTCGTTCTGCTCCAGCCGCAAGCGGTCGCACAGGCGCCCAGACGGCAATTCCACATCGTTGTAGCTAATCACTTCGTCCTTTGAAAGGTTGCGCTTCAGTCGGCAGCCTTCGGCAAGCCCCATGGGAAGCAGCTTCTCCCGGGCGACAATATCTGAATTTTCAGCCTGCCCATAGGTCATGTAACATCCCAGACCATCCAGTACCTCAGATTCCTTCAGGTCTTTCTTGGCGGTTGTGATCACGTCGACCCGCGGCCGGTCGATGGGCGTTATGGCAGCATCTCCAAACAGGACAGCCCTCGCCACAGTGTTGGGAACCTCAAAATGACACAAATGGTAAGGGGTATAGAAGCAATAAAGCGGGCCCTCACCCAGTTTATAGAGGTTTAGATAGTGTTGCTGCGCGGGATGATCGTGGGTACCGAGCACGAAAACGCCTGCCCCTGGTTCCGCGCCCACCACGTAATCTACAATCCCGGACCCCTCGGTCACAGCATCAAGAGGATAGCGCTTGACGGCGTCGGCAAGCGGCGTGCCCGACGGGACTACAGGGCCAAACATGCCCCGCTTCGCCACCTTCATCCCGGTCGCATTCGCTACTATGGCCTGCTCGAATGATATCTTTGTCCCATCGGCAAAAGACGTAACCATATGCGGCTTCTGTTTCCATGTGCGGGCAAATGCCTGCTGCGTTGTCGGGTTCCTGTAAGGATCATGCAGGCCCTTTATGTTGCCGCACATCACCGGCCTTACGCCAATGCCCTTGACAAACCGGTACAGGTTCATGATTACGCCCGGCTGGTCTCCATCAGCATTGGTGATGACAACGCCCCGCTTGTCTGCCTTCACCTTCAGTATGGGGCCAACCGTCCCGTCCAGTTCGGCATTCATCATGATGACATGTTTGCGGTGCTCGATGGCGCTGAGTACCACCTGGGCTCCGTACTCTACAGTCCCCGTCACTTCAATGATGGCGTCAATACCGGTGGCTTCGCATAGCAGGAACGGGTCTTCTGCAACCGCTGCGCGGCGCCGCGAAATTGCGTCTTCCAGCTGGCCGACGGTAGCAACCTCACAGATATCGTCGACACCGGCCTCCAGATAAGCGCGCCTGGCGCCATCAATATGCCGATTTGCGATGGCAACCAGATCCATTCCCGCAAAGGCAGAACTGAACTGGAGCGCTATACCCCGCCCCATGAACCCGGCTCCGACCATCGCCACCCTCACCGGATCGCCGGCTTCGTGGCGCTTGCGGAGAGCAGCATCGACTATTACCACGGTAACTTCCTCGCTAAACTGATTCAGCGGGTTTATGCGCCGAAATCAGGCCAGCCTGCGTCCTTCTCGGAGATAACCTCGACCGGACGCGACCATACGATACCAAACGCAGGGTCGTTCCAACGCAAGCCCCGCTCCGCCCCCGGCGTATAGGCTTCCGATACCAGGTAAGTTACTTCAGTGTTGTCCTCCAGGGTGATAAACCCGTGAGCAAAACCCGCCGGGACATACAGCATATTATAGTTGTCGGCCGTCAGTTCCACAGCGGTCCACCGTTTAAAGGTCAATGAGTCCGGCCGCAGATCCACAATCACATCGTATATCCCGCCCCTGCTGCATCGCACCAGCTTGGTTTCCTCGTAAGGCGCGGCCTGGTAGTGCATTCCCCTCAGGGTACCTGCCCTGGTATTGAAGGAGGTATTCGCCTGTACGACTGTGGATACCAGGTTGTGCTGCTCGAACTCCTTCTGGCACCAGACTCTGGCAAAGAAACCACGGCTGTCTTCAAGCTTGTCCAGTTCAATGCGGTAGGCACCCTGAAGTTCCGTCTGGTGGAACTTCACCCTACTGCCACTCCAGATGGCTGTTGAGGCGGCCCTGTTCACGGTGTTGCGCAATGACCTTCAGCCGGATCAGCTGGGAATTGCGGAAATCCCCGTCGTTGAACCGCATGAATTCCAAACGTTCTGCCAGATCTTCAATAGCCGTTTTCAGGGTCATCTGCGGCTGGTGATCCGCTGCGAGTTTCTCGTACAGGCTGAAATCAACCTGATATGAACGCTTATCCGCCGGCGCATCCGTATTGATCGATACCGACACACCGGGAATGATCTCCGCGACCGCCTCTGCAAGATCGCGTACCTGGTAGTTCCAGCGTTGCTTCCTGAGTTCAGCGCGAGGAAACGCCCACCGTTCGCGCTATCGCGATGGATTGCCCAGTCCATCGCCAGAGCCATGTCCCTGACATGAATCAGGGGCCGCCACGGCGTGCCGTCACTGAGGACGGTTATCTGTTTGGATGCAATCGCGCCCGCAACAAAATCGTTTAAAACAAGGTCCAGTCGCAACCGGTCGCTGGCTCCACAGGCGGTCGCAAATCGGAGACAGGTCACTACGAAACCGTCATCAGCCAGTTTATTCAGTTCTTCCTCCATGCCGATCTTCGACTTCGCGTAGGCAGTCAGCGGATTCAGCGGCGCCTGTTCGTCACGCGCCTCACCTTCGGCGAACCCATAGACGCTGCAGCTGGATGCAAACACAAAGCGGCTCACACCTGCTGCTTTAGCTTGTCTCGCCAGTTCGATACTCGCCTGAAAGTTAATATCGTGCGTAACTTCCTTGAATCTATCGCCCATCGGGTCATTGGAAATTGCCGCCAGGTGCACAACAGCATCGACGCCTGCAAAAAGGCCCTGCGGCAGCTTTCTCAGGTCGGCGAAATGTTGAACGTCCAGCCGGTTTTCGGGAAAGACAGTGACACCTGTCAGGCAATGGGCAAAATAGCCGGTGTCAATGCCAATCAGTACCGCCCCCGGAGTCGAACGCCGCAGCCGTTCCAGCAGGACTGGTCCAACGTAGCCCATATTCCCCGTAATCAAAATCTTCATAGCCGCAGCCCCCAATGTAGTACCCGAATACAGTGACAAAGCAACCTTCCAGTATACTGAATCTTGTTAGATTCGTCGCATTTCACTCTCATGTTGCATTGCTTCTATACCAGTCTGCTGTCTGCTTCAATCCCTCGAGCAGCAACGTCTTCGGCTTCCAGCCTGACAGGTGGCAGGCCTGAGCAACATCGGCGACGCGCACTCTCTCAAATGGACGATCGGCAAGGCTCCCGAACTCCGGCCGCAAGCCAGGCTCTATAATGTCTGCCAGTTGTTCGACGATGTGACGTACAAACGTCAACTGCCCTGAACCAACATCGATTGCCTTACCGTCTATTCCCTGCGTGCAGGCAAGTGTAAGATACGCATCGACAACATCGTCAACATACACCCAGTCAACCTCACGTGTGCCGCTCATCAGCTGCGGCAACTGCCCCCGCAGCAGAGATAGTGTTGTATAGGGGATCAGTTTAGAATGGTCCTTCTGATTCGGGCCATATACCATGAACAACCGCGCTGTAACCACGGGGGTACCATAAAGTGCATGAAACATCCGGGCGTATGCACTTGCCGCACTCTTTGCAGCTGCATAAGGGGATACAGGGCTAACCGTCTCGGCATCGCCCTCGGCCTCCTCAAGCGATCCTGTCAGTACAACTTTTGGCACCCCGTATTCGGTAGCAGCGACAAGCAGATTCACAGTACTCAACAGATTACCGCGCAATGCCGGCAGCACAAACTGTATTTCACGCTTACCGGACACGAAACTCGCCAGATGGAAAATAATATCTGGTGCAACGGATTCCACAACCCGTCTGGTAGCGCCCTCGTCCTCCAGTTCCGCCTGCCACCATCTGAAAACTCTCCCCCTGCTCCGCGGGGCACGCGAGACGCCATGCACAATAGCCCCGAGCTGGTTTAATCGATCACACAGGTGCGAGCCGATAAATCCGCTCGCACCTGTTACCAGTATCGTTCTCTGGCTGAACGATGTACTGTCAAACATGAGTCCTCCATAATTGCCCTTATCTGCAATCCAGCGGAAGCAGCATTCGGACAACAGACGTAATTCAGTTTTCCTTTAACAGGTCACAGCGCAGCAGCGCCTCTGCGGCATTCCGGATTTCAGAAAATGGCTCCCCCGAGCGTTCGGCTATCCGCAGCAGATCATGTTCTCCGTCTGATAAATTTAACGTCCAAAGCAATGCCATTTCTTTCAGTTTTGCTCCGGCCGTGGCTCCCACATTGCCGTATAGCCCACGTTTACCGAGCTGTGGTTCACACTTCGGATTCTTATTCCAATAGGTCTTATTATTTTCAAGCACATCGAAGACATCGAGAAACGTCGCAAACGATTGCGCCAGGTATTCCGGTTTCACCAAGTCCAGATTATCCGCAGAGGTATGGTACTCCGGGTACTGTCCGTGACTACTTCTTGACAGGCTTCCTACGGCGAGGTTAAATCCTGGCGAGCAATACTGGCGTTCGTCATAGCCATATGGATAGAAGTCTACTTCGCGAAACCCCTGGCGCAACTGCCCGAGCACATGCAAGACCGCACGATCTATTTCCGCCGTTCCACGCCTGCTTTTTTTATAAGTAAAGGCACCACCATCACCCACGCATGTCACAACAAGCCCGTGCTTTATATTTTTTGTTCGGTCCTCGTTCAGAGCCAGCCAGGTAATCGAGCCGATTGTTCCTGGAATAAACAGGAACCGATACGAATAGCGCGACTGCCGGCTCGCAAGATAATCCGCCAGGTACGTTGTAAGCGCAATGCCGGACAGGTTGTCATTGCATAGCGACGGATGACAGACATGGCAAGATAACAGCACTTCTTCGTCCGTTTCACCCGGAATATACAATTCACCATACGTTAGATAGCCGGGCTCCAATGTCGAGTCAATAACGACCTCATACTCGCCGGCTGGCAGCGATTCGGCCTGACTATGTGGGACACAGAACCCCCAATTCTCCTTGTAATAAGACGTGCGGTAAGGCACCCAATCCGGATGTTCCGGGAGTGAAAAAAGGTGTTGCCGTAATTCATCAAGTGTCACTGTTTTATGAACAGGGATGCTGTAATTAAGCACGTGAAGATTGCTCGCTTTGAAATCCGCAATTTTCGCGCCTTTTGGAGTGATGATGTACGCATCATCGATATTCCACTCACGTGGTACGACCCAGTCGAATACGGGTGTGCCACTGGACACTTCGTTCACCGTAAGTGGGACTATCTCCCTGATGCGCTCAAGCGTGTGTCGCACTCCATTTCCGGTTATGCTCCGGCACACAGGGTAAAGCTCTTCTATCAGCGCATACATACGCTGGCCGATACTGTCTGAGCAGAGGGATTCGGTGTTGTCGCTCATTAGCCACCTCACAGTTCACGGCCCCCGGGTCAATGAAGGGATTCCTGTTGTGTACGTCCTGCCTGCTCAGTAGACCTGCAATTCCGGGATAGGTACCACAAACCGGCCACCCCATTCCCGAATGTGCGCCATTTGTCGCATGATTTCTTCTTTCAAATTCCAGGGTAGAATCAACACATAATCCGGCTTGGTTTCGCTGATCCTTTCCGGTGGAAAAATCGGCAAATGCGTACCTGGCAGAAAAAGGCCTTGTTTGTGGGGACTCAAGTCCACTGTGTAGTCGATAAAATCGTTGCGGATACCGCAGTAGTTAAGCAGTGTGTTACCTTTGGCCGGCGCACCGTACCCGACAATTGTCCTGCCTTCGGTCTTTGCCTCAATTAGAAACGAAAGCAGTCTACGCTTTGTCTCCTTGACCCTTTCGGCATAGCTTGTGTAAATACCTGTGTCTGTAAATCCCGCTCGAATCTCCAGTTCGCGTAGATTGTTCACGGACTCAAGCACCGGCCTGCTGTCGTCCGAATCGTGCCTGGCATAGATGCGCAACGAGCCACCGTGGGTCGGGATTTCCTCAACGTCGAAGATGACCAGGCCAAACGCGGCAAACACCTTTTCGACGGTAACGAGTGAAAAATAGGAAAAATGCTCGTGATAAATCGTGTCAAACTGGTTGAATTCTATTAGTTGTTTTAGGTGCGGGAACTCCATCGTTATAATTCCCCGCGGCGCCAGAAGAATTTTCATGCCCTGGACAAAGTCATTGAGATCGGGGACATGCGCCAGGACATTGTTTCCGACAAGCAGGTCCGCCTCGATGCCGTCCGCAACCATATCGGTTGCTGTGTTTACACCAAAGAATTTCACCAGCGAAGGTATACCGAGTTCTTCCGCCGCTCTTGCGACATTGGCGCACGGTTCAACGCCCAGAATCCTGGCTCCGATTGGAACAAAATTCTTCAAGAGATACCCGTCATTGCTGGCGATCTCTACCACTTGCGATTCATTGTTGATGCTGAAGCGCTCAGTCACTTTCAATGAATATTGCCGTGCATGCTCGAGCCAGCTTTCTGAATATGATGAAAAATATGCGTATTCATCACTGAAAATCGCATCCGCCGCCTGAAACTGCTCCAGCTGAACCAGCCAACACTGCTCACAAACGTAGGCATGCAGTGGATAGAATGGCTCCATGGAACTGAGCTTTTCCAGCTTGATATTGTCGTTGGAAACCGGTGACATCCCCAAGTCGGCGACCGAAACGTGCAGCGGGCTGGCGCAAAACCGGCACTTTCTTTCTTGAACGACCATCAGTCGATCTCCTTTTATGCTCTACCTATGTATAGACTTTTCGTTATCAGCAAAGTCAGAAAGCCAGCGCACGCAGCAGTCACCTGATCAACTCACAAATCTGCTGGAACGCATACTCACTGAATGACATGGCGCATGTGAATGCCGGTGACACAGCATTAAGTATATGGAATGACTTGCTGTCCCCTTCCAGCCTGAAATCCATTTCCAGTTTCCTCGAGCGCGTATCCAGCAACTGTGCACGTATCCCCGGCTCTCCCCACCGAGTGTAGTATTCTGACCGGACATCACTGACCATTTCAGCGGCGAGCGCTACAAGATGTGGCCGATACATTTTCTGCATCTCATTCCAGGCGAGCTTCCTGAACTCAAAATCATTGCGGATAAAAAGCTCCGCTTCCCGACCCAGCACTTCCATAAGCTCCCCAATACGAAAGTTCTCGAATCCTTTGTACTGCTCTCTCCAGAAGCAGGGTATTGCGGTTGGCCCTATCTTGGTATGCCCACGAAGAGTGACAGTATGGTGCACCCCGAGAAACGGGTTACGAAGATCAGGAACGGGGTAAATATTGGTGTTCAAAGGTTTTGCGGTATCGCTCGCATATAGATACAAGCCCTTGAAGGGCAGGATCCGGTAGTGTTGCGAAAACCCGTAATCCTTTGCAATCTTGTCGGCGTATAAACCGGCGGCATTGATAACGTAGCCGGCGCTGATATCTCCTTTAGTAGTTCTCACAACCCCATCTTTCATACCCAGATATTCAGTGCTGTTAAGCATGCGTATACCAACTTGCTTCGCTTTGGAAACAAATGAGTCCATTAACTCCCGCGGATCAACGCTGGCCGTGGTTGGCGAAAACAATGCATATTGGTGTGTACATACACGGGGCTCTATTTCTTTTGCTTCTGTCTCGGTGATCTTGTAGAGATCCACCTCATTCACCTGCGCCCTTGACAGAAGTTCATCCAGCACCGGCAACTCGTCAGCGTTCTTTGCAACGACCAGCTTTCCGCACCGGTTGATACCTAAATTATTTTCAGCGCAGAAATCAGTCAGGCGCCGATTGCCATCTCTGGTTAACCGCGCTTTAAGGCTATTTGCCGTGTAATAGAAGCCAGCATGCAGAACACCACTGTTTCGGCCGCTCGCATGTTCGCCGTAGCGCTCCTCTTTCTCGATTGTCGTGACCTGGGCATCGGGGAAACGGCGTTTTGATTCGAGGGCAAGATTTACACCAATGACACCACCACCGATAACCAGGAAATCACTTGTAACGTTACCCACCAATGCCCCCTATTCGATACTTTGCCAGTACGCAATTATCAACTGATTTGATTCGAGTTCGCTGCCGGTAGCAGCCGCTTGCCTGTGGAGGCGATTCTCCACGAAACCTCACGCTGATCCATGTTTAGTATAGAAGATATAGACGCCCCCTCCTACCCTGAGGGTTACCATGGCTGATGGATGTCTCAGCGGTCTGAGGGCATCAGAGCATACAGGAGGCGTCTATGAATCGGAACATAGTTTATGCCGGGATCGATGTCGATGACGTGCGTTCCCACGGTTGTGGATTGGATCCGCGCACGTGCGAGGTGCTGGACTTCCACTGTCGTCCGACATTGAAGCGCTGGCGGTGGCACCCAGGTATCGAGACTCGGTCAAGGCGTTGACCTGTTACAAGGGCATCAAGCATCTGTTCGCCTTGACGATGATCACCGAGATCGGTGATGTGAAACGTTTCGCCCATCCGCGGCAGTTGGTTTCCTGGGTCGGTATGGACATACGGGAATACGCGTCGGGGGGCAAATCACACCGCTTTGGCATCACCCGGCGGAAACTACGTATGGCCGGGGTGCAGGGGGTGTCACCGTGCTGTTGTCCGTCTACAGTACAAACACGACATGCCCGGCCGTCCATGGCATGTCTGGTTTAGACCCGACTCCAGACCTTTAGCCTTTTCATATCCAGCTTTCAGACCTGCCCGGCATACCCTTGAGCACCCCGATCAGCCGCCACGCGATCCGCTCCAGCACCTGCGCCTGGTCGGCATCACCCTTGAGTCGGGCCCGCTCCATCTCGGCGATCACGTCCCACCCCGGGAAGCCAACGAACAGACCCCGCCCATGTGACGGGGTTCCTTTTGTCCGTTGCAGGAACGTTAGGGATCATTATTCTGTAATATCATGGGACATTCTTTAATTTTTGCGTCAGGACATACTTTACTCAATATTATATTTAGAGTGGGTGTCCGACTGAGCACGAATTTGTTTAGCAAGTGTTCGGCACACGATGCATGCTTCGCTGCTTGGAAAAATACGCGGGTAGCGCTATATGCATCCTTCTTCAAATACTCACGTCCACGATCGGGCTTTATCCCGCTTTGATGTTGTTTGATCGCTTCCCCGAAAGGTTCTAACTTTTTCTCCATATCTGCGTATTGCGAAAGGAAGAAAGTAAGATGCGCTGCTATCATGACATTAATTGGCATGATGCGTGCCATAGCAGGTTCTAGGGAGGGTATAAGTTTGGGTCGTTGCCAAACCAACTTCTCCGCAATAAATGCTGCGCGATCATCTGAATTGGTAAAACTTTTCTCGTCAGCTAGATCGTTGAGCAATCTGGCAGCTATGCGAACTGGCACAAGCGTTGATACAATCAGCATTGAGGCGGAAAGATCCTCACGTCGTTCAACCCTAAAAGCCACAATTAAAGCAGCCAACAGAGCAATGACGCCGCCTAGGACTGATCCGATTAGCGTCTGCCAATCTTTCAAAAATGCGGCTAAAAGGTCGATGGCTAAATCCCTCTCTTAGGGTTCTTACAAGTATAAATGTCGTTCAAATAAGCGTAGCCACCCGGCCAGCACACCAGCCGACCGGGCGACTACGCGCGCCTGTAGGCATCCCTAGTGCCGGCACGGGAGCGAAGGCGCTGTAGCGTTACCACTACGGGGGGAAGCATAGCCTAAAGTAACTGGCGGGACTAAAGGTTAAGGTATTGAGGGGTTGTAAATTAGGGAAGAAATATCCAGATTACTAACTCATGAGAGAAATACCTCGTCTGTATTCAGTGAAAATCTCAGTACACGTGAGATCCTTTCCAATCTGAACACCAGTTAGATAGCCGCTGTTGAGTAATCTTACAACTTCATTCTCTATAATATTACAATCATGTTCTGAAAATCCTAATGCAGTTGCATAGACCCGTGCATGTACAACCGTATTTTTCTGTTCACCTACATTTGGATTAATAAGATCCATATTGAGCTTATGGAACGCAAAACCGAGGAATACAATAATTTCTGCCTCAGCTATACAACGGCGAATAGAAACGATATCGCTTGATGATGTATCAGTCCCCTCAGTAAATGTTTTTATCTGATGTGCTAGCTCCAATAACTGTGCACCACTGGGTTCATGCCCATACGCAATAGCATTCTCATTCATTTGCCAAGGCAAATAGCCTGCAACACCATAAGGGTGATAGATATTGACTCGTGCTATTAATTCACACGCACGATTACCATCAATTCCATAATAGTTTTGTAATGCATGATACAAATAATGTTCAATGCAGCGGTCATAGTTGAAAATGATTAGAGAGATCAAATCAAGACGCTGCTCCAAACTTTCAAGCCGACAGTTTTCTACAAGAATCTGAAAGAATTTGTTATACCAAGTACTAGATAGTGACTCGAATTTTAAGTGTGACTTCGTGGGATCATCCTCAATATACAATGTACTTCTTCGCTCCGCTTGTAATATCGAACGAACAATTGCTAGTTTGCCGCATAGTTCGATATTTTTATCACCGCTGTGTGCATCAATAAAATTGTCAATTGACATTGCTTGTGGCATTGCATCTCTAATCCGCCATCCAACATGTAGAAATGGATTTATATCGCCGGGTTGTCCATTAGGCTTGCGCACATGTAACCGAAGTGCATTTACTATAGTTATGTCACCACTTAATTGGTCACGGTAATCGAACCTTATATCCAACAGGCTGGAGATGACTTTTTTCAGCTGTTCACCAGCAGGCAATCCAACCTCAGTGCTCGCCCCAGCTCCTACAATTAGCAACAATTTGCTATGTGACATTCCGCCACCAAATTGATCCTAGGAAAATACATAATTTTTCACCTAAGTCTTCACCCGAGAACACTTCAAGCGCAAAAAAACAACTCGTTGGTGGCTTGAGTTGCTGATTCTAATGGTAGGCGCGATTGGTTTTGAACCAACGATCCCGGTCAAGAAAAGCCACCTGTCCGGCTGGATCATATCAACCGGGAGACTACCCATCCTATACGGGAAAATACCTACTAGACGGTTGAGGCGCACCTGACAGATTCCCACGACCCACCTTGCCAGACTCCCCGGCATGGACCTATCCAAGATGACCCGCCATGAGATCGAGGCACTATTGCGGCTGCTGGCAGAAATGGAGCGCGAGTAACTAGCGTTGCTGATGTAGGATCGGTGGGAGGCAGAACTACAAGGGCAGCCACATGGTTTGTGCTAAAGGTCCGGAATCGGCCAACTACGGAGCTTTAGCGAACACTGATATTCAATTACGAGTGCGGCATAGGGGCATGGGCACTGTCATGTTTTGCCAGTGCAGTGGTACAAATAAAGGAAAATGCAAGAAACAGTCCTAGATATTTCATGTTCCTACGCTCCGGTATCAGGCTTTATATTTAAACCGTGATCTTGTCAAATCTCTTGGCTGACAACTCATACGGTACTTTGATGGGAGGGGTACCAGAATCTTGTCATGGAGACCGTTTGGACTGGTCGGGGACAAGGCTAGTCTGCTAGGCTGCGGTATCTAACTGTTAGTCCAAGTCCTCCTAGAGAAAAGTATGTACACAGATGAAGATCTCGATTACGCAGTAAAAAAAGGAATATTTACGGGCGAATCCGTTGGGGAATTTCGAGCTCAATTGTCCTCAACAAAAAACACACCTTCTGTGGACGAGGAGAATTTCCGTCTAATTACAGGTTTTAATGACATATTTGTAGTAATCGCCTGTATGTTGCTGCTTTTCTCTTCAAAGTGGGTGCTGAGCACAATTAATGAGTCCCTGGGTTCGCTTGTATTTACCGTAATGGCATGGGGTTTGGCCGAGTTTTTTGTGCTAAGAAGAAAAATGGCGTTACCGGCAATAGTATTGCTGTTGTCTTTTGTTGGTGGTGTGTTCGGGTTAAGCCTGAGCCTGTTTCACTCTCTGTCGGAAACATCATTAATTGTTGCTGCCGCGCTAGCAGCCATTGCTGCATATTTTCATTGGCGACGATTCAAGGTGCCGATTACCGTCGCTACGGGTACAGCAGCAGCCATAGGCTTTCTTATCGCGTCAATCCTGTCAATATTCCCTGGTGCAAAAGACTGGCTAGATGTCATTCTCTTTATATGTGGTGTTGTAACATTCGTATTTGCCATGTATTGGGATGCTTCAGATCTAAACAGGACAACCCGTCGATCTGATGTGTCCTTCTGGCTCCATCTTTTGTCTGCCCCCCTTATTATTCACCCTGTTTTCTCAAATCTGGGTATCCTGGATGGGAAGGAAAGTTTGAGTAGCATGGCTATAGTTATCATCCTGTATTTTCTAATGACGTTCGTGTCCGTTGTCGTTGACAGGCGTGCTTTCATGGTTTCATCGCTGATCTATGTGCTTTACGCTCTTTCAAGTCTTCTAAAAGTTTATGGGGTTGTTGGCTACAGCTTTGCTTTGACAGGTGTAATTATTGGATCTGCGCTTTTATTGTTGTCAGCATTCTGGCATCCAGCCAGAACAAAATTATTAGCTCTATTATCCCCGTCAATTCAGAACCATGTACCTGGTATTAACAATAACTGACTGCGCGACCAAACCTGACAAGGCACTGTTGTCGGATAAATTATGTACTGCCGCTAACTTTCCCGTTTACGATGTTTGGCGCATATGCCGAGCCAAGGGATAAGCCACTGATTCTATGCAATGCTGAATCAGCATCTATCCGGAAAAAGGCTGTTCTCGGGAAAGATCGTCAAACAGCAGGCTGGCTTTGGTAAGCTTAACGCGTACTCTCTGGGACAAACCAGACCTTCCCTAATTGTGATATCCCTACGAGTGCGGGGTGCATGAACGGGGATAACCGGCCAAAATAAGAACTTTAGACGCAAACAAAAACGGCCCCGAAGGGCCGACTCTTAGTGAAGTTGTTAGGTTGTTTTCTTACGCCTTGATATTCCTATCAGCCCCAGCAGACCACTGCCGAAAAAACCACACGATTGCAGGTACCGGTACCGCGCTGACATCGCTTAAATGAACAGCCCGGGCGAAGACGCTGTAGTCCTTGCCGAGGATGTCCTGGGATATATGTGTTTATTGCCAGCCGATCACCTCATAGCCGCGCTCGCGCAGGCAACGGGCAACGAAATTCTTGAATATCGGTGATGTCTCGGTCGCCTGCATGCCACCACTCACAGTGCCGGCAGCTGCACCGGCGGCTGCACCAGCCAGTGCGCGCTGACCTGCGTTACCACTTACCAGGCCCCACGCGCCTGCGGCGGCACCACCGACCGCAGCGCCACCAACGGCTTTTTTACCCACCTCACTGTCTTTGTTCTCGGCGACACCACTGGAGTGTGCCAACTGTTTGCAGGCAGCGACATCCTGTTCGGCCTGCACCTGTCCGACACTCTGCATATGGCTGTTGGGATAGAGCACCGGCATGGGTGGTGCACTGGCACATCCAACCAGTAACCCTCCCAGGACAATGCCGGTGGACTTTAATCTCATGCGGCGTCTTCCACTGTTGCCTGTATCGTGTGTACATCGCGTTGGGGGAAAAGTATGGAAATACCCTCTTTGTCAAAACACTGTTAGAGAGTATAGGAAAAGTAAACGCCTTTTTCATCACTCGTCAACGGTTCATCCAAGTGTAACGAAGTGATCTGCGCCCTGCCACGACCCCGAAATACTGTCCCATACCGCACAACACTATCCAATTGTTCGCGTTCGTTCGTACCACTTGCGCGGCTACCCCTGGCATCAGGTCAAGCGGAATCATGGCGCTCCCTTTTGGGTCGTTCTTGTTCGTTTAGCGACTGTTAATATAAGCACCAGCTAAACGGCGACTTTGGGTCGTTTCCGGACCTTTAGTGTTTCCTTATCTGGCATTCAGACCCGCCTGACAGGCACCCATCAAGCACCCTACACAACCGCCACGCTATCCGCTCCAACCGTTGCGCCATATCATCATCACCCTGGAGCCTGGTGCGTTCCATTTCTGCGATCACTTCCCACCATGCCTGCTGTATCTCTTTGCGTGCGTCCATGTCGCCATGATGGCAAGACGAGGAAGTTGGGTCTGTATACATTGCCGGATGGGAGTGTAGGAAAGGACCGTATTGAAAATGACCCGAAGACTCGGCGCTTCCGATGCTGCAAGGTCATTGGGCGTATCTTAATCAACGGGTCAAGCTGCTACATCTAACCTAGGACAGATGTGTGAGTATCCGCCAGTGGGAAAACTACTTATTCTGTCAAACTGCCCAATTGACCGCCAAACTGCTTCGAGGTCAGTGGCGCATGATCCGGCACAATGGCAGAAATTAAGTCAATGTGTCTTGCTCGGTGAGCGTGTACCCTTTGTCCAATCAAGAAGTAAATGACAATGGTACAGACGAACATCGATAGTAAGGTTGCAGGCCAGTACCACGTTATCAGGAAATAAATAACTACGTAGAAAACCACACTCAGGCTGACTGCCTGAGATATCAGAATGAACTTTTCCATACGCCCCCAAGGCCGTGGATGTACTGCAAGTCTAACCCTCAATTCATGACATAGATATTACGGGAATCACTTAGACCAGCCTGTGACTGCGAAGGCGTGGCGATCCGGGGCGGGGTCATGGGGTAATTGGCGGGAGCGAGGCGGGGAGGGTAGATTCTAGGACAGAGACCGCCACATGGATCGATCCTTATCATCCGAATTGAATGGAGAACAGGGTGGAAATATATCTCCCGAAAAAGAGAGACGGGCACATGGCAATAGCGAAGATATGAAAGAGGGGGGGTGCCCCTACTTCATGGCGCACTGATAAAAGCCACAATCTCGCGGGTCCTTCTCGGTTCAAATAATTACGGGTAAACGGACGCGAGGGCATCTCACAGAGATAGGTGATTTGACGATTTCCTTCACTAATCTACCCTGTCGCTAACGCGCAGAGCGCAAGGCACCTCCCACATCACCTGCTGTATATCTCTGCGCATGTCCATGGTGGCAGCATGGCGGGTTGGAATGATCTGGTCTGTCAGATACGTCTGATTGTGGTGTGAGGCGGTGCTGGCTGTCTAGTAAAGTCGCGGAGTGTGCAGGAGCGCAGATTGTGCCGAAATTGATATTTTTATCTTTGATTTTCCGTACCAGCGTCCGTACGGTTTTCGATTACTCGGTGGGAAATCGCGTAACTTATTGTTTTGATTGGTCGGGGTGAGAGGATTCGAACCTCCGACCCCTGCCTCCCGAAGGCAGTGCTCTACCAGGCTGAGCTACACCCCGATTCAATATGTGCGATTGACGGAAAAATCCGCGAGGCTGTACAGGGCCTCTTTGTATCTGGATGCCGGCAACGGCTCCAGTGCCGCAATGGCCTGATCGGCCTCCCGTTGCGCAGCCTGCGCAGTGTACGGGATGCTTCCAGTTGATTCAATGACGGCGAGCACGGCTGTCAGGTTTTCATGCCCGCCGTTCTCGATCGCCGTGCGGATGAGCTGCGCTTCTTCCGGCGTGCCCAGGTGCATGGCGCGAAGCAGCGGCAGTGTTGGCTTGCCCTCGGCGAGGTCATCCCCGAGGTTTTTGCCGGTATCCCCGGGTGAAGCGTTGTAATCCAGGACGTCGTCGATCAGCTGGAAGGCGATGCCGAGGTGCAATCCATAGCCGGCCAGAGCGGTTTCGACCGCCTCCGGCTGTCTGCCCAGGATCGCACCGATCTGCGCGGCGGCCTCGAAGAGCCTGGCGGTCTTGCGACTAATCACTTCCATGTAGCGCGCTTCTGTGGTGTTCGCCTCGTGGCAGTTGAGCAACTGCAGCACTTCTCCCTCAGCGATGGTGTTGGTCGTGTGCGACATGAGTTCCATGATGTGCATGTCGTTGGCCTCGACCATCATTTCGAAGGCGCGCGAATAGAGAAAATCCCCGACCAGGACGCTGGCCTCGTTGCCCCACACGGCGTTGGCGGTCTTGTTGCCGCGGCGCAAGAGCGAGGCGTCGACGACATCATCATGCAGCAGCGTGGCGGTGTGGATGAATTCGACCACCGCGGCCAGGTTGATATGCTGGTTGCCCTGGTATTGGCTGGCGCGGGCGGAAAGCAGGACCAGCAGCGGGCGCAGCCGCTTGCCGCCGCTGTTTATAATGTAATTTGAAAGCTGGTTGATCAGGGTTACATCGCTGTACAGGCGTGACCTGATCAATGCATCGACTGCCGCCACGTCGTCTGACACGAGTGCACGCAACGCCTCGATGCTCATTGTAACATTTTGATTGTAAATGACTTCCTGCATTTCTGTGTATTTATGGCCGGATTGGCCGCGTGATGTTCTGTTTATTAGATGGACTGGTTAGTTTAACGATCTTGTTCGTCACGCACCAGAAGGTATTTGATTGACCTTGAACAGGGCAATCATTAAAATGAGCGGCCTTTTTCTGAATACTGGTGATACAGCTGGAGTTTCCGACATGTATGCCGTGATAAAAACCGGTGGTAAGCAGTACCGGGTCTCGCAGGGAGATACCTTGAGGGTTGAGAAACTGAACGCCGGTGAGGGTGAGTCCGTGGAGTTCGAGCGGGTCCTGATGATTGGTGCGGACGACGATATCAAGATCGGCGCACCCTACCTGGACGGCAGCCGCGTGACCGCCAGGGTGAAAAGCCATGGCCGTGCTGACAAGGTGGACATCGTCAAGTTCAAACGACGCAAGCATCACATGAAGCGGATGGGACATCGTCAGAGCTACACCGAAGTGGAGATCACGGGCATCTCGTGATGGTCCGCGTTTAAGAGGATACTTACATGGCACACAAGAAGGCAGGCGGCAGTACACGTAACGGCCGCGATTCTGAATCGAAGCGCTTGGGCGTCAAATGCTACGGTGGTGAGTCGGTGATCGCCGGCAATATCATCATTCGACAGCGGGGCACGCGTTTCCACGCCGGCAGCAACGTTGGCTGCGGACGGGACCATACCCTGTTCGCCAAGAGTGACGGCACCGTGCGTTTTGTCGAGCGTGGTGCCAAAAAACGCAAGTACGTGGAAGTGGTCGCCGGCTGAGCCTGAGATCCTGATGGATTGAACGACCCCGCCCCCGTGCGGGGTTTTTCATTTAGGGGAAGGAAAAATCGCTTGCCCATGTGATGTATCGGGGCGGTGCGGTGTTTCTCCTGTCAAGTGTTTAATATCCATACCTGAATCTGTCATCCGCACCCCATGAAATTCATCGACGAAGCAACCATCGAGGTACGCGCCGGAGACGGCGGCAATGGCTGCGTCAGTTTCCGGCGCGAGAAATATATTCCCTTCGGCGGTCCGGACGGCGGTGACGGCGGTGATGGCGGCAGTATCTACCTGGAGGCCGACAGTGCCGTCAATACCCTGGCAGATTTCCGCCATAGCCGTAAATTCCTGGCGGAACGCGGCCAGAACGGGATGGGAAAGAACCGTACCGGCAAGTCTGGCGCTGACCTCATCGTCAGGGTGCCCGTGGGGACCATCGTGCACGAGGAGGATACCGGTGAGCTTGTCGGTGATCTGGTGCGTCACGGTGAGCGGCTGCTGGTGGCAAGGGGCGGCTTTCACGGGCTGGGCAACACCCGCTTTAAGAGTTCCACCAACCGTGCACCGAGGCAATCCAAACCCGGTACACCCGGCGAGGTGCGCCACCTGCAACTCGAACTCAAGCTGCTGGCAGACGTCGGGCTGCTCGGAATGCCCAATGCCGGTAAATCCACCCTGATTCGCGTCGTGTCATCCGCCCGCCCGAAAGTGGCCGATTACCCCTTTACAACGCTGCACCCTAACCTCGGTGTCGTCCGCGTCACGGAACATCGCAGCTTCGTGATGGCCGATGTCCCGGGCCTCATCGAAGGGGCCGCAGAGGGCGCCGGACTGGGTGTCCGGTTCCTCAAACACTTGTCCCGCACCCGGCTCCTGTTGCATCTGGTGGATATCGGCCCCCTGGCCGACCCGGTGGCGGATAGTGTCGTCATCATTAAGGAACTGGAACAGTTCAGTTCCGAGTTGGCCGGCAAGGAGCGCTGGCTGGTGCTCAATAAAGTCGACCTGGTCGCACCAAATGAATGCGAAGCCCGCTGCCTGGCGATTAATGATGCCCTGAATTGGAAAGGGCCTGTTTATGAGATATCCGCCCTCAGGCGGGACGGGACAGATACCCTGGTGCAGGATGTGATGGCCTATCTCGACAGCGTCAGGGCATTGGAAGATGATGCGGGTGAGCGCGGTTAACGTTATCCTGCCCGACGGTAGGGTCGTGGCATGGATTTCTGGCGATGATGTCGAAACAGGTAAAAACAAGCGAATGCAGACGCTGGGTCATCAAGATCGGCAGCGCCCTGCTGACGGACAATGGTCGCGGCTTGGCGCTGGGTGCGATCGACGGTTGGGTGGAACAGATCGCCAAATTGCGCCAGCAGGGCCGTGAATTGCTGCTGGTCTCGTCCGGCGCGGTGGCCGAGGGCATGACGCGTCTGGGATGGGTCCGTCGCCCGCACGCCCTGTATGAACTGCAGGCGGCGGCGGCCGTTGGCCAGATGGGGCTGGTCCAGGCCTATGAGTCACGATTCCAGCGATACGGATTGCACACCGCGCAGGTGCTGCTCACCCACGATGATCTCGCCGACCGCCAGCGATACCTGAATGCCCGCAGCACCCTGCGCACGCTACTCAGACTGGGCGTGGTGCCGGTCGTGAATGAAAACGATACCGTGGCAACCGAGGAAATCCGTTTCGGCGACAACGACACCCTGGCCGCACTGGTGGCCAATCTGGTGGAGGCCGATCTGCTGGTCCTGCTGACTGATCAGCCCGGAATGTATGACAAGGACCCGCGCCGGGATGCGCAGGCCTCGCTGCTGCCCGAGGCGCAGGCCGGTGACGCGTCACTGGAGGCCATGGCGGGCGATACCGGCGGGGTGCTCGGGCGGGGCGGTATGTTGACCAAGGTACGGGCGGCGGCGCGCGCGGCGCGCTCCGGGACGCTGACGGTGATCGCTTCGGGCCTGGAAGAAAAAATCCTTCAGCGCCTGGCCTCGGGCGAGACACTCGGCACCCGCCTGTTTCCGGCTGCTGCGCCACTGGCTGCACGCAAGCAATGGCTCGCCGGACGGCTCCAGGTGCGCGGACGCCTGACGCTTGATAGCGGCGCCGTCAGCGTGCTGCGGGCGGCGGGCAGGAGTCTGCTGCCTGTCGGTGTGACCCGGGTGGATGGTGATTTCGATCGCGGTGACCTGGTGGTGTGTTATGGCCCCGGCGGCGAGGAAACCGCCCGTGGCCTGGTGAATTACAGTGGTGAGGAATCACGCAGGATCATCGGGCAACCCAGCCACCGCATCGAAGAGATCCTGGGGTATGTGGATGAGCCGGAGCTGATACACCGCGACAACCTGGTCCTGATGGGTTAGGTGCAGAAATGAAAAAGCCGGTCAGGGACCGGCTTTTTCGAGTCTGCAACCGCATCTGATCATCAGAGGGCGTGGATATGCTGATTGAGGCGGCTCTTGTGGCGGGCGGCCTTGTTGTGATGAATCAGACCCTTGCCTACCGCGCTGTCGATAACCGGTACTGCCTTGCGATAGGCCTGCGTGGCGGCTTCTGCATCGCCGCTGCGGATCGCTGCAAAAACCTTCTTGATCGATGTGCGCAGTTCCGAGCGTTGACTGGCATTGCGCTGACGGCGGTTTTCCGCCTGGCGCGCGCGCTTGGTTGCTTGTGCTGAATTGGCCAAAGTACGACTCCTGACTCGGGTAGTTCAAAGGCGGGGTACTATGCGGATTTTCGTGTGATTTGTCAATCTTGTGCGGACAGAAGGACAGCGCTATGAGCTGGCGGGAGTTGCGGATCGGGATGCATTGAACCAAACCTGTGCGCGGGGTGTGTCCTGCTGTTAAGCTACTGTTTTTCAAATGGCCTTTGTAACCGCACAATCAATCCTCCTGTTATGATTACCCAGCCTGCTGCGACCCGGCTGCGGCGCTCCCGTGTATGACTCGCAAGTTACTGAAAAACACAATAATTGTTGGCTCGATGACGCTGGTGTCCAGAGTGCTGGGCTTGGTGCGCGACATGGTGTTTGCCTGGTTCGGCGCCACAGCCGGCATGGATGCCTTTTTCGTCGCCTTCAAGATACCGAATTTCCTGCGTCGCCTGTTTGCCGAAGGCGCTTTTTCTCAAGCCTTTGTACCGATCATCTCCGAGTACAAGGAAAAGCGCTCTCATGACGCGGTCCAGGATCTGGTCAACCGGGTAGCCGGTACGCTCGGCGGGGTGCTCATCCTGATTACCGTGGTGGGTGTGCTGGCCAGTCCGGTAGTGATTACGGTGTTTGCCCCTGGATTCCTGTACGAGGATAGCGTCAGATTCGATCTGGCCTCGCACATGCTGCGTATCACGTTCCCCTATATTCTGTTTGTTTCACTGGTCGCCTTCGCGGCCGGTATTCTCAACACCTATGGCCGCTTTGCCACTCCGTCGTTCGCGCCGGTGTGGTTGAACGTCATCATGATCGGTGCCGCACTCCTGGTCGCTCCCCGGCTTGAGCAGCCGGTGCTGGCGCTGGCGGGCGGGGTGCTTGTCGCCGGGCTGGTGCAAATGTTGTATCTCCTGCCGTCTCTGCGGCGCATCGGCTTGCTGCCGCGGCCCCGCTGGGGTTTCCGGGACGAGGGCGTGCGGCGCATCATGAGACTCATGCTGCCGGGCATATTCGGGTCCTCGGTCGCCCAGATCAACCTGCTGCTCGACACCCTGATCGCCTCTTTCCTGGTGACCGGCAGCGTAACGTGGCTGTACTACTCCGACCGCCTGGTGGAATTCCCCCTCGGTGTTTTCGCCATCGCCCTATCGACGGTCATCCTCCCGAGCCTCTCGCGCAGTCATGCCAACGCCTCTGAAGAGGCGTTTTCCGCTACCCTCGACTGGGGACTGCGTCTGGTGCTGTTGATCGGCATCCCTTCGATGATCGGCCTGATCATTCTGGCGCGGCCCGTGCTGGCCGCGTTGTTCATGTATCATGACTTCACCACCTGGGATGTGCGCATGGCGGGTCTGAGTCTGATGACGATGTCGTTCGGATTGCCTGCCTTCATGCTCATCAAGGTGCTGGCTCCGGCATTCTACTCTCGCAAGGATCCGCGCACGCCGGTACGCATTGCGGTGATCTCCCTGGTGACCAACCTCGTGTTCAACCTGGCTATCGTGATCCCGATGGTGCGACTGGGGGTGCCCGGACCGCATGCCGGGCTGGCGCTCGCGACCTCCATTGCCGCCTATGTCAATGCCGGCCTCCTGTTCCGGGTTCTCTACCGTAAGCGGATTTTCCGGCCACGTCCCGGCTGGCGGAAATATCTCCTGCAGATCGGTTCGTCCGCCGCCGTGATGGCCGGTGTGTTGTGGTGGGGAGCTCCGGCTCTGGAGGAATGGGCCGCCTGGTCGGCCGGCGAGCGCAGCCTCGTTCTTCTGGCCTGCGTGTGCGCGGGATCGGCGGTCTACTTTCTTGCGCTGCGCGCCGGCGGTCTGCAGGTTTCAACGCTGTGGGTTACCGAACATGCTGCCGGGGAGGGCGCATGAGACAGTACACATCAGCTTTAAACCCGACGGTTTTTAACACAATCCGGCAGGATCGCCATGGAACTGGTTCGCGGCATTCATAATCTGCGTCCCCGTCACCGGGGATGTGCCGCCACCATCGGTAATTTCGATGGCGTGCACCTCGGACATCAGGCGGTGCTCGGGCAATTGTCGGAATATGCCGTTGCCCGGCAGCTGCCGGTGGCGGTCATCACCTTCGAGCCGCAGCCGCGTGAATTCTTTACCCCGGAATGCGTGCCTCCGCGGCTCACGCGACTGAGGGAGAAGGTGGAGGTACTGCGCCGGTTTGGCGTGGACCGGGTGCTTTGCCTGCGCTTCGGTGACTACCTGGCCGGCCTGCCGCCGGAGGAATTTATCCGTATCATCCTGCTGCAAGGTCTGGAGGTGAAGTATCTCGTGGTTGGGGATGATTTTCGCTTCGGCAGGGACCGGGCCGGGAATTTCGCACTGCTCGAGCGCTCCGGGGCCGCCCATGGATTCCCGGTCGTGAACATGCACACTTTCAATGTCAACGGAGCCCGTGTCAGCAGCACGCGCGTGCGCGAGGCGCTGGAGGCCGGCGATCTGGCGGGGGCCGAACGGCTGCTGGGACGGCCCTACCGCATGAGCGGCCGGGTGGCGCATGGCGACAAGCGCGGCCGGACAATCGGGTTCCCGACGGCAAACATTTTTCTGCACCGCACGGCCACGCCGGTGCAAGGTGTGTACGCGGTGGAATTGTTCGGCATCGAGGGCGAACCCGTGCGGGGTGTGGCCAATGTCGGAAACCGTCCGACCGTGGACGGCACGCGCAGTCTGCTGGAGGTCCACCTGTTCGATTTCCACCGGGAGATCTACGGCTGTCACGTGCAGGTCGAGTTCCTGCACAAGCTCAGAGCCGAACGGCGTTTCGAGAGCTTCGATGCCCTGAAACACCAGATCGAGGAGGATGCCGCCCAGGCGCGTGTCTGGTTTGAGGAATGATTCAGTGCAGAGTCCTGGTGGCTGCCGGATGTTAATATGATTTTTTTTAGTGGTTGTTATCAATTGTCTTGTTAATTGTTTATAACTCTGAGCTCTTTGCGTCTTTGCGGTGAAAAAACGTGGCTGATTACAAAAAAACCCTGAATCTTCCCAATACGGCCTTTCCCATGAAAGGCAATCTGCCCCTGCGCGAACCGGAGATTCTGCAGCGCTGGGCCGCCATGGACCTCTACGGCATGCTGCGCGCGGCCTGCCGGGGGCGCCCGCGATTCGTGTTGCATGACGGGCCGCCCTATGCCAACGGCGACATCCATATCGGTCATGCCGTCAACAAGGTCCTGAAGGACATCATCGTCAAGAGCAAAACGCTCAGCGGATTCGATGCACCCTATATTCCCGGTTGGGACTGCCACGGTCTGCCGATCGAGCTGAATGTCGAAAGGAAAATCGGCAAGCCCGGCGTGAAAGTCGATGCCGCCACGTTCAGGAGCGCCTGCCGCGAATACGCCAGCAAGCAGGTGGACGGGCAGCGTCGGGATTTCATCCGCCTGGGGGTGGTGGGGGACTGGCAACATCCCTATCTCACCATGCAGTACCGCGTGGAGGCCGACATCATCCGGGCGCTGGGTGCGATTGTCGAGAACCGTCATTTGACCAAGGGCTACAAGCCGGTCCACTGGTGTACGGATTGCGGATCCGCCCTGGCGGAGGCCGAGGTGGAATATGAAGACAAGGATTCCTTCGCCATTGATGTGCGTTTCCCGGTAGTGAACGAGCAGGCCTTGCTGACGCGCTGTCACCATGTCGAGGGTCATTGCGGGGAAGGTCCGCTCTCGGTCGTGATCTGGACCACCACTCCGTGGACACTGCCGGCCAACCGCGCGGTCGCGCTCAATCCGGAGCTGGACTATGTCGTGGTGCAGTGCGATACCGGCCACGGACAGGAGCGGCTGCTGCTGGCCGATGCGCTGCTCAAGGACGCCATGGGGCGTTACAACGCAGAGAAATACCAGGTTCTGGCCTATTGCAGGGGCAGCGAGCTGGAAGGCGTGAAACTGGCGCATCCGTTTTACCAGCGCGAGGTGCCGGTTATACTCGGTGAGCATGTCACCACCGAGGCCGGTACCGGCGCCGTTCATACAGCACCCGGTCATGGTCAGGAAGACTACATCGTCGGCAAGCGTTACCGGCTGCCGATCGACAACCCGGTCGGAGGCGATGGCCGGTTTCTTCCGGACACCGAACTGTTTGCCGGACAGCATGTCTTCATGGCCAACAATTCCGTAATCGAGGTTCTGAAGGGACGCGCCGCGCTGGTACATGAGGAAAAGCTGCGTCACAGTTACCCCCACTGCTGGCGGCACAAGACGCCGATCATATTCCGCGCCACGCCGCAGTGGTTCATCAGCATGGAGCATAACCACCTGCGCACGGCGGCAATGAGCGAGATCCGGCAGGTTGAATGGAAACCGGAATGGGGACAGGCGCGCATCGCCGGCATGGTGGAGAACCGCCCGGACTGGTGCATCTCGCGCCAGCGGACCTGGGGTGTGCCGATTCCCCTGTTCGTCCACCGGGAAAGTGGCGAACTGCACCGGGACAGCGTCAGCCACATCGAGGCCATCGCCCGGCGCGTCGAGGAGCGGGGTCTCGATGCGTGGCATGAACTGGATCCGGCAGACCTGCTCGGTGAAGATGCCGCCGATTACGAGAAGATCACTGACACGCTGGACGTGTGGTTCGATTCCGGCGTGACTCACTTTGCCGTGCTGCGGCGGCGTGAGGATCTCGCGTTTCCGGCCGACCTCTATCTCGAAGGCTCCGATCAGCATCGCGGCTGGTTCCAGTCATCGCTGCTCACCGCGGTCGCCATGTGCGGCATGGCGCCCTACAAGGAGGTGCTGACCCACGGCTTTACCGTCGATGCCGGCGGCCAGAAAATGTCCAAATCCCGGGGCAATGTGGTGGCCCCCCAGAAAGTGGTGAATGCCCTCGGCGCCGATATTCTGCGTCTATGGGTGGCCGCAACCGATTACCGCGGCGAGATGACGGTCTCGGACGAGATCCTGAAACGCACCGGTGACGCCTATCGCCGCCTGCGCAACACCGCCCGTTTCCTGCTCGCGAACCTGAATGGTTTTGAACCCGCCCGGGATCTGCTGGAATCGCAGGAGTTGCTGGGTCTGGACCGCTGGACCCTCGATCGTACCCGACTGCTGCAGGAACAGGTGCAACAGGCCTATAACGATTATGAATTCCACCGCATCTATCAGCTGGTGCACAACTTCTGCGCGGTGGATATGGGCAGCTTTTATCTGGATATCATCAAGGACCGTCAATACACGACACGGACCGACAGCATCCCGCGGCGTTCCGCCCAGACGGCGATGTACCATGTGGTCGAGGCGCTGGTGCGCTGGTTCGCACCGATTATGAGTTTCACAGCGGAGGAGATCTGGCGGCACATCCCGGGGCAGCGTGCCGAATCGGTTTTCCTGGCCACCTGGTATGAGTTGCCATCCGCCGGATATACGGAATCCGAACTCCAGCGGCACATGGACGCCGGTTTCTGGGAGCGGGTCATCACGGTGCGTGATGCCGTCAGCAAGGAGCTGGAAAAGCTGCGGGTTGGCGGCGCGATCGGCTCATCACTCGATGCCGAGGTCGACCTCTATGCCGATGAGGAGACCGCCGCGCTGCTGCGTCTCCTGGAGGATGAGCTGCGCTTCGTGCTGATCACGTCCTATGCCCGCGTTCATGACGTTGCCGCCCGTCCCGATGACGCGGTCGAAGCAGGCGTTCCCGGGTTGCAGTTGTGGCTGCGGGCGACACCATCGGCACATGCCAAGTGCGTGCGCTGCTGGCATCATCGCGAGGATGTTGGCGTAAACACGGAACACCCCGAACTCTGCGGGCGTTGCGTGGAGAACGTTGCGGGTCGCGGTGAGCAACGCCGTTACGCCTGAAGCCCTGGTCTGGAGTAAACGCGAATGAAATGGTTCTGGCTTGCCGGTGTGGTGCTGATCCTGGATCAAGGCAGCAAATGGATCGCCGATTCACTGCTGGGTCCGCATGACGTCACCCCGCTGCTGCCGTTCCTCGCCCTGCGCAAGGCCTATAATCCGGGCGCAGCCTTCAGCTTCCTGAGCGATGCCTCCGGCTGGCAACGCTGGTTTTTCTCCGGGCTTGCTGTGCTGGTTATCGGTGTGCTCATGGCCTGGTTGCGGCGACTTCCCAGGGGGCAGGATCGCATGGCGCTTGCACTGGCGCTGATAATCGGCGGGGCGGCGGGCAACCTGGTCGACCGGTTGCTCTACGGTCATGTCATCGATTTCATCGACCTGTACTACGGGGTCTGGCACTGGCCCACCTTCAATATCGCCGATTCGGCCATCACACTTGGCGCGGCGTTGTTAATCCTGGATGCCATCATGGGGCACAGGGATAATGCCCCGGTAAGGCAATGAGCGACGTCCAGGGGACGGGTATGAACAGGCGTGTGCGAAATCCTATCGCTGCGGGCAGCACGGTCACCCTGCATTTATCCCTGGCACTGGAAGACGGCCGGGTTGCCGAAAGTACCTTCGATGGCGAGCCGCACACCTTCACCGTGGGGGACGGCTCGCTGTTGTCCGGCCTGGAACTGTCACTCTACGGGCTGCGTCCGGGCGATACCCAGCACCTGGTACTGCATCCCGCACAGGCCTTCGGCCTGCGTGATCCGGCCAGGATCCATCCCGTGTCGCGCGCGGCATTCACTGACGACATCAGCCTGGAGCCGGGCCTGATCATCGGCTTTACCGACACCGGGGGCGAGGAAATACCCGGGACCGTTCTGTCCATAACCGATGCGGCCGTCGAGGTGGACTTCAATCACCCGCTGGCGGGCCATGCCATTACTTTTGACGTGGAAATCATCGACGTGATCCCGGGGGTTGGCGATAATGCTGATTGATGATCAATTACCCATGCAAATCCTGTTAGCCAATCCCCGGGGGTTCTGCGCCGGCGTCGACCGCGCGATCGAGATCGTCGATCGCGCGCTGGAACTGTTCGGCGCACCGATCTACGTCCGGCATGAAGTGGTGCATAACCGCCATGTCGTCGAAGGGCTGCGCGCGCGCGGTACGGTGTTCGTCAATGAACTCGATGAGGTTCCGGACGGCGCCACCGTCATCTTCAGCGCGCACGGCGTCTCGCGGTCGGTGCACGAGGAAGGGGCGCGCCGCGGCCTGCGCGTGTTCGATGCGACCTGCCCGCTGGTGACCAAGGTGCATCTCGAGGTCAGCCGCCACGCGCGGGAAGGACGCGAGTGCATCCTGATCGGGCACAAGGGGCATCCGGAGGTGGAAGGCACCATGGGCCAGTACGACACCTCCCACGGCGGGGCCATGTATCTGGTTGAGATGCCGCATGACGTTGCGCAGCTTGCGGTAATGCACCCGGAGAATCTCGCGTTCGTCACCCAGACTACCCTGTCGGTCGATGACACCGCGTGCGTGATCGACAGTCTGCGGAATCGGTTTCCTCACATCCAGGGACCCCGAAAGGATGATATCTGCTATGCCACCCAGAACCGGCAGGATGCCGTCAAGGCGCTGGCCGGGAAATGCGATGTCTTTCTGGTGGTGGGTTCACCCAACAGTTCCAACTCCAACCGGCTGCGAGAGATCGCGGAGAAGCAGGGCATACCCGCTTACCTCGTCGATGAAGCGAACGAGATCCTCGCGGAGTGGGTGCAGGGCAGGCAGAGTATCGGCGTGACCGCCGGCGCTTCCGCCCCGCAGGCGCTGGTCGACGGCGTGGTCGACCGGCTGCGCACCTGGGGCGGGGAAGTGGTGGTGGAGTCACAGGGACGTCAGGAGAGAGTGACCTTTTCCCTACCGCGGGCGCTGCAATAGGGTTCGCGGGATAATACAACAGCATGTAGCCTCGTGTCGTCAGCGATGGATTGAGACTCTCGAACGAGTCGTGAACCCAGAATGCGTAGGGTGGGGAATATCCGGCAATTGTTTCCCGTGTTTAGCGAGATACTCTGGTGCGACAAGTGAAGAAGGGCAAATGCGGTGTATATACTCCTTGGAGGCGTCCGGATTATTTCCAGCAGTCTTCTGTACCGAGGGAGCCACCACTGACAGACCTTGTCCCCTGTGAAGTCAGCTTGAAGGTATGGCATTTATCCTTCTCCTGACCGTTTTTGGGTGTGGCGGTCACCGCAAATTGCATATTGTCAGTTTCAGCACCAACGATGGCTAGCGTGTAATAGCCCTTTGCCGTGTCGGTATGGAAAATATCTGCAGCGGTCACACCGTCGTAGGTGCCCTTGTCCGAGTAATATCGTTCGAGGCGATCCGCTAGTTCCAGCAGTTCGCCCATGCCCTCGGCGCGACGCGACTTCATGACCTGATCGCGGTAAGCGGGGTATCCGAAGGCGACGATAATACCGATAATCGCCACCACAATCATTGCCTCAATGAGAGTGAAACCGCGAATCAGTCTTTCCATTACAGCCATCCTGTTGGTGTCTGCCTTTCGGTTTACCAAGGCAGAGAGGGTTACCGTCAAACATACCCCGGCGGGTTTATCGACTCGCCGGGGTACGGTCGTCAGGGCTGCAGGTCAATCCAGGACCGGCGCTGGTTCTTGATGTACTGGGGCTTCATACCCTCCTCGAGGTCCAAAGCCTCCACGTCCCGGTTCGGGGTTGAATCATTACCGCTGTTAACGCCGGGTGGTAGGTTCAGGTCATCGAGATTGACGTAGGGCAGGATCGAATCCAGCAATGCGATATTCGGATTGTCGGCCAGCATCTGGGCCAGCTCAAGAAGCGCCTGATTGCAGGAGTCCTGGATAGAATCACTGCAGTTTTGCACAGCCTGCAATGCCTGGAAATAGGCAACGAGCTGGTCTTCGGGGATGCTCTTGTCAATGATTCGATTGACTTCGCCGGGGTTGGCGCCGCTTGCCTCGATCTGGAGGCGCGAATAGTAGTTGTTGCCGCCATAGCACGGGGTGCTGGAGGGATTGCCGGTGCCGAGGTTGACGTCCGCATTGCGAATATCATCTGCCAGCCTGCCGTAATGCCAGTAGATGTCGGCTTCGTAGAGCAGCCCGCTTTGGTTAGGTCCAGGTGCATCGCGCATTAGAATTGTGCCGTTAGGTTTGCCATTCTTATAATCAGCAACGAATGCCTTGGCAAAGGTGCCGCCCTTGCGAACCCCGTTTTTGTCTACAAGCAGGTCGATTGCGGGTTGGAGCGTATAGCTGGTGGGGCTAGTGGCATCGAGCAGTTGCAGCGTCAGGGCGCCGTTGCGCCAGCGAAACCCGGTTAATGCAGGGTGTTGGGGATAGTTCGGGTTCCAGGTGATATGCCAGTTCTTGGCCGGGTCCTGGAGATAGGTAGTGTTGTTTACAGGGGGGTCAGGTACCACCCCTGGGTCTGTAATACCTCCACAGCTCGCGTCGGCACCCGTTGTATAGGTATTATTGTTAATTTTCGGGGCGATGCTTTCAGCCGCGGTGAGAACGGCGGCGTCCGTGTAACACACTTTGTCGTCGGGCCGGTGCAGCCCGAGCACGCATTGCGAGCGTGTGCCAACAATGCCGAGATCAAGGATGGAACGCTGTTCGAAACTGATACGCAATGTCGGATTCGGACTGTCCTTCGGACAAACAGTATCATCCGGTGTTCCATCGGCAAATGTACCATTGGCGATGCTAATCAGAGTAAACACCAGTGGCTTATCTCCATGATATGTGTCGTGCAGCTCTGCAGGCGTGTCTCCGCCTTCAAGCTGACTCGTGATCATGTCCTGGTAGTCCTCGACCTTCCAGGTGCGGCAACCGATCTGCAGGATGCCGGCCGTGGAGAGGTCAGCGTTGGCCAGCGTCACGATGAATGGCTTTGTCTCATCGATTGGTGATCCACCCAGCAAGACCTCGGACTTTGGATCGATGCTCGACTCTTTGCAGTTAATAAGTACGTTGTTGCTGTCGTAAACCTTCGTGTAGAAGGGTCCAAAAGGTTCACTATCGGACGGACAGGTTCCATTACTCGGGCTGACGTCTGAGGTCGGATGGTCCGTCCGGGTGAGGGTGTCATATGCGCGATTGAGTTCCGCATCCAGGCTGGTGACAACGCAACCATAGAGTGTGCCATTACTCGCATTAACCGGAGTGCTTCCGCTTGGACATGCCCCTTTGACGGGCGGGAAGGGCGTGCCATTCTTGCTGGTCAGGCCGCGACGCGGTTCGAGTTCAAACAGGTCGACATAGGTGATGCCATGGATATCACTGTAGGCGTGCACGAGTCCATCGACGGATTTGCCGTAACCGTCATTTTCCGGGATGTTATAGCCCTCGCTCATATAGGCAATATTGTTGGGCGCCTTCGATCCGCCCACCGGACTGTCGGTTACCACGTCGATGTGGCCGTTGAAAAACGGGCCGCCGGGTTCGATCTGGGGCAGCTTCAACTTGAGGCCGTTGATATACATGATGTCGATGGCGGGGCCGAGACGGGCGATCGCCGGTTGGGATATGACGCCTTCACCCAGATCCAGCCCGACCGGCGCCTTCAGTACCCCATTGACACTGATCCTGTCATCATCATTCAACTGGTCGTCACCACTCAGGTTGAGGGCAACACCACCGTAATCGCCCTCACGATCCGTGCCGACGCTGTCGCCGCCTGTGAGGTAATCGAGCGACATCAGCCAGCTGTCGCCCTCCAGGTCGGTGGTGAGCTGGTTGGTATCGGGATCGATGTTGGTTCCGGTCGGATTGTTCGCGACAAACGTCACCCGCCCGGCGCGAAGCTGTGGCGGGCCCCCGATAAGCCGCTCGTTGGGTCCCAGGGTCACCTTCCAGCCCTTGAGCGCCGTGCAGGTATTGTCACCGACCGGACAAATGTATTCGTAGTTCCCGGCCAGTAACGGGTCGCTGGAGACATAACGGACGGTTTCCGTATTCGACGTGGTCGTGGTCGAGGTGCTACTGTCGGGATTGGTGACTGTCGTCGTGCTGGAAAAGGTTTCCGTGGCCTCTCCCAGCTGCTGTTCAAGGATGGTCGATCCGGTCGCCTGGTCCCAGATGCCGTAGACTGCCTGTGCCGGGTAATTCGTGTCAGCCGCATCCGTCAGGCTGCTGGCGTTACCCGTGGCAAAATAGACCATGTAGCCGCCATTGGGGTGTTCCCCGATTTCAGGGGCGGTGGTGATAGGCTGGTTTGGACTGCCGTCGTATACCCTGGTGACCACCACATTTCCGAAGTCTGGACTGGCGGGGTCCAGACTGGTGAAATCAAATTTCCACATATCTCCCTTGGTGTCACCGGCATACACATAGTCCCCGACCTGGTCATTGTTGAAGTCAATCAGCGTGGCTTCCGACAGCCCGGCATTCGCATCGCTGTCGAGGGTGTTAATGCTAGTGACGGCATTCGTCCTGAGATTGATGAGCAGCAGCTTGGCGCGTCCCGCGCCATAGCCATTGCCGGTAATGACATACCAGTCACCGCCCGCCATGCCATAGATGGTCGGCCTGCCGATGATATAGCCGAATTCGGAACTCGACTTCTCAAACAGGATGCTGTGATTCCCGGGGGTCTCGCTGGTGACGTCAAGGGCAAACAGGCCCTTGCCTCCGGCGCCCAGCCCCCCCGTGAGAATGGTTTCCCAGTTTGCATCGATCTTCGCCGAGGCAGCAGTCAACCGGCCATCGACGAAATAGGTGTGCTGGTAGGGAGGAGGTACCGCGAGTTTCGGCAGACTGCTGATCAGCATGGAAGGGATATAGGCGTATACCTCGGAACCGTCCTTTTCGGAGAATACATGCAACATGCCATCATTGGCGCCAACGGCAACAAGCCCGGGGCGAAAAGCCGTAGTGTAGGTGTCCTTGAAAGTCTGAAAGGCGGTGTCAGCGTAATTCTCCACGGGCTGCCCGATGTATACCGGGCTGGAGTCGACGATATCGCCCAACAGGCTGAAGCGGCTGCGCAGTGTGCCGTTAGGCTGGTTCTTTTCATTGGTATGATCACCGCGGATGTAATTCAGGACCGTACTCTCGGTTTCGTTGTTATTGTAGGCGGCGGGATCCAGGGCCTGTTGCTGCGCGGTAGTCAGATTACTCCAGGTAAACGCTACCTTGGTAGTGCCGTTGTACGTATAGATCTGACGTCCGGTCTTCCAGTAATCCGTATATACCGCACAGGTAGCGTCTGGACATTCCTGAGCATAAAAGGTGGCACGTGCCGTCCAGTTGTGAGGGCTGGGGTCGTCGGCGGTATAGTCGTTGCCGATGGAGGCTTCGCCCCAGTCCCATAACTTGGTCTTTTCGGCATCCGAAAGGGGGTTGAGACCCACCAGTGACTCGTCAGTGGTCGTGCGAACGCCCTGCGAATCGATGTTGTATTCGATGACATCGCCCTGATAGGCACCGTTTTCCAGCCACGGACGGTAGGCCCGGTTATTGGGCGTCGCCAGGTCGGCGCTTTTCAAACCGTAGGGGGCTAGCGTCACCAGAGGCTGGGTGCTGGGATCGAAGTTGAAGACGGCATACGCCAGGGTGCTGATTACCATAAGCAGTGCGGTCGCCTTTAGGTACCGTGTTTTTTTGCGCGTAGTCATGATGCGATCTCCAGGAATTAGGGAGCTGTGGCTGACTGGTAAACGGTTTGCACCGTGCGTCTGGCGCCCCGGCTGGTATCGGCCTGAGCCGTCACCAGGAAGTCATAGTGTATGCAACCGGCTTTTGTCTCACCCTTACCCAGGCTTTTGCCGCAATCATCATCGATACCCTGTCCGACATACTCGACGATGTAACGGGCATCGGGCACGTCAGTCGGAGTGCATGTCGTGATACTGCTGGGCCAATTGAGTGGCGAAGGATCCACCAGGGTGGCTTGCGGGTAATAGCAGGCTTTCTTTGCGCCCCCTATCATTGATTGTAAATCCAGCTCCGCAGCATTGACGACCACTTCGGCATTGTTCAATGCGGCCGTTTGGAACTGATTGTTGCCGGCCATCATGTTTTCAAGGCGCGAGCTATTCATTCCGAAGACGCCCAGGATAGTCAGGATCAGCAGAAAGATCAGCGCCATGAACAGCGCGGCGCCATTCTGGCGCGAAGAAATGCCGGTTTTGATCGTTGCTTTTGGCATGATTAGCTTGCTCCAATGCGGTTGCGCAGTTTCACCGTCGTTTGATAGAGCTGGCGGCGATAATGATCTGTTGCGGTGGGTGTGAAGCTGACGTCCCCAATACTGTAGGTATTAGTATTGGTATAACCGGTTTCCGGGCACTCGGCGCGAGTGAGCACCCAGATGCGGGCGGAAACCACCTGGTCCCAGTTGGGGGTGGTAGCGGTGTTGGTGCTGATCGCGTCGGCATCAAGATACTGCTCTACCGAGAGGTCGCCGGTGGTGTCCACGCCGTACTGCACCTGAAGTTGTTCGATGCCCGAGGCGATTTCCTCGGGTGTTCCCGGTTCACCACTGTCATCTAGCCCCACTCGAAACAGGGAAGGGACGGAAGCATTGGCGCCGCCGTAGCTGCAAGTCTGGCTGGAATTGCCAGTGTAATAGGCATGGGCAACCAGTTCGGCGTCCCTGTCATTGGGTTGTGGCGTCGGTTGCGCGTCCCCCGGGAAGATGCGCGCCTTTTTTGGATCGGTCGGATTGGAACGCAAGTAAAGGCGGCCCGCATCAATTGATGGTGTGGTAATACCGCCAACCTCCCAGGGCGCGGCATAGCGGACCACCAGTACATCACCCTGCAGGTAATTGGTGATGCAGTTGTAACCTGTTGCGGTGTCGTTGAGTCCATAAATGGGTCTGTTCACCATTGTTCCCCAGTCCGTGCTTCCCGTCGCACAGGTGTCGGCGCCGGTTGGCACAGACAATGACCAGGTGGTTTTCTCGACTCTCAAGGCGCCGCCCAGGTAGCCCGCCCGGCGCAGGTCCTGGGCAAGGGTATTCAGCACATAACGCCCATTCTCCTGTTGCCGCCCCAGGGCGTTCTGTATGGTGAAGCTTTTCTTGGAACTGAGGAAGATCTGCCCGATGCCTGCCAGCAGGATGAGTGTGATGACCAGCGCCACCATCAGTTCGACCAGGCTGAAACCACGGTTGAGGTCGTGCAGTCTGAAGTTGTCGTTTCCGATGTTCATGTTCAATCCGTGTAGCTCAGGCGAAAACAGCGAAGATCGTCTTTACTGAGTGGTGGGCAATTGGTGCCGGTGGCGCCCGTGCGCGCCTCATCCCAGTAGACCGTGATGATATGGGTAAGAACGTCGCAGGCCGGGGTCGAGGCCGTGTCGCATTGAGTGATTTCGCTTGCGCCACCGGGCAGTTTTTCTACGCTGTCGCGCCACTCGGTGAGGTCGGTCAGCGCAGCGCCGGTGGCGCTCGTATCCTCCGGGGCTTGATTCAGGCTGATGACATATTCATCTGCCGCCACACCCTTGGGGTTGGCGCGCATGCGGTCGGTGATGTCATAGGCGGCTTCGGTGACCAGCGTGCGGATATTTGCCATCTGGTTGGAGCGCAGGCCCGTGGTCTGCAGCGCGGCCAGTCCCAGCAGGCCGATGGACAGGACCAGCAAGGCAATCAGTACCTCGAGAAGGGTGAAGCCGCACTGGTGATTTTTCTGTGTGGATATTCCGCTTGGCATCGTCGTCATTACCCTGTTCAACTGCATGCGGCCGGCGCGACCTCGGTGTGTCCCTGTAGTGTGATGGTCACCGTGCGAGCCTGTTTTTTCTCGCAGTTCTTGACTTTGAGCGTGAATTCAACTTCCTCAACAGTGTCATTGGAGCAGGTGCCGGACAGGTGGGTGCCGGACAATCCGGTCGGGAGAAAGCACACCTTGCCGGCATCGGTTGTCAAGGTACTCCCGGCGGAAAGGCCTGGATGGGTCGCAATGATGCAGTCTTCCGTCATAAGACATTTTCCCGTGTCAATGTTATCGGGTGCATTATCTCCGTCCGGGTCAGAAAAAACGATCCAGCCCTTTGTCCAGGTATCCTTGCCGGTGCAATCCGCCTGGTTATCGCTTGCACAGGCCACTATATTCGCGCCGCGCTTCAAGGCTTCGCTGCGTGCGAGCTGGATGGTGGATACCAGGTCATTGGTCTGAGCCGTCACGCGGTTGTTCTTGATAAAGGACTGGAACGCCGGAACTCCCGCGGCCAGCAAAATGGTGAGCACGACGATGGTGATCAGTAATTCCACCAGAGTGAATCCGGGTTCTCTATCCATTTTCAATGTATTATAAACCTCGCTAATCAAAGTTATCCGCTATCAGATAAGCGGCTGATATTACCCGACAGTCGGTCTGGTTGCCTTGGATAATTTGCCAAATTACTGGCGGCTTTTGCCGGAGACTACGCATGGAGTCTGGCTGGATTATAAAAATCTCAAGGTCGTTTACCCGTCAGCCGGAAGTGGACATGAAGGGGGGGCGCTGCGGCTGTATCGTGTTAACCCCTGATCCCGGGCCCCACTGTATATTGAGGTTCCACCCATAGGGGCGGACTTGCCCGCGAATCTGTTGATAATGTACACCTGTTCGCGGACATACCCAAAGCGTACAAAAGCCCGCTCCTAGAGTTAGATCCGTTTCGGATTTTTCGAAGCGCCCTTGAGGCGAGTGATACCTGATTGATGGACTGTATCGTGGTGGGTGGTGGTCTGTTAGGTCTGCTGACCGCGCGCGGGCTGAGCCATGCCGGTGCGAAGGTCATCCTGCTGGAACGCGGAGAGACCGGTCGTGAATCATCCTGGGCCGGAGGAGGCATCGTGTCGCCCCTGGTTCCCTGGGAATATCCGGATGCGGTTTCGACGCTGGTCAGCTGGAGTCAGCAACACTATCCGGTTCTGGCCCGGGAGCTGCGGGAAGAGACCGGTATCGACGTTGAGTGGATCCGATGCGGCCTGCTGATGGTCGATTTAGAACCTGACCCGCTGATAGAGGCATGGGCGGAAAGGCGCGATTGCCGATTGCAGTCCCTGGACGGGATTCAGACAAAGTCACTGGAACCGGCACTGAGGGATGGAATCCGGTCTTCGATCCTGCTGCCTGACGTGGGCCAGATCCGCAACCCGCGACTCTGCAAGGCAGTGCGCAGGTCACTGGATCTGCAAGGTGTTACGATCCATGAGAACACGCCTGTCCTCGGCTTCATGACTCAGGACGGGACCATTCAGGGGGTCAGGACGGCGACCGGGGAATACCCTGCGGATCGGGTAATAATCACCGCTGGCGCCTGGAGTGCGCAACTGCTCAGAGAAACCGGGCTGGATCTTCCCGTTAATCCGGTGCGTGGTCAGATGGTTCAGTTTAAGGCCACACCGGGATTGCTCAAGCATATCGTTCTCTATAAGAACCATTATCTAATCCCGCGTCTTGATGGTCTCATTCTCTCCGGCAGTACCCTGGAATACACCGATTTCGACAAAGGGACGACCCGGGAGGCACGCGATGAACTGGCGCGAGCGGCAACCACCCTCGTTCCGGCATTGTCCGAGTGCGAACCCGTCAGACAGTGGGCCGGGTTGCGTCCCGGATCACCGGACGGCGTACCCTTTATCGGCGAGCATCCTCGGATTCAGGGACTGTTCGTGAATGCCGGGCACTTCCGCAATGGTGTGGTGATGGCACCGGCGTCGGTTCAACTTCTGCTGGAGTTGCTGCAGAAACAATCCGGATTCACGGATGCATCTCCCTATGCGATTGATAAATATATTGAATCGACCGATTGAGGCAGCCGGCGTAGACGCTGGGCTGGATTGCGGATTATACTTTGTCTATGGAAAAAACCATCCATAGACAGATGCTTAGCCAACATCAGCTGGCCGGTCTGCTGAAGCATCACGATATACTGCCGACCCGGCAACGGCTGATGATCGCACGTGTCCTGTTTAATCGTATCCAGCACCTCTGTGCCGACCAGGTAATGCACTATGTCAATGACGGCAGTGACCATGTTTCCAAGGCTACGGTCTATAACACACTGGGTTTGTTCGCACGCAATGGTCTGATCCGCGAGGTTATCGTAGACCCGACGCGGGTGTTTTACGACCCGAACACCAGCAATCATCACCATTTCTACAATGTCGATACCGGCGAGCTCAGGGACATCGAGGCTTCCGAACTTGCCATTGAAACGTTGCCTGAACTGCCGGCAGGGACAATTGCCGACGGTGTAGACGTCATCATCCGCGTGCGCAACGCCGCCCCGGAACACTGAATCCGTCCTGGCCGGGTCCGGTCATTTTTGCTTCCTGAACCGCCGTCGTTTTATACTGCCACGCCGCGCGCCGGAGTAGCTCAGTCGGTAGAGCAACTGATTCGTAATCAGTAGGTCGGAGGTTCGATTCCTCTCTCCGGCACCATTTAATAGCATGACACATGGGCAGAGATGCGTAGCATGTCGGTTGGACGATCCATGCCCGCTTTTGTGGCACCTCTTGTCATGAGGCATCAGGATTCGTGTAGCCAGCGTCGTACATTCAGGAGATGACTGTAATGTCGCCAATACTTGCGGTTGAATACCGGATAAAAGTCGGGGAGGACGAACTGAAGGAGGAAAGCGTTCCCCTGCATAACCCGGAGGAGATGTTTGCCTTCGTGGCGCCCGGTGGAGGATGCGAGCTGATTCCTTCCGAGGTGGAGGAGATCAGGATGGTGTTTCTCAAACCGCAGCACCCGAATGCCCGGAATCCGCTTGCCGATGTGCCGGTAACCCTGCAGCTTGGTATGGTGTTCTTCAGCGGCCCCCTGTCCGAGGTGGTTCAGACGGCGGAGCAACTACTCGACAGGGCCGGCCGGGGCGAGCTGTCCGGATCCTTCCTCACCGTGATCGGTGCGGGTTCCTGACGGAGTGTCGCAGTACAGGCAATAAGGGAGCCTCTGTCGTCTTAGCCCCGCACTGCATAGCGGTACGCTGTCGCCGCGGCGATGAGTGCCGATTCACTCCTTGCCGGCGTCAACTTCCCCAGCACGTCGCAACATCCGGAGCCGAACCTGTATAACCTTTGGTGCCTTGTGCAGTGAGCGTTAATTTGGTGCATTTGCTGTCTTTTGCCTGCACGTCAACCGCTGTTGCCGTCAGTTTATAACTTGACGCGGTAATGGCACTGGGTGCGAGGGTGTAATAGCCTTTCTCCGATTGAGCGGCAACTCTGGCTTCGCAGCCTTCGTAAGTGGCCAGATCGGAACGACAGGATTCCATCACCATGGCCGCGTGGTTCAGAGCCGCTATGCCATCCGCGCGGCGTGTTTTCTGCATGTAGCCCAGATACGACGGGTAACCGATGCCGACGATGATGGCGATGACTGCCACCACCACCATCAGTTCTATCAACGAAAAACCCCTTTCTGAATTCATGATGCTCATCCCCTTTCTACTGGTCTTTCCAGGAGGTGCGCTTTACCGGGTTGTACAGGTCAATATCTTTCACCTTCTCCGTACCCACAATTAACACCGGGTGATCACCATCCGTAAACACCAGGGTCGGCTCTGGCTGGATGCCGCCACGCACCAGGTTATGGCGACGATCATCCAGGGTAAGGTTGTTCAGATCACCGATACCATCGAGATTATGCTTCGGTTTGGCGTCATAGACACTCACTGCATACAATCGCCCAAGGCCCTGACTGGGTGCACATGAGTCGGCATTTCCCGTATTCGGCTTGAATGTGGTGAACAGTACCAGTCCATCAATCGTCTTGGACCGTGCCATAACCTTTTCACCATCTTCCAGATTGATATACCAGCCTGACTTGGAAGTCAGGTCGGGAGCAAGATCAGCTGTTACATCCTGCAGATCCGTCTCGGTCAGTACCGTATAAGTCGTCGGTGGCGTATAAACATCACCCGTAAACAACATATAGTAACGGTCCTGCGTAACCGTACTGAGTGGATGTGCCCGATACCCGGAACCCAATCCAATGGCGTAATTAACCTGCCCGTTACGCACGATCAATGAAACGTCAGGTTCCTCATAGAAACGGCGGTGTTCATCGGTTCCAGCTACCTGCCAGATCGGCGATTACGCCACCGGTAATCACCGTATCGCTGCCACTGTTGTCCAGATCAAAGCGCCACAGCTGTCCGCCGACATCCACAGCGAACATGATATCGGTATAACCATCGGAATTGATATCACCTGACACCACCGTGGCCGGGAAGCTGTATTCCATATCCGCCGATACCAGGTTCGCGCCCGATCCGGTGCCGCCAGCCCACCAGAGTCGTGCACCGGTGCTGGCATCGACCATGTAGATTGCCCGTCCCTTATTGTCGACACCGGCGTTTTCCGTGTCCTGGTTGGTGTCGTATCCGCCGCCGAAGAGCAGTACGGTCCTGGGCGAACCACTACTCTTGATCCGGGCCGTTTGCGGGCGTGACCAGGTCTGGGCGAGTTCCGCGAAATTACCCTCGGGACTCCTCCCTTGATTATCCATTTCAGCTTCGGGGCGCTGCGGTCGGTGACATCCAGGGCATAATAGTTAAGGCCGCCGCGCCGCATCCCGGCATAAAGATAGGCAAACTCCCCGGTTTCCGTCGTTCCGCTCGCGTCCTCCAGGACACCATTATTGTTGGCGTCGTTTGCCCACACCGTGATTGGCCCATCCAGCCCGTAGGGATGGTTAACTGCAGCGGAGTTGGTATATAAAACATCCAGATTCGGCAATAGTTCCTGCGGGATGAAGGAGAAGTATTCGGTGCCGTCCCGGGTATTAAGGGCATGCAGCATGCCTTCATTCGTTGCCGCAAAGAGCGCGATATCGGGGTTGGCGTCCGTGCCGCCATAGTTCACCACCACAGGATTGCTGTGCAAGGGATCACCCATATGATGCCGTGCATCGGTCGTCGACCCATCCTGATTTTCATCGAAGACATCAACGCCACGCGCCCACTGTATTAACTCGGTGCGATAGGCATCGGCCATGCCGGCGTTGCCAAGCAGGGTCTTTGTCAGCAAGGCATTCGACTCATCGAACTTGTTGGCGGCGGTTATCAGCGAGACATTATTCGGTGCAGCGGCGCTGGTGTAGGTATAGATCTTGCGAGGAAGCGTCTGCCGACTGGCGGCTCCGCCCTTGGCAACATCGTCTCCATCCGGTGCGTCGGCGGCTTGCGTCCAGACACTGGTCGCCAGTGTGCTGAAGAATCCGGTTGATGCGTCTACCGCAGGATTGTCATTCGCATCGACAATCTCCGGCGGCGTATCACCCAGCTGGTAACGCTTTACATTGCCTGCCCACTCCGGGTTTCTGTTCGGGCGAAACAGGGCGAAATATAACTCGTTGCGATTGGTCAGACGATTGAAGGCATTCACCGGAACAGCCGGTGCAACAAAGGTGGTATTAACGGCGAGAATTTCGCTGATGATTTGGGTAAATGCATTGGTGAGCCCAACGGTATTATCCGCCGTGTAGTATTTGCCACCGCCCTTTCTCGCGGCATCCGACAGCAACTGCTGGTTGGTGGTAAAGCCGATCATGTAGGAGGACACCACCTGATCACCTTCGATATCCGGGCGCTGGTCCCGCTCGAAGAGGTATTGCGTCACTTCATCCAGGCAGTCGTCATTATTGTTGAAGTCGCAGGTGCCAGCCAGGGTGGTGAGTCCAGGTAGTGCCTTGATAAGGTTGTCTGCATCGTAATCATAGGTCGGCTCGCCGTCGGTCAGCATTACAATGAAATTCTGCTGGCACTGGTATTCTACCGGACTCTGGTATTTTGAATTGTTGCCCGCAAGCAGTACCCCCGGAGTGTTGGTGCCCGGGCTGGTCGCGTTACCGAACTGAACTCCCTCGCCCCGAAAGAAACGGGTAGCCTCGTACATGGTTTCAGCCAGCGGCGTGTAGCCTCCCGGCGTCAGTGCATTCACTGCGGCTTTGAGAGTGTCTCTGGTGCTGGCGTTCACTTGCGTCATGGGGTACATGAAATAGCCGCCTTTATTTTGCTCCATGTTTTTATCGTCAAAGCGCATCAGGCCGGCATTGATCCCGGAGGTACTGTCGATCATGCTGTTGAATACATTCTGTACTGTCTCGAGGCGAGTATTCGTGGTGACTACCCCGGGCTGATCATTGATATAATTCAGATAATTGCCGGAATATAAGGTGTAAGTGCGTTCCGGTATTATTCCAGTTGATCGCGCCGGTGTGCATTACTGCGAAATGGACCTCCGCTGTCTTCATCTGCCGGGTAATAGTTGCTGTTCGTGCCGTCTCCATGCAAACCCAAGTCCGCACTGCACTCCACGAGATTGCTGTATATTTCGGTGCCCAGGTTGCCCCAGCTATCAGGATTACACCCGTGTCGTTTGCATCTGCCAGGGTTGTAGCTCGCCAGCTTGCCGAGATAGATGCCCGATCCGGTGGATAGCGGTGCCCATGAATCCTGGCAGACGTTTAAATGATCGGCCAGAGAACCAGTTGTACTTGAACAGCTTGGTATTGCTGCAGCCTCGGCTGCCTAGCTGCCTCATGCTTGGGTCGTCCCAGTAGATACGGCTGGCATCGCAAGAGCCGGTATAGGTCTGGGTCGGATCATAGGTACCCGTGGTAGACTGCACGTCCGTGTCCATGCTTCCCGAGGTGTCAATGATGAAGAGTACGTTCGGTCGAATATCCGTTGAGAAATCAATGTCGCCAAGATAGATCTCGGTGTCATCCGCCCTCAAGGAGAGGCTCGTTAGCGCAGCAAACACCAAGGTGAGCAGCGAGAGCCGTAACTTTGCGTTCAACGTAATCATAACCAGAATCCTCTTTGTGATACCGTTACCGGTTAGAAGAGCCACAAACGTACGATTTGTTTTGTTTTGGTGTCGAAAATTACGACTCCACCGGCCCAGCTCCGTTGTATCCGCTTGTTTGCGCGTACCGGCTCCCCATTGACCCATACGCTCGTCTCAGGCGTAATCTCCAGCCTCGTGAACGGACAGTCGGTGCAACTTCTGGCTAACACATACCCGTCACCGGGCCCATGAACTGTCACGTTAATCTCAGTGGCCTCGATCGCGTCCTGGATGTTAATGAGTTCCGCATTAACGCCCGGAAAGCACAACACGCCCAGAGTTATGATGAATAATCTTACGAACCGCATAGCCAGTCTCCTTGCATAATTGCATAAACGGCACAAGTGATTTGCCGTTTGTCTGCACTGTTCAGTGGTCTTTATCATTGGAATCGCTCTACGGTGAACGCAGATAGGGTGCAACCTTGCTCGCCGTTTGTGTGTGGGTAGCAGAGGCGTTGATTGATGCGATTTCTCCCGAGCTGATTATCGTAAAGGGATAACTGCGAAAGTCCTCGATGGAATATCCTCCGATCGGAATAGTCGGTGTTCCTACGGTAATGGTTGCATCGCTGGTTATGGCAAATCGGGCATCAGCATGATCCACTGAAAAAGTACGTGAGGGGGGTGTGTTACCAGCTGGTGTGTTGACTGCTGCCACAAGGGCGGTATCGTCTGCCAGCATGCCTTCTATCGCTGTCTCGGCGGCTTGAAACACCAGCATCTGATACTGGCTGTTGCTCGCCATGTTCTTCTCCATAACAACTGAGCGCATACCGCTGACCACAATGAGGGCGGCTACCATCAGTATGATGAGCCCTACGAGGAGAACGGCCCCACCCTGGTGTTGATGGCCAGCTACGCCGGTCAAGGGGGGGATTCCAGTGGAGTAGCGTTTGTTCATGAGTCTTGTATCCTGTTCCTGATCACCGCTGTGGTGGAATACGCACGACGCCGCATACGATCCGCCCCGGCTGCTGTCGGCGTTTGGCCAAACAGGGTATAGGTGACATCGTCGTTCGATGTCGCGACTGGGGATTGTGAGTTCACAATAATTCCTATTCGCACGCTTACAACATTGTCCCAGTCAGCTACATTACCCGCGGTTACGTAGCGCGTTGCATTGGTAACTGAGTCACCGGCAGTATTATCTTCCCCATAGAGCAACTGCATGTTTTCCACCCCCTGCACAACCACAGCCTCTGCAATTGTGGAGTCATCTTCTGCGAGCGTTCGGCATACAAGCGCATTGTTCTGTATGAAGTACATGTTTTTTGCGTAGCGCTTACCATCGGCATAGACAGGGGGTGTACCATTCAGGCAATCGGTATCGGATTGGTAGCGAACCGCGAACTGATCGCTGTTGCTGCCTCCTCCATCCGTGGTCATCGCAGGGATGAAACTCTCGATATTTATCGACTGCGGGAAGCCCGCCATCATTGCCTCCCTCGATAGTAGATCCAGCGTCGCCCGACCAGTGGACTGCATGAGACTCAGACCATTCTCAAGCCGGTATCCTTGTTTGGTACTGACAAATACTGTCAATGTACCCGCGATCAGCAGTAGACCCAGGACGACAGCGATCATCAGTTCAATGAGCGTAAATCCTTTTTCTTTCATAGCCATTGCCTAAGGAATAAATGTGGCCGATACATTCTGATTCTGAACATTCCCGTCCTCGTCAAGCCCGTTCCAGCTCACCTGGATCGAGTACGAGGGGTCTGCAAAAGCCACTGAAACGTTTCCACCCGGAAGGGTGGCGGCTACACTGCAGAACCACTGATGTGCATCTTCATCAGCCATCTCCTCAGCCGTGCAATCCTCGGCGGCGCCTGCTGTACCTTCGCTGCAGATCTTCGGCGGATCGACGGTGCAATCAATAGCGGTATAATCATTATCGGCATAATAGGAATTATGGGAAGAAGCTGCACGATTGGCGCGCATGCGTTCCATCATGTCGTTAACCAGAAATGTGGCCTGGGTGCGCAGGTTGGCTTCGGCGCTCGCACGTACCCCCAGCGCCTGGATCTTGGAATGTGCAAGCAGCCCAATGGACAACACCACGAGGGCAATCAGTACCTCGAGGAGTGAAAAGCCGATTTGAGTTCTGGGAGAAGACATGTATTTATCTCAGGGGCAGGTTTTTGCTGAACCATCCGGATGGTCATCGGAAGCCATTATCACGCCTACCAGATTCACTACGACAACGCGTGCATTGGTTACCCCGCGATCATCGCAGTAGGTAATGTCACCAAAGGTGCTAGGGCGCCCGGATGGCTGGAAATTAATACCGGTATCAACCCCGGCAGTTGCTCTCAAACTGGTTCCAGGGAGTGGGGTACCCACATGGGTGCGCAGAATCACCTCTCCGGGGCTATCGACGACTGGCGGTTGATCGCCATCATCATTCCGAAAAACAATCCAGCCGGAATCGTAATTATCACCAGCGCAATCCTCACCGTCCGAACTGGGACAAATTGCAATCGTGCTGTTACTTTTGGCCGCTTCGCTCCTTGCCAGATTCAGCGAGCTGACCAACTCATTGATGTATGTAGTCCGAACATTGTCTTTCCTGGCAGAAACGAAGCTGGGGCCAGCAACCACCAGCAGGATGGCGGCTACCGAGAGTGTGACCATCAGCTCAATTAGCGTTAGTCCCGATTGTTTTTTCATGGATATCATCATTATCTGTTTATTGACTTTTGCAGGATGGTGATAACATTAGGGTCCGATGTAAGTTGGGTAATGCAAATTTTCATCAATTCACGGATATTCTGATCATGTCCTCTGTCTTTTCCTGGCTGTCTCTTCTTGTGTTTCACCTGTCGTAGTCCTTTCTCATCAACCAGATAATCTGGTTATGTGAATAACCGGGGAACGCCGGACAAACACCCGAGCGGGGTTTGAAGTCATAGGCTTTACCCCGCCATGTATTTGCGTAAAACCAGGGTAATGTCCTGATTAAAAACAATCGGTTATCCTCATAAGTAACGTCAACCACGTCTGGATGTGTGAAGTTGCTATCGGCAAGACAAGAACAGACTTTAATAATAATTAGGCCGGCTCCCTCCTTAGGACCCGGCATGCCGGGCTCAAGCGTGTTTAGAGCAATTACCCGATTTGCACCTATTTCATCGGGTATTCCCTAGCCACTGGGGGCTTGGAATAACGGATATGAACCAGAGTGTGGACAAAGAGCCAGACTTGTTCTGTATTGCGTGCGTCTTCGCCAGTATTTCTCGTTTACTCCAGATTTGGATTGGTGCAGACGGCGTAAGAGTTATCCGAAAAGTTGACCACGACAGGTTTTCGAGCCACATCTAACGGCCATCGGGTTGGCTCCCGGCGCTGGCTCAGAACGCAGGGGTGGCATTTATTCGCAGAACCCTATCCCAGCCTGACAGACAGGCTGCAAACCGGTAATTAAAACCTGTATAGTAATCAACTGGTATTTCTGACAGCTTGCGGACATAGCACGAGGATCTGGTCATCGTCTCTTGCAGAGACGTCAATCCCTCCGGCGGTTTGCAAGGAAATCAGTTAAATGACTTCTCACCAGCAATAGGCCGGAGACTCCTCTCCTGTCTCCGGCAGCAAAATCCTGAGAATCAACCAATGCCCGACTAGCGGGTTTTTTATTATGGAGAGTTACAGGTTTGACCAGACTATGATCGAGAATCTACGGAATATTGCCATCATTGCCCATGTCGATCACGGCAAAACAACTCTCGTTGACCAGTTGTTGCGACAGTCAGGTACGCTGGATGCACGCGCCGTGGTTACTGACCGGATGATGGATTCCAACGACCTGGAGAGGGAGCGCGGTATCACCATTCTGTCAAAGAACACCTCCATTCGCTGGGGTGAGTACCGCATCAATATTGTTGACACCCCCGGACACGCCGATTTCGGCGGCGAGGTGGAGCGTGTGTTGTCGATGGTCGATTCGGTGTTGTTGCTGGTGGATGCCGTGGACGGTCCCATGCCGCAGACGCGTTTCGTCACCCGCAAGGCCTTCGCGCTTGGGCTGAAGCCGATTGTGGTCATCAACAAGATAGACCGGCCGGGTGCGCGACCGCACTGGGTGCTCGACCAGACTTTCGAACTTTTCGACCGGCTCGGCGCCACCGATGAACAGCTTGATTTTCCCGTGATCTATGCCTCCGCCCTGCAGGGCTACGCCGGCACCGAGGCGGACAAGCCGGGCGATGACATGACGCCGCTGTTCGAGGCCATCGTGCGGCACGTCGAACCGCCCCGAGTGGACCTGGACGGCCCGTTCCAGCTGCAGGTGTCTTCCCTGGATTACAGCAGTTATGTCGGAGTGATCGGTATCGGTCGCATCACTCGCGGCCGCGCAAGGACCAATATGCCGATCACCGTCGTGAACCCGAGTGGCAAACGGCGCAATGCACGCTTGCTGCAGATTCTCGGTTTTCTGGGTCTGGAACGCGTTGTGGTGCCGGAGGCGCAGGCCGGTGACATCGTCGCCTTTACCGGTATTGACGGGCTCAAGATCTCGGACACCCTGTGCGATCCGTCCTGCGTGGAGGCCATGCCG
>CAVXNM010000017.1:0-16111 GCA_963763115.1 uncultured Gammaproteobacteria bacterium
AGTGTCGATGAACCTACCGTCAGCATGACGTTCCAGGTGAATAATTCACCTTTCGCAGGGCGTGACGGCAAGTATATAACCTCGCGAAATATACAGGAACGACTCAACCGCGAATTGATACACAACGTAGCCTTGCGCGTTGAGAACACCGGAGATCCGGACAAGTTCCGGGTGTCCGGGCGGGGTGAGCTGCATCTGGCCATTCTCATCGAGAACATGCGCCGCGAAGGTTATGAACTCGGCGTTTCCCGGCCCGAGGTCATTATCCGCGAAATTGACGGCGTGAAGCAGGAACCCTATGAACAGGTCACCGTGGATGTCGAGGAGACACACCAGGGTACCGTCATGGAGAAGCTGGGCGAACGCGGCGGTGAACTGACGGATATGATGCCGGATGGCAAGGGCCGTGTGCGGCTGGACTACATCATGCCCTCCCGCGGGCTGATCGGCTTTCGCACCGAGTTCCTCACCGGCACCCAGGGTACGGGCCTGATCTACAGCGTCTTCTCGCACTATGGGCCGATGAAGCCGGGTGAATACGGGCAGCGTATCAACGGTGTCCTGATCTCCAACGGCGCCGGCAAGGCACTGGGTTACGCCCTGTTCAACCTGCAGGAGCGGGGGCGGCTTTTCGTCGGTCACGGTGACGAGGTCTATGAGGGCTCCATCGTCGGCATCCATTCCCGCGGCAATGACCTGGTGGTCAATCCGTTAAAGGCAAAACAACTGACCAATATCCGGGCGGCGGGTACGGATGAGAACATCCTGCTGACACCGCCCATACGCATGAGCCTGGAGCAGGCGCTGGAGTTCATCGATGACGATGAACTGGTGGAAGTGACCCCGCATAATATCCGGCTGCGCAAGAAACAGCTGCTGGAACAGGACCGCAAGCGTACGTCACGCAGCGTCTCGGCCTGAGTGTGCGGACATAAACACTGTTTTCACCGCAGAGAGCAACGCACGCGGAGAAGGTGACCGCTCAGACGAGAGCTGCCTTGGCGTGACCCTCGGTACGCTCCAATGAGGCGTAGGGCGCAAAGGTTGGTGCTTTTATCCCATGGTCATGTCGAAAGTATCGACCGGTAATCGGTTTGACCTTCATTCTGCAGTACTTGCGTCTCTGCGGTGAGATTATTTGTTTATGGATGGATACTAATTATTGTGCGGTGGCCGCGATGTTTATGGCGTGCAGGCCGAAATGTCGTTGCTGTACATCTTGGGAATGCCGCTGGGCGCCACGACGATTTGCTCGGCCGTCGGCTTCCCCACGATCGTCGCAGATCGACATCATGGCGATGCTTCCGCCTTCATTGGTGGAACCATTCGGATTGAATTCCAGATTTTTGTTCCAGGCCGGACTGGTGCGCATTCTGACGCCGGATGGCGCAGGCTGGCCGCGACGTAACAGGATATCGCTGCCTGCGTCATAGACACTGTTCGCGGCCGTGCCGCTATCGGCGAAAATCAGGTACCCCGAGGTCCAGGTATATTCGGTTCCTGAATCGGTACTGCATTGCGGCGTGCTTGCATTGGGATTACTGCTTCTGCAGAGAATGACACGTACATCCCGTTTGGCCGCCTCGCTGCGTGCGAAATGGATATCCGTGATGATGTCATTGACCTGTGTCGCCAGCCGGTTGTTCTTTATGGTAGTGCTTACGCCGGGTACGGCGGTTGAAAGAATGATGGCGGCAACACCCAGCGTGATAATCAATTCGGGGATCGTGAAGCCCCTGATAGTTTTCTGTCTCATTGCGCTCGACCGAGAATGATAATGAATGACCGGTGTGGTCAACTGACCACCACATGTCATTATCGACAATCGAGCCGATTCCTGAAGAACGGCGTTATTCGCATCAGCGGGATGGCGGGTGCCGCATCAGCTGCGGCGGTGACGGGCTGCGCCAGTGAGATGCGGGCTAGATGCCGAATCTCATTGACAGATCAATGGCATGCAGGTTTTTGGTGAGAGCGCCGATGGAAATGAAGTCGACGCCGGTTTCTGCAATATCGCGGATATTCTCCAGCGTCACGCCGCCGGAAGCCTCAAGTCTGGCGCGTCCGTCGACCAGTCGCACGGCTTCGATGAGTTCCCCGGGAGTGAAATTATCCAGCAGCAGGATATCCGCACCCGCCGCCAGTGCCTCCATGATCTGAACATCATTTTCGACTTCCACCTCGACCGGCAATCCCGGGCCGGCCTCGCGGGCGAAATGCACGGCACGTTCGATGGAACCAGCGGAGGCAATGTGGTTTTCCTTTATCAGGATGCCGTCGTACAGGCCCATGCGGTGATTGTGGCAGCCGCCAACGCGGACGGCATACTTTTGCGCCTGACGAAGGCCGGGCAGGGTCTTGCGGGTATCGAGCACCCTGACCCCCAGTCCGGTAACCGCCTCGGCATACCGGCGTGAGAGGGTGGCCGTTCCCGAAAGGGTCTGCAGATAATTCAGTGCGGTGCGTTCGCCGGTGAGAATGTGTGCTGCCGGGCCATGGAGCGTACACAGGCGCTGATCGACTCGTAACGCATCACCGTCTCGAGTTGTCCAGTCTATCGCGATGCCGGTATCCAGTTCGGCGAATACGGCGTTGAACCATGCCATACCGCAGAGGACGGCCGACTCGCGGCTGATAACGGTCGCGGTGACCACCTCGTCAGCCGGTATTAATGCCGCCGTGACATCACCCGTGCCGATATCCTCGGACAAGGCCTCCCGCACGCTGCGCAGCATCGGTTCTTCAAGGACTTCAAGCAGCATTCAGGTCGAAATTTCCAACAGTTCAATTTCGAATATCAGCGTGGCATCGGGCGGTATAACGCCGCCGGCTCCGCGTGCACCGTAGGCCAGTTCGGGTGGAATGACGAGGCGGCGTATTCCTCCGACCTGCATGCCCTTGACGCCCTCGTCCCAGCCGGGGATGACGTATCGACAATCGAGGGGAAAGCTGAATGGCTCGTTACGGTCCCGACTGGAGTCGAACTTGGTGTTATCTTCCAGCCAGCCGGTGTAATGGACGATCACGGTCTGCCCTTGTCCCGTGGCCGTCTCGCCGCTACCCGGTCTTATATCCCGATAGCGTAAACCGCTGGCCGTGGTGGTTTCAGTCATGGTCTTCTCCCTGTCAGGTATTTTACAGGCGTCAAATGGAATGTGGTGAAAACAATAATTAATCAACAGGGAGACCCGGCCGGGTTTAACCGCGTGCGCCTGAGAACAATGCCTTGTCCGCCACAAATGCTGGTCTGCGATGCCGTCATTCCGAACCGGTTTCCCGAATCGGCTGACCGCTACACCTTACTATATCAAGGTGATGCCTATCCATAAAAAACGCCCCGGAACGGGGCGTTAAGTGACGTGGCATTATGGGAGCAACTTTATATGTGGGAGGATCAATTTCGCCACTGACAATCAGACTAGGCCTTTACCTCCGGGTAGTATATTGTCCCCACGTACATCGTACTTTGGTATGAACCGGATGGATGCGATTGCTGTGTATTGTGATTATCCACTTCGATCACGTATATTCTGCGCACCGGAAACACCATGAGGGTGATTCCCCGGTTTCGGGAGTTATCGTCGATTGATCAAATGCCTTGCAAACGGAGCCACTGGATAAACTATGGAACAAGTACGCCATGCCCGCATTCCAGTTCACCTTAATGCCGTCCTGATCGGCGAAAAAACGGTGCCAAAGGGATGCAAGGTGAGAAATGTGAGCAACCAGGGCCTGTTGCTGCAGTGTGATGCGGATGGACGTATCCAGACATTCAGGGATAGTGACCTTGTTGATATCCATCTATTGTTCCAGCGACCCGACGGAACGAAGTATATGACCATAACGGCCACTGTCAGGCATGTGGATACAAACAGTATCGGTGTGGAATTCTGCCAGCCGGATAGGGAACTGATCAGGCTGATCGAGTCGTATCGAATCGACGAAACCCAAAGCCTTGAAGCAACCATTTCGCACCGCCGGAAGGCGGCTGGTTTCAGCGGACCGGCAACCGTGGTAACCCATCCCGCTTCCGATGCTTCAGCGCATGCCGAACGGCGGAAACCGGCAGGGGATGAAAGCGGGCGCCGCCGGTATTATTACGGGCTGTTATTACTGGTGGTTGCAGTGGGCATCTTCACAGCCGACTATCTGCGCACCTTCGGTTTGAGTTCGCGCGTGGCTGCACTCGAGTCGCTTGTTGGCGCCCACGACGTCGAACTTGCTCGGTTTCAGTCCCAATTTCTTGCCCGTGACGCCGCGGTTGACGTTGACGTTGCCGATGAAAACAGGACAGCTGCGAAGTCGGACGGTTCGGTCTCTATACCGGAATCTGTAGTGTCTGCTATTGCCCCTCTGCAACAGGACGCACTTGCGACTTCCCCGACAATGGAAACGGCAGCCAAAGCAGGTGCTGAGGAGGCGACCGGTTCTCCTTCAACCGGGCAATCCAGCGAGGAAGAAACCACCGCTGCAATGATTGTAGAACCGGCAGGATTGGCCGGCCAGGTCGTCGCCTCTGTGTACGTTGACAGCCAGCATGCCAAAAAGCATGGTAACTGGGTGATAAACCTGCTGTCATCTCCGAACAAGTCTGACGCAGACCAGTTTGCAGCCAAGGCCAGGAAACAGGGTATTCCTGTCGAGCAGGAAACTATCCGGTTGAAAGGCAGGGAATTCTTCCGTGTGCAATTAACCGGGTTCATGACGGAAAATCAGGCCGAGGAGAGTGCCGGCCCGGTCAAGAAAAGACTTGGCCTGAAAGACGTGTGGATTTTCAAACCCTGAGGCTGGCCCGCTAGTCGTTTCTTCGGAAACTACGGATAGCCGCATAATCCCGGATGGAAAAAGGCATGACAACATACAGCAAAATTCTGGTGGCGGTGGATCTGTCTCCCGAGGCAAGGGCAGTGCTTGCCCGGGCATGCGAATTCCGGGCTCATTACGGATCAGATCTGTACCTCATCCATGTGGTGGAGCCCATTGTCCTGGGCGGAGACTACGAACTGGTCCCTGTGATGCCTGTCGAGATCGAGGAGACACTGCTGCAACGGGCAAAAGGCTATCTCGGGACCCTGGTCAAGGATATGAATGTGACTGATGTCCGACAGGTCGTTGAGGTTGGCTCCGTGAAACATGAGATCCTGCGTTTTGCCGAGGAGCAGGGATGTGACCTGATCGTCATCGGTGCTCATGGCCGTCACGGTGTCGCCACCTTGCTCGGTTCGACTGCCAACGCAGTACTCCATGGAACCAAATGCGATGTGCTATGCGTCCGCCTGGGCGAATAGCCATCGCTGGTGCGTACCGCCATGCTCACGCGATTCGGTCTGCCGACGATGCAGCTGCAGATAGTCCATGGGCCTTCACCCGGGTTTTCCGCGTTGTATAGCCGCTGGTTGGTATCTGTGCTCCGTGACGGTGGCTACGACCTTTGTTCACTAGACAGCCCTGAATGTTTGTACCAGAATTACTCGGGCAATGTATCGCCAACGAGGTCTGAACGAAATGAAAGAGCGAAGAAAGCAGAAAGACAGGCGCGGCTATGGCAAGCCACAGTCAGGAGTCTGCGGTCATAGCCGCTTTCCGGATCGGCGGCTCAACAGTATTTCGGTTGAGTGGATCCCTCTGGGGCTGGTGCATTTCCACCCTCTGACGCATCGCGTGTTCGAGGCCACCCGCCGCGCGTTTGCCAAATCCGAGCATCGGGTAGCGGGCGACCGCGGTTCCCAGGGCGAGTCACATTAACGACCCGTGAGTATTCCTGCCTGCGCGAGTGCGCGGGCGAGATGTTCTTGCGCGCCTTGCCTTTCCACCAGCACGGCGGTAAATGGATAGGAAGCGGTGAGTGTACTGATGAGCTGGGTGGCGGTATTCACGAAGGCTGCCTCATCAGCAAAATCCAGATACTGGATTGATGCGGCTACGGCCACGTTTGACCGTACCGCTTCGGCGCGTAGCACCGCGGGGATGGTTATACGATTGTCTCCGGGTATCGAGTCAAGGGATTGCATCAGCCTGGCGATATTGATGACGGCCGGTGAGTCGATTGTCCCGTTCGGTACCAGATCAAGGGGGGTGATCACTGCTTTCCCCCTGACCGATTCCCCCAAAGCGATGTCGCCGATGAAGAAACGAATGGTGCCGCCTGTCTCGTATTGAAACTCGCCAAGATCACCCGTAATTCCGGAAACCGATCCCGATTCGTAGCGTACACCCTGTACGGGCGCATCGATCAACTGGCCATTATCGACAGTGACGACCACAACGGGATCGGTGTTATTCTGTGTATCGCAAGGTTTGTCAATCGTCGGCTTGCAGGAATTATTATTATTGCCTGAGGTGGCGACAAACACGCACTGACTGCCCGTCAGCGCCGGAATGGCCATCACGACAATTATGAGCAGTGAGCGTTTCGATATCATGAGTCGGTATTCATCCCGGGGTTCCCGTTGTAGAGGCAAGTCCCGGCAGATGCAGTCAATTGATAATTGTAGCCCATAATCCCGCTGTCTGAGGGGGCATTAAACGTGCATGCCCGGGCGTCATGATGGTGTCCACATGACGTTGACACGAACATCGCGCGCACCACAAGATTGTCGCATGAGCGCGGATATCGATGAGGTCATCTCCCGGGTTGCCACCATCATCCTGGGGAAACAGCACCAGCTGCGCCTGGCGCTGGCCTGCCTGCTGGCTCGCGGGCATTTGCTGATCGAGGATTTACCCGGTGTCGGTAAAACCACTCTGGCGCATGCGCTCGCAACGACGCTCGGGTTGCACTATCAGCGTATCCAGTTTACCAGTGACCTGCTGCCTGCCGACATCCTTGGCGTTTCCATCTACAACCGTGACAGCGGTGATTTTCAGTTTCATCCCGGCCCGGTTTTTTCCCACATCGTGCTGGCCGATGAGATTAACCGCGCCACACCGAAGACCCAGAGTGCGCTGCTCGAAGCCATGGAAGAGCAGCAGGTGACCGTGGAGGGGGAAACCCGCCGGCTGTCCCAGCCGTTTTTCGTCATCGCCACGCAAAATCCACTCCACCAGATCGGCACCTTTCCATTGCCGGAATCGCAGCTGGACCGCTTCCTGATGCGGATCGAACTCGGCTATCCCGACGATCAGGCCGAGCGCATCCTGCTGCAGGGCGAAGACCGCCGTAAACTCCTCGACGTGATCGCTCCGGCATTGTCCGCGGGACGATTGCTGGAAGTGCAGTCGCAGGTCGATACCGTACACGTCTCGGACGCCCTGCTGGATTACCTGCAGGCGCTGCTTGGTTACAGCCGCCGTGCGCCGCATTACCAGAACGGCTTGTCACCGCGCGCCGGCCTGGCCTTGCTGCACAGCGCCAAAGCCTGGGCTTTCCTCGAAGGCCGGGATCTGGTTCTGCCAGAGGACTTGCAGACCGTATTGCCGGCCGTGATTGGCCATCGCCTGCAACCGGCGACGGAAATCGCCGAAGACTTGTCAGTCACGGAACGGATGCACTTGTTTCTCGAATCAGTTCCCGTTCCCTAGGGCCTGTTAACACTTGTATGATTGCCACGTTCCTTTCTGAAATCAGGCAAGGCAAGGCGCGAGGAGCGAATTTTAGTTGTGCTAAATGAACGACGAGCAACGCCGCATGGCCTGATTTCAGGCGCAACCCGTAGGGACGAGGCCATTTTCCCGCAATCCTGCGTTAGCGCTCACGTGTGTAGCCTAACTACACGGCACTCGCGCTGCCTTGTCTTGCGAAAAAATGGCCGTCGTCGCGACGACCATACAAGTGTTAACAGGTCCTAGCAGTACGCCCGGTAAATACCCTTTCCCGGATGACAGCGGCATAAAAGGTCAGGTGTTGAATCCCGTTGCTGGATGCGGACGAATAACCGGTAATATTTCATGCAGACGTTGACACTACCCCAACGCTTCAGGCTCGCCCGCTTTACACGGGGTTTTGGACCCGAGGAGGGCCCGGTGACTCTGGATCGTTCCCGTGTATTTATCCTGCCTACCGGCGCCGGGCTGGCATTAGCGGCCATGTTGCTGGTGATGCTGTTCGGCTCAATCAATTACAACAACAGCCTGGGGCATATGTTCACCTTTCTGCTGGGCAGCATGGCGATGGTTTCCATTTTCCACACCTATCGCAATCTGGTCATGCTGGGTTTTACCGTTGGCAAGGTCCGGCCGGTATATGCCGGTGAACGGGCCGGCTTCGAAATACTGGTGACCAATCCCAGCGAGTATGCGCGTATCGGGATTCGCCTGGAGAGTGTGAACCAGCCACCTGTCAGCATCGAACTTTGTCCGCGACAGACAAATCCGGTCACGCTTTACCGCGATACCACACGGCGTGGCATTATGGCACTGGGACGATGCAGGGTCTCGTCGTTTTATCCCCTGGGTCTTTTCAGGGCCTGGTCCCATCTGGAACTGCACATGAACTGCCTGGTTTATCCGCGCCCCGGACCACGTCGCACGCTGCCGCAATCTACCGCCTATAAACCCAATCTGTCCGGTGACAAGGGCAGGGGGGTGGATGATTTCTCCGGTTTTCGGCCCTACCGGCCCGGGGATTCGCCGCGTCACGTGTTCTGGAAGGCGGCGGCTCGTGAACAAACCCTGCTCACCAAGCAATTCGGCGGTGATCGTGCCGACGAACTCTGGCTGGACTGGCGGGACCTTGATGCCCTGGATACCGAGGCCCGCCTGAGCCAGCTGTGCCGGTGGGTGCTCGATGCGGCTCATGACAGGCAGTGTTACGGGCTACGCCTGCCCGGTATGGAAATCGCCGTCGCCAGCGGCGGCGCCCATAAACTGCGTTGCCTGGAGGCGCTGGCGCGCTTTGAGTAGATTCTTTCGAAAAACCGAAACGCCTCTGACCGCGCAGGCGCAGCGCTGGATGCTCGCCTCTCTGCTGCTCGTGGTCCTGCCGCATGCTGCCCGTCTGCCATGGTGGATTTCCATGTTCGCGTTCGGCATGGGCGCCGCGCATATACTGCTGCTGCGCCACCCCGGCTGGAAGGTGCCGCGCCTGCTGGTTTTCGCCGCCACGCTGGCGGGCGCCGCCGGCGTGTTCCTGACGTACGGCACTCTGCTGGGGAGAAATGCCGGCGTGGCGCTGCTGGTCGTCATGCTGGCGCTGAAACTGCTCGAACTGCGCCGCTTGCGGGATGTGCAGCTGATGATTTTCCTGAACTATTTCCTCGTCATCACCAATTTCCTGTTTACCCAGACGCTGCTCATTGCGTTTTACATGATCGCAGCTACAGTGGTTAACACGGCGGCTCTTGGGGTTGCCACGCAAGCCCGGGCAGCACACCCGGCAATCGTGGAACTGCGTTTCGCAGCGGTGTTGCTGACCCAGGCCTTGCCGGTCATGCTGGTGCTGTTCGTTTTTTTCCCTCGTATTTCCGGGCCGATCTGGGGACTGCCGAAAGATGCATACTCCGGAGTGACCGGCCTGAGCGACAGCATGAGCCCCGGCGCCATCAGTCAGTTGGCGCAGTCCGAGGCTCCGGCGTTCCGGGTGAAATTTTCCGGGTATACGCCACTGCCGCAGCAGCGCTACTGGCGCGGGCCGGTGCTGTGGCACACCGATGGCCGAACTTGGTCGACCGGCCGCACGGCGGCGCTGCTGCGGCCTGAGGCAAATCCCGACATGCAGGTCGAAGGGGGGGCGGTGCACCAGTCGATTATGCTGGAGGGTCAGCGTACACGCTGGCTGGTCGGTCTGGATGTGCCGGTTGAAGTATCGGTGCCGGCGATCAACGCGGCCGGTTTCCAGTGGCTCTCGAAGAGGGCGCTACGTGAGCGCACACGTTACGAGGTGGTTTCGTATCCCCACTACCGAACCGGATACCTTGATCCCCTGTTGAGGAAAGCGGCACTCCAGCTGCCCAATGCGCTCAGTACGCGTATTCGGACACTGGTACAAAGCTGGCGCGACAACGCCCGCACCGACCGCGATGTGGCGCGGCTGGCCCTGGACTATTTCCACAACGAACCGTTCGTCTATACCCTCACCCCTCCGCTGTTGGGCCAGAACCCGCTGGATGAATTCCTGTTCTCTTCGCGTCGGGGGTTCTGCGAGCACTATGCGGCCGCTTTTGTCATGTTGATGCGCAGCGCCGGCATTCCCGCCCGCGTGGTTACCGGTTACCAGGGCGGCGAGTACAATCCGGTAGGTGATTACTGGCTGATCCGTCAATCCGACGCCCACGCATGGGCGGAGATCTGGCTTCCCGATGCAGGATGGGCGCGCGTCGATCCAACCGCGGCCGTGGCGCCTGAGCGCATCGAGCATGCCCTCGACCCGGGTGCTCTGCCTACGGGTGCGCCAGCACGTTTTCAGTTGGGAGAAGACAGCCTGTTCTCCCGCGGCTGGCGTCGGCTGCGCTACTCACTCGATGCAGTCAACAACAGCTGGGACCAGTGGGTACTTTCCTACGGACCGGAGTTGCAACGGGAATTTCTTACCGCGCTTGGCTTAAGCCAGCCTTCCTGGTGGGATATGACCTTGATGCTGGCGCTGCTGGTCAGCGCCCTGTTGCTGGGGATTGCCGGCTGGCTGCTGATAAAAAAGCCCGGGCCATCTGATCCGGTGCTGCGCGCCTATCGAGTTTTCTGTACGCGCGTGGCCCGTCTCGGCATACGGCGTCAGCCCAGCGAAGGTCCGCGGGATTTTTCGCGCCGGATCGTCGGGGAACGGCCTGAACTCGAACGTCAGGTTAACCGGATAACTGAGGCATTTATCCTGCTGCGCTATGGCCGTCCAACCGATCCGACATACTGCCTGACACAACTGCGGCGACTGGTGCGCCGCTTTCCGCAAGACGCGGTCTGAAACTGTATATTTCCAGCCTTGTACAAGGCCGGGGGACACTTGTTGGGACAGTGCCGTGAAACTAGTCGGCGCCCAATAATTTTTTCCACGTCAGTTTGCGTACGCACTGCCTGGGCATTAAAAACTGCACGAGCTGGTATATATAAATGACAGATTATTCAATCAATTTATGAGTTGTAATAAACTTCCAGAGGAATGAACTCGACGTGAATGTTGTTCAGGCGTCTGTCAGGAATCCTGCGACGATCCACTGACCTTGATCGCCCCTTCATATCCACGACGATAAACGGAGATACCAGTTTAATATCGCGTCTTTCTTTATGCCTTCTTTCTTTCATTGCCTCATTACGTATACACTCCCTGATACGCTCCTCATGTATTTTAAAATATTGATCTTTTTTTATTTTAGTACTAAAACTGCAGCATTGGTTGTTTATTCCTTGATCCAGATCAACAGAATTTCATATTCACCATCCGGGGATCGCTCAGGCCGGTGTGTTTCCAGGGTATGTCGTCAAGGTTGTCCTTGCCGGGAATGCAGCCAGCGTTGGTTTTCGTTCAGGGTTCTGGTGGGTAATGCGATGCATAAAAAAGGCGATCAACTGATCGCCTGCAGGGTATCGGCGGATCCCTTCAGGTGAGTTTGTAGAAGGTCAGCCACGGCATTTCCGATAACAGCAGTTGTCTCTCTTCTGCTTCAAGATTGCTCAAACGACGGTCCCTGGTCTTGCGACGCTCCGACGCTACAAAATCATGCGCACTGTCTTCCAGCGGGAATGTGGCTATGGTATGCGAGTGCCGCCTTTCTCTTGAGTTTCTCATGACCTACTGCCCCGGGGTAGCGAGATTGCGTACTTGTCTTGAGCAACTTAACGGCCAGGTTGCGCAGTCCTTGGGTTTGACTATAGCAAGAGAATGAGGAAAGGTCTGCTGAATCCGGGGCGTCGCTTCATTTTTTTGGCATATTCAAGTCAACAGTTCGGGATAGACGCTTCACATCCCCGGACATGTTCCGCCTGATAGCTGACACAGGGATCGGGTCCTTGCTCATTTTTGCTGGTCCGGCCATGACGGCCATCACATTTCTGCTTCAGGCTCCTTTGATACTGCCCTTGTTCGGCCGATAGGTCTGGTATCACGCGCCTTGTTTTTCATGGTGCGGGGGTATTCCGGATTCTATCGAGGGCTAAACGACTGTGCGCAATATACCGTGGGTGAGGTGGTCCAACTCGTTCGGGTTCATCACCATTATGGTTTTTTTCTTTGCGATTCTCACCATGCTGGTATTCCCTGCATCCGAAGGAAAGGGGAATTTATCAAGGGCGCATACCCTGGTGCAGGCTGATGACGGGCAGTCCCACCGGCGGTTCAAGACGATTACGGCTTCGCGGTATAGGGAATCCAAAGGCGCCGTCTACACTGTTCGCGGGCCGTAGTGGCGCTGCACGTAGTCATCCACCAGTTTCTGGAAGTCCATGGCGATAGTCTCACCCTTAAGGGTGACGGTTTTTTCCCCATCCACATAGACAGGCGCGACCGGAATTTCGCCGGTTCCAGGAAGGCTAATACCGATATTGGCGTGTTTACTCTCACCGGGGCCGTTGACCACGCAACCCATTATGGCAACGGTCATTTTCTCCACCCCAGGATACTGGCCACGCCACGCTGGCATCTGGCGGCGTAAATGGTCCTGGATGTCCCGGGCGAGTTGCTGGAAGTAATGACTGGTCGTGCGGCCGCACCCTGGACAGGCCACGACCGCCGGTGTGAAATGCCGCAGCTGCATTGCCTGCAGCAATTCCTGGGCAACCATGACCTCACGGGTGCGATCACCACCCGGTTCGGGTGTCAGGGAGACGCGGATGGTCTCGCCGATGCCTTCCTGCAGCAGCACGGCGAGCGCCGCCGTCGAGGCCACGATGCCTTTCGATCCCATGCCGGCCTCGGTAAGCCCAAGGTGCAGGGCATAATCGCAGCGGGAAGCGAGTTCCCTGTAGACCGAGATCAGGTCCTGGACCCCGCTCATCTTGGCTGACAGGATGATGTGATCACGTCCCAGCCCCAGGGTCTCGGCCCGGGCGGCGCTTTCCAGGGCCGAAGTCACCATGATCTCATGGATGATCTGTCGTGAGTCCAGGGGGGCGTTGCGCTTTGCGTTTTCATCCATGACCCTGGCCACCAGTGCCTGATCGAGACTGCCCCAATTGACGCCGATGCGCACCGGTTTGTCATAGCGGCAGGCCGTTTCGATCAGGGCGGCGAATTGTACATCGCGCTTGCTGCCGCGTCCGACGTTGCCCGGGTTGATCCGGTACTTGGCGAGCGCTTGGGCGCATGCCGGGTGGTTCGCCAGCAGTTTGTGCCCATTGAAATGGAAATCGCCGACCAGGGGTATGTTCTCGCTACGCTGCAGCAGTCGCTCGTGGATGACGGGTACGGCGCGCGCGGCCTCATCGGAATTGACAGTGATTCGCACCAGTTCGGAACCGGCCCGGGCGAGTTCGATGACCTGCTGCACGGTTGCGGCCGCGTCGGCGGTGTCGGTGTTGGTCATTGACTGCACCACAACCGGGGCGCCGCCGCCGATGCTCACTGTGCCGACAGGCACGGCGACGCTGTGGCGGGGTTTGACGGTTGCGGTGGATGTGGACATAGGAACTTCGCTCGGCATGGCTGAGATGTGATGCTTGGCGCCCATCCTGGAAAGCGGGCGTTCCGAATCCGTTCATGCCGCTCGGAACACGCTCACGGCGGCGGGTCGGCAGGCGCACTACTGGCCATCAATGATAATCGATTTTGACTGCCGGCACAGGGGAGGGCAACTATGGATGACGCCACGACGCTTCCGCACACCTGGTAAGGCTGATTCGAGACCACGACAGGGGCAGGTTGGGCCGAAAGCAACACCGGGATTGCCTGAAATCCGGCGAGTTATGCCTGACTATGCCTTGGCATCGGTCCGGTTTCAGACTCCTTGATACAAACATTCGGGGGCTTGCCTGTTGCATTCCCGGATCTGCTGTATATGATCCCGAATACTGGATAAACAAACAGTCGCACCATAATCAGGCTATGCTCACCACCCGACAGTCCGAAGTCCTGGAACTGATCCGCACCTGCATTTCCTCGCAGGGTTGTCCGCCGACGCGTGCCGAAATTGCCTGTCGACTCGGTTTCCGCTCCGCCAACGCGGCGGAGGACCACCTGCGCGCCCTGGCGCGCAAGGGCGTTATCGAACTGGTGCCAGGTTCCTCTCGCGGTATTCGCCTTGTCGATGCCGCTGCCGGTCTGCCCGTGGTGGGGCGCGTTGCGGCGGGCGAGCCCATCCTCGCCGAACAGAATATCGAGGAATACTGTCCGGTTGATCCGGGCGTTTTCCATCCACGCGCCGATTACCTGCTGCGGGTGCGCGGCGATAGCATGATAGGTGCCGGTATACTCGACGGCGATCTGCTCGCGGTGCATCGCACGCCGCATGCCGTGAACGGACATATCGTCGTGGCGCGCATCGCTGATGAGGTAACGGTCAAGCGGTTCCACAGGCGGGAGATGATTGTTCACCTGTTGCCCGATAATCCGGACCATGCACCACTTCGAATCGATCTGCGCGAGCAGTCGCTGGTTATCGAAGGTCAGGCGGCGGGAGTCCTTCGCAGGGAGACGGGGTAAGTCCCCTCGCGAGCATGACAATGCGTAAGGGTGTGCACGCAAGGGTGATCGCCGAAACGGTAGGGTTGTTCTGATAACATAGCTCTGGTCCACGCCCTGCGCGGGCAGATGCCGGACAAGAAGGAAAACCAAGTGAGCAAAGCCGCATCGAATTCAGCCATACTGCTGATCGACTGTCCCGACCAGAAGGGGATCGTGATCTCCATCACCGAGTTCATCTTCAAGAATGGCGGCAATATTCTCTATCTCGATCAGCATGTCGATACGGAGCGCCAGGTTTTCTTCATGCGCATCGAATGGGACCTGGACAGTTTCAACATAGCGAAGGAGAAGATCGGCGAATACTTCGCTACGCTGGTGGCGAAACGTTTTTCCATGCGCTGGCGCCTGCACTTCTCGAACGAGGTGCGGCGCATGGCGTTGTTCGTATCAAGGCAGCCTCATTGCTTTTACGATCTGCTGGCACGTTACGAGGCCGGTGAATGGCAGGTCGAGATACCGCTGATCATCAGCAACCACCCCGACATGCAGCCGACGGCGGATCGTCTCGGCATCGATTATTTTCATCTGCCGGTCAACCCCGAGAACCGTGAAGAGCAGGAGCAGCGGCAGCTGGAACTGCTGGAGCAGTACCGCGTCGATTTCATCGTGCTGGCCCGTTACATGCAGATACTCGGGGAGGCATTCATCGCGCGCTACCCGCAGCGAATCATCAATATCCATCATTCCTTCCTGCCGGCGTTCCCCGGAGCCCGCCCCTATCATTCGGCCCACGAGCGCGGCGTCAAGATCATTGGCGCCACCAGCCATTACGTCACCGCCGAACTGGACGCCGGCCCCATTATCGAGCAGGACGTGGTTCGGGTGAGTCACAAGGATACGGTCGATGACATGGTGCGCAAGGGGCGTGACCTGGAGAAGATCGTCCTGGCGCGCGCCGTCTGGCACCACCTGCGGCATAACCTGCTCGTCTATGTAAACCGCACAGTCGTGTTCGAATAGCTGAACGTTCGGAGCCCTGTCATGGTATCGTCACTGCCGCTTCACCACCGGGCCAGCCAGTCATCAGGCCGCCATGCCCTGGCGTACCGCTTCCTTGTAGTCCTGGTAAAGGCGGATCATGCGATTCCACTGGGCGCCGGGGTTGCCGTTGCCGACCGGCCGGCCGTCGAGGCGGATGACCGGGGAGATTTCACGGGTGGAGCTGGTGAGCCAGATTTCATCCGCCCCGGCAAGCTCTTCCTTGGCGATATCGGCCTCCAGGCAGGGGATGCCGTTGGCTTTCGCCAGTTCAATAATGAGATCGCGGGTCACGCCCGGAAGCAGGGCGGGGCTGTTGGGGGGTGTCTTCAGCGTGCCGTCAACGACGATAAATATATTGCTGGCGGCGCCCTCGATGGCGTAGCCGTCCTTCAACAGGATGGCCTCGGCCGCGTCCGCATCGATGGCCTGCTGGCGCAGCAGGATATTGGGCAGCAGGGTAATGGCCTTGACGTTGCAGTGTTGCCAGCGAATATCGGCGAGGGTGATGGCGGAGACACCGGGCTCGGCGTCGGTCTCGCGCGAGAACAGGCAGGGCGTGCACATGGCGAATACCGTCGGGCGGAG
>CAVXNM010000018.1:0-90860 GCA_963763115.1 uncultured Gammaproteobacteria bacterium
AAAGCTGCATTATGACGCATTATTTTAACCGGTAAATGATGCGGTTCTGTTATAATACCGCCCGTGAAAACAGCGACAAGCACACTACAAGAACCGCCTGTTTTTATCCCGCCAACGGTGCCGGAATTGCTTGAGGCCCTCGAGCAAAAAGACCACATCATCCGTGAGCAGCAACAGCTGCTGAAGCTCCTTGAAGAGAAGCTACGGCTGTCCAGGTTGCAGCGCTTTGGCGCCAGCAGCGAGAAGCTGTCCTTCCAGGTCGATTTCTTTGATGAGGCGGAGCTTGAAGTTGCACTCAGCGATCTTGAAGCCCAACTGCCGGAAGACCCTTCACCGAAGAAGCCCCGCAAGAAACGCAAAGGTTTTTCGGATCAACTGCCACGCATACGCGTTGATCTGGTCTTAACGGATGAAGAAAAGTCGGGTGCGGACAAAACCTTCTTCACCAAGGTTAAGGAAGAACTGGATATCGTGCCTGCCCAGGCACGGGTGCTTGAGTACTGGCAGGAAAAGGCCGTATTTGAACAAGGCGGTGAACAGCGCATTGTTGCAGCCCAAAGGTCGCCGCACCCGCTGGGCAAATGCATTGCCAGCGTGCAACTGCTGGCCTATATCCTGATCTCGAAGTACGCCGATGCCTTGCCACTGTATCGGTTGGAGAAGATCCTCAAGCGCTACGGCGGCGACATTACCCGCACCACTCTGGCCAACTGGATCATCCGCCTGGATGACGTCTTCAAACCGCTGATTAACCTGATGCGGGAACACCAGTTGGCAGGGGATTACCTGCAGGCAGACGAGACCCGGCTACAGGTGCTGAAAGAAGACGGCCGGCCGGCGACATCCGACAAATGGATGTGGCTGATTCGGGGTGGGCCACCGGATCAACCGGCCGTGCTGTTCGAATACGATGTCTCACGCAGTGAGGAGGTGCCGTTACGCCTGCTGGATGGCTTCGAGGGCGTACTCCAGGTCGATGGGTATGCCGGGTACAACCGGGTCTGTCGTGAAAACCCCATTACCCGCATTGGCTGTTGGGATCATTATCCTGAGTTGCTTATTATGTCGAGTAATTGCGTCAATGTTCGGCAATAGGGCTACGTTCCTGTGCGGACTGTCAGGATAAAGGATCAGCGGATTGGCAACCGGGAAGTCAGCCTTGTAAACCAAAGTGCCGCTGCCGCGTTTTACTCTGAGTGTGACAGGCGCTCGGTGGTGATTTATGCGGAGAAGCAGCAGATCAAAGAGCGGTTCCAGGTTTGATGCCGTTGAGCGTGTCTGGCGCGACAACCGTTGCCTCAAGCACAGTTCCATCGTCGTGTATCGGAGGTGGATCCTCCGCTTCAAGGCCTACTGCCACGCCAAGCAGTTGGAAGAGAGGGCGCAGCTCACGCTCGTCGGCGTCTCGCGGTTCGCTCGCTGGTATGCGTGCGCGCACGACATCGAAGAGAAGACGGCGTTTTCCAGCGCGCGCAGCGCTCTCGGGACCTGGGCGCTCGCACGTCAGACACTGGGCGAGTCGCTGCCACCGTGGAGGCTCGTGCAGGATGCGGAGCGTTCACGCTCGCCTTTGATTCGGGAGTTTGCCGAACATCTGCATCTGCACCGCGGCAATCCTACCAGCACGGTTCGCAAGAAGATCGCGCACGTCGCCCACTTCCTTGCGTTCCTGCGCGAGCAGGGTCGCAGGCCGCAACAGATTCGACTCCAGGACATCGATGCTTTTGTGAGCATCTGCGGTAAGCGCTACGCGCGCACCACCGTCGCTGATATCTGCTCCAGCTTGCGGGGATTTATGCGTTTCTTGCACGTGAGCGGGCGTATAACGGTAGACCTTGCTTCCTCGATTCTCGCCCCGATCGTACGTCGCCATGAGCATCCGCATCGGGCACTGTCCTGGGATGACGTGCAGCACATTCTGCATGCCGTCGATCAGCGAAGTGCCTGCGGCCGACGCGACTATGCCTTGCTGCTGCTGATGAGCAGCTACGGATTGGGTGCGGGGGAAGTCATTCGCCTGACACTCGAGGACATCGATTGGCGTGCCGCGACGCTGCACGTGGTGCGGCCGAAGACCCACGTCGAGTTCGTCCTGCCGCTACTACCCGCGGTGGCGCAAGCGCTCGCGAGCTACCTGCGCCATGGGCGTCCCAGGCACGCGCGGTCACGCCACGTGTTCGTGACGATGAGGGCGCCCTACAAGCCATTGGCCTGTGCGGTTAGCATTCGTCATATCCTGCATACCCACGCGCATCGAGCCGGCGTCACGGCACCGTACTTGGGTACCCACGTGCTACGCCACACCCACGCGTGTCGCCAGATGGAACTCGGCGCGCAACCCAAAGTCATCGGCGACATCCTCGGCCATCGTGATCCGGACTCCACGTCGGCGTACCTTCGCGTGGCAACCGAGCGTTTACGCGACCTTGCCCTGCCAGTCCCGTCATGACGACGATCACACTCGACAATCTCGCCCGCGACATCGAGGACTTTCTCGCGTTCAAGCGAGCATTGGGGTACTGCTACGGACGGGGTGAAGCGACGCTGCGAAGCTTCGAGCGCTTTGCCTATGAACATGCGGGTCGAGGCTCAACAGGGCGGTCTAAGATCGGGCTGGCCACGACGCTGGAGGCCTTTCTGTCACGCCTCGAGGGGCGCAAAGCCGTCACTGCGGCCAATGAACTGGGCGCATTGCGCCAGCTCTGCCTCTATCGCCGTCGGCGCGATCCCTATGGCTATGTGCCGGAGCATGGCTGGGCGCCGCAGACCGAGTCCGTCTACCTGCCCTACATCTTCTCTCGCGAGGAGATACGCGACCTGCTCGACGCCGCGAACCGCCACCGTGGGCGCAACATCCCGGGGCCGATGCTGCGCGCGTTGCTCCTCGTCCTCTACTGCACCGGCCTGCGCTTTGGCGAAGCGGTACGACTGCGTCTGTCGGACGTGGATCTCAGGCGATGCACGTTTCTCATCCGCGAGAGCAAGGGTCGAACCCGGCTCGTACCCTTCGGCGAGGATCTCGCGCGCGAGCTCAACGCGTACCTTGACGAGCGCGTGCGCACCGCCGGTGCTGCGGTCGATGCTCTTTTCGTGCGCAAGAACGGTAGCGCGCTGACCCTTGGATCGGCATCTGAGGCCGTTAGGCGCCTCCTGCGTCAGCGCGGACTGAAGCCTGCGGTGGGCCGCTTGGGACCGCGTCCCTACGATTTCCGGCACGCCTATGCCGTGCACCGCCTGACCGAGTGGTATCACGCAGGCGTCGATATCCATGCGCGGCTGCCCTGGCTGTCAGCCTACATGGGCCACGTCAACGTGCTCGGCACCGAAGTGTATCTGCATGCCACTCCAGAGCTGCTGCAACTGGCCAGTGATCGCTTCGCCGATCGGCTTAACCGCCCACGGTCAACACCATGAGCCGTCAGAAAGCCCCCGAGCTACTGTCGCTCGTCGAGTCGTTCTTCCGTGATCATCTCGAGCGTCTCTGCGGAGCGAGTCCCCACACGATACGTGCCTATCGTGACGCGCTGCGACTGCTCTTTGGCTTCCTGGCGGACGCTAAGGGGTGCGCCGTGGCAGATCTGCGGCTCGACGATCTTCAGGTGGAGGCGATCATGGCCTTTCTTGCGCATCTCGAGGTCAAGCGTGCCAACACGGTGGCCAGCCGCAACTATCGGCTCGCAGCAATCCGCAGCTTCTTCAAACACCTGGTACGCCATGATCTGTCTCGCGCTGATCAATACCAGCGCGTCCTTTCGCTGCCTTCGAAGAAGGCTCATTCATCGATAGCGCACTACCTTGAGCCCGAAGAGGTTCGATTGATCCTCGAGCAGCCAGACCGTCGAACCCCTGCCGGCCTTCGCGACCATGCCCTGTTGCTCTTTCTCTACAACACGGGCGCACGCGTCAGCGAGGCACTCGCCGTGCGTCTGTGCGACGTGAGACTGGCCGCCCCGAGACAGGTGCGCCTGCACGGTAAAGGCGGCAAAGAACGGCTTTGTCCCTTGTGGAAAGACACGGCGAATGCGCTACAACGGCTGCCCGGCGTGCGAGGAGGCCAGCCCAACGATCCACTTTTCTGTAACCGGCATGGCCAGTCGCTCACCCGCGACGGCGTCGCATACCTCTTGAATAAGTACGTCACTCAGGCCGCCCGTCAGGCACCGGCATTACACCGGCGACGCGTCACCCCGCACGTGTTGCGTCACAGTTGCGCGGTCGCGTTGCTCCAAGCGGGCAGCGATATTACGGTGATCCGCGACTATCTCGGGCATGCCAGTATCGCGACGACAAGTCGATACCTCACAACAAATCTAAAGGCGAAACGCGATGCGCTGGAAGTCTTCTGGCAGCACGCCGGGATCTCGCCCGTACGTACCGATTCCTGGAAACCCAAGCCTGACCTGCTCGCCTTCCTCGATTCCCTGTAGATCACCGGTTTTATCCTGACTATCAAGTCGCCGTTCGGCAACTCCTTGCTGCATTCGACAGAATGTGCTCCGGATAAAATGCATGTCGGGATAATGTGCCTTATGCAGAGCTCAACATAAGGATCATGCGCGCAGGAAGTTCGTTGAGGCGAGCAAGGCGGCGCCTGCCATAAAGAAAGGCAGTAAGGTCAGCAAGGCCGATGCGGCCATTGGCAAGATCCGCAAACTTTACTTGATCGAAGACCGGATTAAGGATCTTGAGCCTGAACAAAAGAAAGCGCAACGACAGACTCTGAGCCGGCCAGTACTGGATGATTTGAAGGGCTGGTTGGAAACGAACTGTCAGCGGGTGCCCAAAGACAGCCTGACCTGGATCGCAATCAACTACACGCTTAATCAGTGGGACCCGCTCATTGGTTACTGTGAAGATGGCCGCTTGAATATCAGCAATGCACTGGCGGAGAACGCCATCAGGCCCTTTGCGGTTGGCCGCCGCAACTGGTTGTTCAGTGATACGCCGCGTGGCGCCAGGGCCAGTGCGACCTGCTATAGCCTGATAGAAACCGCGAAGGCCAATGGGCTGGAACCCTACGCCTATCTACATCATGTATTGCAACACATCGCGACGGCTGACACGCTGGAAAAGATTGAAGCTTTGTTGCCCTGGAACATGAAGTAAACATCGCGCCACTATGGCTGCATAGGGTGCTGAATCTCTGGCGCTTACGAAATACCCATTCTTGCTGTTCATGAAGACAGTGTCCTTGATGCAGTAATACCAGAGTGGAATGAATTAGAGCTCACATGGGAAGAACTTGGTGTGCTACCCAAACTCTGGATGGCAAGGATTTCTCAATGGAGAGGTATTTATTACATCGCGGATTCAACTTTGAAGTGCAACGGTTAGCGAAGTCCTGGTATTGAAGAAGACTTCAAAAGGTGTCCGGAAGCCCAGCGATTTTCTGGGACGGTGGTTGAGTTTATCCATGGCCTTTTCAATCTCATGCTTGGTAACAGTCGTCAGATCCCGGTGTTTCGGGAAGTACTGTCGGATGAGTCCGTTGGTGTTCTCGTTCAGTCCACGCTCCCAGGAGGCATAAGGATGAGCGAAATAGATGCGTGCATCAAGGTCGCTGGCCATGCCTTCGTGGTCGGTGAATTCCCGGCCATTGTCATAGGTGATGGTATGCACCCAGTCGATGTACGGGGTAAGCCCGTCCACAACAGCGTCTCGGACAGCCTCTGCCGTCTTATTGAGGACGGCCCGGATGACCGTATACAGCGACTTGCGCTCAACCAACGTGACCAGGGCGCCCCGATGACCCTTACCGATCACGGTATCACCCTCCCAGTCGCCGAAGCGCTGCCGGCTATCGACAATGGCCGGGCGTTCATCGATCGAGATCTGGTTGGGAATGCAGCCGCGTCGGCTATAGGCACCATAGCGTTTGCGCCGGACCTTCTGACAGCGCAGGAAACGGTACAGCTCACCTCCTGAGCGCTGGTCTGCGTAAACGTACTGGTAGATCCATTCATGGCTGATAGATACCCCGTGTTCCCTCTCGACCCGGCCGACAACCTGCTCCGGACTCCACTCCTCTCGGATCAGTGTCTCGACAAGTTGCCAGACCTTGTCACCTATCCGGGGCTGAGCCTTGTCGTGACGCCGCCGCAGCGCCAGATGATGGGCCTGCCGGGGCCGGTAGCCCTTCAGGCCCCGATTTCGGCGCAGCTCCCGGCTGATGGTCGATTTATCCCGATCCAGCAGCTCGGCAATCTCTGCCTGGCTGTATTCTGCTTTCTTCAGGATGTAAATTTGGTATCGTTCCTCTTGGGTAAGCTGCGTATAGCCTCTCATGTGTGCTCCTCTTGCTTGGCGGTGAGATAAGCCACAATGCTAACGCAGCTTGCCCTCTTACCGTCATGTAGAGTTGCACTTACAAATTGAATTCACGCATTTTTGATACTTCAGGCGGGAAAGGTTATGTCGGGTCAGCATATGGTCATGACAACCTTCTTGGCAGATGGAATAATTATGCTGCCAGTGGACATGGGGGAAATCGCCTCCTCCGAAATCGTGACCCAAAGAATTTTCGATTTACTATTCTTCAGCGAGTTTCGCCGGACATGGAAGCCAGCGAGGTTATCAAACTTGAAAGCACATGGAAGCAACGCCTACACACCCGTGATCCGTATGGACTGAATGAGAACTAGGTAAGTCGGGCTTGCCTATAACTACCAAAAAGGTATCAGTATTAAATAAAAACGAACGTTTACGCCATGCCATAGCGGATGCCCGCCGCCGAGACCCTGGCAAGATCGTGTCACCAGGGTGGCTAATCAGGACACGACTACGATCCGGTGCGCCAGCGGTGAGGAGGAGGTACTGAGTTTTAAGGGGCGGGCGAGGAGGAGATAACGTTGGGGAGTTGGTCGATCACCCACTGAATCAGATATTCAACGTTATTTTGGTGTTAGCCCTCCGACCTTCCATCAAATGATGGTAAAACTCGAAAATCTTGGGATGATTACAAGGCAACCAGGCGTGGCAAGAAGCATTCAAACCATGGTTTCTAAGGATAGTATTCCGGAGTTGAAATGAACGTTACGAATAGGTGAAGGATGTACATAAGGAAATATGCGTGATAACGATTCTCGTTATTGATGATGAGATGATCAGTCTGCAAGTGCTGTGTCAACTCGCCAAATCTATCGATGGTAATCACGATGTACGGGGGTTTACCGGTGGGGTTTCTTAGGGTTCGGTTTCAGGTTAGAGAGTAGTATCTCTACCTCATCCAGGGTGAACCGTTCACGATCCTCGTGAGCGTTCTTGGTTCTCTTTAGTTGCATACCCCTGGCATAGTTCTTATCCAGGTATCCGTGCCGTTCCATCCAGGAACAGAAGGTGCCTACCCTGGATAAGTATTTGTTGGTGGTCTGGATAGCCCTATTACCGTCTAAGAGACTCTGTTTATATTCATTGAGAGTGTCAAAACCTATCTTGGCAGTGGTGACATTTCCGGTGTGCCGGATAAAGTGATCTATGATTCTTTTATTTTCTGCTGCCGTCTTGGCAGTCCAGGAATCATCTGCCATTTTTTCCTGACAAAAAATTGCCAAGATATCGTTGAGCCGCTTATGCGTGAACTTGATATTTGTCAGTTGCTGGGCAATGGCTAGTTCATGCTCTGTGGAGTCACCCACGATAGTAACCTTAGCTCCAGCGTGCTCCAACGTTATCAGATTGCGTGTTTGATCAACCCCGCATCTTTGGCGTTCCTCTGTGATAATTTCGGATATTTGCTCAACGGCTTCCCGTTTTTTTCGGGTATGTAATGATCTCTTCATCCCATTACGCCTGTAGTAATAGATGCCATGCCTGGATTTATATAGGTACATATCGGTGTCTCTCGTTTTCTCTTCAAGAAGAGAAAGTGGACCACCAACCGTCAAAAAGTGGACCACTGCGCCTTTTCGGCGCACACCAAATGATGTAACTATATAATTACTAAGACAAACAGATGAGAATGGTGGAGCGGAGGAGGATCGAACTCCCGACCTTCGCATTGCGAACGCGACGCTCTCCCAGCTGAGCTACCGCCCCGTTGATTCAGTAATAACCAGTCGTGATATCATTCGACGGCGAAATTCTAGCATCGAAACTGGCTTTACTTCCATATGAATGTCAACCCCGGTGAAAATAGGGGTCTGTTATATCAGTGAGGCGCAATACCCGGAGTAACGGATCAGGAGGAGTGTCCAGTGAGTCGGCGGTTCTTCGGGATGGAGAGCGCAAGTTCGATATCGATAATCTTGTTTGCTATCTGACGGCTGTTCACAATGTAGGCATCTTCATCCAGTTGTGTACGTATGATGTTGATGCGGTGATCGTCGATATCCGGAGACTTGGGCAGCTTGTTAAGCATAATGTGTCCAGGCTATTTTCAGAATCTCGTGTTTGGTTTCGGTTATTGTTTGATCGTCCCTGACACATGAAGGTTATCGCCTGATGAGCCTTCGGGTTTAATGAATTTTTGTGGCGATACTCACAAAGTGACAGTCCGGTATCAAGGTGTTTTTCAGAACCCCTGTGTCGTCGTTGAGCGGGTATTTGCAAACCGTGTGTTTTTCTTCCATTAATCATGGATCCGTGGACCTGTACAAACGGGATTGGTTACGCGCCATCCCGGGTGACCGGCCCGTGAATCGCGAAATCATGCCAGCGTTACCGGGTTCAGGAGAGGGCATTCACCGAGTGTCGTGACGCGCGTGCGGGGGGGGCGGGGCGCAAGTTACCTGAAAACATATCCCGACAGCCAAGTTTTACTGGGATCCTATTCCCGAAATCCAGCTCCTGCGTGCCTTCATGAGGACTACGTAATAAATGGCTTAGTGAAGGGAGTATTTTTTGTCCGGGCTGATATAATGCTCCTCACGCGCCAGGGCAAGCCATAATTGCAATCATCGGTCTTTGTGTATGTTTTTGATAAATAAAATTATCAAACTCATGCGCGGCATGACGGTATTTTGACAGTTGTGGGATTAAACCGATAGCATAGACGGTGAACAGGTGTGGGCAGCATTACATTGACCTGGATGTTAAGAATAATCCGGTGGACAGCTAGATTCCTCAGGTAAAACAAATGCTAAATGATTCCAAGGTCTTGATAATAGAGGCTGACCCGGAGAACGCGAGGGAATTGTCCGCAATCCTCAAATTCATCGATTATTCCCCAATTGTTGTTGAGGACTGTGTGCACTGGAAGCAGTCTCTCGATGGTATTTCCCGGGTACTGGCTGTAATGGTGGGTTCATGCATGGCGGAAAACCCGCTGAGTGAATTGCTCAATGATATTCATGATTGCAACGAGCATATCCCCATCTATTTACTGAGCAGGAAAGGCAAGGAGCCGACTGTTGCGATTGATTCAGGATCGTGCATCCTCGGGCGGCTTGATATTCCACCCAATTACGCACAATTGACGAACGCAATGCATCAGGCGGAAGTGTACGCCGAATCGCATCGCGAGTCAGAAGCGGCCCATCGTCCGGTTGATCTCTTTCGCAGTCTGGTAGGAAGTAGCCGCGCAATCCAGCATGTCAGAAAAATGGTTGAACAGGTTGCTGACAGCGAGGCGTATGTTCTTATTCTGGGCGAGTCCGGGACAGGCAAGGAGGTCGTCGCAAGGAATCTGCATTATCACTCGTCGCGACGCGGCAAACCGTTTGTACCCGTGAATTGCGGCGCCATCCCGGCCGACTTGCTCGAATCAGAACTGTTTGGTCACGAGAAAGGTGCTTTCACCGGTGCTATAAGTTCACGTGAAGGCCGTTTTGAAATGGCAGAAGGGGGTACGCTGTTTCTTGATGAGATCGGCGACATGAGTCTTGCCATGCAGGTCAAGATTCTCAGAGTGCTGCAGGAGAGAACGTTTGAACGGGTGGGCTCCAACGCAAGTCTCACGACCAATGTCAGGATAATCGCGGCAACACACCGCGACCTGGAGACGGCCATACGGGAAGGCGTATTTCGCGAAGACCTGTATTATCGTCTGAACGTCTTCCCGATTGATATGCCACCACTGCGCGAGCGCCTGGAGGATATACCACTGCTCGTGAATGAACTGGTGCGACGCATCGAGCATGAAAGACGGGGTTCGGTCAGATTGTCGCCCGGTGCAATCTATGCCCTCTGTCAATATGCCTGGCCCGGAAATGTCCGTGAGCTGGCAAATCTGATCGAACGCCTTGCCATACTGCACCCCTACGGTATCGTGGAAGCCGTTGATCTGCCAGATAAGTTCAGGCTTGACGAGGGAGTTGATATGGAATTGATGACGGAAGCGATGGTCGGTTCTCCGGTCACCTCGGAAGATCTCGATCCTCGACTGCCTCGCGACGGTCTGAATCTCAAGGAACATCTCAGTACCCTGGAAATCAATTACATCAAACAGGCCCTGCATGATACCGGCGGGGTGGTTGCGCATGCGGCAAAACGCTTGGGAATGCGTCGCACCACCCTGGTGGAGAAACTGCGAAAATACGGGTTGCAAAGAAACACTCACGCGTCATAACTATGACGTTTCAATCCGATTCTGACACTCATGTGTCGCTAACCGATAGATTCCATCAATGCATTTATGGAATTGACTTTATACTCTTCCCCGGCTGTGGTAAATTTCAGAACATAAAAGAATAATAATTAATGGGGGTTGTTTCATTGCATCCTTATAAACTCAAGCAGGTCTAGCAGCATGCTGTGACACGGCGGGTTTGGCCGTGCTTGCAAAAAGAACATCGGGGGCATGCGTCCTTCCGGCCGCGTGTATTTTTGGGTGATAGTGCCAGTTAAACGGCATAAACAAAAAATCAACACCAAACCGGATGGCAGAGAAAAACAAAGACAGTCGACGGGAGAGCAGAAGGACGGATGTTACCGGCACTGAACAGCAATCCAGATCTGACCTCGATGCGAGGGAATATAAATATATCCTTCATATTTCCAATGACGAGCTGGCATATCTGAGCCGATTCCGTCAAGTCATTGCGGCGGGCACGGCAAGGTTTGCCGAAGTCCATTACAATTACCTCTTCGATAATCCCGACATCGCGGATTTGCTCTATGCGGATGAGCGCGACGGGGGGGATGTCAGTGAAACGATACGCGCTGAACTCGCGTTCATGCTCGATATGTTTTCTGTTCATGAGGAGGGAAAACGCGAAGCTGAATTGGTTCGTGCGGGCGAACAAAGATTTGCAAGAGGTATCAAACCGGTCTGGGTTACCGGCGCATACCTGATGTTTATGGAATTCCTGCGTGAGCTGATGGCAGAACAGAATATTGCCGTCGCAGATCGGGAACGCTTGCAAGGCGTCCTCATGAAGTTGTCGCTGCGTGATATAGGCCTGATCTCCGAAGGCTACTGGAATGCTGTGCTGAACGAGGCCCGTGGTGAGATTGCCCACGTATGCCGTGAGCACGCAAATATCGAGAACCTGCTCTCCGAGATTCCGCAACTGATCTGGAGCGTGGATATCAAAAGCAACCGGGTTCACTATGGCAACTACCCGTTGCACGCCCTTTATCCGGATGGACTCGATGCGCCGTTTCCGTTTCTCAAGAGCACGTATACCGAGGATCAGCAGTTACTGCTTACCGCATGGCAGGAAGCGGTCAACGGCAATACGGCTGCCCGTGAAGTACGTATATCGCTGGCTGGTGCGCCCGAACACTGGCACCGACTGGCGCTGTATCCATCCCTCGACTACCGTGGCCGCCCGGTTCAGGTTCACTGTCTGCTTGAAGATATCAATCATGTCATCAGCGAACGCAAACAACTTGAGCAGCTGAGCACAACGGACAATCTCACGCAATTGCCCAACCGAACCCTCTGGGCCGATCATCTGAATATGGCGCTGGCGTCATCACGACGGGTGCCAGGTTCCCAGGTCGCCGTGATATCTCTCGATATCAACCATTTCAAGATGTACAACGATACGCTGGGTCGTGACATCGGCGATCTGTTGCTGCAGGAAATCGCCGAGCGTCTCAGGTCGATCGTGCGCGAGTCGGATTCGCTTGCTCGTCTCGGGGGTGACCAGTTCGGTATCCTGCTCTCGGCAATTAATGACGCCAGAACCGCCTCGGAACGGGTTATCAACCAGGTTCTTGACTGTTTCGATTCGCCATTCTCCTGTTCGGACAAGCAGCTCTGCGTCAGTATCACCATGGGCGCAGCCTGCTTTCCCGAGCATGGCACAAATGAACAATCACTGCTTACCAGTGCAGAAAGCGCGATGTATCGCGCCAAGCGAAACAGTCTGCCCTTCCAGTTTTTCGATCCGGTAAGCGATGTCAGTCCGGCTGAGCAGCTGCGCTACTCGGGCCAGATCAGGAATGCGCTCGATAACAATGAGTTTGTGTTGCACTACCAGCCGCAAGTGGATCTGCGGACATCGCGGATAACCGGAGCCGAGGCATTACTGCGCTGGCAGCATCCCCTTGAGGGAACCGTTTACCCCAAGCGTATTATTCCCGTTGCCGAACAACTCGGGATGATATCGCCGATAACTGACTGGGTACTGGTCACGGCGCTGAAGCAATGCAAGCAATGGACCTGCGACAGGACCAAGGTGCCGGTTTCTGTCAATGTTTCTGCGAGGTCCTTCCAGGGCCCGCGTCTGGTGGACAAGATCAAATGGTGCCTGGAGGAAGCGGGGATGAGCGGGGATTGTCTCGAAATCGAGATTACCGAAGCAACCCTGATGCTTGACCTGGAAAGGGCGGCGGATGTGCTGGCCAGGCTTAGCGACTTCGGCGTAAGCATTGCGATTGACGATTTCGGTACGGGCTATTCGTCCCTGTCCTATCTGAAGCAGCTTCCTATTCACACATTAAAAATAGACCAGTCGTTCATTATCGATGTCGCATTCGACAATCAGGATATCGCCATCGTGCGCTCGATCATCGATCTGGGGCACAACCTCGGCTACAAGGTTGTTGCCGAGGGTGTTGAAAGCGACCAGGCCTGGAATATGCTGAGTAGCCTTGGTTGTGATTCTGCCCAGGGTTTCCATGTCAGTCATCCCTTACCTGAAAAACACTTCGCCAGCTGGCTGGCAAGATCAAATGCGTCCCTTGATTGAGTAGCTGATAACCGCTTTCGCGGGTACTGACCGGTCATTGCCGGTGCGACAGTGCTACTCTCGGCTGTGTTTTCAATTACCCGCCTCGCTGTCACCCGGGGGTGCCGGCCCTGTCCCCTGGATTCCAGATAAAGTTTGGATTACATGGCAAATCATGCCTATGTGATGGATTTCATGGCGCGCACAATATAAATTCTGTAAGTAAGTCAAAAAACTGGCACTTATCCTGGTTCTCTGGCCGGCATCTTCAATACAATATTTAATAATAAAAGCAATATGTTAGAGATTATTACGGATACATTTCTCGGTGATTTCTGGAGTTGGTACGCTTATTGCTGCTTGATAGAACAACGGAATTTTAAATTGCGTGCTTACAAGGGGTAAATTCCATGCTGGTTTCAGATGTCAAGCTAGGTGGGCGACGCGGTCCTCAGACAGCAGGCGGTCATGGTCCGGTAAGGACAGTTGCCGTGACAGGTGGAAAAAGTGGCGTCGGAAAAACCAGCATCGCCGTCAATCTCGCTCTCGGGCTGGCAAGGGATGGTGCTCGTGTCATGCTGCTTGATGCCGACCTTGGCATGGGGACGGTGGATGTTCTGCTGGGGCTGCATGCCAGGTCCAGTCTGCTGAATGTCCTGCGTGGGGAGCTGCAACTTGAGGACATCATTATCAATGGGCCGGGAGATCTCATGCTCGTGCCGGCTGCTTCCGGCATCAGCCAACATACCGGACTGGGAACAGCCGAATGTGCCGGCATAGTCCGCGCATTCAGCGAACTGAAACACCGCATCGATACCTTGGTAATCGATACGGAAACCGGGATATCGGAATGCGGCGCGAGTTTCTGCGCCGCATGCAGCGAGGTCCTTGTTGTCGTAGACAATGAACCGGACTCGCTGAGGGACACTATCGGCCTCATTAACCGGCTGCATGCGGGATACGGGGTTGCCCGCTTCCATGTCATTGCGAACAGGGTGCAGACCGCCAGGGAAGGCGACGAGATATTTGCCAGGATGCTCAGTCTGTTTGTAGATCAGCACGATGTGCTCGTTTCCTATGCCGGATTCGTTCCCAGTGACGATTCGTTGCGCCGGGCTGAGTTACTTCACAAGGCGGTCATCGATGCCTTTCCCCGCAGCCGTTCCGCCATGGTGCTGAGAAATCTGGCCAGGCGGGTGGGTGGCTGGCCACGACAGAATTCTCCGCGTGGTCACCTTGAATTTTTCATCGAACGATTGCTTCACCAAAACAACGTCGAGATGGAGGTAACATCATGAAGGGTAATACGCTCACCGTTGAAATGAAATTGCAACGTACGAACGATCTGGTCACGCTGCACGAACCGCTGGTCAAACGCATTGCCTTTCACCTGCTAAGTCGACTACCCCCGAGTGTGCAGGCGGATGATCTGATACAGGCCGGCATGATCGGGCTGATCGAGGCATCCAGAAACTTTGACCCGGAACAGGGAGCCAGTTTCGAGACTTATGCGGGCATCAGGATACGCGGGGCCATGCTTGATGAAATCCGCAGAACCGACTGGACGCCCCGGTCTGTGCATCGCAAGGCCCGCGAGGTCGCCGAAGCGGTACGCAGGATTGAAAATGAGAAAGGCCGCGATGCGCGCGACGTCGAAGTCGCGCAGGCGATGGGGATCGGTCTGGACGAATATCACAAGATCCTCCAGGATGCGACCGGCTGCCGTATCTTCAGCTTCGAGGATCCCGGCACTCTGGGCGAGGAGGGATTCGTGGCACCTGATCGCCAGACGAATCAGCCGTTCGAGAACCTGCAGAACGATGACTTCAAGCAGGGACTGGCCAGAGCGATCAAGGGACTGCCCGAACGCGAGCGTCTGGTTATGGCCCTCTATTACGATGAGGAACTCAATCTGCGTGAAATTGGCGAGATTCTGGGCGTGAGTGAATCGCGGGTATGCCAGATTCATGGCCAGGCACTGATTCGCCTGCGCGCGCGCATGGAAGAATGGTTGAAGGATTGATGTTGAACAATAGTGAATCAGACGATTGATACTCTCATGGGGTTTTCGGATCATGACAGCCAGTGGTATGCGCGCCGCAATGGAACCGTACGCGGTCCATTCACGGATGAGCGCATAGCACGCTATATCCTGCTAGGGCGTATCCGGCTGAATGATGAACTGAGCCTGGATCGCATCAGGTGGCAACCGGCGAGGGAATACCCGGAGCTGTTCCCGAAGGAACTCCTGCAGCTTTCCAGCTGGGAGGATTACCAGAAGCTGGTGGTGGCACGTATGAAGGTTGACGAACGCACCAGCCAGCGACGGAAGATGCAGGAGAAAAGCCCGCAGCACGCCCGGGAAGAGAGACGAAAACTATCCGACAGGCGTCAAAATGACAGTGATGCCGAATTCTTCAAATATCACCTGATGGACGATATGTCACTCAACCCGCGCGGCGTGCAGAACAGACAAGGTCAGTCGTTGCGGACTTTCCTGCTGGCGACGTTGCTGTTGACGCTGGTTTTCGCCTATTTCAGCATCTCCACCCGATAATCCGGGTCTTTTACCCGTATCGCGGGAATGCTCGCAGTAAAGGATTCCGTGGTATAGCGCCATATCCTGATCGATGCCGACCAGTAGTTGGTGGCGAGACCTGCCTTGAGTTTGAGATGGCCCAGGAATTGGGACGGATCCGGCAACGATTCCCACACGGAAGGCAGAAATGTGCTCCTGAGGTCATGTTCCTCCAGGATCAGTCCATCTTTACCCGGTCTGACGAGCGCAAGCAAGGACGACTCGGAGTCGAAATCAAGCATCTCCGGTGTGCTCAATACGGAAATCTGAAGAGACAGTGTGTCAAGCTCATCGGCCTGCAACGGCTGGAATCGCGTGTCCCTGAAAGCCGCCGCATAGGCATTGAAACTGACGTCCTTGATCAGGCTTGTCCGGGGCTCAAGCGAGCCGATGCAGCCGCGCAGTTTTCCTTCTGCATGCAACGTGACGAAGCTTGCCCGTCTGGCTGCCAGTCTGGCAGGATAGCCGTCGACGGTGATGGCGGCTGGCTGGCGGGTCTCAAGTCCTGAATGGATGGACTGATAGGCGATGCGAAGGAGAATTTCCTGCTCGCCTGGCGTGAACTCCTGCCGGACCTCAGTTGAAGACATAGGTGCCATAGCCTACTACCTGGTCACGCGGACCGGCGGTATCTCCCGAGTTGCGAAGGTCAATGGTCTCGGCCGTCAGGGCATGGCGTTGCGCGTAGAGCAGCAGGCCGCTGACCGGGTTTCGGCCGCAGGCCTGGCCATACCCGATCCCGGCGTGATCAAGCGCCTCGATATGGCGTGATGTATCGTTATCCATGCGCGTTGCGGTTGTGTAATCGTGGTAATGACTCAGGTCGGAACTGATGACGAGCAGGGTGCCTGGGACCGGCGCTTCCTGTTCCAGCACCTCGCAAACCTCTTCGGCGGTCGCGTCACCCACAACGAGCGGGATCAGCGAGAAGTCTCCGAGCGTGACCTGGAGAAACGGCAGGTGGACCTCCAGGCTGTGCTCGAGGCGCTGTGCCTCGTCCAGGATGCGCACCTGAGGCAATTCGGCAAGCCGGCTAATGGCCGCCTGATCGACGGGTACCTCCCCGAGCGGCGTGGCAAAGGCGGTGGCGCCGGTTGCCGCCAGGCCGGAAAACGCCACGCGGTGGGCCGGGCCGAGCAGCACGACGCGCGTATAGGCGCCGGGTGAATTCAGCAGGCGCGCATAGCCCGATGCGGCAATCGGGCCTGAGTAGATATAGCCGGCATGCGGTACGATCATGGCCCTGGGCGCCGGCTGATCGGTGCGTGCCTCCTCTAGGAAATCTCCCAGCATGGCGCGCAACCGGTCAGGCTCGGAGGGGTAGAAGGACCCTGAAACGGCGGGTTGACGTGTGATACCCATGGGTAAATATTCTAGCCTGAATGGACGTTATCGCCAGCAACCCGGTGTTTCCTGCCCGGTACAGGTCCTTCAGGGCGTGTTGCCGTACTGCAGAACGATGCCTGCCAGCGGGGGGAGGGTCAACGCGATGGAATAGGCGTGGCCGTCCCAGGGCACGTGTTCCGCCTCTACCAGGCCACGGTTGCCAAGGTCAGAACCGCCATAATAACCCGAATCGGAATTGAACCGCTCCCGGTATTCGCCTGCCGCCGGCACCCCGATACGGTAGTGATGACGTGGGACGGGCGTGAAATTGAGTGCAACGACGATGAAATCCTCACCATCCCGGCGGATATAACTGAGCATGGATTGCTCAGCCGCATTGCAGTCGATCCAGTCGAAACCCTCCGAGTCGAAGTCGTATCGATGCATCGCGGGAATTTCCCGGTAGAGCCGATTCAGGTCACTGACCAGTTTCTGTACGCCACGGTGATATTCGTATTCCACCAGTTCCCATTCAATGCTGGTATCAAAATTCCACTCGCGACCCTGGGCAATCTCATTCCCCATGAACAGCAGTTTCTTGCCCGGGGAGGTGTACATGTAGGTGTAGAGCAGGCGCAGATTGGCGAATTGCTGCCAATCGTCGCCCGACTGCTTGTAGAGCATGGATTGTTTGCCATGCACCACTTCGTCATGCGAGAAGGGCAGGACAAAATTCTCCGTGAACGCGTACAGGAGGCCGAAGGTCAGATCATTGTGGTGATATTTCCGGTGTACCGGGTCATGCTGCATGTAGTTCAGCGAATCATGCATCCAGCCGAGGTTCCATTTCATGCTGAAACCCAGTCCTCCCAGATTTACCGGCCGGCTAACGCCCGGCCATGCGGTTGATTCCTCGGCGATGACGACCGTGCCAGGATAGGCGCTGTGGGTGACCGTGTTCAGTTCGCGCAGGAAACTGACAGCCTCGAGATTCTCCCGCCCGCCGTAGATGTTTGGCAGCCACTGATCGTTATCCCGCGAATAGTCGTGATACAGCATGGAGGCAACCGCATCGACGCGCAGGCCGTCGAGATGGAATTCCTCCAGCCAGTAGATGGCACTCGACAGCAGGAAGTTGCTGACCTCGTTTCGACCGTAGTTGTAGATCAGCGTGCCCCAGTCGGCATGCTCTCCGCGGCGCGGGTCCTGGTGCTCATACAGGGCTGTGCCGTCGAACCGGGCAAGTCCAAAGCTGTCCCTGGGGAAGTGCGCCGGGACCCAGTCCAGCAGGACGCCGACGCCGTTCCGGTGGCAGAGGTCAACGAAGAAGCGGAAGTCGTCCGGGCTGCCGAACCGGCTGGTTGGAGCGAAATAACCCGTCGTCTGGTAGCCCCAGGAGGCATCGAGGGGATGTTCCGTGATGGGTAGCAGCTCGATATGGGTAAACCCGGTTTGCCTGACATATTCGACCAGATCCCGTGCCAGGAGCCGGTAATTCAGGAATCGACCGTGCTCATCGCGCCTCCAGGATCCCAGGTGGACTTCGTAGATGCTTACGGGATTGCGCCGCCAGTCACTCCTGCTCCTGTTCTCCAGCCATGGTCCATCATTCCATTCAAAGACGGACTCTCCCGGTATGAGCGAGGCGGTATCGGGACGCAGTTCAAAGTGTTGCCCATAGGGATCGGTTTTTATCAATAGTTTTCCGTCATCCCGGCTGCGAATTTCGTACTTGTAAGGTTGGCCGCTGTTCAAACCGGGGATGAACAGCTCCCAGATTCCGCTGCTACCGCGTGAGCGCATGGGGTGAGTACGCCCGTCCCAGTCGTTGAAATCACCGATGACGCTGACACGTTCCGCCGAAGGAGCCCATACAGCGAACAGCACGCCATCGATGTCGTCATTCTGCTTGCGGTGGGCTCCCAGGAGGCGATAAATATGCCAGTGTTTGCCTTCTCCGAACAGGTGAATGTCGAAATCCGAAATCTGCGGCGGGAAGCAGTAGGGATCATAGGTTACATGCTCTACTCCGTGGCCATCCTGCCAGATCAGCCGGTAACGTTCGGGCAGGCCGCCGTCCTGTCCTTGCCACTCGAACAGGTCCGTATTGGCGATGCGATCGAGGAATACGCCGGTCTCCACAACGCGAACCCAGGCCGCGCGGGGCAGGATGACACGAATTGTTGCCCGGCCATTGGAAACGTGGCGACCCAGCACGCTGAACGGGTCAGGGTGTCGTGCATCCAGCAGACGTTGAATCTCTCTGGAAACGCCGGTAAGGGGCTTGATGTCCGGATCTGGTTGCTGCATCGGGTGGCGGTGTATGGATACGGCGGAGTATCGGCCACATATCCAGAATTAATGCTTGTGAAGAGTGCCGCGCAACTATACAGGCAATGTGGTTACCCATACAATATCGCCGTTTGTTGAATCATCAATCCATTGAAGGGTACATGTTGAAACCACCGCTCAGACGCATAACGTACCGCCCATGAATCAGACTCACCGATTTGTCAGCCGTTTGACACGTAACACACTGGCGCTGGTACTGGCCGGGGGGCGTGGTTCCCGCCTGCAGCAGATGACCTTGTGGCGTGCCAAACCCGCGGTTCCTTTCGGAGGTAAATTCCGTATCATCGATTTCCCGCTCTCCAACTGCATGAACTCCGGGATACGCATGATTGGCGTGATCACCCAGTACAAGGCGCATTCCCTCATCCAGCATATTCAGCAGGGATGGGGATTCCTGCGAGGCGAATTCGGTGAGTTCATCGAGCTGTTGCCCGCTCAGCAGCGCATCGAGCCGTCCTGGTACGCCGGTACGGCGGATGCCGTTTACCAGAACCTGGACATCATCCGCACCCACAAGCCGGAGTATGTCCTGGTCCTGGCTGGAGACCACGTTTACAAGATGGATTACGGTCCCATGATCGCTCATCATGTCGAGCGGGGGGCGGATATGACCGTGGGTTGCATCGAGGTTTCGCTCGACCAGGCCAGGGCCTTTGGCGTCATGTCGGTCCAGGAAGACGGTCGGGTGTTCGATTTCAGTGAAAAACCGTCATCCCCGCAACCGATGCCGGGTTCGAAAGATTTGGCGCTGGCATCCATGGGAATCTACGTTTTCAACACGAATTTCCTTTACGAACAGCTGATAAAGGATGCGGACGAGGCTCATTCCACACATGATTTCGGGCACGATATCATTCCCAGAATGATCAAGAAATACCGTGTCTTCAGTTATCCCTTCAGGGAATCACAGAGCGGGCAGACCGCCTACTGGAGGGACGTCGGTACGGTCGACGCTTTCTGGGAGGCCAATCTTGAGTTGATCGGGGTTCTGCCGGAACTCAATCTCTACGACGAGGAATGGCCAATCTGGACCTATCAGGAGCAGCTTCCGCCGGCAAAATTCGTTTTCGATGACGATGACCGGCGCGGCATGGCGGTGGATTCCATGGTGTCCGGCGGCTGTCTGATTTCGGGCGCCACGGTACGCCACTCTCTGCTCTTTTCCAATGTCAGGGTCAAGTCCTATACCGTGCTCGATGATGTTGTTGTACTTCCCAATGTGCGTATCGGACGCAATTGCCGCATCAGTCGTGCCGTGATCGACAAGGGCTGCGAGATCCCGGACGGCATGGTGATCGGCGAAAATCATGAGGAGGACAAGGCGCGTTTTCACATCAGCCCCGGAGGCGTGGTGCTGGTCACGCCGGAAATGCTCGGCCAGGAATTCCACTTTGTCCGTTGAGCGGTACCCGGCTGTGGTTGCCCGCCGGTATGGCCGCGCCGCTATTCCCTATGCCGGGTGGCGTTGTGCGCTGCGCCACATGTCGGCTGACCCCGCAGGTTCCAGCAGCCACGCGAGCCGGTTAGCAGTGGGTGACGACATGCCCGATAGCCGGGAAATCGTGCCAACATAAACAGACCCGATTACGATCCTTGGTCAATCCATTGAAAGAGCGCCGTGCCGGGCTGCTGTTGCACCCCACCTCATTGCCCGACAGTCAGTTCGGCGGCTGCCTGGGGCACAAGGCTCTGCGCTTTGTCGATTTTCTCAAACAGTGCGGATTCGGCGTGTGGCAAACCCTGCCGCTGGGTTCGACCCACAATGACGGTTCACCGTATCAATGCATGTCCGTGCACGCCGGCAATGCTGGCTTGATCTGTACCGATGATCTGGCCGCACGTGGCTGGTTGGAGCGGGACCAGATACTCTCGGATACCGCCCTCAAGCAGGCCAGGATGGGTTTTGAACAACGTGCGCATGAGGGGGACCGCGCGGCGTTCGACGGTTTCAGGCAACAACATGCCGCCTGGTTGGATGATTACGCCCTGTTCCGGGCCATTAGACATGCACAGGGCGAGGCTTCCTGGCTGGAATGGCCCGCACCGCTGCGCGATCGGGATGCTGCCGCGCTGCAGACATTCCGCGACGCGCATCCCGATGACTATGAACAGGTATGCTTTGAGCAATTCATGTTTTTTTCCCAATGGGCTGCCTTGCGCGAGTATGCGAATCAAAACGGCATTGCGCTATTCGGTGATATTCCGATTTTCGTAGCGCATGACAGTGCCGATATCTGGTCCCATCGCGACCTCTTCTCCCTAGATGCGACCGGTCGACCCGAGGTCGTGGCCGGCGTGCCGCCCGATTACTTCTCGGTGACAGGGCAACGCTGGGGAAATCCGCTGTATCGCTGGGACCGGATTATGGCGGATGATTTTCGCTGGTGGCTGGAGCGGGTCCGGTCGCAGCTGGAGTTATTCGATATCCTCCGCCTGGATCACTTCCGCGGTTTTGAAAAGTACTGGGAGATACCCGCGTCGGCGGATACGGCCGTTCATGGCCGCTGGGTGGCAGCGCCCGGTGAAGCCCTGTTCGAGCGGCTGCAACAGGTCTACGGACAACTTCCCCTGGTCGCGGAGGACCTGGGCACCATAACTCCCGAGGTCGATGCGCTGCGCGTCAGGTTTAAACTACCCGGAATGAAAATACTCCAGTTCGCTTTCGGCGGTGGGGCTGACAATCCCTACCTGCCGCACAACCACGTGCCCCGGTCGGTTGTCTACACCGGGACGCATGATAACGACACCACGGTGGGCTGGTACCAGCAGGGTGACGATGCACAACGACAGTCGGTGAATGACTATTTGGGAAACCCCACTGAGCGAATGCCCTGGCCTCTGATACGCACCGCGCTGGCTTCGGTTGCCCGCCTGGCGATCCTGCCGATGCAGGATATCCTGGAACTGGGCAGCGAGCACCGCATGAACATGCCCGGGACGACCATGAACAACTGGACCTGGCAATTTGACTGGGAGCAGGTGCCGGCCGACCTCGCCGGGCGCCTGCACCATCTAATACAGCTTTACGGACGCGCCCGAAACTGAGACAGGCCGCGATGCCTGCCGGCTGTTACAGCCAGATGATACGTCCGGTCTCGAAGCGGTGGCACAGCAGCCTGTGGTGCGGATAGATGCGCAACTTGTAGATCTGCAGTCCGGACAGCGGCGGAATCAGGTTGAGTTCGAAGACTGCTTCGCCCCGGTCATTGTTTCCGGCGGATTCGAAGGGTATGCGTTTGTGTTCGGTAAACAGCCCGTGTTCGTTCTCGGTACCGATGACGCATTCGATAATGACGTCTTCTGCGGTCAACTCCCCCAGTATCGCAGCCACCCGGATGTTGAGGCTGTCGCCGGACATGATACAGGTCGCCGCATTGTCGATGCGACGCAGGGAGACCGCGAGCCATGAGCGGTCGACTCGCGCTTTCCATTGCGCGAGTTCGCTTGCCCCCTGGAAATTGTCGGCGCAGTACAACCTGCTTTGACGGCTGGCAGGCGCGTAGTACTTGTAAATATAGTCGCGAACCATGCGCTGCGCGTTGAACTTGGGTATGCAGGATTTCATCGATGCCTTGGACATCTTGACCCAGTTTTCCGAATAGCCCTGGCTGTTGCGGTCGTAGTAGGTCGGGATGACCTGTTTTTCGAGCAGGTCGAGCAGATCGTTGGCCTCCTCGTGGTTGCGATAGACGGCTTCGAAGTTGGGTGCGTGCGGCGTGATGGCCCAGCCATTTTCGCCGTTGTAGCCCTCGGCCCACCAGCCATCCAGCACGCTCAGGTTGATCACGCCGTTCATTGCGGCCTTCTGTCCGGAAGTGCCGCTGGCCTCCAGGGGGTACTCGGGCGTGTTCAGCCAGACATCGACCCCCGTGACGAGTTTGCGCGCCAGCGCCATGTCGTAGCCTTCCAGCAGGATGATCTTGCCGATGAAGTCGGGGTCGAGTGAAAATTCGTGTATTTTGCGTATCAGTTCCTGACCCGGCACATCATGCGGGTGCGCCTTGCCCGCAAACAGCAGCAGTACCGGCTGTTCCGGGTTGTTGAGCAGGCGCTTCAGGCGAGGGGGGTCTGAAAACAGCAGGGTTGCGCGCTTGTAGGTGGCGAAGCGCCTTGCGAATCCGATGGTGAGGATATCGGATTCTCCCGGCAGCAGATAGCGTGTCAGGCGTTCCATCAGTGCTTCACTGCAGCCATTGCGCCTGAATTGCAGCAGCGCGCGCCGCAGGGTGTTCTCGTGCAGGTCGGTTTTCAGTGACTGGCGCAGGCTCCAGTAGCTGTGGTCGGGTATTTCATCGACCAGATCCCAGTACTCGCTGTTGAGCAGTTCATCACGCCAGGCGCGTCCGAAGCGCATGTCATAGAGATTGGACCATTCATGCGCCAGAAACGTGGGCAGATGAACGCCGTTGGTGACATAACCGATCGGATTCTCCGCATGGGGTACCTGCGGCCAGATATAACCTTCCATTTCGGAGGCCACGCCGCCATGAATGCGGCTTACTCCGTTATGGTATCTGGAACCGCGCAGTGCGAAGGCGGTCTGGTTGAAGTTGCCCGGGTTGCCGGGCGTAGCACCCAGTTCCAGCAGGCGCTGCATCTCAATCCCCAGTTCCTGTATGTAATCCACGAAATAGTGGCTTACAAGACCGTGATCGAAGATGTCGTGACCGGCAGCGACAGGGGTGTGTGTGGTAAATACCGTGCCTGCCGCTACGAGCTCGAGGGATGTGGAAAAATCGTGGCCCAGCTGAACACACTCGCGACAGCGTTCGAGTATCTGGAAGGCGGAGTGTCCCTCGTTGATATGCCACACCGTTGGTTGTATGCCGATCGCCCGCAACGCCCGTACGCCACCGATGCCCAGGACGACCTCCTGTTGTATACGCGTGTTCTTGTCGCCACCGTAGAGCTGGTGGGTGATGATGCGGTCATGCTCGTGGTTCTCTTCCAGATCGCTGTCGAGCAGGTACAGGGTGATATGGCCGGCTTTCGCCTGCCAGACGTGCAGCTGCACCTTGCGCCCGTTCAGATTGACCGCGACGCGCAGGGGCTTGCCGCTGCCATCCTGGACCTGGGCAATCGGGAGCGCACTGAAATCGGTGGGTTGGTAGTGGGCGAGCTGATTGCCATGTGCATCGATGGTCTGGGTGAAGTAACCCTGCCGGTAAAGTATCCCAACCGCAACAAACGGGATGCCGAGATCGCTGGCTGCCTTGCAGTAATCGCCCGCCAGTATGCCCAGACCGCCGGAATAGATGGGCAGACTTTCATGAAAGCCGAATTCGGCGCAGAAATAGGCGATCAGATCCTGCTCGGCATCGAGATAGCCCTGAATGAGGGGATGGGTTCCCTGCTCCAGATAGTTGTCGTAGGAGGAAAGGACACGGTTGAAATCCTCCATGAACACCCGATCATCAGCGGCTTCCTTCAGACGTTGCTGGGATATCCGCCGCAGGAACGTCTTGGGGTTGTGACCGCAGGAACCCCAGAGATCCTGATCGAGCCGGGTGAACAGCCTGCGCACCTGCCGGTCCCAGCTGTAGAGCAGATTATTGGCGAGTTCATCCAGGCGTTTCAGTTGGTGCGGGATGCGGGGCTGGACTTCCAGTGTGAAGCGTGTTCCGGACATGGTTGATCCTTGCTAGTAAATCACGCCGGACGGGCGGAACGGCTTGCCGTGGAAAACAACGGGTGGCGTGATGATATTTGTCATTATTTTTGGCTAATTGGTTGTCAAGAAATTATTTCTGCCAGACCTGTTCATGGTGCCGGGAGCGAGAATCGAACTCGCACGAGGTTACCCTCACCAGATTTTGAGTCTGGCGCGTCTACCAGTTCCGCCATCCCGGCATGAGGACGCTAGTATAAGCAATCCCCGCAAGCGGGCAAGCCGTCTGTTATGCCCGTGTGATACCATTACACGCCATGTTGCGCAGCGATTTCCACTATGATTTGCCCGGGCAACTCATCGCCACGCACCCCAGCCCGACCCGCAGTGCCAGTCGTCTGCTGTGCCTCGATCCCGGCAATGCCTGCTTGCATGATCGGCAGTTTGCCGATCTGCCGGAACTGCTCGCACCGGGCGACCTGCTGGTGTACAACGACACCCGGGTGATCCCGGCGCGCCTGTATGGTCGCAAGCCAACCGGCGGCAGGGTGGAGATGCTGGTGGAACGCATTACCGGCCCGCACAGCGCCCTGGTACATCTGCGTGCCACCAAGACACCCCGTCCAGGCGCCATTCTGTTGCTCGATGGGGATCTGCGTGCGCAGGTCACCGGCCGTGCTGATGATTTGTTCGAAGTGGAATTTTCTAGTGTTTACAGCCTGCCGGATCTGCTGGAGCGGGTGGGGCACGTGCCGTTGCCGCCGTACCTGAAAAGAATGGATGAACCGGTTGACAAAGAGCGTTACCAGACCATTTATGCGCGTGTTCCGGGGGCGGTGGCCGCCCCGACGGCCGGCCTGCACTTCGATGAAGAAATCATGCGACGTCTGGATGCGCGCGGCGTCGATCACACTTATGTGACCCTGCATGTCGGTGCCGGCACCTTTCAGCCAGTCCGCGTCGAGGATATCGACGAGCACGTCATGCATTATGAAAACTGCGTGATCGATTCGACCGCCTGCGGAAAGATTGCAGAGACCCGGCAACGCGGCGGGCGGGTCGTGGCGGTGGGGACAACGGCCGTGCGCGCTCTCGAGTCGGCGTTCCGGAATGGCGATATTTCACCCTATCGCGGTAACACGAACCTCTTCATAACGCCGGGTTACCGTTTCAGAATCGTGGACGCGCTGCTCACGAACTTTCATCTTCCGGAGTCAACCCTGCTGATGCTCGTATGCGCCTTCGCCGGTTACGAGGCCGTAATGGGTGCCTACCGGCATGCGATCGTGTCAGGTTACCGTTTTTTCAGCTACGGCGATGCGATGTATATCAGCGCCCGTGGCGCCGTATGACGATGCGGCGGGGCTAATGGAATTTGTACTCGACAGCGTGAACGGGCGGGCGCGCCGCGGCCGCCTGATTTTCACGCGTGGTGTCGTGGATACCCCGGCATTCATGCCGGTCGGCACCTATGGCACGGTCAAGGCAATGACGCCGGAGGAGGTTCGGGAGAGCGGCGCACAGATCATCCTCGGCAATACCTTTCACCTCATGCTGCGACCGGGTATCGAGGTCATCAGCCGGTTTGGTACGCTGCATGAGTTCATGCACTGGGACGGTCCGATACTGACCGATTCGGGGGGATTCCAGGTCTACAGTCTAGACAGCCTGCGCGAAATCACCGAACAGGGGGTTACTTTCCGGTCCCCGGTGAACGGCGACAGGGTGTACATGGGCCCGGAGGAATCCATGCAGGTGCAGCGCGAACTCGGCGCCGATATCGTCATGGTGTTCGACGAGTGTACGCCCTATCCCGCAACGGAACCGCAAACCCGTGCCTCCATGAGGCTTTCGCTGCGCTGGGCGGAACGCAGCCGGATCGCTCACGGAGATAACCCGGCCGCGCTGTTCGGCATCGTCCAGGGGGGCATGTACGGGGCGTTGCGCGAGGAGTCCCTGGCGGGCCTCACGAAAACCGGTTTCGACGGCTATGCACTCGGCGGTTTGTCGGTCGGCGAGTCGCAGCAGGAACGCAATGACGTACTGGCGTGCATCATGCCACACATTCCCGTCGATGCGCCGCGATACCTGATGGGGGTCGGCAAGCCGGAGGATATCGTCGCCGCCGTTCAGCTCGGCATCGATATGTTCGATTGCGTCTTGCCCACACGCAACGCCCGCAACGGACACCTGTTCGTGCGAGCAGGGGTTGTGCGTATCCGCAACAGCCACTACCGAACCGATGACCGGCCGCTGGATGAGGATTGTCGATGCTACACCTGCCGGCATTTCAGCCGGGCCTATCTCCACCATCTGGACCGGTGCGGCGAAATCCTCGGAGCCCGCCTGAACACGATTCACAACCTGACCTATTACCAGGATCTCATGGTGTGTCTGCGTGCGGCTATCGGGAATCAGTCCCTGGACGCCTTTGTCAGGCATTTTTATGCAGAACGGGGCGAAACGCCGGAAGCTGTGCCATAATAACGCGCCGCGGGACAGGGGTGCGATCGGCCGTTATTCCCGGTGCGCCAACTTCAGATACAGATTCAAATCACAACACGGGAGCGAAACAACCGTCATGAGTTTTTTCATTACTGATGCCTGGGCAGAGGCAGCCACCCAGGGACCGGCGGATCCGCTGGTAAGTTTTCTGCCACTGATCTTTATTTTTGTGGTGTTCTATTTTCTGCTGATCCGTCCGCAGAGCAAAAAGGCCAAGGAACACAAACAAATGGTCGAGGCACTCGCAAAGGGCGATGAGGTGGTGACCAGCGGAGGGCTGCTCGGCCGGATTACCAGTGTGGGTGATAACTTCGTGGAGCTGGAACTCGGTGAAGGTATGAAGGTCAAGGTACAGCGACAGGCCGTTGCTAACCTGATGCCAAAGGGTACGATCAAGGAATCGTAATTGCCCGTAACAAGGAATCAACCGCATGATCAATCAGTACCCGCTTTGGAAGAACCTTCTGATTCTCGCCGTTTTTCTCATCAGCTTCATATATGCGCTGCCCAACGTCTATGGCGAGGATCCCGCACTGCAGATTACCAATGCGCGTGCCGGCAAGCTGGAGGCTGGTGTTCAGGACAGGGTGGAGAGCGCGCTGAAAACGGCCGGGATCGACTACAAGAGCATGGAGTCGGATGACCAGGAAATACTGGTACGTTTCCACTCCACCGAGGAGCAGCTGAAAGCGGTGGATTTTATCAAGGCCAGTCTGGGCTCACAGTTTGTGGTGGCGCTGAACCTGGCGCCATCGACGCCGCAATGGCTGCAGTCGCTGAATGCACTTCCCATGTATCTCGGACTGGATTTGCGCGGTGGCGTGTATTTCCTGCTGGAAGTGGACATGGATGCCGCGGCCAAGCAGGCAATCGAACGCTATGCCGGAGACCTGCGCACGTTGCTGCGCGAACAAAAGATCCGCTACAGCCAGATTCGCACGGAAAACGGTGGTGTGCGTCTGATGTTTCACAGCGCCGAGGACCGGGACCGTGTTGTGGCGCTGATCCGCAAGGAATTCCCGGACCTGGTACGCGATGAACTGGCGGCGGATAACGGGAACTTCGGCTTGTTCGTCAAGCCGAGTGACCGTGAAATGAAAGAAGTCCGCTCATTTGCCCTGCAGCAGAATATTCTGACGTTGCGAAATCGCGTCAATGAACTGGGCGTGGCTGAACCCGTCATCCAGCAACAGGGATCCTCGCGTGTTGTGGTCCAGCTGCCCGGCGTGCAGGATACCGCGCGGGCGAAACGTATCCTGGGCGCCACGGCGACACTCGAGTATCGCGCCGTCGATGTCGAGCACGATCTGGAACGCGCACTGGCCGGGAAGGTGCCGGCAGGTTCGCAGATCTATCATCGGCGCGACGGAACGCCCGTCCTGCTGAAAAAGTCGGTTATCGTGACCGGCGACCAGATTGTCAATGCCAGCTCCGGATTTGACTCGCAATCCGGTACTCCGAATGTCACCGTCACGCTGGATGCCAAGGGTGCACGCAAGATGCTGGCGTTTACCAAGGAAAGTGTCGGCAAGCCCATGGCGGTGGTGTTCATCGAAAACAAGACAGACACCAAACTGGTAAACGGGGAGCCGGTCAGGTCCACGAAGAAAGTGGAGGAGGTGGTCAGTGTGGCCACCATCCGTGATGTATTCAGCAAGCGATTCCAGACCACCGGGCTTGACAGCCCGCAGGAGGCGCACGAGCTGGCGCTTGTCCTGCGCTCCGGCGCACTGGCGGCACCGATCCAGATTATCGAGGAACGCACCGTCGGACCGAGCCTCGGCAAGCAGAATATCGAACAGGGTTTTCTCTCGACTGTCATCGGGTTTGTCGCCGTGCTGATCTTTACGGCGATGTATTACCGGGTATTCGGCCTGATCGCCGACCTTGCGCTGGCATTCAACCTGGTGATGATCGTGGCCATACTTTCACTGCTGCAGGCGACCCTGACGCTGCCGGGCATCGCCGGCATTGTTCTGACCATCGGCATGGCGGTCGACGCCAACGTCCTGATCTATGAACGCATCCGTGAGGAACTGCGCAACGGCAACAGTCCCCAGGCCAGCATCCAGGCGGGTTTCGAGAAGGCTTTTGGAACCATTGCGGATGCCAACATTACGACCCTCATCGCCGCCGTGGTGCTGCTGGCCTACGGTACCGGACCGATCAAGGGGTTCGCCGTCACCCTCTCGATCGGGATCCTGACTTCCATGTTTACCGCTATCATGGGCAGCCGGGCTATCGTCAACTTGATCTACGGCCATCGGCGTGCCGCCAGATTGTCCATCTAACCACTCGCGCGAAAGGCTATTCCGATGGATTTTTTCAAACATGATCTGAAAATCGATTTCATGGGCAAGTGGCCCTATGCCGTGGCGATATCCGGTGTGTTGCTGCTGGTCTCCGTGGGTTCTCTGCTGACACGGGGGTTGAACCTCGGTATCGATTTTACCGGTGGGACCCTGATCGAGGTAGCCTATCAGCAGGCGGTTGATCTGGACAATGTAAGGTCGTTACTATCGAAGAACAGCTATGATCAGGCCCAGGTCCAGTATTTCGGCACCTCGCGGGATCTGCTCATTTACCTGCCCCCGCAGGAAGGTCTGGACAGCGCCAAAATCAGCGAGGCGGTTTTTTCAAAACTGCGACAGGGCAATGCCGATGTCGAGCTGCGTCGTGTCGAGTACGTTGGCCCGCAGGTCGGTGATGAGCTGGCCATACAGGGCGGGCTAGCCATGATCTACGCGACGTTCGGTATCCTGATTTACATCATGTTGCGATTTCACATTCGATTCGCACCGGGAGCTGTCATGGCTCTGATCCATGATGTTTTCATCACCCTAGGAATTTTTTCGGTATTTAATCTGGAATTCGACCTCACCGTGCTAGCGGCCATACTGGCGGTTATGGGGTATTCCCTGAACGATACGATCGTGGTGTTTGACCGCATCAGGGAAAACTTCCGCAAGATACGCAAGGGGTTGCCCCAGGAGATCATGAACATCTCGGTGAACCAGACGCTTTCACGTACGGTGATGACTTCCTCGCTCACCCTCCTGGTGGTGATTTCGCTGTTCATCTTCGGCGGCGAGGTTATTCACAACTTTTCTCTGGCCCTGATCCTGGGCATCCTGGTCGGCACCTACTCCTCGATCTATGTGGCCAGCCCCGTTTCGCTGGCCCTGGGTGTCAGCAAATCGGATCTGGCTCCGGTCAAGAAGGAAGGGGCGGAACGCGGTGGAGAGGGGCTGTCCTGAGCCGGAGGGAACTTCCCGCTCAGTTGGTCAGGTAACGTCGCGGAAAGTGAATTATCCGGGCGGATGACTTTTTCTTCCGGTACCCGTTTTCCATGTCAATTTTTTTGCTTTCGAGACTCGCCTGGCGGGTGAAGTCCTGCAGTCCTTCGAGGACATCACGCATTATCATTTCTAATGCGTCTTCGCCGAGTGTTTCGTTCTTCATGGCATGATATCCGGTGTCTTTTTGTGTGCGAGCTGTTTGTGGCAACAGCACGGCATTCACTTGCCGTGCGTCTGACATGAATCGGCGCTGACATTCCAAACTTGAACCCGCGTGCTGCAACGACTTCGCTGCCTGACTATCCCGCGAGTGTGCCCGAAGTGGTTATTCCGTGCCGGTATCGCCGGCGAGTGTGCCGGTCACGTAGGGGTGAATGGCTTTGAGTATGTGCGGGAAAAGTTTGGGATTGGCGCTGACAATATTGCCGTGTTTGAAATAGTCGTGGCCACCCGACAAGTCACCGGACAGGCCGCCGGCTTCCTGTATGAGCAGTACACCGGCCGCCATGTCCCAGATGCTCAGGCCGATTTCCCAGAATCCGTCCAGGCGGCCGCTTGCCACATAGGCAAGATCCAGGGCGGCCGATCCCGCCCTGCGTACCCCCGCCGTCTGCGGGAACAAGACCCGAAACATGCCGAGATAGGCATCCAGGTGCTGCTGTTGTCTGATGGGAAAACCGGTACCGAGCAGCGAACCTTCAAGCGTGCGTCGCGAAGCCACCCGAATGCGGCGGTCGTTCAGGTGTGCGCCTGCACCGCGTGTCGCGGTAAACAGTTCCTGTCTGAGGGGGTCATAGATCACGGCCTGTTCGAGGCGGCCCTTGTGCCGCAGGGCGATGGATACCGCGAACTGCGGAAAGCCGTGCAGGAAATTCGTGGTGCCGTCCAGCGGATCGATGATCCATTCGAACCCATCACCCGGTCGAGCGCCGCTTTCTTCGGCGAGGATCCCGTGTCCGGGATAGGCCTTGCGCAGGATATGGACAATTTCCTGTTCGGCCTGACGGTCGACTTCGCTCACAAAATCATTGTGTTTCTTGGTCTGGACCGTCAGCTGGTCCAGCCGGTCCATGTAGCGAATGATGATATTGCCGGCGCTGCGGGCTGCGCGGATCGCAATATTCAGCATCGGATGCATGGTGTCATGACCTGCCTGGCGAGCCTGTTAACAAAAGGCTGCACAGAATAGCAGAGAAGCCAACCTTGCGGTATGCGCCGGCGGCGGTTAAGGGATGGATCAGACGTTAGTTGTGTTGCTTGCGGTACTTCTCGCGCAACTGCTCGCGTTCCTGCGGGGACATGTCCCTGTACTGCTGCTGCTTGCGTTTGACGGCGTCGCGCTCCCGCGGAGGGAGATTGAGGTAGCGGTGGGCGCCCTGGCGCAGTTTCTTCTGTTCCGCCGGTGTGTAACCCGTCCAGTTGCGACGATGACCCTTTAATACGGTCTGTTCGTCTCCGGAAAGGGCGCTCCATGGCACCCCCCCGATACCGGTCGACTGTGACTGTTGCTGGTGGTCATTCCCGCGGTCCCTGGACAGTACCGTAGGCGGGAATAACCCGATGGTCATGAACACCAGCAGCAGTATGGCCATGTGGGAATATTTTGGTTTCATTGCTCTGGTTCCGCCCGTCTAGGTATTGCCGTTGCCGCCTTGTTCCTGCGTCTTGTCATTACCCTGATTGGCCATCCATAGATAGAAATCCAGGTCTTCATAGAGGTCGGGGATATCCTCGCTGGTCCTGGCCATCATGGGTGCAGTGTCCACGAACTCATGCCGCAGTGTCCAGAGTCCGGCCGATACGGCGATGAGCAGCACGGCCGCCGTGGCGAGTACCGGGTATCTGATCATACGGCGATCTCGCCCGGTCGTCACGGCCTGCTGGCGCGCCAGTTTCAGCCCGACAGACAGTTTCTTGTCCGCAACGGGCCACGTGCCCATGGTATTCCGGCCCAGATGTTCCCACGCATGCAACCGGCCGCGGCATTGCGCACAGGCGACAAGGTGGCGTTCCAGCCGGTCCTTCATCTCGATGCTGTCATCGAGAAGGCCGGCCCTCAAACGGTCAAGTAATTCTGTATCAGGATGTGCCTGTTCATGCATGGTCCCATACCTCCGCCAGAAGTTTGCGCAGTTCGCGCAGAGCGCGAAAGTGGTGCTGTTTCACGCTGTTTTCCGAACAGCCGAGCGTCAGGGCTGTCTCCTGAGTCGTCATGCCGCGCCATTCCCGGAGTACGAAGACCTGGCGCTGGCGCTCCGACAGGCCGTGCAGGGCTTCCGTGACTTTTTGTCGCAGTTGCGCGGCGACCATCCCGGCTTCGGGCGCCGTGATGTGATCATCCCGCTCGTCGGCCGGAAGGTCGGGTTCCTCCATGGAGTTGCCGTCATCACGATCCTTGCGGAACAGGCCGGTGAACGACACCAGCTTGTGCTTGCCCTGTTCGATGAGTCGCCTGCGCCGGACGTCGTTTATCCGGCTGTTCAATATGGTCCGGAACAGCGCAGGCCAGTCTCCGGGCGATTTGTTCCGGTAGTATTCGACCAGCTTCAGCATGCTGTCCTGTACCACATCCATGGCGGTTTCATGGTGCCACAATGCCGCATAGGCGACGTAGTAGGCATTTTCCTCGTGACTGGCGAAGAACCTGTTCAATTCCTCATTGCTCTGACTGTTGGCCGGCAAGGCTATCCCCGTGTTTTTTATGGCATTCATTACGTCAACTGCTGACATGGTGAATGTCGAAGAAACGACACTCGCTAGCACGCCGCAGGCAGAATGCATCCGGGCTGTCTGCCCTGTATACAGACAGACCGGAACATTACCGCTGGCCAGTATAACCAATCCCGGCAGGGGGGTTGCCTGACAGCTTTCATGGTACCCGCCATCGTAATGCCTATTTCTTACAGGAAACGCCCGACTGGCACCGGGAATTATGTGTCTGAAATACATGTCACGGTGCCTCTCTAATTCATCTTATTGTATTTAACGCGGAACCGTGAAAAAGGTTAACAGGAAAGGGCGGTGTCAAGGGCGCCACATGAAATGCCCCAGAATCTGGCCTATGCGTATGGACTGGTTGGCCAGGAGCTCCGGGTTCCATACCACCTGGCCCGGACCGTGCAGCAGGATGACGGTCGAGCCCATGTTGAAACGGCCCATCTCATCGCCGCGCCGGAACCGCCATTGCCGGCCGTCTTCGCGGGGGTAACTGCGGGTCAGGATATCCGTTCCGGCGGGTTGCATGACGCCTTCCCAGATGGTTTCCATGCAGGCCACGAAGATGGCTCCGACCAGCACCATCGCGATCGGTCCGGCAGGGGTCTCGAACAGTGCCGCCAGCCGCTCATTCCGGGTGAAAAGTCCGGGTATGGTCCGTGTGGTATGCGGCGCGACGCTGAAGAGGCGACCGGGAATGTAGACGGTCTCGACCAGTCGGGCATCGCACGGCATGTGCACACGGTGATAATCACGTGGCGAAAGGTACAATGTCGCGAACCCCCCCTCCTGGAACACGGCCGCCCGGCGGTCGTCCCCACCCAGCAGATCGACCAGGGAAAAGTCTCGACCCTTTGCCTGGATCAGACGTCCGTCCGATGTGCGTCCGATCTGGCTGATGCGGCCATCCACCGGGCTGGTTATCACCCCGGGCTGCCCGGGTTGCGGCCGGGCGCCGTGTTTCAGCGGGCGGGTAAAGAAACTGTTGAAATCCGGGTACTCCGCGGGTGATGGTTCGGCCGCCTCCGACATGTCCACGTTGAAATGGCGGATGAACCAGGCGATCAGCAGATTTTTCCACCAGCGAACCCGCCAGCGCGTGGCGGAACGTACCATCCGGGAAAGCAGGTGATGCGGCAGGACGGCCAGTGGCCAGGACTTCAGCCAGTCACCCGGGGTGCTGAAAGACATCACTTCGAGAATCGCCGGAGTGTCAATGATGCTGGTGAGACGCCGCCGGGACAGACTGCAGCAGGTCCATAGCAGTGTATGGAATTACTATAACAGTATTCATGAATTACCGGTAAGATTTTGAAATAAAGATGAAATCATTTGCCATATCAGCCGCATCAAGAGGGGGTGTGAAGACCGCATGGAAACGTCCGGCGGGGTCGAACAGCAATACACTGGCACTGTGGTCCATCAGATAATTATCCGTCACGGAATTCTCCGCAACACGCGCGTAGATGACGCCCAGGTGACGGGTCAGTGCGCTGATTGCGTCGTCGCTGCCGGTGACGCCGATAAAGCTCCCATTGAAGTAGGATACGAACTGGCCCAGCTTTTCTGGAGTATCCCGTCCGGGATCGACGCTGATGAAGACAAACTGGATCTGGTCTTTACGATTTTCGAGTTTGCGGGCAACGCTGTTCAGCACCGACAGGGTGGTCGGGCAGACGTCGGGGCAATGGGAGTAACCAAAGAAGATAAACGACCAGCGGCCCTGAAGGGAGCGGTTATCAAAGTTCTTTCCGGTATGATCGACGAGTGTGAATGGCTGAACATCGCGCGGTTGGCTTATCACTGTTGCGTGCAGACCGGACAGGTCGGGTGGCTTGCCCAGGAGATAATCGGAGACCCAGTACCCGGTCGCAAGGGCAAGTACGGCGGCCAGCACGATGCCGCCACGCAGCATGATTGATGAATTGCCTGGTGTGGACATGGTGGACCATTATTCCACAGAGCCGCCCCGGCTTCATCAGGCAATCTATAAGCAAGGAAAACCGACGTGATCGACCGGCGACTCGTGTAACCAAGGTATCCCGGAGAGCATCATGAATTCACTTACGACGGTGCGCGATTTCATCCGCTGGGGAGTCAGCCGCTTCGGCGAAGCCGGGCTGGTATTCGGCCATGGTACGGATAATGCGCTGGATGAATCGGCGGCTCTGGTGATGCACGCGTTGCATCTTGGTATGAAATTGCCCGGAGACTACCTCGACGCCGTGTTGAGCGAAACCGAGCGCCAGGAGGTCATCCACCTCATTGAGTGCCGCCTCTCCACCCGCAAGCCGGCCGCCTATCTCACGCATGAAGCCTGGTTTGCCGGATTGCCCCTTTACGTCGACGAACGCGTGCTGGTGCCGCGTTCGCCGATTGCCGAACTGATCACCAACCGGTTTATTCCCTGGGTGGTACCGGAGCGGGTCGACAGCATACTCGACCTGTGTACCGGCAGTGGCTGTATTGCCATCGCCTGTGCCTGCGCCTTCCCGGATGCACGCGTGCTCGCGACCGACATCTCAGGCGATGCCCTGGCCGTTGCCCGGGAGAATATCGACCGCCACGACCTGGCTCATCGCGTGCAACTGCTGGAGAGCAGTCTTTTCGAACGTATCGGTGAACGGCGTTTCGACCTGATTGTCTCGAATCCCCCTTATGTCCCGCATCCGGAAATGCAACAATTGCCGGAGGAGTTCAGGCATGAGCCGGTCCTTGGTCTATCGGCCGGTGAGGATGGGCTTGATATCGTGGTGCAGGTCCTCAAACATGCCTCACGCCACCTTGCAGACAACGGCATACTCGTCGTGGAGGTGGGTAGCAGTCAACAGGCCCTGGTCGAGCAGTACCCCGAAATACCGTTTCTCTGGCTGGAGTTCGAACAGGGTGGTGAGGGAGTATTTCTGCTAGAACAGGACCAGTTGAGAAAGCATCAACAGGATTTTGACCGGGTGGCGAGACTGCGCGACGGCACGGCGGACAGTAAGGCGAGGTCTACTGATTATGTCTGAGAGGGCAAGCACGACGGAGGAATACGTGGAACTCGTAGACCAGGTGATATTCGACCTGGAGGAACTGATGGCCTCGACGGCCTACGATATCGATGAAATCGACAACAGTCCCGCCTACCTGGATCTGCTGCTGAAGGAAGTGCGGGAACTGCGCGAATCAATGGGGAATGGCAGCTATCTGTTCGGGCGCGGGGACCTGCCATTCATGCGTCTGGTGAAAAGGAGCAACGAAAAGACGCTGCCTTTTATACGGTTGTTCTACCGGATCAACCAGACCCACAAGCTGGGCCTGGATATCGCCGGCGACTGACTCTCCGGCGGCCTGTTCTTTCCTGCCGGTCGAGCGGAGCCTAGCGCTTGACGCGATAAATGAGTCCCGGCCTTATCAATACCTCATCCTTGCTCAACTGGTCGAGTGGAAACTCGCCGTCAATATTCCTGGCGATCCGGTCGAACTCGTAGGTTCCATTGTTCGACTGGATGGTTTTGTAGATGGGATATCCGAGGTACTTGCCGATCCGTGGGGATTGGGTTGCAGATTGCGCCATGTCTGTCTCCTGGTATTCATTACGCGGTTACCGCTCTTTTCGTATCGGACGAAACAGACGCTTCTTTAACGTACATTAATAAACAGGGGACGCTTGTAGAGTAACCCGTTACAATAAACGCATGTCAGGTAACAGCTTCGGAAAACTGTTTACAGTCACAGGCTTCGGGGAGAGTCACGGGCTGGCGCTGGGCTGTATCGTCGATGGGTGTCCGCCGGGGATGGAACTCGGCACACAGGACCTGCAACGCGACCTGGACCGGCGCAAACCCGGGAAGTCGCGGCACACGACCCAGCGACGGGAAGCCGATGAGGTGCAGATTCTTTCCGGTGTGTTCGAGGGCAGGACGACCGGTGCGCCGATCGGGTTGCTGATTCTGAATACCGACCAGCGATCAAAGGACTATACCGGAATCATGGATCGCTTTCGCCCCGGCCACGCGGATTACACCTACCAGCAGAAATACGGCTTTCGGGACTACCGCGGCGGCGGTCGCTCATCGGCACGGGAAACCGCGATGCGCGTGGCCGCGGGCGCCATTGCCAGGAAATATCTGGGCGAACGCTGTGGTATCCGGATACGCGGTTATCTTGCCCAGCTGGGACCGCTCCGGCTGGATTTCAAGGATTTGGATGCGGTGGAAACGAACCCGTTCTTCTGTCCCGATCCTGCCCGGGTGGCGGAACTGGAGCACTACATGGATGCCCTGCGCAAGGAGGGCGACTCGATCGGCGCAAGGGTTAATGTGGTTGCCAGCGGCGTGCCGCCCGGACTGGGTGAACCGATTTTCGACCGGCTGGATGCCGATATCGCCCATGCCCTGATGAGTATCAATGCCGTGAAAGGAGTGGAGGTCGGCGCCGGATTTGCCTGCATCGAACAGAAGGGCACCGAACATCGTGACGAAATTACTCCGGAGGGATTTCTCGGCAACAACGCCGGCGGCGTGCTGGGTGGCATATCCAGCGGGCAGGACATCGTGGCCAGCATCGCGCTGAAACCGACATCGAGTATCCGTCTCCCGGGGCAAACCGTGAATGTCCGGGGCGAGCCGGTTGAAGTCGTTACCACGGGGCGGCATGATCCGTGTGTCGGCATACGCGCCACGCCGATCGCCGAAGCCATGCTGGCAATCGTGCTGATGGACCATCTGCTGCGGCATCGCGCTCAGAACCTGGATGTCGTGTCTGACACGCCGGTCATTCCGGCCAGGACACCGTAATAATTCTTCCCGCACTCCCGGAAAGCTCACCCCGCTCCCGTTGTTTCCCGGTATGAATTACTGGCGGCTGTCCGGCTTCTATTTGTTCTATTTCGCCACCCTCGGAGCACTGGTTCCCTACTGGAGTCTCTACCTCAAGTCGCTGGATTTCAGCGTTACGGAAATCGGACAGCTGACCGCGATCCTGATGGCAACGAAGATTGTCGCGCCCTATATCTGGGGGTGGATCGCCGATCACACCGGTCGACGCATCGCCATTGTTCGCATCGCCTCCCTGCTGGCCGCGCTGGCTTTTGCCGGGGTGTTCGCCGGCACCGGCTACTGGTGGCTGGCGCTGGTGATGTCGGCGTTCAGTTTTTTCTGGAATGCCTCCTTGCCCCAGCTCGAGGCCACGACCATGAATCACCTGGGCAGTGAGACCCGGCATTACAGTCGCATCCGCCTGTGGGGTTCTGTCGGTTTCATCCTGACGGTCGCGGGATTGGGCCCGGTGCTAGATCGTTATGGAGCCGGCCTTTTGCCTGCAATTCTGCTGGTATTGTTTATTGCCATCTGGTTGAGCAGTCTGGCGGTACCGGAATCGGCGGCCGGGCGTCTCACACAGGAGCAGGAATCCCTGCGTACGGTGATCAGGCAGCCGATGGTGGTTTCCCTGTTCGGGGTCTGTTTTCTGATGCAGGCCAGCCACGGACCCTACTATACGTTTTTTACCATTTACCTCGAGAACTTCGGTTATTCGCGCGCCTCGATCGGGCAATTCTGGGCGCTGGGAGTGATCGCGGAAATCGGTGTTTTCCTGCTCATGCCTCGGTTGCTGCCGCGTTTCGGCGCGCGCAAACTGCTACTGCTTGCCGCCGGTTTTACCACCCTGCGCTGGATTTTGATCGCCGTCTTTCCGGCATATCCTGGCATGATCGGCGTGGCCCAGACCCTGCATGCGGCCAGTTTCGGACTTTACCACGCCGTGTCGATTTTTCTGATCCACCGATTGTTTACCGGCACCCATCAGGGCCGTGGTCAGGCGCTTTACAGCAGCCTGAGTTTCGGCGCGGGTGGAGCCGCTGGTAGTCTCGCCAGCGGGTATCTCTGGAAGGGCATCGGACCCGAGGCTATGTTCCTGCTGGCCGCGGCGGTGAGTTTCACGGCGCTGGTTGTGGCTTACCGGGGAATCGAAGGGGATTATTCATGATCCGTGCGCGAGTCCTGTATTCGCCATGCCCATCCTATATAATCCCCTGCCTTGATTCCGCGGACAGTACTACTGGCACCCATGCCCGGCAAAACCCTGTATGACAAACTCTGGGACTCGCACCTCGTCCGTCAGGACGAGGACGGCACCGCCTTGCTGTATATCGACCGGCATCTGGTACACGAGGTGACGTCACCCCAGGCGTTCGAGGGCTTGCGTTTGGCCGGGCGCCGGCCCTGGCGGACCCGGTCCATTCTGGCTGTTCCCGACCACAACGTCCCGACCACGGAACGTGCGGCCGGAATCGCCGACCCGGTGTCACGCCTCCAGGTGGAGACACTGGGCCGCAACTGCACGGATTTCGGCATCACCGAATTTTCCATGCTTGATCCGCGTCAGGGAATTGTCCACGTGATCGGGCCGGAGCAGGGCGCCACCCTGCCAGGGATGACCGTTGTTTGCGGTGATTCCCATACCTCGACGCACGGCGCGTTCGGCGCCCTGGCCTTTGGCATTGGCACCTCTGAAGTCGAGCACGTGCTGGCAACGCAGTGCCTGATTCAGAAAAAATCCGGGAATATGCAAATCCGCGTCGACGGGCGACTGGCTCCCGGGGTGTCCGCCAAGGACGTGATACTGGTGATTATCGGCCGTATCGGTACGGCCGGCGGAACCGGTCATGCCATCGAATTCTGTGGTTCGACCATCCGTTCACTCTCCATGGAGGGACGTATGACGGTCTGCAACATGGCCATCGAGGGTGGCGCCCGTGCCGGCATGATCGCCGTGGATGATGCCACTGTCGAATACTTCTCCGGGCGTCCCTATGCCCCCGCCGGCGAGTTGTGGGAAGCTGCGGTTGCCGCCTGGGCCGATCTCAGGAGCGATGATGACGCCGCCTTTGACCGGCTGGTTACACTTGATGGCTCCGCCCTGGTTCCCCAGGTGACCTGGGGAACCTCGCCCGAGATGGTGGCGCCGATCGACGGCATTGTTCCCTATCCCGAGGCGGTATCCGATCCGATCAGGCGGGATGGCATGCGCAAGGCACTGGCCTACATGGACCTGCGGCCGGGTATGCCGGTCGATGCCATCACGCCGGACCACGTATTCATCGGCTCCTGTACCAATGCCCGCATCGAGGATCTGCGCGAAGCGGCCGCCGTGGTGAGGGGGCGAAAGGTGGCGTCGGGGATCAAGCAGGCGCTGGTGGTGCCAGGTTCGGGGTTGGTCAAACAGCAGGCCGAGGCCGAAGGGCTGGACCGCGATTTCAGGGCGGCCGGTTTCGAATGGCGGGAACCGGGTTGTTCCATGTGCCTCGCCATGAACGCCGACCGGCTGGCGCCGGGTGAGCGCTGTGCGTCTACATCAAACCGGAATTTCGAGGGCCGCCAGGGTCAGGGGGGGCGGACCCACCTGGTCAGTCCGGCAATGGCCGCCGCTGCCGCAGTAGCTGGCCATTTCGTGGATGTGCGGACGCTGGCGGGCGGATTCGGTCATGGATAAATTCACGACCCATACGGGACTGGTGATACCGCTCGACCGGGCGAATGTCGATACCGATGCGATCATCCCCAAACAGTTTCTCAAGTCGATCCTGCGAACGGGGTTCGGCCCCAACCTGTTCGATGAATGGCGCTACCTGGATCACGGTGAACCCGGGATGGATAACAGCGACCGTGCTGTGAATCCTGACTTCATTCTCAATCAAGTGCGTTACCGGAATGCGACCATTCTGCTGGCGCGCGAGAATTTCGGCTGCGGGTCGTCACGTGAACATGCGGTATGGGCATTGCTGGATCAGGGCTTTCGGGTGGTGATCGCAGCGAGTTTTGCGGATATTTTCTTCAATAACTGTTTCAAGAACGGAGTGCTGCCAATCGCGCTGGAAGCCGCCACCGTGGTGCGTCTGTTCCAGGATGTGACGGCAACCCCGGGTTACACGCTGATGGTTGATCTGCCGGCGCAACACCTCATCACCCCGCAACAGGAGGTCATCGAGTTCACGGTAGACCCCTTCCGCAAGGACTGCCTGGTACATGGTCTGGATGACATCGGGCTGACCCTGAAACACGCCGATGCGATTCGATCCTATGAGGAAAAACGGCGTGGAGAAGCTCCCTGGTTGTTCGATTAACAGCATTAATAATCACCTATAACTAATTAAATGACATATAAAATAGCTATACTTCCCGGTGACGGTATTGGTCCGGAAATTATTGCGGAAGCGGAACAGGTCCTGATCTGTCTCCAGGCGGAGTTCGGGTTGCCGGTGGAATGCGAACATGCGCCTGTGGGCGGGGCCGGTTATGAGTCGTCTGGCCACCCGCTGCCGGCCGGGACGCTGCAACTGGCCAGCGATTCCGATGCCGTCCTGCTGGGTTCGGTGGGCGGTCCCGAATGGGACGGGCTGGATCGCGCCCTGCGTCCCGAGCAGGGGCTGCTGGGACTCCGGGCAGGGCTCGAATTGTTCGCCAACCTGAGACCGGCCATTCTCTATCCACAGCTCGCCGCGGCCTCTAGCCTGAAACCCGAGCTTGTCAGTGGACTGGACATTATGATCGTGCGCGAGCTTACCGGCGGGATTTATTTTGGCAAGCCGCGTGGCATTCGCATTCGGGAGGATGGTCAGCGTGAAGGCTTCAACACGCTGGTTTACTGCGAGTCGGAGATCGAGCGCATCGGACGCTGCGCCTTCGAAGTCGCGCGCAAACGCTCGCATCGCCTGTGTTCCGTCGACAAGGCCAATGTGCTGGAGTCTACCGAGTTGTGGCGCCAGGTCATCACGCGCCTTGGCAGTGAGGAATACAAGGATGTCGAATTGAGCCACCTGTACGTGGATAATGCCGCCATGCAACTGGTGCGCTGCCCCATGCAGTTTGATGTCATGGTTACGACGAATATGTTCGGGGATATACTCTCCGACGCCGCCGCCATGCTGACAGGATCCATCGGCATGCTGCCGTCGGCATCACTGGACAGTCGCGGCAAGGGCATGTATGAACCCATACACGGCTCGGCTCCCGATATCGCCGGCAAGGGGATCGCCAATCCGCTCGCCACTATTCTTTCGGTGGCCATGATGCTGCGCTTCAGTCTGGATGAACCGGTGCAGGCCGGGCGCATCGAGCAGGCCGTCGACACGGTCCTCGATGACGGTCTGCGCACACCGGATATCGCTTCTCCGGGCATGCGGACCGTCGGAACCCGGCAAATGGGTGATGCGGTGGTCGCCGCGCTGCGCGCCGGCGCATGACCGTAGCTTCGTACTCAATTCGCCCGCTCGCGCGGGTTCAGTCAACAGGTAGTTGAGCAAATGACACGTAAATTCGATGTGGCAGTTGTGGGAGCAACCGGTGCGGTCGGCGAAGTGATGCTGCAGATCCTCGCTGAAAGGAAATTCCCGGTCAACGAGGTATTTGCCCTGGCAAGTGAACGCTCCGCCGGCAAGCGGGTATCCTTCGGGAACAAGCCGCTTGTCGTTCAGGATTTGAACACCTTTGATTTTTCCAGGGTACAGATCGGGCTGTTCTCCGCCGGTGCCTCGGTATCGGAGAGATATGCGCCGCTGGCTGCGCAGGCCGGTTGCGTTGTCATCGATAATACCTCGCAGTTCCGCTACCAGGACGATATACCCCTGGTGATCCCGGAGGTGAACCCCGGGGCGATCCAGGACTATACCAATCACGGCATCATCGCGAATCCGAACTGCTCCACCATCCAGATGCTGGTGGCGCTGAAACCGATACACGATGCGGTCGGCATCGCACGCGTCAATGTCTGTACCTATCAGGCGGTATCGGGGACCGGCAAGGAGGCTGTCGAGGAACTTGTGAGTCAGACGACGAATCTGCTGAACGGCAAGTCCATAAAGGCGGAGGTCTATCCGAAGCAGATTGCCTTCAACGTCTTGCCCCATATCGACGTATTTCAGGACAACGGGTATACCAAGGAAGAGATGAAGATGGTGTGGGAGACCCGCAAGATCATGGGAGACGACTCGATTATGGTGAACCCGACGACTGTTCGGGTACCGGTGTTCTACGGACATTCCGAGGCTGTTCACATCGAAACGCGGGAAAAGATCAGCGCCGAGCAGGCTCGTACGCTGCTCCGGAAGGCGCCCGGCATCGTGGTCATCGACGAACACCGGAACGGCGGTTATCCGACGGCGGTAACCGAGGCAGCCAATCACGACCCGGTTTACGTCGGCAGGATCCGGGAGGATATCTCGCATCCACTCGGTTTGGACCTCTGGGTGGTCGCCGATAATGTGCGCAAGGGCGCCGCACTCAACAGCATCCAGATTGCTGAAATCTTGGTGAAAGATTACTTGTAAGTTATAGTCGGCGGAATTTGGTGCCCTGGCATGCCGGCCAGGCAGGTAAAGGGGGCGATGTGTGAATTTAGGGACTGGCAAACAGAGGTGATGGATATGTCCAGAAAGTTAGCAATCGCAGCGACCATGCTGTGTTTGTCCGCAACCTCGCATGTGTTCGCAATCGGACTGGGCGACATCGAAATCCGATCGATGCTGAACGAACCGCTGGATGCCGTTATCCAGCTTACCTCGGCGAGCAAGCAGGAACTCGATGAACTGAAGGTTGCCATTGCACCTCGGGAATCCTTCCAAAAGATGGGAATTCCCCGTACGACGATTCTCGATGATATAAAATTCAGCGTACAGCAGCCCCCGGGAGGATTGCCGGTGATCCGGGTCACCACACGGCAGCCCGTTCGTGAACCGTTTCTGGATTTTCTGATAGAGGCAAGCTGGAGCAAGGGGCATTTGCTCAGACAATACACCCTCCTTGTTGATCCACCGGTTACCATGCCGGCCGCGCCGCCGGCACAGCGGGCGCCGGTAAGACAAGCACCCTCTCCGTCGCTCGAAGTCAGGCAGGCACCGTCGCCAGCCAGGGTGCCGGTTGCCGCCCCGGTTACGGCATCACGCGTTCCTGCTGCATCCGCGAATGTCGATAAATATGGCCCGGTGAAACGCAACGAGACCCTGTGGGAAATTGCCAAACGGGTGCGTCCTGACAGCGATATCAGTATGCAACAGATGATGATTGCGCTGCTGCGTGCCAACCCGGACGCCTTTACCGCCAACAATATAAATAATCTCAAGGCGGGGGCGACGCTGCAAATTCCACGGCGGGACGAGATTCTGGCGATGGATAAGGCGGCAGCTATCCGTGAAGCCAGCCGTCAGTACGCCGAATGGCAGCAGGGTCGCGGCACCAAACAAGCTGCGGCCGCGGAGACTGCAGCCGAAACGGCGACGGAACAGCCGCCGCAAGCCACGCCCGGCACTGCGTCCACAACCACGGATACCCGTGAAGCCCGTTTGCAGCTGGTCGCTCCCGACGAGGAGACCATCAAAGGGTCTGCGGCTCCCGGTATGCCTGAAGGAGGTGCGGCGACACAGGCACCCGAGTCGCAGGAGCTTCTCCAGCAACTGGCGATTGCAAGCGAAGAGGCTGAAGCCGGCCGTGCGCAGTCAGAGGAATTGCAATCCCGCGTAGGCAACCTGGAAGAACAGGTTGCCGACATGCAACGGTTGATCGAACTGAAAGACGCAGAACTGGCGAACCTGCAGAACAGACTCGCGGCTCAGGACCAGGCAGCGGCGAATTCGACCGGCGCTGCCTCATCCGAGGCAGACGCCCCGGCAACCGATCAGGCGGAAACGCAGTCACAGGAGACTCCCGCTGCGAATGCACGGCGTGATGCCAAACCCGAGGGCATAATCGACCGTTTGCTGGAAAACCCCATACTCGCCGGTCTTGGTGTGCTGGTCGCGATGATTCTGGGTGGATTCCTGTGGTCATCGTCGCGGCATCGTAAGCAGGAGGATATCTTCAGCGATGAACCCACGCTCGCGAGCCAGATGTCCGACGCACGAAATGAAGAACCGCCGACTACGCGCCGTATTGCAGTTAGTGATACCACTGTGATGAGTGATCTGGCTCCCAGTGAGATGAGCCCCTTGCAGGGCGATGAGACAAGCGATCCGCTGACTGAAGCCGATGTGTTTATCGCCTACGGCCGGGTGCAGCAGGCCGAGGATGTCATCAAAAACGCCTTGCAGGGCGATCCCGATAACCATGATCTCAAGATGAAGCTGATCGAGATCTATCACGCGGCCGGAAATACCACCGCCTTTGATGTCCAGGCGGCCACGTTCCGTGAGATAGTCGGCGAGGATGATCCAGACTGGCAGCGGGTGGTTAGCATGGGTTATGAGCTTTCACCCGCGAATCCCCTGTACCAGACGGCCACATCGCAGAGTCCGGTTCGGGATGGCGAGGTGGACTTCGATATGGACCTCGCCGGCATGGAAGAGAGCGCCGCAGGCAATGAGACCATCAACACTGCCGGCGATGATACCGGGCTGGACTACGACACTGGCGCAACGTTGGCCGATGGTGGTGCTGAAGACATCGATTTCAACCTCGATGAGCTGAATCCGGAGGAGGAGGAAGAAGACCTCACGGAGGGGCTGCTCCAGGAGAGTGATGAAATCGGTACCAAACTTGACCTTGCACGCGCCTATATGGACATGGGTGATCCTGACGGTGCCAGGGGCATCCTGGAAGAAGTGATAGAGGAAGGAAACAACGAACAAAAGACCGAAGCGGAAAACCTGATTTCGCAACTCGCCTGAGCTGTCGGCCTGCCCGGGAAGCGGTTGCCGTCATGTGTCATGCCCGCTCCCCGGTGCGGGCATTATCGGATGCCATACGGATGATGTCATCCGTGCAGACGGTGCATCTGCCCACTTCATCCATTTTTCCCGCTGGAGACGGTCCTTCACATCCCACGATTGTCGGATATTCCTGGCAGATTATGCGCATCGCACTGGGCGTCGAGTATGACGGTACGGACTTTCACGGCTGGCAGCGTCAGCGGACCGGTCGTACCGTACAGGGCTGTCTGGAAGAAGCGCTTTCCCGGGTTGCCGACCATGAACTGGCCACCGTCTGCGCGGGGCGTACCGATACCGGCGTACATGCCACTGAACAGGTAATCCATATCGATACCGGTGCCTTTCGCGAGGAAAAGGCATGGATACGCGGGGGCAACGCCAACCTGCCCGCGGATATCCGAATTCAATGGGTCAGGGAAATGGACGACGCCTTCCACGCGCGCTTCTCGGCGCGCCGGCGTCATTATCGTTATGTGATCCTCAACAGGCCTTATCCATCGGCCCAGTTGAGGCACCGGGCCAGTTGGGTCTACGCCGAACTCGACGAGGCCTCGATGCGAGAGGCGGCCAACCATCTGCTCGGCGAACATGACTTTACCTCGTTTCGCGCCCTTGCATGTCAGGCAAAACACCCGATCCGGACAATTTACACACTTGATGTCAACCGTCATGGTGATTTCATCTATATCGATGTGGTGGCGAATGCCTTCCTCCATCATATGGTGCGCTGCATCGCCGGTGTATTGATTACCGCCGGCCGTGGCGAAGCATCCCCGGAATGGGTCAGGGAGGTGCTGGAAGCGAGGGACCGCACGGTCGGCGGTATAACCGCACCGCCCGCTGGGTTATACCTGGTCGCTGTTCACTATCCCGGGCAATTCGCCATTCCCAGAATGGGCTGGCTGCCGGAATATGGACGCTGAGCCCCTGGCAATCACGCAATTGCCGGGATTCTGTTACGCTTGCAAGCTGATGGGTGAGGATCCTGACGACACGCCGTTATGGCCTGATCATGCGTACCCGCGTTAAAATTTGCGGCATAACCCGAGCCGAAGATGCGCGTAGCGCCATTGAATACGGCGCCGATGCAATTGGCCTGGTTTTCTTCGAAGACAGTCCGCGCCATGTGACGCTGGAGCAGGCCGGGCGGATAACGGCTGCCATCGCCCCCTTCGTAACGGTGGTTGGACTGTTTGTCGATGCCTCGCCATCCGGGATACGGCATGTCCTCGGGAATATTCCGCTGGGTCTGCTGCAGTTTCATGGCCATGAGTCCAATGATGACTGTAACGGTTATGGCCTGCCTTTCATCAAGTCGGTCGCGATGAAACCGGAAACCGACCTGCGTGAACAGATACGGGCTTATCCCGATGCCGGAGGCATATTGCTGGATGCCTGGCAGCCGCAGACACACGGCGGCGGCGGACAGGCATTTGACTGGACGCAGGTGCCACATGATCTCCCGGTGCCTGTCATTCTTGCCGGCGGGCTGACGGCTGGCAATATCACAACGGCCATCAGGCAGGTCAGGCCGTATGCCGTTGATGTCAGCAGCGGGGTGGAAATCGGGAAAGGCATCAAATCGGCCGGGATGATCTCGGCTTTCATGAAAGGAGTAAGAGACAGTGACGCAGACACAGGCGACTGATGCCGGCACGACCGGTGCATCGCTTCCGGATGAGCATGGCCACTTTGGCCCCTATGGCGGCCAATTCGTGGCGGAAACGCTCATGCTTCCCCTGGAAGAACTCACCGCCGCCTATCGGCGTTACATCAAGGACCCGGAGTTTCTGGCGGAACTGGATCGCGACCTTGCGCATTATGTCGGACGGCCATCGCCGCTGTATCACGCCGAACGCCTCAGCCGGGAGCTCGGCGGCGCGTGTATCTACCTCAAGCGGGAGGACCTCAACCACACCGGTGCGCACAAAATCAACAACACGGTTGGACAGGCGCTGCTGGCGAAGCGCATGGGCAAGAAGCGCGTCATCGCCGAAACCGGCGCGGGGCAGCATGGTGTGGCCACCGCAACGGTCGCGGCCCGGCTCGGCATGGAATGCGTGGTCTACATGGGCGCCGAGGACATCAGGCGCCAGGCAATCAATGTCTATCGCATGCGCTTGCTGGGCGCCGAGGTGGTGGCGGTCACGTCCGGCTCCAAAACCCTCAAGGATGCGCTCAACGAGGCGCTGCGCGACTGGGTCACCAATGTCGATAGCACGTTTTACATCATCGGCACGGTGGCCGGGCCGCATCCCTATCCGGTAATGGTAAGGGATTTCCAGGCGATTATAGGACGCGAAACGCGCGCCCAGGTTCTGGAACAGACAGGACGGCTTCCCGATGCCCTGGTGGCCTGTGTCGGCGGCGGTTCCAACGCCATCGGTCTGTTCTATCCGTTCCTGAACGATACGCAGGTGGCCCTCCATGGCGTCGAAGCCGGCGGTGACGGCATCGAAACAGGCCGCCATGCCGCCCCGCTGTGCGCCGGCAGATCCGGTGTCCTGCACGGTAACCGGACCTACCTGATGGAGGACCGGGATGGACAGATTATCGAAACGCACTCCATCTCGGCCGGACTCGATTACCCCGGCGTCGGTCCGGAACACGCTTGGCTGAAGGACAGCGGTCGGGCCCGCTATCACACCATTACCGATCGGGAAGCCCTGGCGGCTTTCCATCAATTGACCCGCACGGAAGGCATCATCCCCGCACTGGAATCAAGCCATGCGCTGGCTTATGCCGTGAATCTCGCAGCCGGCATGGACTCTGACGGCATCATCGTGGTGAATCTGTCCGGTCGCGGAGACAAGGATATCCACACCGTGGCGGAACTGGAGGGGATCAGGGTATGAGCCGACTCAGGAACCGCTTCCAGCAATTGCGCGCGCAGCAACGCAAGGCGCTGATTCCCTATGTGACGGCGGGGGATCCCCGTCCGGAGGTGACCGTACCGCTGTTGCATGCCCTGGTGGACGCCGGGGCAGATATCGTCGAGATCGGCGTGCCGTTCTCCGATCCGATGGCGGACGGACCGGTGATCCAGGCGGCCTGCGAGCGGGCCCTGGCGTATCACGTGAGCCTGCACGATGTGGTCGGCATGGTCAGGGAATTCCGCAGGCAGGACGATGCAACACCGGTCGTACTGATGGGCTATCTCAACCCGATCGAGGTTTGGGGCTACGAGGCGTTCGCCGCGGCGGCCGCCGCAGCCGGCGTTGACGGCGTGCTGACCGTGGATATGCCACCCGAGGAGGGTGACAAGCTTACGGAGGCGTTGCACCGCCAGGGGCTGGATGCCATCTTCCTGCTCGCCCCGACCAGCAGTCCGTCGCGAATCCAGACAGTGTGCCGCTCGGCGAGCGGGTTCGTCTACTATGTTTCGTTCAAGGGCGTGACGGGAGCGAATCGACTGGATGTGGACGCGGTCGCCGCCAAACTCGAGGAGATCCGCAAATATACCGATCTGCCAGTGGGCGTGGGATTCGGAATTCGCGATCCCGAGTCAGCCGCTCAGATCGCCCGCATCGCGGATGCGGTCGTGGTCGGCAGCGCACTGGTCGGCAGGATTGCTGAACTCGTTGATCAGCCAGAGGCCATTGCACCGGTGCTGTCGGAGACTCTATCCGCCATGCGTAGCGCAATTGACCAACAGGCCGTGCGCGACAGGGTTGGCAATGAATAGATCGCGGGCTACTAATTAACCTGATATGAACATTGTACAATTCAGACTATGAGCTGGTTCAGAAAACTAATGCCATCCAAAATTCGCACCGTCGGCGGAAACAGACGGACGGTTCCGGAGGGGCTGTGGATTCGCTGTGACGGTTGCGGTGCGGTCCTGTATCGCTCGGAACTGGAGCGCAATTGTGACGTCTGCCCGAAGTGCAGCCACCATATGCGTATCTGGGCGCGACGGCGCCTGGAGATGTTCTTCGATGACGGCACCGCCGAGGAAATCGGTGCCGGCATTGAACCGGTCGATGTGCTCAAGTTCAGGGACAGCAAGAAATACCGTGACCGCCTCAATGCGGCACAGAAGCTGACCGGCGAGACGGATGCCCTGGTGGCGATGCGCGGTGCGGTGGAGGGCGTGCCGATGGTGGCTGCCGCCTTCGAATTCCGTTTCATGGGCGGTTCCATGGGCGCGGTCGTGGGTGAGCGTTTCGTTCGTGCTGTCAACGCCAGTCTCGAGCATAAGATCCCGTTTGTCTGTTTTTCGGCCAGCGGCGGCGCCCGCATGCAGGAGGCCCTGTTTTCCCTGATGCAGATGGCGAAGACCAGTGCGGCATTGACGCGTCTGGCGGAGGCGGGCATTCCCTTCATCTCGGTGCTGACGGACCCGACCATGGGTGGGGTTTCAGCCAGCTTTGCCATGCTGGGCGATGTCAATATTGCTGAACCGAAGGCGCTGATCGGTTTCGCGGGGCCGCGTGTCATCGAGCAGACCGTGCGGGAAACCCTCCCCGAGGGATTTCAGCGCAGCGAGTTTCTCCTCGAACATGGCGCGATCGACATGATCATCGACCGGCGGGAGATGCGCGGCAAGATCGTGAATCTGCTGCTGATCCTGACCGGCCAGCCGGAGCCGGACGTGTCCGAGGTGGTGGAAACGGAAACCGAAACGGAAGCGAAAGTGGAGTCGGAGGCTTGATAGCGCCGCCACGGAGAGGACCTGCCCGCTGACTGATTCCCGCTACCCACGCACCTTCCCGGATCGGGCGCCGGGTATGATTCCCTCGCGCTGACATCTTTCGAAATCCGGTTGCTCACCCCCATGCCGCGTTTCCAGACTCTGGCGCAATGGCTGCAATGGCAGGAGGCGCTGCATCCCCGGGAAATAGATCTGGGTCTTGACAGAGTGACCGCTGTCGCCGCCCGAATGGGCGTGCTGCTTCCCGCTCGTACCGTCATAACCGTGGGCGGTACCAACGGCAAGGGATCCTCTGTGGCCATGTTCGAGACTATTCTGCAGGCCGCCGGTTACCGGGTTGGCGCCTTTACCTCACCACACCTGCTGCGTTACAACGAGCGCATACGAATCAACGGCAAAGACATCGACGATGGCAGTCTGTGCGCGGCATTTCAGGCGGTGGATGACGCGCGCGGTAAGACGACACTGTCATATTTCGAATTCGGCACCCTGGCGGCCTTGCGTTTGTTTAGTGATGAGGCCCCCGATGCCGTTCTGCTGGAAGTGGGCCTGGGCGGGAGGCTGGACGCCGTCAATATCGTTGACCCGGATGTCGCCATGGTTACTTCCATAGGGATTGATCATATGCAGTGGCTGGGTGATAACCGCGAGTCGATTGCCAGGGAAAAGGCCGGAATATTCCGCAGCGGGCGTCCTGCGATCGGCTGCGAGGCTTCGCCACCGGCGAGTCTGGTGCAGGCAGCTCGTCAGATCGGCTCACCATGGTATGGACTCGGCGATCAGTATGACTATGTAACGCGCGAGGATTCCTGGGACTGGAATGGGCCGTCTGGTGGCTACACTGTCTTGCCGCTGCCGTCCCTCAGGGGGCCGCATCAGCTTGCCAATGCCGCCGGCGTGCTGATGGCGCTGGAACTATTGCAAGAACGTCTGCCGGTTAGCGTGACGGCGATCCGCTACGGACTGCAGGAAGTCGCGCTGCCGGGGCGCTGCCAGTTCGTCCCCGGGGTGGTGGAAATGATCCTCGACGTTTCCCATAATCCCCATGGAGCCGCTCGTTTGGCTGCGGTGCTCGGGCTGTCTCCCTGTCCCGGTCGAACGCATCTGGTCCTGGGCATGCTCGATGACAAGGATGTCGGCGGGTACGTGACCGCGCTGTCATCCGCAGTGGATCTCTGGTACCCGGCCGGTCTGGATAACCCGAGGGGCATGTCGACCGAGGAACTGTACCAGCGGATGCGAGGCCTGCTACCCGTACACAGGATACATCCTTGCGTAGACGTTCCCGCGGCCTGTCGCGAGGCCGGCGAGAACGCTTCGGCAGGCGACAGAATCGTCGTGTGCGGTTCCTTTTTTACCGTAGCAGCCGTGATGGCAGGTAAGGTATAGTCACACCGGCACGCTAGAATTACGGATAATTACTGCGAGGAGACCATGGATCAGATGCTGAAACAACGACTGATTGGCGCCATCGTCATTATTGCACTGGCCGTTATCTTCATTCCCATGATACTGGAAGGGCCGGATGATGAATTGTCACCACGCACCCAGAATATGCCGCCGCCTCCGACGATAGACTACCAGACCGAGGTGGAACTGCCGGTGCCGGAAGAGTCGACCGAGCCTGACGGGTCGCTTGCCGATACCGCCACGGAGCAGGAAGTATCGGCGATACCCGAACTCCCCGTGTCACAACCCGAACCTGTTACCAGCGAGGCTGAAGCACCCGCCAAGCAAGCCGAACCCGCCGTCGCCAAACAGCCGTCGCCCGGGATGTCGTCCAGGACTGCGACTTCCATCACCCAGGGCGGCTGGATCCTCCAGGTGGGCAGTTTCAGCCAGCAGCCCAATGCCCTGAGTCTGCGGGATCGCCTCAAGAAATCAGGTTACCAGGTATCGGTGAAGGATGTTAAAGACGCGGGAGGAACTATCCACCGGGTCCTGATCGGGCCGGTAAGTGATCGCCCGACGGCGGAAAAACTGCGCGACAAACTGGCCAGCGAGCAGAAGCTTACCGCCATGGTGCTGGAGAACAAGTGACCGGTCCCGTGATTTCACATGGCGGTTGGCGTCGCATGTCTGCTAAAATGCCTGATTTGTGGATTTCCTATGTAAAGTCAACGGGCTTTGCCGTTTGTCCCGTATAAGTTCGAGGAATAATCAGTAATGGCCTGGATCGATATTGCGATAATCGCGCTGGTAGTTCTGTCAGCGGTGTTGAGTCTTTTCCGCGGTTTTGTCAAGGAAGCATTGGCGCTTGCATCATGGCTGGTCGCTCTCTGGATTGCGATGATTTTCTATGAAGACGTAGCCGGCGTGCTGGCGAAATGGATATCGGAGCCCTCGCTCCAGAAAATTATCGCTTTCAGTATTCTGTTCGTCACGGCTCTGCTGATCGGGGCGGTCATTAATTATCTGGCAGGCAAGCTGGTGGTCAAAACCGGCCTGGCCGGCACCGACCGGATGCTGGGTGTATTGTTCGGAATGGCCCGCGGAGCCGTCATTGTTGCTATCCTTGTCCTGCTCGCCGGCCTGACACCCATGCCGCATGATCCTTGGTGGCAGGATTCACAGCTGTTGAAATATTTCCAGGATTTCGCCCTATGGATGCGAAATTATCTTCCCAGGGAAATCGCGGACAATATTTCGTACGTCTAGTCGTTCGCGGCATGTGTTTCAACCGGGAGTAGTTTATGTGCGGCATCATAGGCATCGTTGCTTACGGTCCGGTCAACCAGTCAATCTATGACGGCCTGACCGTGCTGCAGCACAGGGGCCAGGATGCCGCTGGCATCATGACCTCTGATGGCGGCCGCCTGTACCTGCGCAAGGACAACGGACTGGTGCGCGATGTTTTTCAGACCCGCCACATGCTGCACCTGCACGGCAACATGGGGATCGGTCACGTGCGCTATCCCACGGCCGGCTGCCAAAGCTCTGCCGAGGCGCAACCGTTCTATGTCAATTCCCCTTACGGCATCTGTCTCGCCCACAACGGAAATCTCACCAATGCCAACAAGCTGAAGCAGGAAGTGTTCCAGGAAGACCTGCGCCAGATCAACACCGATTCGGATTCCGAGGTCCTGCTGAACGTCGTTGCACATGAACTTCAGAAACGCGGCAAGCTCCGCATGGAGGTGGATGACGTGTTCGCCGCCGTCGCCGGCGTCCACAAACGCTGCAGGGGTGCGTATGCCGCTGTTGTAATGATCACCGGCTATGGCGTGCTTGCCTTCCGTGATCCCTGTGGTATCCGCCCGCTGGTATTCGGCAAGCGGGAAACGGCGCAGGGAACCGAATACATGGCGGCATCGGAAAGTGTGTCACTCGATGCCCTGGGATTTGAACTGATACGCGATGTCGAGCCGGGAGAAGCGGTCTTTTTCGACACCAGGGGAGGAATACACACCCGTCAGTGCGCGGAAAAACACATCAAGTCACCCTGCATTTTCGAATATGTCTACCTGGCGCGTCCGGATTCCATCCTCGACAACGTCTCCGTCTACAAGGCGCGCCTGAGAATGGGGGAAACGCTCGCCCGGAAAATCCAGCGCGTGCGCCCCGATCATGATATCGATGTGGTTATTCCGATCCCGGATACCAGCCGCACCTCGGCGCTGCAGCTCGCCAACCACCTCGGACTTACCTATCGTGAGGGATTCATCAAGAACCGCTACATCGGCAGGACCTTCATCATGCCGGGCCAGCAGCAGCGCAAGAAATCGGTACGCCAGAAACTCAATGTCATCGACCTGGAATTCAGGGGCAAGAACGTGCTGCTGGTAGACGATTCGGTAGTGCGCGGCACCACATCGTCGCAGATTATCCAGATGGCGCGTGAGGCCGGCGCGCGCAAGGTGTATTTCGCCTCCGCCGCCCCACCGGTGCGCTACCCGAACGTCTACGGGATCGACATGCCGGCCAGCGATGAACTGATCGCACACGGTCTCACGGAGGAAGAGATCTGTCGCGCCATCGGAGCCGACTGGCTGGTCTACCAGGATCTCGAGGACCTGATCGACGCCGTCGCCAGGGGCAATCCGTCGATCGAACGCTTCGATGCCTCGATTTTCACCGGCGAGTACATCACCGGCGATGTCGGAGATGACTATCTCAACGACCTGCAGACCAGCCGGTCCGATGCCGCCAAGAAGGAAAGGCGCGACAGCGATGACGAGGTCATCGACCTTCACAATACCGCCTGATTGTGGATTCTCCGTTAACAAGGCTTCCCGGCTTGAACTAGTCTTCGAAACAGCGCCGATTTGATTTCAGCTTGCGGGCGCTTACAAATACAGCCAAAGCGACGGCACACATACACATCCGTAAGTAATTGAAATAAAAAGCAGTATTTAGAAATTCCCGAAACTTTACCAATTCAGCCGACCGAAATCCACTCGGTACCACGACTGTCCAGGCACAGGCTTGTGGTCTTGGTATCCTTGAGGCCGAGTAGTGCCTGCGCGTTGATTCCGTGTTCATCGTAGAGCCGGGCTGACAGGCTGTCGATCTCGTGAAGGTCGGCGGGTGATCCCATTGCAACCCTGACAGACTACGGGCCTTGGCGAAGCCGTGAGAGATCGTCAACTTGCCGATTTGACCGCCTTCCCTGGCCTTGGGATGGTTGCGGATATGGTGGAGCAGGTAGGGGCTGACCACGATATCCCGGCAGCGGGAAACCACATCGCCGACAGTGGTCCCGAGTGCATCAAGCCGAAGTTGTAACGACAGCCGGACCATTGAGCCAGTCTTGCCTTGCTGTATGTGCAGATACCCATCAGCGACATCCTTGAACTTCATGCCGGCGATATCGTCCAGCCGTTGACCCGTGGTGATGGCCAAGAGCAGCGCATTCTGTACCCAGGGCGACAGGGAGCCCGCAGCCGCATAGATGGCATTGAATTCTTCTAACCAGGCAGTGCCTCCTTCGTCAGTCAAAAAAAAACCGTCAGCCGGCAACGGCCAGACATGACTGTCTCTTATGGCTGCGTGTCCGGCAAGCGTCGACGGCCTGCTGCTTTACTTGGCGGTTGAGCGGTGGGTAGCCAGCGGCGTGGCGGTTTTCCTGGCTGAGGCGGATATATTCTTGCTGTTTACCCTGTACTAAGGGGGTAATTCTGACTATAAATAACGAGGGGCAGCAATCAAGAACAAGCCTGTCGAATTAGGAGGGGGCAATGGTTGAAAAAAGAGAAAAACACCGCCGTCTATTGATACCTACCACACAGTTCCCATTCTGCACCATGAGAGGTGAGTTCATAGTGTCTGAGCGCCGTAGGTTACCGACTAGGCGCTTGAATGATATCGAGGTGAAAGAAATAAGTCTGGACGACTATATTTCTGAATTGCACTGAACTACTGACGCCACAGAATAAAACGGCGACCCGAAGGCCGCCGTCCGAATCAATCATGCTCCACCCGTACACCGGAATCACGCCGCGACTCGCTCCGCTTAATCTCAATTCGTCTCAGGAATAAGTCGTTATGCCACCACCATTGAGACCCGGCGGGTTTGTGGTGCGTAACTATTCGTAAAGTCTCACGGCTCCTTGCCGTTAAAACAAACAGGGGTGGTGTGTGGTAGCGGTAACGCCCACACCCTTGACTGGTCGGGAACATGGCACCGTCACTTTCTTTATTGCGGCAGTAGTGTGACATCGGATGAGGTTGAAGACGAAGATCCTGATGTGGTACCCGAAGACCGTGACCTATTTGATAGGGCAATAAGCATACGAAAGGGCAATGGAAAAGTATTTAGAAGAGGAAGAATCGCGATGAACAGAGAAGACCGCGACGGGTTACTGAACGCATTCCGTAATGATCTTGTTGATGATTGTTTAGACAAAGCTTGTGATATGGAGGGTGTCGCATGCTACGCCCAAGCAGTGATTTATATGCATCAGGCATGGAAACTGCCAGGCACCGAAGATGAGATACAACAAAAGATCATTGGTGCTATTCGTCTTTGTGGGAATAAGATGTTCAAAGGGGAGAATGCTTCAACCACTGCAGGCGTAATAGCTCGTGCTATGGATGCAGTGCAGTCAGATTATGAGAAGCTGAAGGAACGAGCGAAGAACATTGAAGCCCGTCAACAGCAACCTCTCCGTTGTGCGAGTGGTATTTAACCTGTGGGTCACGAATTCGTAATTACGCAGCCATTGGAAGTTGGACGAGTCCGCGGCAGCGTGCCAGCAATCTGGCTGTCTAGTCAGGATAAACCGCCTTTTCGTCCGGAAGCGCCCCCTCCTCGCGTTCGCCGGCGGTCGGCCGTCGTTCTACCGGCAAAGTGCCTTTGAGCGGCATTCCGGCACCCGAATTCAGCCGGCCACCGGCTCGCAGGCGCCGTTTTCCCCGCGGCTGCTGACCCGCCTGCAGGTGTTGCTATCGCCTCAGGCCGCCGCGACCCTGGCGCGGCTGCAGGTCAGCGGCGAGAGTAAACGCGAGATCATAGAACGGGCACTGCTGGAGCTGGAGCGCAGCGTTACAGAGTAACGTCGGCCGGCAACCCCAGCAGCCGGCCGAAGCCCGGTAACCCTTGTCGACCCTTAAAGCCCAGGCCACCGGATTGCAGGCTACGGTGCCGGCATGTGGTGGTCAATTCGCGGGATTACTTATCTGACCGGAGAAAGCTGAGCCACCCGGCCGGTATAGCACCAGACCGTGGGACTTGGATCGCCTATAGGCATCCCGGTGCCGGCACGGGTGTGAAGGCGCTGTAGCGTTACCACTACGGGGTGCAGTGTATCCTGATAGGCTTGGAGGGGCTGTAGGACGCTATAACCAGACGGTGTAGGGAAGTGACTTCACTGGCCGTCCGCAAAACAAGTAAAGGAAACATGTACTCATAAAGATGGACAACAAGGTTTCAGGCCACTGCCAAGTTATCAGGAAATAGGTGACCACATAAAAAATCACGCTCAGGCTAACTGCCTGCGATACCAAGGCTAAATTTTCCATATACTCCCCCCACACAACCACAAATGACCCGAAGACTCGGCACGGAATACCTAACGACTGTGATGTTCAAAAAAAGGCTGGCCGGAATCATCGTGTCAAGGCTGTAGCATTCCTTATACGCCATGGACGGAGCCAAGGATATGGGGGCAACTACTTACACGGGAATGGCCCACTGCATTGACCATCCAACCGCCTGATCCGTCGCAGGCGCGGCGAACGGGTGCGGGAGTTTCCTTTCCCGAAACCATGCCGCAACTAATTGATATACAATGGCACGGACTAGCACTTTTTAGCATTGCGCTAGTGGGTGGAAGTGTCGCTAATATGCTGTAATGCAAGTATAAATGACGCTTTGCACAAGGCTAAAGCGACGGCACCTGCTTTTGCGTGGCTGAAAGCGGGGGTGTTTTATGCCTACAGGGATTTAGGTACATTGCGGAGTGCAGGGAAGCGCGGAAGCGATGCGCCGTAAGGGAGAAGGTGAGACCGGGAACCGGTCGAGAGGCTGGTCTGGGCCTTGCAGGTACGGGCGCTCTCGCACATCCTGTGCTTCGCGACACTCGGACATCCTGTCCATCGTCGCGGAATGCGGAGACGATGCACAGGGAAGCGCAAGTGCCGCGGGAGGCAGGAAGCCGAGAGCGGCGGCCGGGAGCGATGAGTCGCCGGGGTATTCAGGACGCGCCGCTGCCATCTGTATTCCGTAACATGAATATCGGTATGTCGGAGAGGTATCATGTCATCAGAGCTTGACGGTCTTGCCTTCGAAACAAGGGCGGTTCGCGCCGGCCAGCAGCGCACCCATGAGGGAGAGCATGCGGAGGCGATATTCCTGACCTCCAGCTATGTGTTCGCGAACGCGGCCGAGGCGGCCGCGCGCTTTTCCGGTGAACAGCCCGGTAATATCTATTCCCGTTTCACCAATCCGACAGTGCGCACCTTCGAGCAGCGCCTGGCTGCTCTGGAAGGCGGGGCCTGCTGCGTGGCGACCGCCTCGGGTATGGCGGCAATCCTCTCGACATGCGCAGGACTGCTCAAAAGCGGCGATCATATCGTTTCCTCGCGCAGCATTTTCGGAACGACTACGGTCCTGTTTACCACCTACCTGGCAAAATTCGGCATTGAAACCAGCTTCGTGCCGCTGGCGGACCTGGATGCCTGGGCGGCAGCGATACGACCGGAAACCCGGCTGTTGTTCCTCGAAACGCCCTCAAATCCGCTCACCGAACTGGCTGACATCCGCCGACTGGCGGAGATCGCGCACACCAGGGGCTGTCTCCTCGCCGTAGACAACTGCTTCTGTACGCCGGTCCTGCAGCGACCCCTGGAGCTGGGCGCCGATATCGTTATCCACTCGGCCACCAAGTACCTGGACGGTCAGGGACGCTGTATCGGCGGGGCGGTTGTCGGGGATGCCGAGCGCGTCGGCAAGGACGTCTACGGTTTCCTGCGCACGGCGGGCCCGGCCATGAGTCCATTCAATGCATGGGTTTTCCTCAAGGGACTGGAAACGCTGACGCTGAGGATGAAGGCCCACAGCGACAGCGCACTGGTGCTGGCCAGATGGCTGGAGCAACAGCCGTCAGTTGCGCGCGTGTATCATCCCGGGCTCGAATCCCACCCGCAGCATGAACTCGCCGTCCGCCAGCAGCAGGGCTTCGGAGGGATTGTATCCTTCGACCTGAAGGGCGGAAAGGAAAATGCCTGGGCCGTTATCGACGCCAGCCGGGTATTTTCCATTACCGCCAACCTGGGCGATGCCAAGAGCACTATCACGCATCCCGCCACAACCACCCATGGCCGTCTGACGCCGGAACAACGTGCGGCGGCCGGGATATCGGATGGCCTTATCCGGCTCGCGGTCGGTCTGGAATCTGTCGTCGACCTGCAGGCCGATCTTGCACGGGGACTCGCGGCCATTCGACGCTGAGGTGCCCGGCAAGACAGGCCCCGGCGTGAACCCGTTCGCAATGGCACGCACTGAGCTGCGGGCGATCTTTGAGTCCGCACTGCAGGCCGTCAACGGCCGCCGCTGTACAGCCGCATATCTGTCGGTGCATCCGCCGGCTCGCCCGGTGTCCCTGGTTGCCACGGGTAAAGCCGCGGCCGCCATGGCAAACGGGGCCGCCGATATCCTGGGCACTCGTCTGAGCCGTGCCCTGGTCGTGACTAAACCTGGGCATCTGGATAGCACGCTGGCGAATGATTCCCGCTTCACCTGTCTCGAAACCGCGCACCCGGTACCGGATCGCCGCAGTCTTGCCGCCGGCGAGGCCCTGATGCGTTTCCTGGAGCGTGCCCCGCATGACGTCGAGCTGCTGTTCCTGATTTCTGGAGGCACCTCGAGCCTCGTCGAAGTACTGCCGGCCGGCGTGACGCTCGCCACACTGCAAAAGGTAAATCACTGGCTGCTCGGCAGTGGCCTGTCGATCGGTGAGATGAACCGCATTCGCCAAGCACTTTCCTGCATCAAGGGGGGGCGCTTGGCAAGTTCGCTGGGAGGTCGGGATGCCCGCGTTCTGATGATTTCCGATGTGCCCGGCGATGATCCTGCGATCATCGGCTCCGGCTTGTTGTATCCGGCCGCGGGCAGCCCGGTGGTTTTAACCGGATTGCCATCCTGGCTGGAGGCGCTGCTTGCCCGGTACGGGGTGGCCCGGGATGCGGGGGCAGCCGGTCCCGGACCGGTCGCTCATCATGTCATCGCCCGGCTTGAAGATGCGCTCGAGGCCGCCGCCGTTCATGCCCGCGGGCTGGGTTACCCGGCTACCATTATTCCCGCCAGGCTTGACGGCGATGCCATGGCGGCAGGCCGAGCGATCATCGATCATTTGGCCGACAAGCCGGCCGGTATTTATCTCTGGGGCGGGGAATCCACGGTCAGGTTGCCCGCGCATCCCGGTCAGGGCGGCCGATGCCAGAGCCTGGCCCTCGCCGCTGCCCGGGAGATGAAGCGATATGAACCGCTGGTCTTGCTGGCTGCCGGCACGGACGGAACGGATGGCACGGACGGCGCCGCCGGCGCCACGGTGGATCCGGAAACGGTTTCCCGGGGTACCGCCCGCGGTCTGGATGCACTGCATTGCCTGGACGCCGCCGATGCCGGGAGTTTCCTGGCGGCGAGCGGAGATCTGCTCGTCACCGGTCCGACCGGTACCAACGTAACGGATCTGGTTGTCGCGCTCAAAGGCAACCATGCGCAACTCGTCGGTTAGCCTGTTGGGTCTTGTCAGGTGGAACAGGCAATCAAGTTGAATCTTTTCAAGTGCGCCAAATGCTGTATCGATGCCGCCGGTGTCGAGGAAAAGCTGCGGCTTACCCGTCGCTGCGCCCGGGACTGGCGTGAAGGGGATATCGTCGCGACGACAACGGCCGGCCCCGAACCGATTGCCGAACCGGGACGTCCCGCGCGGCCGCAGCTGGTGCACCCCTCGCGGCTGAAACCCCGCAAACTGGCAGCCCGGCAGGGCAGGGCGTCCTTTCTTCATGCCCTGGCGCATATCGAATTCAACGCCATCAACCTGGCGTGGGATGCCGTCTACCGCTTCCGGGGTATGCCGACGGAATTCTATGCGGACTGGATCCGCGTGGCCGATGAAGAGGCGCGGCATTTCAGCCTCTTGAGGTCGCGCCTTGGGGAACTCGGCCAGGCATACGGCGACTTTCCGGCGCATGACGGCTTGTGGCATATGGCGCGCGAAACCGCGCACGATATCCTAGTGCGTATGGCGCTGGTGCCGCGGGTACTGGAAGCGCGCGGGCTCGATGTCACGCCGGCCATGATCGTGCGCCTGCGCCAGGCGGGTGACGCCGAAAGCGCGGCGGTTCTGGAGACGATACTGCTCGATGAGATCGGTCACGTACAGGCCGGAACGCGCTGGTTTCAGTATGTCTGCCGGCAGCGGGGTCTGGACCCTCTGGAAACATTTCGCAACCTGCTGGCCGAGTATGCGCCCGGGCGTATCCGCGCACCCTTCAACGCCAGCGCCCGGCAACAGGCGGGATTCGGGTCCGATGAAATGGCCTTGCTCGAAGAGCTGGCCAGCTCGACGCGATAACCTCATGCCGGTGTATGGCGGTCGGGAGCGCCCGGTTTCAGGCGGGTACGATATCCCGTAGCCGGCATCCGTGCGGTGTACATTCCAGCAGGCTGCCTTGCCTGTACCAGTCACCGAGCACCATCCGCCGGGCTGGGCTGCCAGCGATTTCGAACTCGTGTATGCCGGGCCGGTGTGTATGCCCGTGAATCAGTTGTTGAACCCCGTGGCCAATCATGAAGCGGACCACCGTATCGGGGTTGACGTCCCTGATGGATTCCGGTTTTTCCCTGGCGCTCGCACGACTCTTCCCGCGCAACGCCTGTGCGATGTCGCGGCGCGCCTGCAGGGGCTGCCGCAGAAAGGCCTGTTGCCAGCGGTAATCGCGCACCCCGGAGCGAAATGCCTGGTAGTCCACATCATCCGTACACAGGATATCGCCGTGCATCAGCAAAACGGGTGACCCGTAGAGGTCGATCCGTGCCGGATCGTCGAGCAGTCGGCAACCGGTACGGGTGGCGAATTGCTCACCGATCAGAAAATCGCGGTTGCCTTGCAGGAGATATACCGGGGTGCCGGACGCGACACAGGCGCCGAGGCCATCCATGATCACATGTCCCACGGGGCTGTCGTCGTCATCTCCGTGCCAGAGTTCGAACAGGTCGCCGAGTATATACACGGCGTGGGCATTCCTGCCAAGCGTGTCGAGAACATCGAGAAAAAGCCGGGTGATCTGCGGTCGTGAGACATCGAGATGCAGATCGGAGACGAACAGGGTGCCCGGCATCCCGTCGTCGCCTCGTGTCAGTCCTCCACGACCGTCACTTTATTGATGACGACCTCGTCAAGCGGCACATCCGTGAAACCGGGACGGTTGCCGGTCTGTACATGTTCAATGGCGTGCACCACGTCCATACCGTCGGTCACTTTCCCGAACACGCAATAGCCCCAGCCCTGCGGAGTCTGGGCGGTATGATCGAGGAAGCCGTTATCCTTGACGTTGATGAAGAACTGGGCGGTTGCCGATTGCGGATCGCTGGTGCGGGCCATGGCGATCGTGCCGGTGGTGTTCTTCAGGCCGTTGCCGGCTTCGTTTTTGATCGGTGCACGGGTGGATTTTTGTTTCATGTCTGCATTAAAACCACCGCCCTGTATCATGAAGCCAGGTATGACGCGATGGAAAATCGTACCGTCGTAAAAACCGGACTTTGCATACTCAACGAAATTCGCCACCGTTTCCGGTGCATTTTTTCCATCCAGTTCCAGCGTGATCACGCCTTTGTTTGTTTCCATGCGAACGGTCACTATGCCTGCTCCTTTTGAGTCAGTATCAGATGAATATCCGGCGACCGGCAGAAATCCGAGTACGACGGACAGGAATAACCCAGCTATGCGTTCCATTTGCCACCTCTGGTTATCAGTCAGCAGTCGGGCAATCATATAGGCTTTGGCCGCAGTTTCAAGTCCGCCAGGGTGATTCCCGTCGCGCTTTCCGCTACCATGGCGCGCCTCCGGATTCGCGAATTCATACACTACTCCACGATGAATACGATCAAGATTCACAACAGCCTGACAGGCGACAAGGAAACCTTCGTTCCTCTAGAGGAGGGCAAGGTTCGCATGTACGTCTGCGGCATGACGGTCTATGACTACTGCCATCTGGGGCATGCACGTGTCATGGTGGTATTCGATGTCGTGACCCGCTACCTGCGTCATCGCGGCTACGAAGTAACCTACGTACGCAACATTACCGATATCGACGACAAGATCATCCGGCGCGCCAATGAAAACGGGGAATCGATACAGCAGCTCACCTCGCGCTTCATTTCCATCATGCATGAAGACGCTGCCGCGCTGGGCGTGCTGGCGCCGGACCTCGAGCCGCGCGCCACCTCATCCATGGATGACATCATCGGCATGATCCGGACCCTGATGGAGAAGGGCTATGCCTATGCGGGCGATAACGGCGATATCTATTACGACGTCAGCCGTTTCGGGAATTACGGACGCCTCTCGGGCAAGAGGCTTGAGGACCTGCGTGCCGGCGAGCGGGTGGCCGTCGACGAGGCGAAGCAGGATCCGCTCGATTTCGTCCTCTGGAAAGCAGCCAAGCCGGGTGAGCCCGGCTGGAGTTCACCCTGGGGGGAGGGGCGGCCGGGATGGCATATCGAATGTTCCGCCATGTCAACCCGCTGCCTCGGGTCACATTTCGATATCCACGGCGGCGGCATGGATCTCAAGTTCCCGCACCATGAAAACGAAATAGCGCAATCGGAAGCGGCCTCCGGCGAACCGTTCGTCAACTACTGGATGCACAACGGCTTTGTCAATGTGGACGAGGAGAAGATGTCCAAGTCGCTGGGGAATTTCTTCACCGTGCGGGAGATCCTGCGGAGCTACCGGCCCGAGGAAGTGCGATTCTTCATCCTTACCAGCCACTATCGCAGCCCGCTCAATTATTCGCAGGAGAACCTGGATAACGCGAGGGCGGGACTGAAGCGCCTGTACATGGCGCTGCGCGGCCTTTCGCCTGGTGGGGAAACGGCGCCCCGGCAGGCTTGCAGTGACGATTTTTACCGGGCCATGGATGATGACTTCAACACGCCGGAAGCCATCGCGGCGCTTTTTGAAATCGCGAAGGAAATCAACCGGCACAGGGAAACAGATTCCCGGCTGGCGGCCGCACTGGCCGGATGCCTGCGTGATCTGGGGGGGATCCTCGGACTGCTGCAGGACGCCCCCGAGTCCTTCCTGCGGGCAGTTACCGGCGCCGGATCGGACGTTGCCGCGGTGCTGGCCGAAGACGCAATCGAGGCCCAGATTGCCGATCGTATCCGTGCCAGGGCAGGCAGAAACTGGGCCGAGGCAGACCGGATCCGCACCGAGCTGGAGGCGCATGGCATCGTGCTCGAAGACGGCGCGTCGGGCACCCGCTGGCGGCGGAAATAAACTCCTGGAATTCCCGCCGGCATCGTCGGGCAAGAGATGCAGGCACTATTTGACGCTTATTGAGGTTGCACGTAACATAACCAAGCTCAGCAAGCACGACAAGTTCCGGCATGGCCTCGTGCAGGCACGATTACTACGGGGTATAGCGCAGTCTGGTAGCGCGCCTGCTTTGGGAGCAGGATGTCGGGGGTTCAAATCCCTCTACCCCGACCATCCCTTGCCGGGCACAGGTCGCGGGCACCGGTGCAAGGGGACTGGCGCCCGTAGCTCAACCGGATAGAGCACCGGCCTTCTAAGCCGACGGTTGCAGGTTCGAATCCTGCCGGGCGCGCCAATCTGCCCGTGCCGGGTGTATACCTGCGGTAACAGTTCAATGGTGGACGTAGCTCAGTTGGTAGAGTCCTGGATTGTGATTCCAGTCGTCGTGGGTTCGAGTCCCATCGTCCACCCCAATTTTCAGGTCTTGCCCATGGGGGATGGCGTACGACTTCGCGCTTGAACGCCTCCGACTGGTGTGATCCAATACCATATTTTGGGCCGTTAGCTCAATTGGTAGAGCAGTGGACTCTTAATCCATTGGTTGTAGGTTCGATTCCTACACGGCCCACCAAATTCAAAGACTTACGAAACATCTCCCGCCTAAAAATCCGTTTCGGTAACAAATCAGAAACATTGGTGCTAAGTTGAGGCCCTGAAACGCGAAACCCGGAGGCTTCGGCATGCCGTCCGGGTTTCTGACCACTAGACCTGTAGGGAGGTCATTATGGCTATCAGAAATAATATCACTGCTGCAGTCATCGCTGTATTACTCTCCATGCCGGCCCTTGCGGTCCCCCCTGAAACTGTTACTAGCTATTGCGCCGACCTGGCGAAAGATGTCTCTGGTTCCGTCAATCCTAGCGCGCCATACCGCACAGGGTTTGTATATGGGTTTCTGGATGCTGTTCTAGATTCATTACGAAAAGATGGCTATGTATGCCCGCACATTGATGCGCAGCGATTCTGTAATTTGTATAGCCAATCAGATTTCCTTGGCGGTGTAGCCTTCGACCGCGCCAGGGATGCTCTCCTTCATGTCTGTGAAGTGGTGGGTACTAGTCATGGCAAGCATCATTAAAAAGGGTGTGTCAACGCTTGTATGATCGCCGCGTTGCTGTCAGAAATTTATAAACCATGAATCAAGTCATTGGAAGTCGGGCAACTACTTGCGCGGACACGACATGGCCTGCTGCATCGACTGCTGCTAAATCTGGTAACACTTTTTTAATAACTACCGGCCCCATGGGTTGCTTTTTACACGCCGGAATCCACAACCAGCAACGCCTGAGTTATTGCTTTTTAATGTGTGCGGTTGTGTGGTAACGTGCGCGGCTGCGGTTTGGGTCGACTCTTGATCCATTGGTTGCAGGTTCGATCCCTGCACGACCCACCAGATCAGCATGCCTGTGCTATGCGCAGGCATTTTTTTGCCTGCAGGGAGAAGGTGAGACCGGGAACCGGTCGAGAGGCTGGCCCGGCCCATGCAGGTACATCGCGGAGCGCAGGGGCGATGTACAGGATGTGCAAGCGCATCGGGTGGCAGAAAGTCGAGAGCAGCGGCCGGTGGCGCGTCTGCCCCAACGATTGTTTCCTCCGGCCAATGCGATGAAAATCACAGGTGTGTTCCATGACGACAAGCCGTTATAATTTCTTGTATTATTCGTGCCTGTCGGTGCCGGCCGGGGGCTGAATAATACAAGCTGCGAAAGTGGCGGAATCGGTAGACGCGCTGGTTTTAGGTGCCAGTGGGGTAACCCGTGAGAGTTCGAGTCTCTCCTTTCGCACCAATCCCGGTACAAAAGCAACACGATATTGATCTTGGCACATCGTCAGCGTTATGCCAGGCAGAATGGCTGGTGACTATCTATATTGAGGTGAAATCATGCAAGTTTCGGTTGAGGATACTGGCGGACTTGAACGTCGCATGACGGTTCAGGTGCCTGCCGAGCGTATCGACCGGGAGGTTGAATCCCGGCTCCAGTCCATGAAAGCCACGGCCCGTCTGGATGGTTTCCGTCCCGGCAAGGTGCCGCTCGGTGTCATCGAGAAAAAATACGGCACGCTGGTGCGCCAGGAGGTCATGCAACAGGTTATCCACTCGACGTTGCAGGATGCGCTGACACAGGAGAGCCTGCGACCCGCCGCTGAACCAAGGATCGATCCGGTGGAGTCGTTGCCGGGTAAGACGCTGGAATATGTAGCTACTTTCGAAGTTTTTCCGGAAATCACGGCACCGATCGACTATGGCTTCAAGGTGATCCGGTCAGTCGTCGAGATCGGCGCGGAAGATATCGATTCCATGCTGGAGAAATTGCGCAGGCAACGGGCAACCTGGAAAGCGGTGGATCGCGCGGCTCAGTCCGAGGATCAGGTCGTCATCGACTTCGAGGGAACGATCGGGGGGCATGTCTTTTCCGGAGGCAAGGGTGAGAAAATGCCGCTTGTGCTGGGTTCGGACACCATGGTGTCCGGATTCGAAGACCAACTGATCGGCGCCGGCGCCGGCGAGGAAAGGACGGTGCGGGTTGCTTTTCCCGCTGACTATCCATCACGGGAAATCGCCGGGAAGGATGTCGATTTCACGGTCAGGGTCCATTCGGTATCGGAAATGATCCTGCCGGATCTCGATGACGGTTTTGCCCGCGCCTTCGGCGTCGCGGACAAGGGAATTGAGGGACTCAGGCAGGAAGTGGCCGCCAACATGCAAAGAGAGCTGAAACAGCTCGTCAAGGCAAATCTGAAAAACCAGGTATTTTCAGGGCTGCTGGAAAGAAATCCGGTCGAGGTTCCACGCAGTATGATTTCCGATGAGGCTGCACGCCTGCAGACTCAGCAAACACCAGAGAGTGCAAGCGCCACCGGGCTTGAGCAGGATGCGGAGCGCCGGGTGAGGCTGGGTGTGCTTGTCACCACGATCGTCAAGCAAAATCGCATCCAGATCGATCCTGACCGGGTGCGTGAGACCGTTGAAACCATTGCCGCATCCTACGAGAAGCCCGAGGAAGTGGTTCAGTGGTACTATGGCAATCAGGAGATGCTGGGCAACATCCAGTCTGCCGTCATTGAGGAACAGGCGGTAGACTGGGTGCTGGAGAATTCGGGTGTGCAGGTAGAGAATACGAACACGACATTCGACCGGCTGGTCGAAGCGGCCAAGCAATCTAAAGGATAGGAATCGATGACCGATACTAACAACATGGGTGGCGCGCCTGATACCAGGGCGTTGAATCTTGTACCGATAGTAATTGAGCAGACGGCGCGAGGTGAACGGGCCTATGACATTTATTCGCGGCTGCTCAAGGAACGGGTTGTGTTTATCGTGGGGCCGGTGGAAGACTACATGGCCAACGTTGTCGTCGCGCAACTCCTCTTCCTGGAGTCGGAGAATCCGGACAAGGACATCCACCTGTACATTAATTCTCCCGGCGGTTCGGTAACGGCCGGTCTCGCCATCTACGATACCATGCAATTCATCAAGCCGCCTGTCAGCACCATGTGCGTCGGCCAGGCCGCCAGCATGGGTGCCTTGTTGCTTGCCGGCGGAGCCAAGGGAAAACGGGTCTGTCTGCCGCATTCACGCATCATGATCCATCAGCCGCTGGGAGGTTTCCAGGGTCAGGCAACGGACATCGATATCCATGCACGCGAAATTCTGCTGATCCGCGAAAAACTCAATATGATACTCTCCAAACACACCGGACAAGCGCTGGAGAAGATCAGGCTGGATACGGAACGGGACAATTTCATGGGCGCCAATGAAGCCAGGGCGTACGGGCTGATAGATGAAATACTGGCGGTACGCGAGGTGCCGGCGCAGGATTAGGAACCATAACGGCAAAGTTTTGTAATTGAAGCTCGAGTGGAGTCGAATCCCTCGCTGCATAATGCCGCTTATGGGAGAAAACCCTCAATATCCGCCGGTTATAAGCGCACAAAAAAACTTCGAAGGAGTTGATATATAATAAAGAACAGTGTTAAAAAACAGATAGCAGGGCCATATTGATAAATGCGAGGGTTTGAGAATGAGCAACGACAGAGACGGTAAGGGAGATGACGGAAAACTGCTCTACTGCTCATTCTGCGGCAAGAGCCAGCATGAAGTGCGCAAACTGATCGCAGGCCCCTCGGTTTTTGTCTGTGACGAGTGTGTCGAACTGTGCAATGACATCATTCGTGAGGAGATGCAGGAAAAGTCCTCCAGTGGTGGAAACAAGTTGCCCAAGCCACAGGAGATTAACGAAGTTCTCAATGACTATGTCATCGGTCAGGAACGCGCCAAGAAGGTGCTCTCGGTCGCCGTCTACAACCACTACAAGCGCCTCGATGCCGCCGGCAAGAAGGATGGTATTGAGCTTTCCAAAAGCAATATCCTGCTGATCGGACCGACCGGTTCAGGAAAGACCCTGCTTGCCGAGACACTGGCGCGGCTGCTGAATGTGCCGTTCACCATCGCGGATGCAACTACCCTGACGGAAGCCGGTTATGTCGGCGAGGACGTTGAGAATATCATTCAGAAACTGCTGCAGAAATGCGATTACGATGTCGACAAGGCGCAAACCGGTATCGTTTATATCGATGAGATAGACAAGATTTCACGCAAGTCGGATAACCCTTCCATTACCCGGGACGTATCCGGCGAGGGTGTGCAGCAGGCACTGCTCAAACTGATCGAGGGCACGGTAGCCTCGGTTCCACCGCAGGGTGGACGCAAGCATCCGCAGCAGGAATTCCTTCAGGTGGATACCACCAACATACTGTTCATCGTCGGTGGTGCATTTTCCGGACTCGACAAGATCATTCGCAGTCGGTCGGAGAAAGGCGGCATCGGCTTTTCGGCAGAAGTCAAAAGCAAGGAACTGAACGTAAACCTGGGCGAGATTCTCTATGACGTGGAGCCGGAGGACCTCATCAAGTACGGTCTGATCCCGGAATTTGTCGGTAGACTGCCGGTGGTAGCCACGCTGGAGGAACTCGACGAACACGCGCTCATCCAGATTCTGACCGAGCCGAAAAATGCCCTGACCAAGCAGTATGCAAAGTTGTTTGAAATGGAGGGCTGCGAGATCGAGTTCCGGGAAGATGCATTGCGTTCCATTGCCCGCAAGGCCATGGAAAGAAAAACCGGCGCCCGGGGTCTGCGAACCATTCTCGAGCAGGTATTGCTCGATACCATGTATGACCTGCCATCACTGGAGAACGTCAGAAAAGTGGTCATTGATGAAAGCGTTATCATGGACACCTCAAAACCGTACATGATTTTTGACGCTTCAGAGTCGCTGGCGGCTTCCGAGTAGTATTTATATTCCCATTAAAACCAGTCTGTTGGTGTTCTGTGGTGCCAGCCTGCAGGCTGGCACACTCATTGCAGTATAACTTTCGCGTGTCAAAAATGTATTGTTGAAGTATTGCGACCCGCCCCCCATATTGGGTCCATGGAGCAATGCCATGTCTTACCCGCAAGCGCTCAGAAATGCGCGACGGATTTCTGGCGGATTGGCGCTAGTGACCCGGTACTTACTCATTCAACCAGGAATGGATGGAGATTCAAATGACAGATGAAGCCACGGGTGCAATACCGGTCCTGCCATTACGGGATGTTGTTGTCTATCCGCACATGGTTATACCGCTATTCGTTGGCCGCGAGAAATCGATCAATGCGCTCGATACCGCCATGCAGCAGGACAAGAAGATCCTGCTGGTAGCCCAGAAGAATGCCGAGATCGACGACCCCTCGCTCGATGATATTCATGACATAGGCACCTTATCCACGATTCTTCAGTTGCTCAAGCTGCCTGATGGCACGGTGAAGGTTCTGGTGGAGGGTGTCGAGCGTGCGCGTATTATATCCTTTGAATCCGTCGATGCGTTTTTTACCGCGAACATCGAAGGTATTCCTTCGTCGGATGAAGACAAGGAAAAGGAGCTTGAGGTGCTCACGCGTTCCCTGCTGGCGATGTTCGAGCAGTATGTCAAGCTGAACAAGAAGGTGCCTCCCGAGATTCTAACCTCTCTGTCGGGAATTGAAGAACCCGGACGTCTGGCGGACACCATCGCGGCGCACATGTCGCTGAAGCTCGATGAAAAGCAGCGGATCCTCGAGATCGAAAGCAGTCGTGAACGCCTGGAACGACTGCTGGGGCTGATCGAGGGTGAAATCGATATCATGCAGATCGAAAAGCGGATCCGCGGACGGGTCAAGCAGCAGATGGAAAAGAGCCAGCGCGAGTACTATCTGAATGAGCAGATGAAAGCCATTCAGAAGGAACTGGGGGACATGGAAGATGCCCCCAATGAACTCGAGGAGTTGCAGCAAAAGATCGATAAGGCCGGCATGAGCAAGGAAGCCAAGGACAAGGCGAATTCCGAGCTAAACAAGCTGAAGATGATGTCGCCCATGTCCGCCGAGGCCACGGTTGTAAGGAATTATATCGATTGGCTCGTCAGCGTGCCGTGGAAGAAACGTTCCAAGATACGCCATGACCTCGCGGCAGCCGAGGCCGTACTGGAAGAAGACCACTATGGCCTGGAGAAGGTGAAGGAAAGGATTCTTGAATATCTGGCCGTCCAGCAGCGCGTCAAGAAGCTGAAGGGTCCGATACTCTGCCTGGTGGGACCGCCCGGCGTCGGCAAAACCTCGCTGGGGCGATCCATTGCTCGTGCCACCAACCGCAAGTTCACGCGAATGTCGCTCGGGGGGGTACGGGACGAGGCTGAAATTCGCGGTCATCGACGCACCTACATCGGCTCCTTGCCCGGCAAGATTGTCCAGAATCTCTCCAAGGTCGGAGTGCGCAATCCGCTGTTCCTGCTGGATGAACTGGACAAGATGTCCATGGATTTCCGCGGCGATCCATCGTCTGCATTACTGGAAGTGCTCGATCCGGAACAGAACCACGCCTTTAATGATCACTACCTTGAAGTCGACTTCGACCTGTCCGATACGATGTTCGTGGCGACGGCAAACACCATGAATATTCCCGGTCCGCTGCTGGATCGCATGGAGGTAATCCGCATTCCCGGCTATACCGAGGATGAAAAGATCAATATCGCCATGCGTTACCTGCTGACCAAACAGATCAGGAGCAACGGGCTCAAGGAAGATGAACTTCTGGTCAGCGAGAATGCCATTCGCGACATCATCCGCTACTACACGCGTGAAGCCGGAGTGCGCAATCTCGAGCGGGAGATTTCAAAGATTTGCCGCAAGGTGGTCAAGGAACTGGTCATGAAGCAGCATGATCAGAAGATCACGGTGACACCGCGCAATATCGACAAATACCTGGGCGTAAGGCGCTTCCGCTATGGTCGTGCGGAAGAGCGCGATCAGGTCGGTCAGGTCACCGGACTTGCCTGGACGGAGGTCGGGGGCGAGTTGCTGACGATTGAATCCGCCATCGTTCCGGGAAAAGGCAAGATGATACATACTGGCCAGCTCGGCGAGGTGATGCAGGAATCCATCCAGGCGGCGACGACCGTTGTGCGCAGCCGTGCTGAACTGCTGGGCATCGACCCGGAGTTTTACCAGAAATACGATATCCACATACACGTGCCGGAAGGTGCGACGCCGAAGGACGGACCCAGTGCGGGTGTGGGGATGTGTACGGCGCTGGTTTCCGCCCTGTCGAACATACCGGTGCGCGCCGATGTGGCCATGACCGGCGAGATCACGTTGCGTGGCGAGGTGCTGCCGATCGGGGGTTTGAAAGAGAAGTTGCTGGCCGCGCATCGCGGTGGAATCACCACTGTTCTGATTCCGGAAGAGAACCGCAAGGACCTTGCCGACATACCCAAGAATGTCAAGGACAAGCTGGATATACTTCCGGTGAAGTGGATCGATGAGGTTCTGCAGGTGGCCTTGCAGCATCAACCGTTGCCGTTGACGGAAGAGGGCGCCAAGGAAGAGGAACGCAAGGAAGTCAAGGAGAAGGAAAAGGAAAAAGTTGTCGGCAAGCATAAACCCATTCGGGCGCATTGATCTCCAGGACTGATGCAATAACCCGCCGGACTTTCAGTCCGGCGGGTTTTTCGTATCGCTCATCTATGCTTTAATACGCGCTCCTGTATCTCCGGGTGTATCAGGGACTGATAACCAGTATGCATGCCTGATTAATCTTTCTTGTAAATATAAAAGTAATTCTTGAGGATCAAGATATGAATAAATCTGAATTGATAGAAGCCGTTGCCAGCGAAGCGGATTTGTCCAAGGCAGACGCCACGCGTGCAACCGATGCCGTGCTTGACAGCATCAGCAATGCGCTGCGCCAGGGGGACCAGGTTGCGCTGGTAGGATTCGGCACTTTCTCAGTCAGGGAACGCGCTGCCCGTACCGGACGCAACCCCCAGACCGGCGAAACAATCAACATCAAGGCATCGAAAACGCCGGGATTCAAGGCTGGAAAAGCCTTGAAGGATGCCGTAAACTAGCGCGCCTTCGGGTGCTTAGCTCAGCTGGGAGAGCGTCGCCCTTACAAGGCGAATGTCGGGGGTTCGATCCCCTCAGCACCCACCATGGACGTGGAGTGGTAGTTCAGCTGGTTAGAATACCGGCCTGTCACGCCGGGGGTCGCGGGTTCGAGTCCCGTCCACTCCGCCACTAGGTAAACTGAAAGGGCGCCAGGCACTGGCGCCCTTTTCTTTTTAGTGGATGTCGATAATCATTCTGTAACCGTTCCGGGAGACTGATCTATGTTAATGGCAATCCGAGACCGCGTTATGGGCTTGGTGGGCTGGGTTCTTCTGGGCGCCCTCTTCATTGCATTCGCCTTCTTCGGCCTGAATTCGTATTTCACCAGTAATGCGAAAACCTACGCGGCGGATGTTAATGGCGTCGAGATTACCATCCCTGAATACCAGCGCGCTTACCAGCAGATGCGTAACCGCATGCAGAGGATGATGGGCGAGGCATACAACCCGGCCATGATCGATGAGGACGCCCTGAAAAAGAGCGCGCTGCAGGAGCTCATCCGCGAGCAGCTGATCCTGCAGGAAGCGCACGACGATGGTTATGCCGTCAGTAAACAACTGGTCGCAGCACAGATTAATGCAGTGCCGGCTTTCAAGGGCGACGATGGGAAATTCTCCGTCGAAAAATACCGGCAGGTGCTGCAAATGCAGGGTATGGCTCCGGCGGAGTTCGAGTGGCGCCTGTCGCGCGAACTCATGGTCAACCAGGTCATCAACGGGATTGCGCAGACGGCCGGGGTATCGCGGCAGGATCTGGAGAGAATTTACCGGCTGCAGATGCAGCAGCGCCGCTTCAGTTACCTCGAACTGCCGTTGCAGCAATCGTCCGCCGAGGTGAAGGTCAGCGACAGCGATATCGAACAGTACTATACCGCGCACGCCGGCGATTTCATGACACCCGAACGGGTAAAAATCCAGTACCTGGAATTGAAGGCCGACGAGCTGCAGGTATCCGACGTGCCTGACGATCAGGCGCTGCACGCACTCTACGATGAACACTCGGATCGCTATGTGACACCGGAAGAACGCCGGGCACGACATATCCTCGTCAGTCTGCCGCCTGATGCGAATGAAGACGCCGAACGCAAGGCGCGCGAGAAGGCCGAATCCCTCCTGGCCCGTCTGGAGAAGGGGGAATCCTTTGAGAAACTGGCGAAGGAAGCATCGGATGATCCGGGATCCGCGAGCAAGGGCGGCGACCTGGGCTTTTTCAGCCGGGGGGTGATGACACCGGAGTTCGATACGGTGGCATTTTCTCTCGAGAAGGGCGGGCGTAGCGGAATTGTCAAATCAGCCTTTGGATTCCATATCATCGAGGTGACCGATATCAAACCCCAGCACGCCAGGCCCTTTGATGAAGTACGGGATGAACTCGTAAAGGAATATCAGGCACAGGAGCGCGGGGATCTTTTCTCCGACAAGGCCGAGACGCTGGCCAACAAGACGTTTGAACAGCCAGATACGCTCCAGGGCGCCGCCGATACCCTCGGACTCGAGATTAAGACCAGCGACTGGCTGACGAAGGAAGGCGGCCCGGGCATCGGACAGTATGAAATGGTGGTGGATGCCGCATTCCAGGAGGATGTCCTCGAAGCCGGCAACAACAGCGAACCGATCGAACTTGGCGATGATCACCTGGTGGTGCTGCGAATTCTTGAGCACCAGCTGGCAGAAAAGCAGCCGCTCGAGAGTGTGAAAGACAAGGTAACGGCGGAAGTGCGCGATGTGAAGACGCGCGAGCTCGTCAGCACCCGCGGTGATTCCCTGTTGAAGGAATTGAGGTCAGGCACGCCATTGGCCGACATCGCCAGCGCGCAGCAGCTGAAGGTCAGGACGACGGGCCTGATCGGCCGCAATGCCACGGATCCTGCACCTCGCATCGTTACCGAAGCCTTCCTGCTGCCTTCAGCGGCAGACAAGGGCCAGTCCACCACCGGTTTTTCACTCGACTCGGGCGACTATGTTCTGCTGGCGCTCGAGGAAATCAAGGACGGCGACCTTTCCAGCCTGTCCAAGGACGATCAACAGAAGGTCAGGCAGGAACTCAACCGGATTATCGGCGCATCCGAAGTGAACGCTTTCACCGATGAGTTGAAAAACCGTGCAGAGATCACCATCCCCGAACAGTCGAACTGAGGCTGGTACCGAGGAGGGCGGATCAATCAAACTCAAACTGCACTGGCAGATACTGATCGCGCTCGTGCTGGCCGTGATTGCCGGCCGGCTCACCGGTACAGACGGCAGCCTGTTCGGGCTGCATGTCCAGCCCGTCTACAACTTCCTCGGCAGCCTGTTCCTGCAGGCGCTGAAGATGCTCATCGTTCCCCTCATCCTATCCTCCATTATTTCCGGGGTCGCGGTTCTGGGGGACGGCAGCGCCATGGGGCGACTCGGCGGCAAGACCCTGCTGTACTACCTGCTTACCACCCTGCTGGCGGTACTCGCCGGCCTGACTCTCGTGAACGGCATTGCCCCGGGTATCGTCGACGGCATGCCCGCGAGGGATCTGCTTGCACTGAGCCATGACGGGGACGAGGTGGCCGCACGGGTGGCAGGCCACGGAATGGGCGATATCGCCGGGATCTTTCTGCGGATGGTTCCGACCAATATCGTGGCCGCTGCCGCAGAGGGACGAATGCTGGGTTTGATCTTCTTCGGGCTGTTGTTCGGCTACTTTATGACCCGAATCGACGGGCCTGCCGCCAGAACATTGAAGGAATTCTGGCAGGGAGTATTCGCCGTCATGATGCAGATTACCGAGTGGGTCATGCGGTTCGCGCCCGTCGGCGTATTCGCCCTGGTCGCCGGTGTCGTGGCGTCCACCGGGTTTGCCGCCTTCGCCCCGCTGCTGACGTTCTTCCTGACGGTGCTTGCCGCGCTTGGGGTTCATTTCCTCGTGACGCTGCCGCTGCTGTTGCTGCTGATCGGCCGCGTCAACCCCCTGCGCCATTATCAGGCGATGGCCCCGGCGCTGCTGACTGCGTTCTCGACGGCGTCTTCTTCCGCAACCCTGCCGGTTACCATGGACTGCGTGGAAAAGCGCGCCGGTGTCTCGAACCAGACAACCAGTTTCGTTCTGCCGCTGGGTGCAACCGTCAACATGGACGGTACGGCGCTCTATGAGTGTGTGGCCGCCATGTTTATTGCGCAGGCCTACGGCGTCGATCTCGGCTTCGCCGAACAGTTCACCGTGGTGCTGCTCGCCCTGCTGACTTCCATCGGGGTGGCCGGAATCCCGGCCGCGAGTCTGGTTGCGATCACCATCATACTCACTTCCGTGGGATTGCCGGTCGAGGGCGTCGGTCTGATCCTGGCGGTAGACCGGGTGCTGGATATGTGCCGCACCAGCGTGAATATATTCAGCGACTCCTGCGGCGCGGTGCTGATCGGTCGTTCCGAGGGAGAGACCGGTATCCTCGAAAAGCCGCCGGGTTAGCGCTGCTCGAACGCGCTCATGCCGACGGTATTGTAGCCGCCATCAACGTAGGTGATTTCACCGGTGATGCCGGCGGCCAGGTCCGAGCACAGGAAGGCGGCCGCGTTCCCGACATCCTCGATGGTGACGTTGCGGCGCAACGGCGCCGTGCCGGCAAACTGGTCCAGCATCTTGCGAAAATTGCTGATCCCGGAGGCCGCGAGCGTGCGTATCGGACCGGCGGAAATAGCATTGACGCGGATACCCTGCGGCCCGAGGCTTTGCGCCAGATAGCGCACATTGGCTTCGAGGCTCGCCTTCGCCAGACCCATGACATTGTAGTTGGGGACGCTCTGCACCGCTCCGAGGTAGCTCAGCGTCAGCAGGGCGGCGTTGCGGCCTTGCATCATCGGGTGTCCCGCCTTCGCCAGGGCGGCGAAGCTGTAGGAACTGATGTCGTGAGCGACCCGGAATCCTTCGCGCGTGACGCAATCGAGATAATCGCCGTCGAGCTGATCGGCCGGCGCATACGCGACCGAGTGCACGATGATGTCCAGACCGACCCACTGTTCGCCGAGCGCCTGGAAAGCACTGGCGATTTCATCATCACTGCCGACGTCGCAGGGTATACAGAGGGCCGAATTGCATTCGGCGGCCATCTTTTCCACCCGGCTGGCGAGCTTGTCGTTCTGGTAAGTAAAGGCGAGGATGGCGCCCTCCCGGTGCATGGCCTGTGCGATGCCCCAGGCGATGGAGCGGTTGCTGGCGAGGCCGACGATCAGCGCGCGTTTGCCGTTCAAGAATCCCATAACGTTTTCCAGGAGCCTGTCCGAGTAATCATGTTGCTACTGCGGCGGCGGGAAATCGGTCCATTTTCACGATCCTTCTTGTCAAATAGAACCCGCTATTCTCCTCGAACGATCGCAAAACTGTCCTCGATTTCCCACTCGCCTCGCTACGAACAGATTACTCGGACAGGCTGCAAGCATCTGCTGTCTGGACATGACCTCATCCGTCGATGACTCACCACGGATGATCCGGATAATGCGAACCCACTAAGTTACCGGAAAACACCGTTCACGGGAAGTCTTGATCAGACGCGTCGGGACAGGACTAGCGCCGCGCTGGCCGATATAATCGGCCCTCATGCCGAGTGATCCCTTCCATGCAATTCGCCCCCCCGGTCGTGCAGCCGGGTTACGCCCCGCAGGGCATGCGATGCCGCGGAACCGGGCAGGTGGCAGGATGCGGATTAGTCTGCCAGGCAGGACGGTTTGCCTCGCTATGGCGCTGGCGCTGCTGGTCGCGGCCTGCGGAGGTGAACCCTGGAACCGCCCCTATCCTGCGGCCCAGGCCCGCGAGAACATCTTCTTCGCTTCCTTCCAGGAGCGGCCCAATCATCTCGACCCGGCGCAGTCCTACAGTTCGAACGAAATCGTGTTCACCGGACAGATCTACGAGCCGCCGCTGCAATACCATTACCTGAAGCGTCCCTATCAGTTAATCCCGCTGACGGCCAGCGAGGTCCCGCTGCCGTATTACCTCGATGTGGACGGCAAACGACTGCCGGATGATGCCGCGGGTGAAGACATTGCCTACAGCGTCTATGACATCCACATCCGCCCGGGTATCGACTACCAGCCGCATCCGGCCTTCGCGCGGAACGGGGACGGCACGTACCGTTACCAGGCACTCGGCGCGCGTGAGCTTGAAGGCATCGACTCGCTTGGGGACTTCACGGAAACCGGCACGCGGGAACTGGTGGCCGAGGACTACGTCTACCAGATCAAGCGCCTCGCGCATCCGCACCTGCACTCGCCGATCCTGGGACTGATGAGCGATTACATTGTCGGGCTGGGCGACTACGCCAAAACGCTGCAGGCGGCCGCCGGGTCACGTCCCGACGGAGACACGTATCTGGATCTGCGCGACTACCCGCTGGAGGGAGCACGCGCCATCGACCGCTATACCTATCGCATCACGCTGCACGGCAAATACCCGCAACTGCTCTACTGGCTGGCGATGCCGTTCTTCGCCCCGGTTCCCTGGGAGGTGGATCGCCTCTACAGCCAGCCTGGCCTGAAGCAGCGCAATATCACCCTGGACTGGTACCCGGTCGGCACCGGGCCGTACATGCTGACGGTCAACAACCCCAATCGCCGGATGGTGCTGGTCAGAAACCCGAATTTTCATGGAGAAAGCTACCCGTGCGAGGGTGCGCCCGGCGACCGGGAGCAGGGCCTGCTCGATGATGCCGGCAAGCCGTTGCCGTTCATCGACCGTGCGATCTTCAGTCTGGAGAAGGAAGACATACCCTACTGGAACAAGTTCCTGCAGGGCTATTACGATACCTCCGGCATCAGCTCGGACAGTTTCGACCAGGCCATCAGCGTCGGCGCCGGCGGCGAGGTGTCACTGACCAAAGCGATGCGCAAACAGGGCATCGGGCTGCAAACCGCCGTTGCCGCCTCCATCTATTACACCGGTTTCAACATGCTGGATCCCGTGGTCGGCGGCTATTCCGGACAGGCCCGCAAGCTGCGTCAGGCCATTGCCATTGCCGTCGATTTCGAGGAATACATTTCCATCTTCCTGAACGGACGAGGCATACCTGCGCAGAGTCCCATTCCCCCCGGGATCTTCGGTTTCGTGGAAGGTGATGCCGGGGCCGACACCGAGGTCTATGATCTGACACCCGAAGGTCCACGGCGCAAACCCATCGAGGTCGCACGCCGCCTGCTGGCCGAAGCCGGTTATCCGGAGGGACGTGATATCAGGACCGGCAAGCCGCTGGTGCTCTATTTCGACACCACGGCCACCGGACCCGACGACAAGGCACGGCTCGACTGGATGCACAAGCAGTTCGCGAAACTGGACATACAACTCGTGATCCGCGGCACCGACTACAACCGCTTCCAGGAAAAGATGCTCAAGGGTGCGGCGCAGATCTACCAGTGGGGCTGGAATGCAGATTACCCGGATCCGGAGAACTTCCTGTTCCTGCTCTACGGACCCAACGGCAAGGCCGAACACGGCGGCGAGAACGCCTCCAATTATCACAATCCAGAGTTCGACCGCCTGTTCGAACGCATGAAGAACATGGAGAACGGCCCCGAGCGCCAGGCCATCATCGACCGCATGGTGGCCATCTTGCACCAGGATGCCCCGTGGTTGTGGGGCTTCCATCCCAAGCAGTTCAGCTTGATCCACAGCTGGTACCGGAATTTCACCCCCAACCTGATGGCGAACAACGCCCTCAAGTACCGCCGCATTGATCCCGTCCGGCGCGCCGCCCTGCAGGCCGAGTGGAACCGCCCCGTGCTCTGGCCGATCATCGTATTTGTCGTTCTGATCCTGCTGGTCGTGCTGCCGGCCTTGATCAGTTACCGGCGCCGGGAGCAGCGGCCGGCCCGGCAGACCGAACGCTGATGTTCGCCTATCTCGTCAGACGCCTCGCCTATGCCATCCCGATCCTGATCGGGGTGAACCTGCTCACCTTTTACCTGTTCTTCGTGGTCAACTCACCAGATGACATGGCGCGCCTGCACCTCGGCGTCAAGCGCGTCACACCCGAAGCCATAGACAAGTGGAAGACAGAGCGTGGCTACGACAAACCGCTGCTCTACAATGCGGACGCAAACGCCGCCGGCCGGCTGACCGATACCATTTTCTTCGAGAAATCGCTGCGTCTGTTCGCCTTCGATTTCGGCCGCTCGGATGACGACCGCGACATCGGCCGCGACATCCGCCAGCGCATGATCCCGAGTCTGGCGATCGCCATCCCGGTCCTGCTGGTGGGGCTGCTCATCGAGATCACCTTCGCCCTGCTCATGGCCTTCTTCCGTGGCACCTATGTCGATGTTTCCGGCGTGGTCCTGTGCGTCATCCTGATGTCCGTCTCGGCCATGTTCTACATCATCGGCGGCCAGTTCCTGCTGGGGAAGCTGCTGCGGTTGATGCCAATCTCGGGCTATGACACCGGCCTGAACGCCATCAAGTTCCTGGTGCTGCCGGTGATCATCGGGGTGGCCAGCGGCATCGGCACCGGGTCGCGCCTGTACCGCTCGTTCTTCCTGGAAGAGGCCGGCAAGGATTTCGTGCGCACCGCGCGCGCCAAGGGGCTGAACGAGGCGCGCGTGCTGTTCCGCCATGTGCTGCGCAACGCCCTGGTACCGATCGTGACCGGCGTGGTCGCGGTCCTGCCCCTGCTGTTCCTGGGCAGCCTGCTGCTGGAATCGTTCTTCGCCATCCCGGGACTCGGCAGCTACACCATCGACGCCATCAACCGCCAGGATTTCGCCATCGTTCGCGCCATGGTGTTCCTCGGTTCGGTGCTCTACATCATCGGGCTGATCCTGGTGGATGTCGCCTATACCGTGGTCGACCCGCGGGTGCGGCTGTCATGATCCGCCCGGTCGTGCTGTGGACGGATGCGCTGCTCTATCTCCTGGTAGCCGTGGTGCTGGTGTTTGTCTTCTACGCGCGCCGGCAGCCGCACCTGCGCGCGCCCTGGCGGCAGGTATTCTCCCACTGGCTGGCCGCGGCTTCGGCCGTGATCCTGCTGGCCTACGTGCTGATCGGCCTGCTGGATTCGCTGCATTTTCGCCTACCGCTGCCGGACAACGGCGCGAACGGGGAGGTGCATTACGCCGTCGAGGTCCTGAGCGTGCTCGATTACCTGCTCGGCCCGGTGCGCACCCAGAGCGAGAAAACCTACTCGGCACCGATGGCGACCCGTCTGTACACCAGGGAAGCCGTGCAGCAGGCTAACGGGGTGCAGACCCGGGAATACCTGCGCCTCGAATACGGCGGCCGGCAGCTGCGCGATCCCGCACGTGATTTCCGCCCGGATGTATTGCGCCGCGCCGCCACGGCGTTGCTGGAAACCGTGCTGGTGAGTGCGCTGCTGCTCGCGGGCATGGCCTGGCGGCAGGCACGCCGCCTCCAGTGGTCGCTGCGTGAGGTCCTGCGCGAGAGCCTGTCGCGTCGCCGCGCGGCGCCCTGGGTGGTGATCTGGATCACCGTCAATGTGCTGCTTCTGCTGTTCTTCCTGGCCGTGAACTTTGCCGCGGCCTATCACGTCTTCGGCACCGACAAGGTCGGACAGGACGTGTTCTACCAGAGCCTGAAAAGCATCCGCACCGGACTGGTGATCGGCACCCTGACCACGCTGGTCATGCTGCCGTTCGCCATCTTCATGGGGATCCTGGCCGGCTATGCGCGCGGCTGGATCGATGACGTGATCCAGTATCTCTACACCACGCTGAACTCCATCCCGCATGTGCTGCTGATCGCCGCGGCTATCCTGATGCTCCAGGTCTACATCGCCAATCATCCCGAGCAGTTCGAAACCACCGTGGAGCGGGCCGATATCCGCCTGCTGTTTCTGTGTATCATTCTAGGCATCACCAGCTGGACCGGCCTGTGCCGGCTGCTGCGGGGCGAGGCGCTCAAGCTGCGCGAGTCGGAATACATCCAGGCGGCCGTGAGCTACGGGGCATCGCACGCCAGGATCATCGCGCAGCATATCCTGCCGAATGTCATGCACGTCGTGTTGATCACGGTGGTGCTGGACTTCAGCGGTCTGGTGCTGGCCGAGGCGGTGCTTTCCTACGTGGGCGTCGGTGTCGATCCAACCATGAACAGCTGGGGTAACATGATCAACAGTGCCCGCCTGGAGATGGCGCGCGAACCCGTGGTGTGGTGGTCGCTGCTCTCGGCCTTCCTGCTCATGTTCGCCCTGGTGCTGGCGGCAAACCTGTTCTCGGATGCCGTGCGTGATGCCTTCGATCCGCGGCTGCATGAACGCTGAAAGATGATCTAACCGCAGAGACGCACGACTGCATGGATGCAGGAGATAGAGCAATGCAGGGAGGAATTGCCGAGAGGACGCAGAGTTAACATATTGTCAAACCAAAGTCCCGATAACAGATACAGTCGGGCAGTTATGGTTTATGAAGTCATTATGATTCTGATGTTCCCCCGCGTCCTCAGCGTCTCTGCGGTGATTATATAAGTTCGGACACATGGCACGATGTCACAGCCCTTGATCAGACTGGAAAACCTCGCGGTGCGCCTCGGCGTCGGGGAGGGGGCTGTGCGGCCTGTCGATGGGGTCAGCTTCGAGATCAACCGGGGCGAGACCTTCGCACTGCTGGGCGAGTCCGGCTGCGGCAAATCGATGACCGCGCTGGCCATGCTGCGCCTCCTGCCGCAGCCGGCCGGACGCATCACCGGCGGGCAGGTGTATCTCGACGGTGAGGACCTGACCACGCTGCCGGAAGTCGAGATGCGCCGCGTGCGCGGCAGGCGTATCGCCATGATCTTCCAGGAACCGATGACCTCGCTCAATCCGGTGCTCACCATCGGCGACCAGATCGGCGAGACGTTGCGCCAGCACCATGGCATGAAAGGGCGCGTCGCCAGCGCGCGGGTCCTGGAACTGCTCGATGCCGTGGGGATACCGGATGTCAAACGCCGCCAGATGGAATATCCGCACCAGCTCTCCGGGGGCATGAAGCAGCGCGTCATGATCGCGATTGCGCTGGCCGGCGAACCCGATTTGCTGATCGCCGACGAACCGACCACGGCGCTCGATGTCACCATCCAGGCGCAGGTGCTGGAGCTGCTGCAGCAGCTCCAGCGCGACACCCACATGGCCATTCTGCTGATCAGCCATGATCTCGGCATCGTGGCGGGCATGGCCGAGCGCGTGGCCGTGATGTATGCCGGTCAACTGGTGGAGGAAGCGACGCGCAGCGGTTTCTATGCCGGGGCGCAGCATCCCTACAGCCGGCGGCTGTTCGAATCGCTGCCGGACGTCGGCAAGCGCGAGCATGCCCTGTCGACCATCCCGGGATACGTACCGCATCTCGACCACGAGTTCAGCGGCTGCCGCTTTGCCGACCGTTGCGACCGCGTCTGGGACTACTGCCGCAGCCATGTCCCGTCCTGGAACCTGGGAAGTGAGCGCCATCACGTGCGCTGCCACCTCGCGGACCCCTCGGTGCAGGCCCCCGCGGCTGTTGCCCGGGAACGCTCGCCCACACGGCATGCAGATGTCGTCGATGCGGTCGGCGGCACGCTGCTCGACGTGCGCGATCTGAAGCTGCACTTTCCCATCCACCGCGGCGTATTCAAGCGCGTGGTCGGCCACGTCCATGCGGTGGATGGGGTCTCGCTTGCCATTCCGCAGGGACGCACCCTGGCCCTGGTGGGCGAGTCTGGCTGCGGCAAGACCACTGTGGGCAAGGCTATTCTTCAGCTGCTGCGTCCCACGGCGGGCAGCGTCCGCTTTGAAGGTATCGAATTGACGCGCCTCAAGGGTGAACGGCTGCGCCGGCGCCGCCGCGATTTTCAGTTCATCTTCCAGGATCCGTATTCCTCCATGAATCCGCGCATGCGGGTGGGCGATATCGTGGAGGAGGGGATGATCGTCCAGGACATCGGTGGTTCAAGGATTGAGCGTCGCCGGCGCGTCGCTGAACTGTTCGGTCAGGTGGGGCTGACGGCGGAGCAGGTGAAACGCTACCCACATGAATTCTCCGGTGGACAGCGCCAGCGCATTTGCATCGCCAGGGCGCTCGCGGTCGATCCGCGTCTGGTGATCTGCGACGAACCTACCAGCGCGCTGGATGTCTCGGTGCAGGCGCAGATCCTGAACTTGCTGAAGCACCTGCAGAACCGGCTAGGCCTGTCCTATCTGTTCATTACACACAACCTGTCGGTGGTGGCCTATCTTGCCGACCGCGTCGCGGTCATGTACCTGGGGCGGATCGTCGAGGAGGGACCGGTCGCCGAGGTGCTAAAGCACCCGCTGCACCCCTATACACAAGCACTGCTCTCTGTCGTGCCGAGGATCGAGGCCGACAGCGAACGCCGGGTGATCCGCCTGGAGGGGGAACTGCCGTCGCCGGCCAATCCGCCGCGGGGTTGCCATTTTCATCCGCGCTGCCCCGCCGTTATGCCAGCCTGCCGGGAACGTTATCCCGGGGAATCCGGCGACGGCGATCACCGGGTGCGTTGCTTCCTCTACCCGGCGGATACGGCTACCCGGCAAGTCGCACGATGATTGACCGGTCAATTGAAACTCCGGCGTCTACCGGCCGACATCCGCCGGCCTGCAGGGTAGGGCGGGCCGCGCGCGACGTGATAAACTGCGCCGCGTTCAGTTGACGATCAGACTGACCTTCCGGAACCCGAGGCAACCATGAGCATCACATCCTTTCATCCCCCGGTGCGTACCTTGATGGGGCCGGGTCCCTCCGATGTAAATCCGCGCATTCTCGAGGCGATGTCGCGCCCGACCATCGGGCATCTCGACCCGGCTTTCGTCACCATGATGGAGGAGCTCAAGGAACTGCTGCGCTATGCCTTCCAGACCGGCAACCCGCTGACCATGCCGGTGTCGGCACCGGGATCGGCGGGCATGGAGACCTGCTTCGTCAATCTGGTGCAGCCGGGCAACAAGGTGGTTGTCTGCGTAAACGGTGTCTTCGGCGGGCGCATGAAGGAAAACGTCGAACGCTGCGGCGGCACCGCCATCCCGGTCGAGGATGCCTGGGGCACGGCCGTAGATCCCGACAAAATGGAAGCCGTGCTCAAGGCCAACCCGGATGCACGGGTTCTCGCCTTCGTACATGCCGAGACTTCGACCGGCGCCATTTCGGATGCGAAAACGCTGGCGGAAATCGCCCGCCGCCATGACTGCCTGACCATCGTGGACACGGTCACCTCGCTTGCCGGTTCGCCGCTCCGGGTCGATGAGTGGGGGCTGGACGCGGTGTACTCCGGCTCCCAGAAATGCCTGTCCTGCGTGCCCGGCCTGTCGCCGGTTACCTTCAGCCAGCGCGCACTCGATGTCATCACCACGCGCAAGCAGCGTGTGCAAAGCTGGTTCATGGATATCAACCTGGTATTGGGTTACTGGGGCGGAGGCGGCAAGCGGACCTACCATCACACAGCGCCGGTCAATACGCTCTATGCCCTGCACGAGGCGCTGGTGATTCTCAGGGAAGAGGGTATCGAGAATTCCTGGGCGCGCCACCGGAAGAATCACGAGGCGCTCAAGGCCGGCATCGAGGCCATGGGGCTGGAATTCGTGGTGCCGGAAGACCAGCGCCTGCCGCAGCTGAATGCGGTGTCCGTGCCCGCGGGCGTCGATGAAGCCGCGGTCCGCGGCATGCTGCTCGCGGAATACAACCTCGAAATCGGCGCCGGGCTGGGCGCCATGGCCGGACGCATCTGGCGCATCGGCCTGATGGGCTATGCCAGCAACCGTACCAATGTGCTGTTCTGCCTGGGTGCGCTCGATGCGGTGCTCACCGGCATGAAGGCGCTGATCAATCCGGGTGTCGCGGTTGAGGCGGCGCGCGCGGTGTATGCCGCATCGTCGTAATTGATCGGATGCGTTGGCTACATTACCCGACTAGAAGTGACCATCATGTCGATTTGCCGCATCGGGCAAACTGACCGATTGTCAGTCCATTTGAGCCATGTTAACCGCAAAGACACATAGAATATAAAATCGTTTAGTTTGATTTTGTTAATAAGTTTCTTCGCGATCTTTGCGTCTCTGCGGTGAGTATATTTCTTTCAGAGGAAACACCCATGTCAGCGATAGTTCTCGACGGAAAGACCCTGTCCAGGCAGATGGAGGCAAGCCTCGCCGGGCGCGTGGCACGGTTAAAGGCTGCGTCACAGGGCAGGACGCCGATCCTTGCGACATTGCTCGTCGGCAACGATCCGGCCTCCGAAACTTACGTCAAGATGAAAGGCAATGCCTGCCGGCGCGTGGGCATGGACTCCCTGCGTGTTGATCTTTCCGGGGTCACCACCACGGCGGAACTGCTTGCCAGCATCGATGAGCTGAACGCCAACCCGGATGTTCACGGCATCCTGCTGCAGCATCCGGTACCGGCACAGATCGACGAGCGCCGCTGCTTCGATGCCATCGCGCTGGCAAAGGATGTGGACGGCGTCACCACGCTGGGATTCGGCCGGATGGCGATGGGGGAGCAGGCCTACGGGTCGGCGACGCCCGCCGGCATCATGAAACTGCTGGCGCATTACGAAATCCCCCTCACCGGCCGGCGCGCCGTCGTCGTCGGCCGCAGTCCCATCCTCGGCAAGCCGATGGCGATGATGCTGCTGAACGCCGATGCCACCGTGACCATCTGCCACTCGCGCACCCGGGATCTCCCAGCCCTCATCGGGGAGGCGGATATCGTCGTCGGCGCCGTCGGACGGCCGGAATTCATCAAGGGTGACTGGATACGCGAGGGCGCCGTGGTGGTCGATGCCGGCTATCACCCGGGCGGTGTGGGCGATATCGAGCTGGCTGCCGTTATCCACCGCTGCGCCGCCTATACACCGGTACCCGGCGGCGTCGGTCCGATGACCATCGCAACACTCATCGAACAGACCGTCAAGGCGGCGGAGCAGGCGCTGCGCTGAGTCGCCTGCCGGTGGCTACTCAAACAGCTTGAGATACTCGCCGTAACCTTCCTTCTCCAGGTCCTGCTTGGGGATGAAACGCAGCGAGGCAGAGTTGATGCAATAGCGCAGACCTGTCGGTTGCGGGCCGTCGTCGAATACATGCCCGAGGTGCGAATTCGCCGCGCTGCTGCGCAGTTCGGTCCGTTTCATGAAAAACCGCCTGTCCGTGTGTTCGACGATAGAGGTCTCCGAAATCGGCCGGGTGAAGCTTGGCCAGCCCGTGCCGGACTCGAACTTGTCACGGGAACTGAACAGCGGCTCACCCGAGACGATGTCGACATAAATGCCCTCCTCGTGGTTGTCCCAGTATTCATTGCGGAAGGCCGGTTCCGTGCCTTCCTGCTGGGTGACCTCGTATTGCAGCGGTGTCAGTCGTTTCTGCAACTCCTCATCGCTGGGTTTATGGTACCCGGCCTGCGTGGCGGCAGTTGAAGTCTTCTCGGCTGGTTTACCGTTCATGGCAGTCACGTCCTTCGGGTCTGGTTCAGTGGTGTTTCCGGCGATCATAAGAAGCGCCATTAGCGCCAGAATGGCACCGGTTCCTCCCGCCAGCAATAGGGGCTTGTTCATGATGTGTCTTGCGCTCTTGATTGTGAAGACAGGGTACAAACTGAGACCATTCTACGGCAGTTGAGTTCCGGTGATGCACCATCCGGCCGGCGTTTTGTCGTTGTGGTGGTCATTGACTGATATTCAGGCAGCCCCTATAAACATGGTAATTTATATGGAAATTACCTGTGGATCGGCCGGGTATGATGGTTACCGTTATCCATGCCGCGTTGCCACTTCGGCGAGTACCGGCGCGGACTTTCGACCCGTTGACACCAGGAGAAATCGTGATGCCTGCATTAGCTCGTCTTGTCATCGTTATGATCCTGCCGCTGCTGCTGGTTCCGGTTACCCGGGCAGATAGCGTATCCGATACCGCCAAGGAACAGCGCTGGGCTAACCAGATCACCGACCAGCTCATTGTCGGTGAGCCCATCTGGCTGGAGGCGGATGGTCACCGCTTTCTTGCGATTTACACTCCGGCGGAAACTGCATCCCCCAGGGGAACGGCGCTGCTGGTGCACGGAATCGGCGCCCACCCGGATTGGCCGCAGGTCATTCAGCCGCTGCGCAGCGGGCTGTCGGAACAAGGGTGGCAGAGTCTGTCATGCAGATGCCGCTGCCTCCGGAGGGGATCGACACGGCGGGACAAGTGGCGCTGCTGCGCGAGGGCGGCGACCGACTTCAGTCCGCGCTCGCCTGGCTGGAAGGCAAGGGCATGACACCGGTCACCCTCATCGCCCACAGCCGCGGCGGCGCCGATGTCACTGTACTTATGCCGCGACCCATGACGGCGTTCCGGTCATCTCGCTGGTGCTGATCGGCGCCAACGGCGTACTATGACGATGTGCCGGACGACGTCAGTCCGCTCCAGTTCCTGCAGGACATCAAGCTGCCCATCCTGGATCTCTATGGCGAAAATGACCTCGAGAGTGTTATCAAGACGGCGCCGGACCGCCGCAAGGCCGCCGCGGGCAATCCCGGCTATCAGCAGATCATGGTGCCCGGGGCGGACCATTTCTTCGACGGCGAGGAGACGCAATTGCTGGCCGAGGTTACGCGCTGGCTCGAAAACAGTCCATGAGACTAGCCACCAAGGGGAAAGAGGGGACAGATCTTGAATCAGTCGGCGAAGGGGTAGGGCAGTGCCTCGAGGGTGACCGTCGGGCCGTCGCTGGAGCCGAGATGCAGATCGCCAGCTTCTGCCGCGCTGATCTGGATTACGGCGAGCGCGGCATAGCCGCCGTCGGGATGGGGCCGGGCATCGACGAGCTGACCGGCCGCCTGCACGCTGTCGTCAGGGGTATACAGGGCATCACCAGGCGACGGCTGGGTATCCGCCGCGATGCGTCCGGCATACATTCTTCGCTTCAGTGCGCCCAGGTACTGGGTGCGCGCCACGATTTCCTGTCCGGGATAGCAGCCCTTGCGGAAATTTACCCCGTCGATGAGCTGGAGGTTGAGCATCTGCGGCAGGAATAGCTCGGCGGTGCTCGCATAGACATTCGGCAGACCGGCCTGGACCTCGGTGAGTTGCCAGGCGGGCAGGCCGACCGGTGCCCCGCGCACGTTCAGCGTATCCCAGAGACTCCGCGCGGCATCGTATGACAGCGCATACACTTCGAAGCGGGGATGGACACCGGGTACCCGCAGCACCGTCAGGTCCCGGGTCGTGACCGCCGCGCCCGCCTGTTCCGGCAGATTGCCAATGACGGCGGAAAGCTCCTCCGCGGCCTCCTTGCCGGTGACGCCGATGCGGATGAAATTATCGGTGGCATCCTCCAGGGTGACCTCGGCACGCAGGACATAGCGGCGCACGCGCTCCAGGACGGCATCGAGAGTGTCCAGCGGGAGCCGCAGGTAATAGGTGTCGCCGCGCCGGAACAGGCGGAACAGACCGAGGATGCGCCCCTTCGGCGTGCAATAGGCGCTCAGCTGGCTGTGGCTTTCATCCACCTCCCTGACATCATTACTGAACTGGCCCTGCAGGAACTCGGCAGCGTCCTTGCCGTGAACGGAGATCACGCCCAGGTGGCCCAGGTCGGCGAACACCAGTCCGGTGACGGCGATTTCCAGTTCACGCTCCGGGTTGCCGTAATGAACCGCGATGTCATCCGTGAATTCGGCACCGACATCGTCGCCGAGAAAGTTTTTCCAGAGGTTTTTCATCATATGGCCTTTTCGGGTAAATGAAAATTCTAGTTGAACCCGCGTGGCCTGTCAGCCTTTCATCCGGCAAACGCCCCGTGTCTGGTGTTCACCGCGGGGCGGTGGTATAAAAGCAGCCACCATCGATGCCGACCATGCAAAACCAGCGATCAGCGCCTGTTTTCCTCAATCTTCTCCGGATCCGCTTTCCGGTCGGCGCCGTCACCTCCATCGCCCATCGCATCTCGGGCCTGCTGCTGTTTCTGTCGTTTCCGGTGCTGGTCTACTGGCTGGACCTGTCACTGCGCAATCCGGCAGGCTATGCCGACGCGCGGGCGTGGCTGGATTGCATCTGGGTGCGGCTGGCCTCGGTGGTCATCGTCTGGTCGCTGGTGCATCACCTGTTCGCCGGCCTGCGCTTTCTCCTCATCGATCTCGGGCTGGGCGTCGAGCGGACCGCGGCGCGCCGCTCCGCCTGGGCGGTCAACGGGCTGGCGCTGCTGCTGGTGCTGGCCTACATCGGGTGGATCGTATGAGCCGGCAGACCCACGCGCTGCGCGGCTGGCTTATTCAGCGCTTCAGCGCGGTTTACCTCGCCGGCTTCCTGGTGTATCTCGTCATCCATTTCCTGACCCGGGAAAGTCACGGCTATGACGCGTGGCGCGCCTGGCTCGCGCACCCGGCCGTGGCGCTTGCAGGCGCCGGTTTCATGCTCGCGCTGGTGCTGCACGGCTGGGTCGGCGTGCGCGACATCATCCTCGATTACATTCACGCGCTGGGCCTGCGCCTGCTGCTGCTCGTGCTGAGCGGTGTGCTGCTCGCGGCGAGCGGCCTGTGGGCCGTGCGCCTGCTGTTGTTGAACGCCTGATAGACCCATGGATATCACCCGCCGCAAATTCGACACCCTGATTATCGGCGCCGGCGGCGGCGGGTTGCGCGCCGCACTGCAACTCGCCAGCGCCGAGGCCCATGTCGCGGTGGTCTCCAAGGTGTTTCCGACGCGTTCGCACACGGTGGCCGCCCAGGGCG